>NZ_RPSJ01000051.1:0-257 GCF_003946765.1 Bacillus sp. 2D03 | reverse complement strand
GTAGCAGTTGTGGAAATGTGAAAAATATGTCATTGTCTGAGCGAGTCTATTCTTGTATATGCGGTGTAAATCTCGATAGAGATTATAACGCAGCTATCAATATCAAAAATGAAGCAATACGCCTATTGGCGTTAGTATAGATAGCAATAAAATAACCCTTGGAACAAGGGAGTTAGCTCGGCTGTCTTAGGACGAATTCGTTAGCTACCAAAAGTAACGACTAACCGAGAAGCCCCCACTTCAAACAGTCCGTTAGG
>NZ_RPSJ01000050.1:0-272 GCF_003946765.1 Bacillus sp. 2D03 | reverse complement strand
GAAGTCGGTGGGGTAACCTTTTTGGAGCCAGCCGCCTAAGGTGGGACAGATGATTGGGGTGAAGTCGTAACAAGGTAGCCGTATCGGAAGGTGCGGCTGGATCACCTCCTTTCTATGGAGAATTGATGAACGCTGTTCATCAATAAAGTTTCCGTGTTTCGTTTTGTTCAGTTTTGAGAGAACTATCTCTCATATATAAATGTATGTTCTTTGAAAACTAGATAACAGTGTAGCTCATATTTTTTAATTTTTAGTTTGGTTAAGTTAGAAAG
>NZ_RPSJ01000049.1:0-421 GCF_003946765.1 Bacillus sp. 2D03 | reverse complement strand
ATTAGGCACGCCGCCAGCGTTCATCCTGAGCCAGGATCAAACTCTCCAATAAAGTTAGTTTGTCTAGCATCTAAAATAAAAATTGACGTTTCACGTTGTTTGTTTCGTTCAGTTTTCAAAGAACTAATGGTGGAGCCTAGCGGGATCGAACCGCTGACCTCCTGCGTGCAAGGCAGGCGCTCTCCCAGCTGAGCTAAGGCCCCAAACAAGTATCGGGAAGACAGGATTTGAACCTGCGACCCCCTGGTCCCAAACCAGGTGCTCTACCAAGCTGAGCCACTTCCCGAAAGAAAACGCGCCCGAGAGGAGTCGAACCCCTAACCTCTTGATCCGTAGTCAAACGCTCTATCCAATTGAGCTACGGGCGCATATGGTGCCGAGGGCGGGGGTCGAACCCGCACGGTGGTCACCCACCGCAGGA
>NZ_RPSJ01000007.1:0-335856 GCF_003946765.1 Bacillus sp. 2D03 | reverse complement strand
TTAATGCAGATGTAAATGCTGCGGCTAACATTTTACGAAAAGTAATCCCAAATGCATGGACAAATGGGATAGAGGGGTTAGGCGTGAAACAGCTCGCTAATGTGTTAACTCCCCTGACGTTAATCGTCCGTTAGGTCGAAACGTTAGAAACCCCCACTTCAAGCTTTGCTAAGTGGGGGAGTGTTCATTATGTATTAAACCATCGTTACTTTTTCACAATTATTTATCCTTACGACCTGCCTCGGTTCTATATGAGATAAGTCTTCGCTATTACCGATATCTACTACAATTGTATTCGTTAGTATGTTAATAATGGAACCAATTAATTTTGTAGCATGATCGTGTCGATAAGAAAATTGAACAAAATCTCCCTTTTTAAAGTTGTGCTCTTCCATAGATAGATCCCCCTAAAAATAATGTTTATACATTATACATACACAAAATTATAAGTTTTAAACATTTATTAGTACGATTTAAGTGTTAAGCCGAGAAAGGTGTAGAAAATTTATTTATAATGAAAATAAAAAAATATGTTTAAAATTAATTTTTATGGGTAATTAAATAGTAAGAGTTTGAGATAAGGGGGCGGAAATGATGAATTTGGCAATAAATATTTTGCAAAATGATGTAGGTTATACAGTACAACTTAATGGTGAAATTGATGCATATACGGCATCAGATTTGAAAAATAAGATTATGCCTATTGCAAGCGAAAAAGAGGTTCATATTGTAGTAGATTTTACTGAGGTAGAGTATATGGATAGTACAGGTTTAGGCGTGTTTATAGCTCTATTAAAAGCAATTAAGAAAAATGATGGAAAGCTAGAGTTTATTGGTGTATCTAAAAGACTAAAAAGATTATTCGATATCACAGGACTAACAGAAATATTAAATTTGAATTCCGATTTTGAAAAAGTAGAAAGAAGGTGACTAGGGATGATGGAGAGATTTGAAAAGATAGAAATGAAAATTCCTGCAAAAGCAGAATATGTGGCTATTATTCGTTTAACAATGGCTGGTGTTGCGAATCGAATGGGCTTTGCTTATGACGATATAGAAGATATGAAAATTGCTATTAGTGAAGCATGTACAAACATTGTACAACATGCATATAAAGAAGACGTTGGAGAAATTACAATTGTCTTTGGCTTATATGAAGATCGATTAGAAATTATGGCTGCGGATAATGGAGTTAGCTTTGATTTTAATAGCTTAAAAAGTAAAGTTGGTCCGTATGATATTAATAAATCAGTAGAGCATTTGCCAGAAAATGGTTTAGGTTTATATTTAATCAATACGTTAATGGATGATATACAAATTATGCATGATGAGGGCATGACAGTTTTAATGACAAAATATATACAAAGAGAGCAGGTGGAGAATGATGGAAATCCAATCTCAACCTACAAATCTTACTAAAGAAGACGTTATTAAACTAATTGCAGACTTCCAACAAAACCAATGTGATGAAGCACAGGAAAGATTGGTTAATCACTATAAAAATCTTGTATACTCCATTGCATATCGCTATTCAAAAGGTGGGCCGATGCATGAAGATATTATACAAGTAGGAATGATAGGGCTCTTAGGTGCAATAAGAAGGTATGATTATTCGATAGGGAATGCTTTTGAGCCGTTTGCAATACCTACAATAGTAGGCGAAATAAAGAAATATTTACGTGATAAAACTTGGGGTATTCACGTTCCAAGGCGAATTAAAGATTTAGGCGGGAAGATTAGACTTGCGATAGAGGAGCTAACAGATCGTTTGCAGCGTTCACCGAAGATTATAGAGATTGCAGATCATTTAGGACTATCCGAAGAGGAAGTGCTAGAAATTATGGATGCGAAAAATAATTATCGCGTATCTTCCTTAGATGATGTAGTTGAAAATTCATCTGATGGCAGTTCGGTAGCGAGGATTGAATCTGTAGGTGAAGTAGAGCAAGGATATGAAGAGACAGAAAGGCGTCTCGTTTTAAAGGATATTTTTAACGTATTAAATGAGACAGAAAAGAGTGTTATTCATTATATATTTGGAGAAAATTTAAATCAAAAAGATACAGGGGAACGGTTAGGTATTTCACAAATGCACGTTTCTCGTATTAAAAGACAAGCGATAAGTAAATTGAAGCAAGCAGCGTTTTTAGATACATAAAAATTTTAAAGAGCTATGTTTAAAACATGAGAAAAGGGGTAGTTATTAAGTATAGGAGGAGATATAAAAATGTCACACGATGTGAAAGAACTAATCGAAGGATTGAATGAAGATTTAGCAGGAGAATACTCAGCAATTATTATGTATAACCATAATGCAGCTACAGTTTCTGGTATATATAGACAAGTGTTAAAACCTTTCTTTGAATCTGAAATTAGTGATGAACAAGGACATGCCCTATATTTAGCGGAGAAAATTAAGACGTTAGGTGGTACACCTACTACAATCCCTTTACCAGTGAAACAAGTAGAAGATGTTCGAGAAATGTTAGAATCCGCTAGACAATCAGAATATGAAACAATTAAGCGTTATGAAATGAGAAAAGAACAGGCAGCGAAATTAAATATGACAGAGTTAGTTGTAAAACTAGAAGATATGATTGCAGATGAAACTAATCATATGGAAGAATTAGATCGTCTTTTAAATGATAAAGCAATGGTGTTAAATTAAAAGTAGAAATTTATAGAGTGAAAGAACAAATTCCTATTTCTAGGGGTTTGTTCTTTTGTTGTATAAATATGTTTGAGTAAGAAATTTTCATTTTGTAACTGATTATGTAATACTAGAAAAATAGAAAATGATAATAGATTTACATTTTAAATAAGAAAAGGGGAAATAACTTGTGTCCATTTTAATTGTTGATGATAATCCGGTTAACATATTTGTAATTGAGAAGATTTTAAAACAAGCCGGATATCATGATCTTGTATCACTCAATTCTGCACAAGAGCTCTTCGAATACATACATTTTGGAAAAGATTCTTCCAGGCATAATGAAATTGATTTAATACTATTAGATATTATGATGCCTGAAATTGATGGACTTGAAGTTTGTAGGCGATTACAAAAAGAGGAGAAGTTTAAAGATATCCCTATTATTTTTGTTACAGCTTTAGAGGATGCCAATAAATTGGCCGAAGCTCTTGATATGGGGGCAATGGATTATATTACGAAACCTATAAATAAAGTTGAACTATTAGCACGTATGCGTGTAGCGTTACGCTTGAAATCGGAATTAAATTGGCATAAAGAACAAGAAGAAAATCTTCGGAATGAACTAGATTTAGCTACGCAAGTACAAAGAAATTTATTAAGTAGCCCATTAAGAGAAAATCATATAAAAATTGAAGCAAGCTATTTACCTTCATTCAAACTAGCTGGAGATATGTATTATTGGTATAAAATCGATGAAAACCGCTACGGTATTATATTATTAGACGTGATGGGACATGGTATATCTGCTTCATTAGTTTGTATGTTTATTTCGTCTGTATTACGTGAAACGATTAAATCTTTAATCGATCCAGAACTCGTCATTAAAGACTTAAATAAATATATGACTCTTTTACATAATGAGAATGACAATATTCCATATTATTTTACAACGATATACTTAGTAGTGGATACAGAAAAGAGAACAATTGAATATGTAAATGCAGGACATCCTGCTGGATACGTTTTAGTTGATGAAACAAATATGGTTGAACTGAATCGCGGGAGTTGCGCGGTAGGATTTTTTGATGAAATAAAAGTTAAAAAGACAGTTATACCTTTTGAGAAGAACGCTCAAATCATATTGTTTACAGATGGTGTTCTTGAAGCGATTGCAAATGATGAATTTGAGTCTGAAGAGAAATTACGTGCTTTTACAAAAAGGAAATGGGGAGATTTAGAAGAAGAGATAGAAGGGTTTTATAAGGAAGAACAGAAGAAAGAACAATCAGATGATATGTGCCTCATTATGATACAAACGAATGCGAAATAAAAAGCGTATGAAATCCAAATAAGGATTTCATACGCTTTTATTGTATTTTTTGATAGATTTGTTCGTTCGGATTAAATTGGATATAATGCGGCATTATATCGGAAAAACGAAGAGTTTCTTTATTTCCTAAACATAGGAATCCGTTGTGACCTAAACTTTCATAAAATAGTTGCTGTACTTGGTTTTGAAGTTTACTCGTAAAGTAAATTAAAACGTTACGGCAAAGTATAATATGAAATTCGTTAAAAGATTGATCAGTTACTAAATTATGCTGTGCAAAAATAATGTTTTGTAACAGTGATGGATTAAAATAAGCAAAACGATTATCTGTTGAATAATAGTTAGAAAATGCTTGTGTACCGCCAGCTTGTAAATAGTTTTTCGTATAAGTTTGCATTTTATTTAACGGAAGGATACCTTGTTTTGCTTTTTCTAACACATTTGTATTCATATCTGTTGCGTAAATAACAGCTTTTTCACTTAATCCTTCTTCGTGAAGTAAGATGGACATGGATAATACTTCTTCACCAGTTGCGCATCCGGCGTGCCAAATTCTAATTTCAGGATACTTTTTTAATTCAGGAATGACATGCTCTCTTAGCGCTTTAAAAAAATTAGGGTTACGAAACATTTCAGTTACGTTAATGGAGAAATCATTTAATAACTGTTCTAAAAACCCTTCCTCATGAATTACTTTTTCAATTAACTTTGAAATGGTTGGAATATTAGAGATCTGCATTCTATTACAAATTCTTCTATAAATAGATGTGCGAGCATATTGGCGAAAATCGAAGCCAGATAGTTTAAATACCGCTTCCAATAGTAATTCAATTTCTAAGTTCATGCGCTTATCCATATCTACAGATGGATCAAAATTATAATACTTATTTTCCACTCCAACTAAACCTCACTTATTTTATTAACCATACACTCATTACCGAATAGAGTTGATGTAAATTTAATGGTTTACTTATATAATCTGAAGCGCCAGCAGATAAACATTTCTCTTTATCATTTGGCATTGCTTTCGCAGTTAATGCGATAATAGGTATTTCACTTAACCCTAAGTTCATTCGGATATGTTCCATCGTTTCATAACCGTCCATATTCGGCATCATAATATCCATTAAAATAAGGTCAATATTTGTATTGTTTTTTAGTATGTCTAAACACTCTATGCCGTTTTGGGCAGTAATAATGTTGGCATGCTGTTTTTTTAATGCATTTTGTAATGCAAATATATTTCGGTGATCATCATCGACAATTAAAATAGTTTTCTCTTGGAAGACGTTATTTGTTTCGGTAGTAACGATAGTTTCCTCCACAACTTCAGCAGGAATAACATCTTCTATCGTTGCTGCAACTTCTAAATTGGATACTTGTATATCAGTTAATCCATTTGGAAGGTTAGGAATATATACAGTGAAAGTACTGCCTTCTCCTACATGACTCTCTAACGTAATCCAACCACCTAACAGTCTAGCAAACTCTTTACAAATAGATAATCCTAAGCCTGTACCACCATATTTTCGAATCGTTGCACCATCTGCCTGTTGAAAGGCTTCGAAAATAAGTTGATGCTGTTCTTTAGAGATACCAATACCAGTATCTTTTACCGAAATTTTCATCCAATCATTACTTATAGACTGCATATCATGACTCAAATTACTTATTTCTATTGAATCGAAATGTAAAGAAACGGATCCTTTTTCGGTGAATTTAAATGCATTGGATAATAAGTTTTTAATAATTTGCTCAATCCGTTTTGCATCTGTATAAAACAAATCCGGAATGGTGTCACTGTCTTTAATCGTAAATTCGACATTTTTTTGTGCAGCGATATGTAAGAAGTTTTGATGCATACTTGCTGCCATATCACTTATATTCGTTGCTTCGAAAATCACATCTAGTTTCCCAGCTTCTACTTTCGATAAATCAAGTATGTCATTAATTAAAGTAAGTAAATCTTTTCCTGATGAATGAATGACAGTTGCTAATTCAATTTCATCGTCGGATAAATGATTATCATGATTTTCTTTTAACATTTCAGATAATAGTAAAATACTATTTAACGGTGTTCGTAATTCATGTGACATATTTGCTAGAAATTCTGATTTGTATTTTGAGCTACGTAATAACTCACTTGCTTTTTCTTCTAATTCTGATTTAGTAATTTGTAAGTCAGCTGTCTTTTGCTCCGCCTCTTCCGTTCTAGACTCTAGTTGTTCATTCGTTGTTCGTAATTCTTCGGCTTGCATTTGTAGTTCTTCAGCTTGCGTTTGTAATTCTTCTGATTGAACTTGCAGCTCTTCTGTCATTGCTTGTGATTCATGTAAAAGGGTTTGAATTCGCATACGTCCCATAATGCTATGGATTGTTAAACCTAGATTATCAACGGTTTGTTGAATTAATTCTTGATGTAAGTCTGAAATCTCAGTTACACTTACTAACTCCATCACTGCGATCACTTCATCTTCAAATAAGATAGGGATGACTAGTAGGTTTTTAGGGCGTATTTCTAATAATCCGCTAGTAACATAACGAAATTCTTCTGGTATTTCTCGAAGAATAAAGCTTTGTTTTTCTAAAGCACATTGCCCAATTAAGCCTTCACCCATTTTAATGGACTGTTTTCCAACATCAGGACCTTGACCGGCGAAAGAAGCTTTTTTCACATAGTAGACAGTTTCTTCAATTTCTTCACGTACATAAAATGCACCGCAAGAAGTTTGCGTTTTTTGTATCATTCCACTAAGAATTTTGTTACCTAACATCTCAATAGAAGATACACCTTGATACATTAAAATTAATTCTGCAAGCTCAGTTTGCAACCACTCTCTTTTCGATATTTCGTCTAGTAAATGGTTCGTTGTATGAGCCAAATCTTTTATTTCATCATGGCTGTTCACATGAATTCTTTCCGTAATTTTTTCTTTAGAAGAAATGGATTTAATAACTTGAATTACATTTTTAATCGTTTTTGTAATGGAATTCGAAATATAGAGTGAAATGATAATGGAAATACAAGAAAGTAAGAACAATAAGCTGTATAACCAAATCTCTAATTTATTATTTTCAGTATCTAATTGTGCAGCTCTTTTTTTCGTTAGTTGCTCCTCTACACTACGGAAGTTAGTTAGTTGCGATTGTAATGATTGAATTTGAGTCGTGTCGATTGCTTGTACGTTATTACTATTGTGATTCGTAATGAATGGGTGAATCTCTTTATTAACCCAATTATTAATGTTTTCATTAATCTGTTTTAATTTTTCTTGCTGAGAAGGGTTATCCTCTAATAGAGCTAAAAGATTTTGATAATGTTTTTCGTAATCCTTTTCCGCAGCGTTAAGGGATTGAACGTAATTTGCATCATTAGAAGTGATAAATCCTTTCGCTTTATTTTCAATTGTTAGTAAATCTTTCTCCACTTGATTCGTTAAATTAAGAACTTTAAAATCGTGATCAATAATAAAATTACGAGATTTTTGTAAACTGGAAATCCCATTGTTTAACATAATGAAAGAAATAAGTAAGAACAAAATGATAACTAAATAACCAGCCATAATTTTGTAACGAATACTAAATTTTGCTTTCGATTTCATTAGAAATTCCTACCTTCAAGATTATTAAAAGTTTTCAATCGTAAAGAATGAAAACGTAATATATATTATATCAGTTTTCGTAAGACCAAACTAGAAATCCCCCTATTGTATTAGGGGGCTCGTTTTTCATAGAGGAAATCATTTTGAAATATAAAACTATATATGAAAAGTAACAATCGAGGGAATAGGGGATAACAAAACTTTTAAGAAGGAAAGAGTGTTCTTAAAGCTTTTTTTGCATCTATTCCTTCAAAGATAAATAATACAAGCTCTCTCTTTTTTACGGTAAGGAAAAAGGATACTAATGTGCTTAAGTTTTTAATAGAAGTAAGTGTTCCGTGTTTACTTATAAATACATTCGTTTGAAATGTTGTCATTAAAGCATAAAAATGATGAATCTGAGTTATTGTAGGTGTTTCATTATAAGAAATAGTAGTAGAGTGAATGGCGTTCATCGTAATATTCCTTTCCATATAGTAAGCATAACAATATAAACATACCCGTTTTAAAAAGTGTTAAACATATAAATAAGAAAAAATATAATTATAGTTTTTTACGTTTAGAAAAGGTTAGGAAGGGTATACATATACTACAAAGAGATTAACTGAAGATGAATTGTAAGATGTCTATGTTTAGTAGATTAGTCTATCAAAATATACTTTTACTTTAAATAAAAAGGAGCCTGGTATACATGAATGAAATGATGATTGATATTACATTTGATTTAATTTACTTGTTAAGTAGTTCACTTGTAGTGCTTTTACTATTCGCTTTTTTCGTAAATGGTTATGTTAATAAGAAGATTAGTGTATACAGAAATGAAGAAAAATAAAGATACATTATATAAAACTTTAGGAGGTTAATAGTTATGAATGTAGATAGAAAAATAGTAGGTGTCTTTAGAACAATTGATGATGCGGCACTCGTTATTAATGAATTAAATGAAAAAGGATACTCAGCAGATAACATTTCAGCTATTGCAAAGGATCAAAAGGAAATTGAACACCTTGAAGAAAAATCCGGTGAAAAAGTTAAGAATGAAACTGCACATAAAGCAGATATCTTTTCAGCAACAGGGCTTGTAGCAGGAGGAGTAGCAGGCGGACTCGGTGGTTTATTAACAGGTCTTGGTGTACTTGCCGTATCTGGACTGGGCCCAATTGTAGCAGCAGGACCTATCGCGGCAGCTATTGGGGGAGCCGGTATTGGCGGAGGAGCTGGAAGTTTAATAGGAGCATTTATCGGATTAGGAATCCCTGAAGAACATGCTAAGAAGTATGAAGAATACATTTACGATGGAAATATATTAATTTTAGTAGATGCAAAATTAGATGATAAGTTAGAAATCTATAAAATATTTGATAAGCATAATGCTTATAACTCTGATTTCTTTAAATAATATATACGTCACATATTTAAACATAATGAATATCGTTTTTGATCTTACAACTTTGGCACGGCCGAGGAGTCGTATGACTATGAGAGAGGAAGGGCTTATAGTAAAAGATCAAGTCCTATTATGATATTGAGAAGGGAAGAGGTGTCTATTCGTGATTGTAAAAATATTAAAGGATAGTAGTAATAGTTTCCTTTGTACGGTTCAAAATAAAAATGGAGAGAAGTATGTAAAGAAATGGTTTAGTAAACAGGAAAACAATGAAGAATTAGGGCGACCAACCTTTAAAGAAGTGGAAAAGGATTGGAAAGAAAATAGAAAATCGTTTATGTATCCTAACGTAAAAGCGCTTTATTAAATAATAGCCGTTTCATTCTTACAAAATTGTCACACTCCTGTAAGGTAATTCAATAGATTAGTTACTTTTTCCATGTCATAATAAAGACATAAGAAAGCTAATCAAAAATTATAATTTATAGGAGAGTGTCAGTCATGATTGTAACAACGACGTCTGGAATTCAAGGTAAAGAAATTATTGAGTATATCGATATTGTAAATGGTGAAGCTATTATGGGTGCAAATATTGTCCGCGATTTATTCGCTTCTGTTCGTGATGTTGTCGGTGGTCGTGCTGGTTCTTATGAAAGTAAGCTAAAAGAAGCTCGTGATATTGCGATGGACGAAATGAAAGAACTTGCAAAACAAAAAGGTGCGAACGCTGTCGTTGGTGTTGACGTAGATTACGAAGTTGTTCGTGATGGAATGTTAATGGTTGCTGTAAGTGGTACAGCTGTACGTATATAAGTAAATAAAAAACAGGCTCACCCCTTGAAGTTTATGCTTTGAGGGGATTTTTTTGTTTCATGATTAAAGTTAAAATGAAGAAGAGTTGATGGCGTATTATAAGTACAAAAAATAAGCAAAACGTTATTGTAAAAGATGCTAGGATTGGGGGTATTGCACGGGAATTTAGATACTAAGCAGACGCACCCGCTTATTTCAAATATAGTATATATCGTTTTCAAGGAGAAAAGTAAGAAATACAGCAATCTTTATATTTGTTTAACGAGAGTGTTAACTTTATGATAAATAAAAAAATTGTTATTTGAGGTAAGGGGAGAAATAATGGTATGAATAACGAGAGTGTATAGTTTATAGAAATAAACGATTGAGCATGTAAAGGGTTGTATTACATAAAATTTATAATGAATAGAGGCGGTTACATTATGTTTTGGTTAGGGTGTTTTTTAGGATATATTGTAGGTTCAGTTATTACATGTGCTCTACTTTACTATGGGTATAGATCCAATGAAAATAAAAAAGTGGATATACAAAAGAGGGAGGAGAGGAAAGTCAATAAAAAAGGTGTATAGGATGTGGAAGGTAAGGTGATAATGTTGATGCAACAATAAAGGACAGTACATATTTTATATGACGATTATGTACTGTTCCGCTTATTCTTTTTGGATTATGAAAAATTGTTGCCTGTCTTGCTATAAATTTCATAGGCGAAATAACCAAATAAATAGCCTATTCCAGACCCTAAACTAATGGAAAACAGTGAGAAATCTGGGGAAAACATACCGGAAATCAAACCAATCATACAGCCGACAAGCATTCCCATAGGTATGAAACTATCTAATAACAGTTGAGCTTTTTGAGATTTTTTCTTACCTAATTTTCCGTTCTTATATTTATGTTCCAATCTTTTAATTACAAATACTACAATTCCACCAACTATTACAACAGGCGCGATTGCCGTGATTAGCCACATGTGAAAATCTCCTTTCACCTTTTAATAGGATTATACCAGATACTTACAATTAGGTGTTCCTAAACGTACTATCTAGTCTATTTAAATGGCCAATCAAAAAGACTCCTTCAATTGTAGTCAGTAACCCGTCAAAAAAACTTTCCCTTTCGTTTTCTCCGCAGATTGCACAACATCAACCGCCGTTTTCACATCCGCTAAGTCATATGTAGAATGGACTTTCATAAAACGTAATTGCTCATTTTCTACTAGACGAATTAAGTGACGAAACGTCTCCTGCCATTTATATGCTGACACATTTTTATTCCAATGTCGTAAATGAAATATGTTTGCGTGTACTTTTGCTTTTGTGACAATCTCGGCCCAGTTCACTTGTATTCCTGATAGAAGACCGATCGTTAAAAAATGCCCGTTTGGACGTAAGGAAAAAGCTAATTCATTTCCATCCGGTCCTCCGATAGAATCAATCGCAGCATCCGCACCAATCCCGTTTGTTAATTCCATAACAGTTTCATAAAGCGGGGCAGTGGAAGTATCAATTACATATGCAGCACCAAGGCGCAGTAATTCTTCTGTATGCTTATTATTTCTTGTAACGGCAATTAATCGGAAATTTAAAATTTGGGATAACTGCGCAAATAGATGTCCAATAGCGGACCCACAAGCATTCACTAATAAAACGTCATTACGCTGTAAGTTTAACGTTTCTGTACAAGTAACCCACGCCGTAAGGGGATTAATATACATTTGTGCCGCTGTGAAATCATCAATGGAATCAGGAATAGGGACTACAAAATCAGCTGATGTCTTCACATATTCTTGCCAAGTACCTTCCCCGCGTAAAGGTAACACTCGTTTACCGATAAGCTCTCGAGAAACAAAAGCGCCAACATTTTCTACAATACCAACACCTTCATAGCCAGGTATGTTAGGTAAAGGAATTCTATGAGCGTACGCTCCTGTGATGGGAATTAAGTCAGATGGATTAATCGGTCTAACTAGCATACGGACGAAAACTTCATTATCTTTCAGTGGTTCTATATTTTTATATTCAACTTGTAATACGTCTTTTGGATTGCCAAACTTATGAAATTGAATGCATGTTCCAAGCAAAGTAATTTGCCCCCTTAGTTTGATTGGATTTATTATAGCATTTTTAGTTTGGGTGGTTACTTTGTTAGTGATAAATAGGGTTTTTAATTTACGTATTTATCAGAATTTTATAAAATGTGTATATAACTATAAAATGGGGGGATTTCTTCATGTGTACTAGTTTGACGTTACAAACTAAAAATTTCCAACATCTTTTTGCGAGAACAATGGATTTCACATTAGATATGAATCAGGAAGTAATAATCATTCCTCGGCGTTATCAGTGGAACAATATAACTGGTGAAACTATCCGAGCGAAAAAGGCTGTTGTCGGAATGGGAATTAATCATGAAGGAAGGGTCATTATGGCGGACGGAGTAAATGAAGCTGGTATGACGTGTGCCACTCTCTATTTCCCGGGATTCGCTACTTATAGTAACAGTATAGATAACCATAAAACGAATTTAGCGCCATTTGATTTTGTGGCTTGGAGCCTCACGCAATTTAATTCTGTTGAAGAGTTAAAAAAATCTGTTGATAACATTTCCCTTATAGATATACCATTACCAGTTTTAGGAATTACCCCACCGCTACATTGGATTTTAGCAGATAAATGGGGAGATTGTATTGTACTTGAGCCGACAACTGATGGACTAAAAATGTATGACAATCCATTAGGAGTGATGACTAATAGTCCGGAGTTTAATTGGCATTTACAAAATTTAAGACAATATATTGGACTTAAATCGCAGCCATTTGCGCCAACGGAGTGGGGAGATGTACCATTAAGTGCTTTTGGCCAAGGTTCAGGAACGATGGGACTTCCTGGAGATTTTACCCCGCCATCAAGATTTGTGCGGGCAGCATATGGCAAACAAAACATTCAAGGTATAGAGAACGAAGAAGAGGGGATATCGGCTATTTTTCATATCTTATCAAATTGTGAGGTCCCTAAAGGGGCAGTAATAACAGAAGACGGAACATTAGATAATACCATCTATACGAGTGCAATGTGTATGGAATCTGGAACATATTATTACCATACCTACGATTGTAGACAAATTATAGCTATTCATTTATTCCATGAAAATTTAGATACAGCTGAGATTAAAACTTATCCGTTTCAGCGGAAACAAAAAATATTTTATGAAAACTGAAGAGCCCCTGAAAAAGTGAAACTAATAAAAACACCTCCATTTAATTTGCATACTTAGTATGCGAATTTAGGAGGTGTTTTTTATCATTTACCAATATTCAGGTTTACTTCTTGCTATTCTATTAAGCCGAAGCCTTCTTCATTCTCTCAAGTAAACTAGACAACACATGCGTACGATAAGATTCTAGTTTTTTACCTTCATAAGTACGGATACCTAATTTTTTAAGTTCTTTTACATACCAACCTTTGCTTCCGAAATACATGTGATCGCTCCCCTTCAACTTTGTTTTTATTTATCCTGATTACATATGGAGGTACAGGAATTATAATGAAGGAAATGAATTTCGCACGAAAATGGTTAACTTTGTTGCAAAAGACATATATACTAAAGATAGTATACAACGAGGTGGACAAGACGTGATTATAGAGAAGCACGAAATTCAAATTGACCAAATTACTAGCGGTAAAGTGAATATCTTTACTTTCTATCGAAATAGAAAGCAAATTGATGATCATTTTTTACAATTGCAAGAACCATCGCTTACAGCAAACTACTTCTTCCATTTTCATTTTGATGCAGAGAGCTTGCATCTACTGCAGGAAGAGTTTCCAGGCGTATATCCGTACGACGGTAGTGAAACGATTCACGACTGGACGGAAAAGATGAAAGCAGAATTGCAACATCAGATCCAAACAGGTAAATGGAATAAACGCGTACGTATCGGTAATCGCATTCTAGATGTGGTGTTTACGTGGTGTGACGAAGATATAGTAGAGTGAAAAAGAAGCGGATGACGCTTCTTTTTTTAGCGCTGGAATAAAACGAGCTTACCTGCAGTAGATGTACAGCGATGTGTTTTTTCATACAATCCTTTTTCTTGTAAAATAGATTCACCTTTTGCTTTTGCTTCTTTTTCAGTTGCCGCCTCGAATGATTCGTCTAATGCTTTTGAACCATCTTTTTCAAAGACTGTTAGAACGTATACTCCCATGAAAATTCCCTCCAATAATTAAAATCAGAATCTTATAATTATTTTGGCATAAAATGCTACAATATGCAAAGAAATATATGACATTGCGTGGTAAAATAGAATGAAACTTTAATCATCGAGAATATTTTTATTCTCGATAATTATTAGTTTTCAGCGATTTTAATTTTGATAAAATGAAACTTTTGAAAGATAGAAAGGATCGTTATTTGTGAAACAAGTAAAGTTTATACATGCGGCTGATTTGCATTTGGATAGTCCGTTTAAAGGGATGGAGATGAATGTTGCGCAGTCTGTTTGGGAGAGAATGAAGCAAAGTACGTTTGAATCATTTGAGCGTATTGTTGATAAAGCGATTCAAGAGCGCGTTGATTTCGTATTACTAGCTGGGGATTTGTATGATGCGGAGACGAGAAGTTTGAGGGCGCAAGTGTTTGTGCGTGAGCAAATGAAGAGACTTTCGCAATACAATATCCCTGTTTTTATTATTCACGGTAACCATGATCATTTAGGGGGAAGCTGGGCAGCAATTGAGTTTCCGGAAAATGTTCATGTATTTACTGAGCCTTATGTAGAAGAGAAATCATTTTATAAAAATGGTGAGCTATTAGCTTCTATTTATGGTTTTAGTTATTTGCAGCAAGCGGTAACGGATAATATGACAGCGCAGTATACGAAAATGAGTGATGCGACTTTTCATATTGGTATGCTTCACGGAAGTGTGGAAGGAGATGCAGAGCATAACCGCTATGCACCGTTTCAAATTCGTGAGTTGAAAGAAAAACAGTTTGATTATTGGGCTCTTGGCCATATACATAAACGTGAAATTTTATCAGAAGAACCATACATTATTTATCCAGGGAACATACAAGGTCGTCATCGTAAGGAAACAGGCGAGAAGGGTGCGTACCTTATTGAACTTACGAAACAAGGAACGCAGTGTTCATTTTTCCATACGGCAGATGTTGTATGGGATGAAATCGAAGTTTGTATTGATGGACTTGAAACTGTTGATGAACTTATGACAAGCATATCTACTGCGATGAATGAATGCCGAAGAGAAGAGGAAGGTACGTTATTAACTGTCGTATTTACAGGACAAGGCCCACTTTCCCCTTATTTGCGCGACGAAAAGCGTGTGGAAGAGATTTTTCACATTTTAGCATCTGGAGAAGAGCGAAAAGACTTCGTATATGCGATGAAGTGGAAAAATGAGACGGTTTCTTTTGCGGAAATCGAACGTTTGAAAGCGGAAAATCATTTCGTCGGTAGTGTGCTAAAGGAGTTAGAAGCTTTCACTAATATGGACGGAGTATTGCGAACTATTTGGACATCTCCTGTAGCGCGTAATAGTATTGAATCTTTTACAGAAGAAGAGAAGAAAGAGATTCAGAAGGAAGCAGAAAATATTATTTTAGAACAATTATTCCAGCAAGAGAGGGATAAAAAATGAGAATTGAAAAACTCCATATTTATGGGTACGGAAAATTAGAAAATGTGGAAATGGATCTTTCCTTGCTGACAGTGTTATACGGTGAAAATGAAGCGGGGAAATCGACAATTCGCTCATTTATGAAAAGTATTTTATTCGGTTTTCCGACGAGAGGACAGCGCCGTTATGAGCCGAAAGAAGGCGGAAAATATGGCGGTGCGATCATTGTGCAAACGGAGCAGTACGGTCGTTTGAAAATTGAGCGATTGCCAAAGACGGCAGCTGGCGAGGTGATCGTTTATTTTGAAGACGGGAAAACGGGCGGAGAAGAAATTTTAAACGATATATTAAGCGGGATGAATGAAAGTTTATTTGAATCTGTCTTTTCATTTGATATGCATGGCCTTCAAAACATTCATCAGCTCGGCGAAGCGGATATTGGCAATTATTTATTTTCGGCAAGTGCAGTCGGAAGTGATGCGCTATTGCAGTTAGATAAAAAGCTAGAAAAAGAAATGGACCAGCGCTTCAAGCCGAGTGGTCGTAAACCAGAAATTAACGTGTCATTGCAAGAGATGAAGAAACTTGAAGAGAAGATGAAAGAGTGGCAAGGGAAAATCGGCACGTATGAAAAACAAGTGGAGCAGTTAAAAGAAAGTGAAGAGAAGCTTGCTTCTGTTCGCGGGGAAAAAGAGAGTGCAGAAAAACGAAAGCAAGATTATGAAATATTAGCAGCGCTTGAGCCACTCGTTATTGAAAAACGTGCGCATGAGAAAGTGTTAGAGAACGAGAGCGGGCAGTTTCCTGTAAACGGAATGGCGCGTTATGAAGGAATTAAAGCGAAGATGGAGCCGCTCCAATTACAAGTTGATTCGCTCTATAAAAAAATTGAGAATGTGCAATCGGAAATAGAATCAATTCAAATAGATGAGGATTTTTTACAAAAAGAAAGTTATGTAGAAGAACTTCGTATGCAGCATATGTCTTACGAAAATGCACGCCAAGAAATGCGTGATATGACAGGAAGTATTACGAATATAAAAGAAGAAATCGCAGAACTAGAACAACAAATTGGTGCTACTTTTGAAAAGGAAACAGTTCTGTCGTTTGATATGAGTTTGGCAACGAAAGAGTTAATTACGCAAACAGTGCAAAAGGCGCGTGAATTAGAAACGCAAAAAGCACAGCTTGATGATCGTTTTAAAGTAGCGCAAGAGCAATTAGAAGAACAAGAAGAAAATATAAGACAGATTAAGAAACAAATGTTAGTGGATGAAGAGAGAAATGTGTTAGTTGAGAAAGAGAAATCATTCCAAGATGCGGCGTTTATCGGTATGGGCGCAGAGAGAATGAAGCGTAAGTATGAGGAAAAAGCAGGAGCAGCTAAGCAAAAGAAAAAGCAGTGGCAAAGAGTTTGTCTTCTGTTACTTCTTATTAACACGCTTGTTTTATTCACAAGCTTATTTATAGATAACCGAGCGCTCTTATTTATTAGTGTCATTGTTTTTGTAGGGATTGTTCTCGCCCTTGTTTTATATAAAGATCCATCAAGTGGATTACAAGAAGAGTTCCTTACACTTCAGCAAAGTGCTGGCGGGAGACAAAGTGAAGAAGCGATGTCTGTTCGTTATCAGTTAGAAAAAGATGAAGAGGTTCGGAAGTTATTTGAGCGCGAGTCGTATAAGTTACAGCAGTTGGAACGAGCGTATGATAAAGTCGTTTCATCGTATGAGGAATGGGAGAGAGAAAAGTTCCAGGCGGGAGAACAAGTCGATGTGTATAAAGTGCGCTATATGTTCCCTGAATTTTATACGTATGCACACATATTGCCGGCGTTTGAGCGTATGGGAAAAATGCAGCAATTATATCGCGAGTTAGAGAAACAAAGTGAGCGGAAATCTTCATTATATGAAATGATTTCGCAATTTGAACATAAACTAGAAACTGTTATCGGTAGTGCGGAGTATAGTAAGCTGCACGAGGCGCAAATCCGTATGCAAAATGAGAAAGAAAAGCGCCAAACTTGTAAGCAGTTAAAAGAGAAGCTTGTGGAATGGCAAGAAGAATATGAGTTCATGCAAGAGCAATTAAAACAACTGTTAGTAGAACGAGATAGTTTATGGCATATCGCACATTCTACAGATGAAGAGATGTTTTTAAAAGCAGGTAAACTGGCAGAAAAACGTGAAGATGCTGCGCAGCAAGTCGGGCGTTTATTACCGCAAATTGATCTGTTAGAACAGCGTTTAACGAGTTTATCATTAGCTGAACATTATGAAGCTGACGGTTATGAAGAGAAATTAAAGAGAGAAATGACAGTCGTGCAAAATTGTCTGGCGCAAGAGAAAGAATTGACAGAGCGTATTGCGAAACATCGTATGGAAATTGCGAATTTAGAAGAAGGTAGTACGTACGGCGATTTAATGCATGAATGGGAAATGAAAAAAGCGCAAGTGCGTGAACAAGTGAAGAAGTGGGCTGCTTATGCGGCCGCAAAGACAGTGTTAACGAAAACGAAGCACTATTATCATGAAGTTCATCTTCCTCGTATTTTACAAAAATCAGAAGAGTATTTCGTCTATTTAACAGGCGGACGCTATAGTAAAATCTTTTCACCGTCAGAGGCAGAACCGTTTATCGTTGAACGTAACGACGGTATGCGTTTTTACAGTCATGAACTAAGCCAAGCGACAGCGGAGCAGTTATATTTATCGCTGAGATTTGCACTCGCGAAAACATTCGAACATGATTATCCATTTATTATTGATGATAGTTTCGTGCATTTTGATGCGGTAAGGACGAATCGAACGATTGAACTTATAAAGGAAATTGCAAAGGATAGACAAGTCATATTCTTTACATGTCATGCGCATTTACTCGCGTATTTTACAGAAAAACAGATTATAAAATTAACACATATGCGTAAAGAAAATGAGTTGTAGTGTGCTATACTAAAAGTAACTGATTTGGTGGAGGAATTCGAATGAAAAAGAAAATTGCAGAATATGAAGTTGGTGAACAAGTCGATATTTTCTTGTTAATTAAAACAGCGACAAAAGGTATCGCAAGCAATGGAAAGCCATTTTTAACAGTAATCTTACAAGATCCAAGTGGAGACATTGAAGCGAAGCTATGGGACGTATCACCAGAAGTTGAGAAACAATATGTAGCGGAAACAATCGTGAAAGTAGCTGGTGATATTTTAAACTACAAAGGACGTATTCAATTACGTGTGAAACAAATTCGTGTTGCGAATGAAAATGAAGTAACAGATATCTCAGACTTCGTAGAAAAAGCACCAGTGAAAAAAGAAGATATGGTTGAGAAAATTACGCAATACATATTTGAAATGAGAAACCCGAACATTCAGCGTCTAACAAGACATTTATTAAATAAGCATCAAAACGAATTTTTAGACTATCCAGCAGCGACAAAGAACCATCACGAGTTCGTATCTGGACTAGCTTATCACGTCGTATCAATGCTTGATTTAGCGAAAGCTATCTCAAATCTATATCCATCGTTAGATAAAGACTTACTATATGCAGGCGTTATTTTACATGACCTTGGTAAAGTAATCGAACTATCTGGCCCAATTTCTACAACGTATACGTTAGAAGGAAATTTACTAGGCCACATTTCTATTATGGTGAACGAAATTGGTAAAGCAGCAGACGAATTGCAAATCGATGCAGAAGAAGTATTGATTCTTCAACACATCGTTCTTTCTCACCACGGAAAAGCAGAATGGGGTAGCCCAAAACCACCATTAGTAAAAGAAGCAGAAATTCTGCATTACATCGATAACTTAGATGCAAAAATGAACATGATGGACCGTGCATTAGGACGCACAAAACCAGGCGAGTACACAGAGCGTGTCTTTGCTCTTGATAATCGTTCGTTCTATAAGCCGACGTTCCATAATTAATAGTGTGAATAAAGTGGCCTCATTAAGTGTTAATACGCTTAGTGAGGCTGTTGTATAATGATAATAAAGTTATTGAATTTTGATTATTAAAAAGCTAAGAGCCTTACTACATTCTACGTAGCAAGGCTCTTTAAAGTTGTTTCAAATTACATCCATCTGTTCGTTCAAGTGTAACTATTCGCAATTATTTGATATTATACAGGTGAATAGAAAGATACATTAAAATTTAGTTTCGTAGTTGTAAAAGGAGGTTATTTATATTATTCTCTTATAATTTTTCCAAAAAGGAGAGTTTATGAAAAAGATTATTGTTTTTGTATTAACGATATTTATATTATTCTCAGGATTTGCAACACAAAGTTATGCGTTGTCAGATTCGCAATCTGCGGCAATACAAGCGTTGCTAGATGATGCCTGTCGTATATCAGGTGTGCCGGGAATGTCAATCTCAATACTTGCTGATGATGAAGTGTTCTACTTTTCTTCAGGGTATGCAGACCGTGAAAAGGGGTTGTCTGCAAGTGAAAATACACTCTATGAGTTAGCCTCGGTCAGTAAAGCTTTTACCGGTATGGGTATTATGCTATTGGAAGAGCAAGGGCTGCTTTCAATGACTGACCCTGTCCAAAAATATTTACCTTGGTTTACATTAAAGTATCAAGGGAAACCTGTTGATATGCAAAGTCTTACACTAAATAACTTTCTTCACCATACCAGTGGTCTAACAAATATTAGGCATCTTCAAAATATTCCACAAGGCAATACACCGGATATGTTGCAAAAGACTGTGGAAATGCTCGTGGATGCTGAATTGGCGTTCCCTCCCGGTGAACAGTATAACTATGGAACCGTTAATTATGACGTATTGGGTTTGGTTATTGAGATTGTGTCGCGACAAAGCTATGAAGACTTTATGAAGGAACAGGTATTTCAACCGTTAGGTCTTCACCAGACGTATGTTTATAAAGAAGCTGCTCAAGCTACTGGACAGTTGGCACAGGGCTACCGTTCTTCCTTTTTTATGACAACTCCATTTAAAGCTCCGGATTATGCTGGGAATAAACCCGCAGGCTACATCATTTCTAATACAAAAGATATGGCTCGTTGGATGGGCATACAGATGGGTATCGTGCAGGACATACCCGAAATATTTCACACGGTTATCGAAAAATCACATAGGGGTGATATGTCTGTTTCGGCTGTCAACGGTATGTATTATGCGGCAGGTTGGTCCGTAAATGCCGATCAAACGATTATAGAACACACTGGGGGCAATCCAAATTTCAGAACCGAAGTAGTCATACTGCCAAATGAACGAACAGCCGTCTCCTTGCTGAGCAACGGCACAAATACCAATACAAACATGGTACTAAAAGTTAAAGATATATTAGAAGGCAATCTAACTCAGTCATATGAAATAAGCGGCACACAGCTTTTGGATATCATTTTGTCGTCTATCACAATTATTTTTTGCCTATTGGCCGTTTTGCTATTTCTCTTAGGATTACGCAGAAGGAGAACGAATGAGCGACAGCCAATGACAAAAAAGAGAATAACCGTAACAGTTATTTTCCTGATCGCTACGATTGCTCTGGGTATACTGTGCTGCGCTTTCGATTGGTCAACAATACTTATGTGGCAAACATATAGTGTTCTTACAGCTTTGATTTCGTCAGCATTATTAACAGCAAGCATTACATGGTTTGTATACACTCACCGATAAAATACCTCGCTCCTAAGATAAGCATAATGTTAAGTCATTAAATTTCAATTTATCCCGCTTTAATGGGCAGTAAGACCCCTAACTCAAAATTCAGCGAAAGCAAAGAATTTAGGTGGGGGTCGGGCTGCCCATAAAAGTCCGATTGGTGAGGGCTGATAATCAGTGGGGGGGGAAGAAAACCCCCACTGATTAAAGTTTCACTTTATTAAAAATGAAATAAAATAGTTAAGAAGTTCGCATGGGTGTAACGAAGAACTAATAAAACATATCTTGCCACTAGAATGGGGGCATATCAACTTTTAAATTGAGTACCGCCAGCATTTCAGAAAAAATATGTTAAGCAAAAAATACAATAAGCTGTCCATATGGGCAGCTTATTGTTATTCTACATTGTTCTTAAATAAACGTAATATTTGTTGAGCATCTGTATCCCTTATTATGTAATGTTCTAGATTTTTTTGTTCTTCATGATCTTGACGAGCAATTACAACTTTTTTATCCTCTAGCCAAATTAAATATGTTTCATTGGAACCATCTTGGTAATTTACATTCATTTGATAATCAATATTTGCTTTGGCCTCATCATCTAGCAAAAGAGGAATAACTCTTTCTCGATCCTTATCTATTCCTGTATGTTCCATGGATTTAATAATTTGATCAAACTCTAGATTTATAACTGCTTTTTTATTTTTTACCTTAGCGGATATAAGCTCAATTTTCTTTATTTCCTTTCCTTGAAAGAAAATAGGTTTATGATTTTCCTCTTGTTGTATTGAGGCAGTTTTTCCTTTTGGTTGTTCAGTAGTAGATGTACTACCAGTGTTTGTCTCAGTCGAACAAGCGGATAGATATAGGAATAATGATAAGGTCAGTAATGATATATTTTTATTCATAAATTAACCCCTTTCTTTTATGGATAATATTCCTTTTCACCATGTAATAAACCTTTTTAAAGGGGAGAAGTTGTCTACTCTTCGTATGAATACTTTATCCCGCGATAATGGACAGTAAAACCCCCACTGATTATTAGCCTTCACTTTATCATTCTCCAGTTCAAAATGTTATCCAATAAAAAAATATCTCGAATTTGAGATAAATTACTTGCTTTTTAATCACTTGAGTTGTAAAGTGATAGTAACGAAAGCGATTGAGTCATATGAAAAACATACACTCAGTTGTTTTCGAGTTAAAAACGAAAGTAACTTATGCAGTAAAAACTAAGATGAATTTACAAAAACATAATGAGAATAAATTGAACAGCTAAAAAAACATATTATTTTTTTATCATCACTTGACTAGTAAAATGAAGTGGAGGAATTACAAATGTATAAAATTAAAGGGCATCATCACATTTCAATGGTTACGAAAAATACAAATGAAAATAATCACTTTTATAAAAATGTACTTGGATTACGTCGTGTGAAAATGACAGTAAACCAAGATGATCCGTCAATGTATCATTTATTTTACGGAGATAAAACAGGAAGTCCGGGTACAGAGTTATCATTTTTTGAAATTCCTTTAGTAGGAAGAACATATCGCGGTACAAATGCGATTACTCGAATTGGATTACTCGTTCCTTCAGAGGAAAGCTTACATTACTGGAAAGAACGATTTGAGAAATTTGATGTGAAACATAGTGAGATGACAACATATGCAAATCGTCCTGCTTTACAATTTGAGGATGCTGAAGGTCTTCGCTTAGTACTACTCGTTTCAAACGGAGAAAAAGTAGAGCACTGGGAAACTTGGGAGAAATCAGAAGTTCCTGCAAAGCATCAAATTCAAGGAATGGGTTCTGTGGAAATGACAGTTCGTAGACTTGATAAAATGGCGAGTACACTTACAGAGATGTTTGGTTATACAGAGGTTAGCCGAAGCGAAGAGGAAGCAATTTTTCAGTCCATTAAAGGAGAGGCTTTTGGAGAAATCGTTGTGAAATATTTAGATGGTCCTACTGAAAAACCAGGCCGCGGTAGCATCCACCATTTAGCAATTCGCGTGAAAAACGATGCAGAGCTTGCCTATTGGGAAGAACAAGTGAAACAAAGAGGCTTCCATTCTTCAGGAATCATTGACCGTTTCTACTTTAAAAGCTTATATTTCCGTGAATCAAACGGAATCCTATTTGAAATTGCGACAGATGGACCAGGGTTTACAGTTGATGGAGATGTAGAACATTTAGGAGAAAAACTTGATTTACCACCGTTCTTAGAAAATCAGCGTGCAGAGATTGAAGCGAATTTAGCACCTATTGAAGAGAAGTAATAGAAGAAAATATACAACTTTAACATATAAATGAAACCCATTGGAGGAATATAAAATGAACCAATTAAAAGGAATTCACCACGTTACAGCGATTACAAGTAGTGCAGAAAAAAACTATGAGTTTTTCACTCACGTTTTAGGAATGCGTTTAGTTAAGAAAACAGTAAACCAAGATGACATTCAAACGTATCATTTATTCTTTGCAGATGATAAAGGTAGTGCAGGAACAGATATGACATTCTTTGACTTCCCAGGTGTTCCGAAAGGTGTACACGGTACAAATGAAATTTCAAAAACTTCATTCCGTGTTCCGACTGATGCAGCATTAGCATATTGGGTGAAACGCTTTGACCGTCTTGAAGTAGAACATACAGGAATTAAAGAGCAATTTGGTAAGAAAACTCTTTCTTTCGTTGACTTTGATGACCAACAATATCAATTAATTTCAGATGAGCTTGATAACGGTATAGAATCAGGTACACCATGGCAAAACGGACCAGTTCCATTAGAATATGCAATTACTGGTTTAGGGCCTGTATTCATCCGTATTGCAAACTTTAGTTTCTTCAAAGAAGTGTTAGAGAAAGTTCTATTATTTAAAGAGGTTGCGCAAGAAGGAGAATTCTATTTATTTGAAGTGAATAAAGGTGGAAACGGTGCTTCTGTCATTGTAGAACATAATACGGTTCTTCCAGAAGCACGACAAGGTTTTGGTACGGTTCACCATGCTGCATTCCGCGTAGAAGATCGCGCTGTATTAGAAGAATGGATTGAGAGAATCAGTAGCGTTGGACTTCCTTCATCTGGTTATGTAGACCGTCATTTCTTTGAATCATTATACGCAAGAGTTGCACCACAAATCTTATTTGAATTTGCAACAGACGGCCCAGGATTTATGGGAGATGAGCCATACGAAACACTTGGCGAAAAATTATCTTTACCTCCATTCCTAGAGCCAAAACGTGAAGAAATTGAAAAATTAGTTCGTCCAATTGATACAGTGAGAAGTACGAAGGAATTTATTAAAGAGTAAAAATAGAGATAGTAAGTAGGAGAGCAAGTAGTTTTAGCGGAGTGCTGGAACTACTTGCTTTTTTATTTATCCTAGTAAGTTTTCTGACAATTATTTCTCAAGTTATTAAAAAGGAAAAGTTTGGTATAATTAATTAAAATATTGAATTTTCTAATAATTATTTTTCAATACATAGAAAAGGAGTGGTAATATACAATTTTAATAATTGTATAAAAATCCTAATTTTGTAATTTTGGAGAAAAGGGGATGCGAGTGTATGGGAGCAGATGTAGTAACGCGGGAGCAAATGAAACATTCTTTAGATGATTGGTATCGTGTAATGTTGCAGCAAAATATAGAGAAGGCCACAGAAATGAAAGAGGAGATTGAAAGTAAGATTAGTGGGTTGGATGTGGATCAGGATGTATTACTTTATCATGCGTTGTTGAATTTTAGATATGATGCATTAGTTGATTGGATTTCAGTTAGAGAAGATAGTTTTGATAAAGTGGAATCTTTCGAAATTCCAACAGAGGGCTTTTTAGCTTATTATTATCACTTTTTTAAAGGGTTTCATTGCACATTAATTTCAAATTATAACGAAGCGAAAGAACAGTATGAGCAAGCTGAGAAGTTATTGAAATATATTGCAGATCCGATAGAACATGCGGAGTTTAATTATCGGATGGGATATTTTTACTATCAAGTATATCAGCAAATGTTAGCTTTAGATTATATCAAAAAGGCGAAAGAAATATTTTGTGAACATAAAGGTTACGAAGGAAACGTGGCGTTGTGTCATAACTTCATAGGATTATGTTGTATTGATTTTAAACAGTTTGAGTTAGCGGAGGAAAGTTTTAATACCGCAATCCATTTACTTCAACAACATGATAAAGAAGAAAAACATATTTTAATGGTTAGAAGTAACTTAGGGTGGTTATATAGTAGTCAGAATTTATCAGATTTGGCAATTAGACATTTAAGTGAAGTGACTAAGAAAATGCCTAAGCATTTTAAAGCGATTTTTACTGAAGCAGAGGAAAATTATAAACTGGGCAAAATAGAAATTGCTAATAACTTAATAGAACTAGGGCTGAAAATTTGTAATGAGTTGCAAAATAAAGAATTTCAACATCGCTTTATGATATTGAAGGAATTAAATATTAATTCGAGTGCTAATGAGTTAGAGAAAGTAACTGTGGAAAGTATTTCGTATTTTGAAGAACACTCCCTTTTAGATTGTGTTAAGGAATACGCAGAAATATTAGCTTATAAATTTTATCAAGAAGAAAAACATGAAAAGGCTAGTAAATACTTTTATATTAGTAGCCAAGCTCGAAAAAAACTTTTAAAAGAAGGAGCGCTAAAATAAATGAAAAAAATTAATGTATTGATAGCAGGTTTAGTAATACTACTTTCATTAGGGCTTACTGCTTTTACAGAGTCTGAACAACATGCTTTAAATAGAGGTGATGGTGGCGGAGCACCAGCAAGACCAGACTACGTTAACATTGGCGACACAGGAGGAGCACCAGCAGATAATAAAGGCGACGGCGGCGGAGTAAGCCAACTATAATAACAAAGAAAGGGACTTCAACATGAAGTCCCTTTTTCTATTTTCAGGTCATGTAGAGAAAAGAATTGACTTACTTTAAATCTGTAACTATAATAGTTACAGAATAACCATTAGTAATAGAAATGAGTTATATTTTTTTAGTATAATTGTAACTGTTTTAGTTACAATTAAAAAGAAAACATAAAACAACCAAAAAATGTAAAAACTTTAAATAGCAAATTGAGAAAGGAGACGGGAACTTTGAAACGGTTTAAGTTTTATTTGATTAGCGGTATTGTGCTTGTTTTGCTTATCGTATGTAACTTCGTTGATAAGCCGATTGCGAAGGTTGAAGAAGTGAAAGATACTGTTATGATGAAGCTGAATACGAAAGAGAGTATGGCGCAAATTGATGGGCAGACGATTTATTTTAAGCAAATTGGTGAGGGGAAACCTCCGTTACTCATGTTGCATGGGTTTGGTGGTTCTTCTGATGGGTTTAGTGATATTTATCCGGAACTAGTGCGAGATCATACGATTATTGCGGTTGATATTTTAGGATTTGGGCGTTCTTCTAAGCCGGTTGATTTTCAGTATTCGTTTCCTGCGCAAGTGAATTTATATTATAAGTTAATGAAGAAGCTCGGGTATGATCAATTCGCAGTACTTGGTCATTCGATGGGCGGAGAGATGTCTCTCAATTTAGCGTATTTATATCCGGATGCAGTGACGCATCTCATCTTGGCGGATGCTACAGGGATAGAGTCTTTCCAGCAAAAAGAAAGTTATGAAGTACCACCGCTATCGACGGACTTACAAACTGTAACCGAGATTACGAAGTATAATAAAAATGAAGTAAAAAATAGTCGTGATGATAAAGAGCATTATGATCAGCTTACGAAAATGAGAGAGCGCCGCATCGCGATGGAAGCCGATAAGATTAAGGTGCCGACTTTAATTATATGGGGACGACACGATAAGAGCGTTTCTTGGAAAAATGGTGAACTGTATCATGGGCTATTTGCAAATAGTACGTTTCATATTATTGAAAAAGGATACCACGCACCGTTTCGTCAAGAACCAATTGAGTTTATGGAATATGTACAAGCATTTTTCGCGAAGCATCCACAATAAAAATTTTAAGCATAAATCCACTTCTTTCCTCATAAAGTGAAACTAATAAGGCTTGTCTAAGGAAAGGAATGAAGTGATTTGGAAACTTTACCATGGTGGGTGTATCTTGTGATTGTCGGGATTGTACTAAGTGGCTACATGGTTTTATATACTTCGAAAAAAGAGCAAGATATGGATAATGAGTTTATTGAAAAAGAAGGCGAAGTATATATGAAGCGTTTAGAAGAAGAGCGTGAGAAACGTAATCAGGAAAGTGATAAAGATTCGGTATTGCTTTAATAGAAATTTTGAAAGGTTACCACCTAGTAGGATTTTACATCTCGGTGGTAGCTTTTTTTCTTCTGCGGGAGCAGTATATGTTCATCAAGCTAAGGTTATATTAGTTTAATTTTACATGTATAAGAGAGTCATCATAAACTTTTATTGATGGTATTTATATATTTTTTTACTCATAAGAATGGAACTAGTGGGGATTTTACTGGGGGGGGATTAACAATGCATAGGGATGAAACTTCATTACATCCGGATACAGGTGTTACATCTGTAATGTTTGTTGAGCGTTCATTAAATGAAATTCGTTTTTGGTCTAGAATCATGAAGGAGCATTCTTTTTTTCTTCGTTTAGGATTTAGGTGCGAGGATACTCAACTAATCGAAGAGGCGAATCAATTTTATCGATTGTTTGAACATATTGAACAAATAGCGCATTCCTATAC
This sequence comes from Bacillus sp. 2D03, assembly GCF_003946765.1. Lineage (NCBI taxonomy): Bacteria > Bacillati > Bacillota > Bacilli > Caryophanales > Bacillaceae > Bacillus > Bacillus sp. 2D03. The sequence goes on along the minus strand of NZ_RPSJ01000007.1, from coordinate 308,096 downwards.
AAATGAAACAGATCCTGAGCAAATAAAAAGATTTAATGCAGAAGTACAACAAGCCGCAACTAATATTTGGGGATTTAAACGAAAAATTTTAGGATTAATTCTCACATGTAAATTGCCAGGACAAAATAACTTTCCACTTTTAGTTGACCATACAAGTAGGGAAGCTGATTATTTTAGAAAACGTTTAATACAATTAAATGAAGGTAAATTAGATGCGCTTCCTGATGCTATTATTAAAGAAAATGTTTTCTTTTTACGGATTATGGCAGACCATGCTAAATTTATTGGCCATCTTCTTGATCCATCGGAAAGAAAGCTTGTAGATACAGCGCGGAATTTTAGCAATGATTTTGATGAATTGATGTATCAAGCAATTGACTTAGAATCTATGAAACCACAATCCCAAACAGCCCCTCTTTTAGATCAATTTTTAGATCAAAATCGTGTGTCGGTTGCATCTCTTCGGGATTTTAAGAAAACAGCACGTGATTTAATTGAGCAATGTAAAATAAAGAGTATCATTCATCCGTTATTAGCAGACCATGTTTTCCGTGAAGCTGATAGATTTCTTGAAATCATTGATATGTATGATGTTCATCTTACAAATATCCAATCACAACCTAGATATTAGAAGATAAGGAAAGATAGTATTTTACTTTCGATTGAGAAGTTAACAATTTATTGTTAGCTTCTTTTCTTTGTGATTAAAATTTTCTTTTAAGGACTACATAAATCCCTTTGACCAAATATGTAATTCTTTGTAAAATGATATATATGGAAAGATTATGAATATACAGGAAATCTATGGATAGTAGATTTTAATAAATTATTCGGGGGAAATTTATTAGTTAAGTATATTAACTTGTTTGCACTACATTTTACAAATAAAGGGGTATTAGTAATCATGAAAGCAAAGAAATTAGTAAGTTTAGCGTTACCAGTTATGTTATTGAGTGGTTGTATTACAATTGAAACTGATGGTAAGAAAGCTGAGCCAAAGAAAGAAGAAACGCAAAAGGTAGAGAAAGAGAATAAGACTTCTGAAAAAGAGAGTAAGTCAACTGATAGCAAGAAAGAGGATAGCTTATCTGTAGCGAAAGGTGAAGGTACAAACAGTAGTTCATCAAGTAGTCAACCAAGTTCTTCTTCAAATAATTCAACTTCTTCTAGTTCTTCAACTGGTAAGGTAACTGGTTCAGATGTTGAAAGGTACAAGGCAGATATCATAAATAGTGCTACTCAAATTGAAGATACAATGAAATTAATTGAAGGAATAGCAGATTCAGACGTAAAATCATATAAACAAAAGAAAAGTGAAGTACAACTGAGTTTAGGTGGAGCAAAGGCAACTGCAACGAAACTGAAGAATCTACAAGCGCCTCCTGAGTTACAGGGAGAACAGGCGAAGATAAAGCAGTCGATGGAACTATATGCGGATTGTTTTCAACTTCTCTTTGATGCATTGGACCAAGAAGACGAAAGTAAAATGCATCAATCATTAAGTAAAGCACAAGAAGGTTCGAAACTGTTTGAAGAGGCAGCGAAGAGTATCGGTAGTAAAACCAACTAAGAATAAATTATTTTAAGGGGTACTTGTGGGTGCAGTTGGTGCAAGTGAAGAGTTAGGAATTAGTTATGGAAACACATTACAAATTTATCAAATGGACGATAATGTTCGTATTCGATATGTAAAACAATAAATAATTGGTGAAAAACTCTGTAATAAATTTTACAGGGTTTTTTGTTAGTTCTAGTTTATTTTTTTTGGTCTTCCTAAGCGCTAAACATACTAGTATAAGTTGAGAAATGAACAAGAAGATTTGATGGGGAATATTGAATTTCCGATAAAAAATAACAATAGTAGACGCGTTTTTTCACGGTTTAAACCATAGTAACTGTAACCATCCAAAGCCCAATTCATACACTATGATGGAGGTTTTTTACTTACTAATCGGATGAAAAAGGAGTGTAATCATGAAGAAACGTACTGTTAATGAAGCGGGAGGGAATGTGCCACAACCAATCCGCAGCGACGGAGCGGGTGCGATTGATTCTGGACCTCGTAATGTTATGCGGGATATTCAAAATCCGAATATGCTTGTTCCGCCTATAACGGATGCAGGGTTAGTTCCTAACTTGAAGTTTTCATTCTCGGACACTTCTATGATTTTGAAACAAGGCGGGTGGTCTCGGGAGATTACTGCTCGGGAACTACCGGTTTCGACGACGATTGCGGGAGTAAATATGAGTTTAACGGCCGGTGGAGTACGAGAACTACATTGGCATAAAGAAGCGGAATGGGCGTATATGCTTTTAGGACGGGCGCGCATAACGGCTGTTGATCAAAATGGACGGAATTTTATTGCTGATGTTGGACCAGGTGATCTTTGGTATTTTCCGCCTGGTATTCCGCATTCCATTCAAGGATTGGAACATTGTGAATTTCTACTTGTTTTCGATGATGGACATTTTTCTGATTTATCTACTTTAGCTATTTCTGATTGGTTTGCGCATACGCCAAAAGAAGTGTTGTCGGCTAATTTTGGAGTACCTGAGAGTGCTTTTCATTCTATCCCTTCAGATCAAGTTTATATTTATCAAGGAGAGGTGCCAGGTTCGCTTGAAAGTCAGGAAATTCAATCACCGAAAGGAGAAGTTCCTTTAACATTTAAACATGAACTGTTAAAACAAAAGCCGATTAAGACGCCTGGTGGTAGCGTTCGAATTGTAGATTCTACAAATTTTCCTATTTCCAAAACAATCGCAGCAGCGCTCGTTGAGGTTGAGCCTGGTGGAATGAGAGAACTTCATTGGCACCCGAATAATGATGAATGGCAATATTATTTGACAGGGGAAGCGAGAATGACTGTGTTTCTTGGAAATGGTACCGCTCGTACATTTGATTATAGAGCTGGCGATGTCGGATATGTACCGTTTGCGACGGGGCATTATATTCAAAATACAGGTACCGAAACATTATGGTTTTTAGAGATGTTCAGAAGTAATCGTTTTGAAGATGTATCGTTAAATCAATGGATGGCACTGACTCCTAGAGAAATAGTGGAGAGTAATATACATGTTGGCCCGCAAGTAATGGATTCCCTGCGTAAGGAGAAGAGGCCTGTTGTGAAATATCCGGGGTTTTCATATAGTCCGAAAAATGATGAGTAAAAATGAAAATTTGCGTTATTCTTTCTGGAGACTGATAAGAAGGGATGGCGTATTTTTTATGCCTAATCTAGTCTTAACTAGTATCTGTTCGTTGTATTATTGTTTGGGAAATTATTATAGAAGAAAAATATATGAAATCGACATACTACATAGCTTTATTTTCAGGTGTAACGCACAAGTTGCACAGCTAACGCAACGACAACTCGCTTTACTCTTCATTATGTATTTGTCCATACTAGACGTAGAGAGGTGATAAACACAGTGTGATTTTTAGCGAACGTTTAAAAGAAGAACGAGAAAAACGAAATTGGTCACAAAATGATTTGGCTGAAAAACTTCATGTGAGTAGGCAATCTGTTTCGAAATGGGAGACGGGAAAGAACTATCCGAGCATTGAAATTATTATTCATTTAAGTGATCTGTTCGGTATTACAATTGATGAATTGCTAAGGGGTGATGAAGAATTGACGCAGAAAGTAATTGAAGATAGTAAGCAATTGGCGTATCCAAAATGGAAGGTGTTTTTTGATAGTCTATTTATGATAGGGGTATTTTTGTTTATTGCAAAAATCGTTGTATGGATGCTAAATAAGTTTGCAGGAGCAAGTATTACAATTGTAGCAGATGCGCCATATGTAATGAATCTTTTACCCCTTGCATTCATGATTATAGGTGGTATGGGATCGGATAAGTTGAAGAAAATATATAGATAGAGGAAAGATTTGAAAGAAATCCCCTACACTAGCTGTTCTTTTCACTTAAATTGTGTACTATAAAGGATAGGATGACATAAAGAAGGGGATATAGAGAATGGAATTTCATGAACAGAAGATTTTGCCGGCAGTGAGGCAAATTAAAGATTTGGAAAAGCTATTACATAGTTCGTATGAATATATTGTTATTTTAGATATTCATGTCGGTCAATTGAAGAGTGTTATATCGCTTGCGAAGCAATATTGTAAAAAGGTGTTTTTACATGTGGATTTAATTCATGGTTTGCAGAGTGATGGGCATGCGACGGAATATTTATGTCAGGAGTTTAGACCGTACGGGTTACTTTCAACAAAGGCGAGCGTTATTATGAAGGCGAAGCAAAAAGGTGTTGTGGCAATACAACGCATCTTTTTAATCGATTCGAGTGCGATGGAGAAGAGCTGCAATCTTTTAGATAAGACGAAACCGGATTATATTGAGGTACTTCCTGGAGCATTAACGGATGTTATTGCTGAAGTGAAAGAGCGTACTGGTGTACCGATTTTAGCGGGTGGTTTTATTCGTACTGTAGAAGATGTGGAAAGAGCTTTAAACGCTGGTGCGACAGCAATTACGACATCAAAACGCGAACTATGGAAACATTACCAAAAAAAGTGACGAAAATGTGAATTTTTTCGTTGACACCGCTTTCATTTACAGTTAACATTATAGACAAGTTAATAAACGTGACGGAGAAAAGTAGAGATCCACATTTCATTGTTTCTATATAAATTTATATAGAAGCGTGCAAGCTGTGGGTCTTTTTCTTTTGACAAAAACGAATGGCCATTCATTTTACCTCTATCACATTTGGAAGCGTTTAAATTGATTGTGGAGGGATACTATGTCAGCATTTTTAGGAGAGTTAATAGGGACTGCGTTGTTAATCGTACTTGGTGGCGGCGTTTGTGCTGGTGTAAGTTTAAAGAAATCGTTTGCGAAAGATTCAGGTTGGATTGTTATTACAATGGGCTGGGGCTTAGCAGTAGCGGTTGCAGCGTATGCGGTTGGATCAATTAGTGGGGCACATTTGAATCCAGCTTTAACAATAGGATTAGCATTTAAGGGAGCGTTCCCATGGAGTGACGTACCAGGTTATATCGCAGCACAAATGATTGGGGCAATTATCGGGGCAGTTATCGTATATTTACATTACTTACCACACTGGAAAGAAACAGAAGATCCAGGAACAAAGTTAGGTGTATTTGCAACAGGTCCAGCAATTCCGAACACATTTGCAAACCTTTTAAGTGAAATGATTGGAACATTCGTTTTAGTATTTGGTATATTAGCAATTGGTGCAAATAAATTTGCAGATGGATTAAATCCATTTATCGTAGGTTTCTTAATTGTAAGTATTGGTTTATCATTAGGTGGGACAACAGGATACGCAATTAACCCAGCACGTGATTTAGGTCCGCGTATCGCACACTTCTTCCTTCCGATTGCAGGAAAAGGCGGTTCAAATTGGAAGTATGCATGGATTCCAGTAGTTGGTCCAATTTTAGGTGGATCACTTGCAGGTTTATTCCATCAAGTTGTATTTGAAGGAAAACAAAATTCAGCACTTATTTATGTGATTATCGCAACTGTGATTGTACTAGCAATCTCTTATATGACAAGTAAAAAAAGCGGAAGCAATACAAATAGTAGAAAAGTAGCATAAGGGGGAAACCGATATGAAAAAATATATTCTTTCATTAGACCAAGGAACAACAAGCTCACGTGCAATTTTATTCAATAAAAAAGGTGAAATTGTTCATTCAGCTCAAAAAGAGTTTACACAACATTTTCCAAAGCCGGGCTGGGTAGAGCATAATGCGCAAGAAATTTGGGGATCTATTTTAGCAGTTATCGCAACTTGCTTAAGCGAAGCAGATGTAAAACCAGAACAAATCGCTGGTATCGGTATTACGAACCAACGTGAAACAACGGTTGTATGGGATAAAACAACTAGTAAACCAATTTACAACGCAATCGTATGGCAATCTCGCCAAACAGCTGAAATTTGTGATGAGTTAAAAGAAAAAGGTTATAGCGAAATGGTTCGCGAAAAAACAGGTCTTTTAATTGATGCATACTTCTCTGGAACGAAAGTAAAGTGGATTTTAGATAACGTTGAAGGTGCAAGAGAGAAAGCAGAAAACGGGGATCTATTATTCGGAACAATTGATTCATGGCTTGTATGGAAACTATCTGGTGGTAAAGCACACGTAACAGATTACTCAAACGCATCACGTACGTTAATGTTTAACATTCACGACTTACAGTGGGATGATGAGCTTCTAGACATGTTAACAGTACCAAAGAGTATGCTTCCAGAAGTACGTCCATCATCTGAAATATATGGAGAAACAATTGATTACCACTTCTTCGGTCAAAATGTACCGATTGCAGGTGTAGCTGGTGACCAACAAGCAGCATTATTTGGACAAGCTTGTTTCGGTGAAGGTATGGCGAAAAATACTTACGGAACTGGTTGCTTCATGTTAATGAACACAGGTGAAAAAGCAGTAGCTTCTGAGCACGGTCTATTAACAACAATTGCATGGGGAATAGATGGTAAAGTAAACTACGCATTAGAAGGAAGTATTTTCGTAGCAGGTTCTGCAATTCAGTGGTTACGTGACGGAATGCGTATGTTTAAAGATGCAAGTGAGAGTGAAGTGTATGCGAGTCGCGTTGAATCAACTGATGGTGTATACGTTGTACCAGCATTCGTTGGACTAGGAACACCTTATTGGGATAGTGAAGTACGCGGCGCTATGTTTGGTGTAACACGCGGTACGACGAAAGAGCACTTCATTCGTGCAACGCTAGAATCTTTAGCTTACCAAACGAAAGATGTATTATGCGCAATGGAAGCAGATTCAGGTATTGAACTGAAAACATTACGCGTTGATGGCGGAGCAGTTAAAAATAACTTCTTAATGAAGTTCCAAAGTGATATTTTAGATGTTCCTGTAGAGCGTCCAGTGATCAACGAAACAACGGCTCTAGGTGCAGCATACTTAGCTGGTCTTGCGGTTGGATATTGGAAAAACCAAGATGAAATTAAAGAACAGTGGCATATGGACAAACGCTTTGAACCAACGATGGAAGCGAAAACAAGCGAAGAGCTATATGCTGGATGGAAAAAAGCAATTGAAGCAACAAAAGCTTTCAAATAATCATAAACAGTGTTATAATGGTGACAAGTTAATAATTCGGTAGGAGATTTGGAGAGACCACAACGCGCTATAGAGGCGAAATCTATAGCGGAGTTTGTGGTCTCTTTTTTCGTTATCAAAGGGAGGAATTACCATGAAATTTTCAAGTAAACAACGTAAAGACGTATTAAACGGAGTAAATAAACAAGAGTTAGATGTGATCGTAATTGGTGGAGGTATTACTGGTTCTGGTATTGCATTAGATGGAGCAACACGCGGGTTATCAACAATTGTGTTTGAAATGCAGGACTTTGCAGCAGGTACATCAAGTCGTTCAACGAAGCTTGTACACGGTGGTCTACGTTATTTAAAACAACTTGAAGTGAAAATGGTAGCAGAGGTGGGTAAAGAGCGTGCGATCGTATATGAGAACGGTCCCCATGTAACAACACCAGAGTGGATGTTACTTCCGTTCCATACAGGCGGTACATTCGGATCATTTAGTACATCAATTGGTCTTCGTGTATACGACTTCTTAGCAGGTGTAAAACGAAGCGAGCGCAGAAAGATGTTTAACCGTGAAGAAACATTAAACAAAGAGCCTCTTGTAAAAAAAGAAGGATTAAAAGGCGGCGGTTACTACGTAGAATATCGTACAGATGATGCGCGTCTTACAATTGAAGTAATGAAAGAAGCAATTGAGCACGGCGCAAAAGCTGTTAACTATGCAAAAGTAGACAGTTTCTTATATAAAGATGGAAAAGTATGCGGTGTACGTGTAATCGATTTACTAGACGGAGAAGTATACGAAGTTTACGGTAAGAAAATTGTAAACGCAGCTGGCCCTTGGGTAGATACACTTCGTGAAAAAGATAATTCGAAAAAAGGAAAAGTACTTCAGTTATCAAAAGGTGTTCACTTAGTAATTGACCAAAAACGTTTCCCATTAGGTCAAGCGATTTACTTCGATACACCAGATAAACGTATGGTGTTCGCGATTCCTCGCGGCGGAAAAACATACGTAGGTACAACAGATACGTTCTATGATAAAGACGCAGCTGTACCACAAATGACAACAGAAGATCGCACATACATCATTAATGCGATTAACTACATGTTCCCAAGCGTGAAAATTACAGAGAAAGACATTGAATCAAGCTGGGCTGGTGTACGTCCGTTAATTTATGAAGAAGGTAAGAGTGCATCTGAAATTTCTCGTAAAGACGAAATTTGGACTTCTGAATCTGGTTTAATTACAATCGCAGGTGGTAAATTAACAGGATACCGCAAAATGGCTGAAATGGTAGTAGACTACGTAACGAACTTACTACAAAAAGAAGGTCATAGCGCATATCCGAAGAGCGACACGAAACATATGCCAATCTCTGGTGGACATGTAGATGGTTCACACGGATTCCCAGCATTCGTTGCGAAAAAAGCTGGCGAAGGTACGAAATATGGTTTAACAACAGCACAAGCAGAAGAATTCGCGAAATTCTATGGTTCTAACGTTGACGTACTATTTGACTTAGCGAAAAAACATAAAGACGAAGCGAAAGAATACAACATGCCGCTTGACGTTCTAATCCCGCTTGTATATGCAATGGATTACGAAATGACAGCAAAACCAGTTGACTTCTTCGTACGCCGCAGAGGCGCTGTATTCTTCAACATCCACTGGGTATACGAGTGGAAAGAAGCAGTAATCAACTACATGGCTGCGAAACTAGGCTGGAGCAAAGAAGAACAAATGAAATATACAGCAGAACTAGAAAAAGCACTAACAGACGCTGTTATTCCTGTAGATCAACAAGAACAGGCAGCTGCGTTAGCATAAAATAGAGAACCACCTGAAGGGGAGCCTTTAGGTGGTTCTTTTTTTATGGAATATTCTTCTGACTATATTGCATAACGACATATGTTGTTATACGATGTATATAAGGTGGTGGTATTGTTGGACAAAGAAATCTTGAAGGGAAGTATAGATATTTTATTACTTTCTATCATTGCAAAACGTGATACATATGGATATGAAATAGCTCAAAGTTTAAAGGATGCAAGTGAAGATTTGTATAGTATGGGGCAGGGAACTTTGTATCCTGCTTTAAAGAGATTAGAGAAAAAGGAGTTTCTTGAATCTTATTGGAATGAATCTGAGAATGGGATGAAAAGGAAATTCTATACTATTACAGATAAAGGGAAAAAAGAATTGCAGAAGAAAGTGAATTCTTGGGAGAGTGTAACAGCATTAATTCAAGCTTGTCAGAAAGGAGTTATTTATGAGTGAATTTGATGAGTATATTAAGTCTATTTTAGCCTATTCAGAACTTAGTGATATTGAACAGGATGAGTTATTTCTAGAAATGTATGATCACTTGAACAGCTTGAAAGAAGAATATATGGAACAAGGTATGAATGAAAAAGAAGCGATTTATAAAGCGATTCAAAGTTTTGGAGAATCAAAAGTTATTGGCGTAGAGATTAATAAATCGGTATACGAAGTTCCTAGACCATTAAAGGTATTATCAAAAATTTTATGTATTCCTTATATAATCATTTGTTTTATTGTCTTTTTAGGAACGTTTATTTCAACTTCTACATTTGACTCTGTTCGCAGTTTGACAGGTGGGACTGTCTATCATCCCATTGAATTTTGGCAGCAATTTTTACATATATCTGATTTAGAAACGTTATTACAACTTTTTGGAATAACACTTTGGCAAGTTAAAGATTTTATTGCACATCCAGGTCCTTGGGGAAACTCAACTTATTGGTTAAGTGTTTTACAACATATAATATTAGTAGTTCCATTTGGATTTTTCGTTCCAGTGCTGATTAATAAAGTGACTAACTATAAGAAAGCTCGTAAGTGGTATGTTATGACCTTTCTTGTTTGGGAGATATTACATTTACTAACTTTGTCTGATGTTTTTGATGTGTGGCGGATTGCTATAAATATGCTCGGTGCGTCGGTAGGATATCTTTTATTTATAAGCATGATACAAATAGATAATAAATTTAGGATAATGCGCAAGAAGATATTTGAAAATTAGCTTGCTATTTTGTAGTTTAAATTATACAAATTTAGTTTGATGGTAATAGAGTATTGCTGAAAACATAGGTGCTATATAGTGAGAGGATTTTTTATATTCGTAATAGGTGTTGTTCCTTGTTTACTCATTGTTATGAAGCGGGTACATAATCCGTCTTTATTGGTGCTATAAATGATGAGAGCGGCACAGCTGAGCTTGAAAAAGTCTAGCTGCGTTAGCGTAAAATAGAGAACTACCTGAAGGGGAGCCCTTTAGGTAGTTTTTCTCTTGACTAAAAATAAATAAAATGTGTTACAATGATGATAGAGTATGTAGTGTGAATTTTGCATAAAATAAAAAAGACAGAAGCCTGAGAAACTTCTGCCTTGTGTAACCTAACTTGCTATTGTGGTGGTAGTAGGTGCGGTTATAAGACAATTACATTAACGTTTTAGCCGAGAACCGCCCTTACCTTTTCCACGAAGCAGGGTGGTTCTCGCTTTTTTGTATACAGAAATTAGCCACGGACCGACGTATCTTCTACCGATGACAACGCCAGCTCCGGTTAGGATACCATACACTAATTTAATTACAAACATCGCGATTATATTATCACCTCCCCCTTTTTTCAAAATGGAAGAGATGATTGCCACACCTACTAGTTATAGCTTATTAAGTTACGTATTCATTGTATTATGTTTTAAAATAGGGAACAAGATATATGGATGAAAATTCCTAGTTTTAAATGGTGGTTGTGTAAATTGTAGTTTATCATGTATAACCTGTTTATGAATTTCCTACAAGTTAAGGTTTTCATGCAATTGCGTTATGTATAGAAGTTTAAATACTAAACTTGTATGAAGAATGTATTAGTTTTGATATTATCGATTCATCTTTGTATGGTCATGATATATTAGATTCTTTAAGTGAGCGTTAGAAAGAAGGGGGACTCGATTAAATCGGTTCTCTTTTTCATTTAGCGATGAGGGGAATCTTGATGATATAAAACTAAGACAAAATCCTTATTGTAAACTTAAAGAGCGCCTTGGGAGAAAGACGCTCTTTAGGTGAATGCATTGTAACGACTATTCGGTTTATTATATGTAATTTACTGAGGAAGTGCTTTATAAAAAATGTGATTGCCGATCGTATTTTTTTATACATTTATAAAACTTTTCCATACAGTGCGTCGTCTAATATATGGGAAGGAGGAAATGATGTGGATGAATTAACGATAGAAGCGTTTGAAATAGAAGATAAGGAGGACCTTATCGACGAAATAATGAACAAGTATGGACAAGAAGTCCTGCAGCTTGTGTATTCGTATGTGAATAATAAAGAGGTTGCGGAGGATGTAACGCAAGATATATTCGTGAAATGCTATAAATCTCTTCATACATATAAAGGGAATTCGAATTTAAAAACATGGTTATGGAGAATTGCAATCAATCAATGTAAGGACTATTTAAAAAGTTGGTATAACAAAAAGGTCGTCGTGACAGAGGATGAATCTGCTTATATAGGGGTTCAAAATGATAGTGTCGAACAAACTGTTATGCAAAATGCGGAGGACCGTGAGCTCGCGTCTGCGGTAATGAATTTACCAATAAAATATCGAGAGGTCATTTATCTATTTTATTATGAAGAATTATCAATTAAAGAGATTGCTACAGTAATAGAAGTGAAGGAAAATACGATAAAAACGAGACTGAAAAAAGCGAAGGAGCTTTTGAAGAAAGGATTGGAGGAATAATCAAATGGAAGATCGATTAAAAGGTTTGCGAAAATCAATGGAGAACACAACGTTTAAACATTTGAGTTTTTCTGATCAACATCGAAAGCGGGTACGCGAAAAAATCAATGCATCACATGAAAAGGAAGAGGACATCTCTTTAGCGATTTTACAGCTCCTCAGTAATGAAAAAACAGGGTACGAATTGTCGCAGCTACTACGAGGGAGAGGGATTCGGAAATTCGAAGGAAATGAAGGCTTTTTATATACCGTATTACATCGTTTAGAACAGAACCATTTTATCCAATCAAGCTGGGATCATGCAGGAGCGAAGTATTATCAATTAAATGATAAAGGAAGAAAGATGCTGCGAAAGGCAGAAAAAAATGCTACGAAGGTACAATTTATATTAAAAGGTTTAGTACAGGAGTGAGGCGGAATTGTATAAAAAAGGGGAGCGTTTTGTAAGCGAAGTTACGAATCATATTAAATCAAAAGAAGCAAAGAGCTTTGTAGCAACCGAACTAGATTTTCATTTAAAACAGGCAAAGAACACATGGATAGAAAAAGGTTTAAGTGAGGAAATTGCTGAAAATAAAGCTGTGGAACAAATGGGAAGTCCGAGTAAATTAGGGCGGGAATTTAATAAACTTCATAAGCCAAAGGTTGATTGGTTCTTACTTATTTTATTGGTGGCTGCGATGGGGTTAGGGTTTTTACCAGTTTTAGTTTTTGGATATACGAATGATGTAATAATGAATAAGGTGATATTTGTTATTCTGGGTGTTATAACAGCGATTGGGATGATGTTACTTGATTATCGGAAATTAGAGAGAATGGGATGGTTGTTTTACACAATCGGAGTAGTTGTCTTGTTAATTCTATACTGTTTTCCAAACGCTTCAATGATTGGAGAACCGTTAATAAAAATTGGTCCAATTGCAGTTGACTGTTTAATGGCAGTTCCTTTCTTTTTTCTAGCTTGGGCTTCTTTTTTCAATAATAATAGGTTAAAAGTTATACATCTTGTGGTTTTATATTTATTTTCTTTGTATTTATTTTTAATTGTATCCACCCTTTCGTCAATTTTCATCTATATTACGATGGTATTCGTTATGCTTTGGTGGAGTAAGCTAGGAAAGAAAACGTCGTTGATTATTACGGTTGTACCTATTTGTTTATTTATTATTAAGGTATCCGTATCATGGTCTTCAGGATACCACTTAGATAGACTTTTAGGGTATTTAAATCCTGAGAGTGATGCAGGTGGCGCAGGATTTATGTATATACGATTAAAAGAGGTAATGTCATCAGCAGGTTGGTTTGGTACATATGGAGATATGAAATTCATCCCTGCTCCGGATACTGATTTTGTATTTGCAAGTTTGACTTACTATTATGGGTATTGGCTTGCATTAATTCTTGTCTTCGTTCTTTCTCTTTTTGTAGCAAGATTAATAGTCATCTCTTATAAAATAAATGATCGGTACGGTAAATTGCTACTCGTTGGTGGATTGACTCTTTTTGTATTCCAGTTCATTTATAATGTTGGAATGATACTAGGATTATTGCCGCTTGCTGCTATATCCTTACCTTTTATTAGTTACGGATTAACGCCGACTGTATTTCATGCGCTTATAATGGGGATTGTGCTGAGTGTATATAGGCGTAAGGGTATTTCATTCAGGATTAGAAAGACACCTTGATACTTATATAAGTTGCATATAAAAGAATTCATTATTATGATCAAGTAAAAACGTAAATAGATAGTAGAAGAGGGGTATGATAAATACTCCTCTTTTCGTGTTTAAATAAGTGTACTCTCTTTAACAGAAATACATAATTCAGAACGAGATATCGATTCAGTTAGTTGTTGTAAATAGGAGTATTCTTCCGCATCTTTTTCGGAAGTGTTAGGATTTAATAAAGGTGAAGATAGAAGTACATCAAGTGTAAGAATGTCTGCATCATGAGAAGCGATACGATAACCTGCAAATACAGGGCGTTTTATGAAATTTAAGTAAGTGCGTGTTTGCATGCGTATCACTATTTTATGTACAATAAAAGAAAAGCCTCTTATGAGATGGGGAGAGAAAATTTCATGTCCAGCCAACAATTAGTGAATTTACGCATTGATTTTGCTTTTAAACAATTATTTGGCACAAGTGGAAATGAAGATATTTTAATTGCTTTTTTAAATGCGATGTTACAGGATTCTTTAGAATCACCCATTGTTTCGTTACAATTTGCAGATCCACATTTACACAGGGAACATGAAGAAGATAAGTTATCTATCTTAGATATTTCAGCTACATTAGACACAGGAACAAAAGTCAATGTAGAAATACAACTCAATAATAATCATGATATGATTAAACGTAGTTTATATTATTGGGGAAGGCTATACACAGCTCAACTTCAAAAGGGAATGCCATACAACAGGAGTTTTATGGAATCGACAACAACATAAAATATTGAGTAGTGATATCGAAGTTCACATCGTAGAGATTTCGAAACTTATGCAACAGTGGCGGAATGAACAAGTAAATCCTTGGGAAGATTTGTTTGTTCGTTGGTTATTATTACTTCCGGCAAACGAGGATGAACAACTAACCCAAACATTGGAGGACATTGCGATGAACCAAGATCCGATTTTACAAAAAGCGATGAATAAATGGGAGCGTATGAGTCAAGATTCTTCTTTCCGACAAGCATATGAGGCAAGAGAGAAAGCTTTGATGGATGAAGCCGCAAAGTTCGCTCATGCTCGTAATGAAGGAAAGAAAGAGGGAATTGAAGAAGGTAAGATTCAATTAATTCGTGGAATGCATAAAAATGGAATGCCAATCGAAGATATTGCAAAGTTTACAAATTTACGTTTAGAAGAAATACGAAGCATTTTACAAGTCTAAATGATAAAAAGAACACCTCCATTGAATTTGCATACTTAGTATGCGAATTCGGGAGGTGTTTTAATATGTGTCCCGTTTTCGGGGGTCACTTCCATCATCAAGGTGTTTTCATTATAAGCTCAAAACTCTCCGAATCAGCCCCAAGCACAAAAGGACTAACCTCGCCAACGCTATAAAGTTGTAATTCATGCATTGCGCGTGTACAAGCAGTGTAGAACAATCGACGAACGCTCTCATCGTTGTATACATCTTTAGACGCATCGTAAATAATAACGGCATCAAATTCGATACCCTTCGCTAAGTAAGCTGGGATCACGACAATGCCTTGCTCATACTCGGCTGAGTTACTCTTCACGAGTTTAATATTCTCGATAGGACTAAGTGCCTCATAGGCAGCGGCGCTTTCAGCTGCAGATTTACATATAATTGCGATCGTGTTGTGATTTTGTTTTTGTAATTCAGCAACTTTGGCAGTAATACGTTCGTGCAGTTCGCTCTCATTCGCTACTTTCGTCACTGTAGGTTTCTCACCGTCACGTTCAAAGGCGTGAATGTTCTTCCCTTCCGGTACGAGAGCACGTGTAAATTCAATAATTGGTTTTGTTGAGCGATAGCTACGAGTTAAGTTGATACCGTTCGTTTCATCTGGACCGTATAAGCTAGTAAGTGTATTGAAATTCACTGTTTCACTCGCATGAGCAAATATTGCTTGGTTAAAGTCTCCAAGTACCGTCATTCTTGCGGCAGGGAAGAGACGTTTTAAAAACTCGAACTGGAACGGCGAATAATCTTGTGCTTCGTCTACGAGTACGTGTTTAATCGATCTGTTCGTTTGGAAGCCTTCAATTAATTCTTTTAAAAGTAAGAATGGAGTCGCATCCTCATAATATAGTTTTCCTTCATCAAGCATGTTTACTGTTAAGGAGCAAATGTCATCCCACTCTTTCGTTTTTTTCTCAGTAACCCATGATGCATCTGTGAAAAGTTGTTTATATATGCCTGTGAAATTGATGAAACGCAATGTTTGAACACCTTTACGAAGGGGCTTCAATTTTTTACGGACAATCATACGTCCAAGTACTCTCGTTTCTTTTTCAAAATCATTAAAGGAGTTGTCGTCAAACTCTCCTTTTTTCTGCAAATATTTATAAGCTTTTTGGTATTCATCTTTACTAAGTAATTCAATTTCTTCTTCTACCCAAGGCTTTTTCAGTTCTGCTTTTTCAAGTGCATCTATTTGCTTATTTAGCCAATCCGTTAACTTCTCAATTCGACTATGGAAGCGGAGGGAGGAGTCGGTATTGTAAAATTGTTCTGTAATTTCTTTCGCAGAAACAATCAGTTTTCCTCTAAATTTCATTCCTCTAAATAGCATGCCTGAAGATTCAAGAGATTGTCTGTACGCTCTAATCATCTCGAAAAATTGAGTGGATGCTTTAAATCGGATGCTCGCATTTCTCGTTTTATAGGTAGGGCTATTCGTTTCAGTTAACATATATTCTAATTGCTCATAAGGATCTTCAACTTCAAATGACTTACTTAGTCTATGATTCAAATATTCTTGGAATGTAACTTGCTGCATATTTTCTTCACCAAGTTCAGGTAGTACGTTAGAAACGTAGCTATTGAACATAGAGTTAGGAGAGAAGAGAATAATTTGATCTGCTTTTAGCCATTCGCGATATTTATATAGTAAGTAGGCGATTCGCTGCAGAGCAGCTGATGTTTTACCGCTACCAGCAGCTCCTTGAACGATAAGGAGTCGGCCTTCATCGTGGCGGATAATTTCATTTTGCTCGCGCTGAATCGTAGCAACGATGCTCTGCATATGTTTGTTCGTACCTTTTCCGAGCGCTTGTTGCAAGATTTCATCACCAATTGTAAGGCTCGTATCGAACATAGAATCAATCTCGCCATTTTGAATAATGTATTGTAATTTTTTCTCCACATTACCGTGGATTACGCCGCCTGGTGTACTGTATTCAGCAGGTCCTGGTGGATAATCATAGTACACACTCGAAATAGGTGCGCGCCAGTCATATATAAGGAAGTTTTCTCCGCTTGCATCAGTAAGTGTAGCGACGCCGATATAAATTTGATCCGCGGCAGATTCTCCTTCTTCTTTGAAATCAATTCGTCCGAAATAAGGTGCTTTATGCATACGTCTTAATGCGGCAAGTCGATTAAAGGTGTGCTTATGGGTAATTTGTGTGACAGCTAGTGACTGAGCTTGTTGTCTCAAGTTGATAACTGTTTCAAGATAATCATCGAAAGTATCAGTATTAACTTTCACGTCATCCCAAAAGTGTTTACGAATATTGATTACTTCTGCCCGGCGTCTACCAGTTTCGTTTTCCAGTTTATCAATTTGCTCCGTAATTGTTTCAATTACGGTATCTAATCGTTTTTGCTCTAAATCAAGGTTTTTGTTCATACGGTAAGCACTCCTTTAAAAGTGAAAAATAGAGGTTGACTGAAGATGTGTTTTGGTGTACAATTAAGATACGGATAAATACGTTCTTTGTATTTTGTAAAACGTGTTTCTGTACTAATTTAACATAGTTTTTGAATTTAATCAATGATAATAAGATAAACCTTGGTTCTACGTGGCGTGGATCAAGGTTTTTTTGTGTTTGAAGAGGGAGTCACGCTTGTTGTCGTTTTTTGTCGGTAAGTCGATATATTTCGAAAATCGCTGATATAATTGGAGTTGCGCTGATATATTTTGAAAATCGCCGATATAATTTCATTTACCGAATCTAGATATAACTACCGGGAGAAGAGGGGATAAAAAAAGCTCGGGCCTAAGCCCAAGCTTTTTACTGCATTATTTCTTTTCGTCTTTTTTAGCGTCAGTTTTCTTCTCTTCGAAAAGATCTTTTAAATCTTTATCGTCAACTTTTACGTCAGCTTTTTTGATTTCTTTCATCATAAGATCGTTCATAAATTGGCCATCTTGCATTTTCTTTTGAACGATTTCTTTTTTGATGTCAGCTTTAGATTGTTCGAATGATTTTTCTGGTTCTTTAATGTCTGTTACTTTAATGATGTGGTAACCGAATTGTGATTTCACAGGCTCGCTTACTTCATCTTTTTTCAGTTTATAAGCAGCATCTTCAAATTCTTTAACCATTTTACCAGCAGTAAAGTAGCCAAGGTCTCCGCCTTTTTCTTTTGAACCAGTATCTTCAGAGTATTGTTTCGCTAACTCTTCGAAAGATTTACCTTGTCCAAGTTCTTCTTTTACCTTTTTCGCAGTAGCTTCATCTTTTACAAGAATGTGGCTTGCTTTAATTTCAGGCTTGTAGTTTTCTTTTAGTTCTTTATCAGTGATTGTTTTCTCGATAGCTTTTTCTTGAGCTAATGAAGCGCGAACGCCATTTTTGACTGTTTCTTCTTTAAGACCTTGTTGTTTTAATAATGTATCGAATTGATCACCGAGTTGCTTTTTCATCTCATCGTACTTTTTATCTACTTCTTTGTCGTCTACTTTGTAGTTTTTAATAAGTACTTTTTCCATAACCATGTTATTTAGTGTTTGTTTACCAGTTTGTGAATTTTTCATTTGTTCGTAGAATTCTTCTTTTGTAATGTCACCAGCTTTAGATGTAACGATTTTGTCTGATGATGATGTTCCACATGCTGATAATGCGATTACACTTGTTGCGGCTAAGGCAAGCATAGCTTTCTTCATTCAATAAACACTCCTACTATTATGTATTTTTAATTTATCCTACACCGATGAATTTTAGTTCATAAGAGCCCGATTAAGTCTCACTGATACTTTTGCTTTTTTATATTGGTAAAG
The DNA here is from genome assembly GCF_003946765.1 of Bacillus sp. 2D03. Lineage (NCBI taxonomy): Bacteria > Bacillati > Bacillota > Bacilli > Caryophanales > Bacillaceae > Bacillus > Bacillus sp. 2D03. The sequence goes on along the minus strand of NZ_RPSJ01000007.1, from coordinate 289,539 downwards.
CGCGCTTAACAGGGCTTACCGTGGCTGAGGATAAAGTTTTGATGAATGTTTTGTTCTATAGTATAAGCAATATGTACAAAATTTAATATATCATATTTCGAACCGTTTTCATATTGATAAAGAAAAATTAACCAGCACGTGTCAGATTTTGAAAGTGTGCCATATTGGGCGCATGCCGCATATACAGAATAGAGGAGGGGATGGGGATGAATTCTCAACTTATTTTATTACTTGTACTGTTTATTTTATTGGTTATTGTAGGTATAATTTGCTTATAGAGGAAAAAAGTGAGGAAGGGGCTTTCCTTCCTCACTTTCCATGAAATATAATTTCTATATAACTAGAAATTAATAAAATTGTTATACATACATTAATAACCCGAAAGACACCGGGCTGGCGGCTCGCAGCTATTTGTTTTCGTTCACACAGTGTATGTGTCATGAAATTCGTGTAAAATATAACAAGAAGTGCGAATGCGACAAAAACAACTGTTATAAGTGTCATGAGGCGAGACCTCCTTTTGGCTAAAATACATATACATATATTGTATCACACGATATTTTGTTCGTGTTACAAAATTCAGAAATAGAAGACTTTGTGTTAGAAAGTGAGGGAGAAAATGGACGTTGTTAGAAGATTAGAACAAGCTGAATACTATGTAGACCTATTATTTAAAATGATTGATGAAGAGAAGTGTCCATTTTATTCTTTGATCATAAAGAAAAAAGCTCGTAAAAAAGATATTGAACGTATACTAAATCTTTGTGAAAAACTGAACGAGCAATATGTAGTGGAGAAAGCAGAAGGGCTTCTTTTGTTCGATGCGCTGTTAGATCAATTTGAAAAAGCGCTTCCACATCAGCTCGAAGTACACGAAACTGCGGAAGCGCTAGCAAAACAAGGTTTATTTAAGCCGCTTATGAATGAATTCTTAAGCATGATTGCGAAAAAATAAATAGATTATTTCTTAACTAACTTTTGATCGGATTCTGTAAAGTTCTCTTCAATATCTTCTAATGATTTCTCAAAAATATCGATAAAGTCTTGTCCGTAAATATTACGCAGGATTGCAATCAGTTCGATATTTTCTGGGAACTTCCCATAAAAATTACGAAGTGCAAGAGCCCCATTAAACACTGAATTATTTTCAGGATCATACTCTTCCATTAAGCGAAGTAGTAATTCTTCCCCTTTGTCTGTAATTTCAATGTACGTATTTCGTTTATCATCTTCCTTTTTTGAGAATACAAGATAGCCGCGTTCTTCCAGCTTTTTCGAGAAGTTAAACGCTGTTGATACGTGCATAACTCCAAATTTAGCAATCTCAGAAATAGAAGCCCCTTTTAAATGATAAGCAATTGTTAAAATATGATGTTCATTAATATTTAAATCGTAAGGTTTAATCCACTGCTGCCAATCTTTCTCTACACATTTCCATAACGCTTTCGATAATTGAGCAATGCGTTGGCTGAAAATCATCGCTTCTTTTACCGAGTAATCTTTTTCTCCACTTTTCATTTACTCACCCACTTTAACATTCTTTTTTCATTACTATCTATTATGCCAGTAAAATAAAAATTAATAAAGTCTTTTTGTGAGAATTGTGAAAATTTTTCGGAAAAATGACATTCTATACAAATCATGCATAACTATGGAAGCGTTTTATGAGTCGTGAATACATACGTTGTCCTTACATGTTAAGTGATAACATATATTGTAAATGCATAAAAACACGGCATATCTATACGATATGCCGTGTCAAGGTCAATTTATATAAAAAATATTTGTTATATGCAAAAAACTAAGCAGGAATTTGTTTACGCTTTTTCTGGAACAGCTTCTTGTAGTTTCTCAATTGACTTTTGGATGTCCAAAATTTCTTTCTCAATATGGCGCTTGTTTTGAGAAATATCTTGCTTCCAGTTAGAAAGCGTGTCTTGCATGTCATCTTTTAATTCTTGAAACACTTCTTTACCTTCTGAAGCAGTTTCAATAATTTGACGCTTTAATAATTTCGTATCAGCTGTAATATCAGCTAAAGTCTTTTTAATATCATTTCCTTTTTCTTTTAACTTGCCGCGCATGTCTTTACCAGAAGAAGGAGTTGAGAAAAGAACAGCTAGTCCAGCAACTGCTCCGCCGCAAATAACACCTGTAATAAAGGATTTAGCTTTTGACATAAAAGGAGACCTCCTTATTTTTTGTTCGTATTCATGATGGGAAAAATATGCATATCTTTCTTATATGTGCTATGCACAAACAATCATCCCTGAGCATTTTAAGTAAAGAAACAAGCCATGCGGAATTTGATGACTTCAGGGAAGTGGCTTGTTATGTATTACGCCTTCTTATAGTGTCATTATTTCACACTATTTGCAATTGTACTTGCGATGTTTTGTAAATTTTCCATAGTGTATTCATTTTGATGTGATTTCCAAACAGCACCGAAACCATCTTTTTCACCGTAGCGTGGAATTAAATGAAGGTGGAAGTGGAACACAGTTTGTCCAGCTTTTTCACCGTTATTGTTAAGTAGGTTAAAGCCAACTGGATTAAACTCTGCTTTAATCGCATTTGCGATTTTTGGAACGACAGAAAAAATGTGTGATGCGATTTCTGGCGTTAACGCAAAAATGTCTTGTTTGTGAACTTTCGGAATAACAAGAGTATGTCCTTTTGTTACTTGACTAATATCTAAAAATGCAAGCACATGTTCATCTTCGTATACTTTTGAGCAAGGGATTTGCCCGTCAATGATTTTACAAAAAATACAATTGTCTGCTGTATGATTCATTGATCTCATCCTTTCAAATATCCTTAGCCGTATTTTACCATAATTACATAAGAGAACAAACACGAAAAACAGGAAGCTGACTCAGCTTCCTGTTTTCTGAAGAGGGATTGAAAAAGCATTATCGTAATTTACGTTTCGCAGACACCTCATTTATTTAAGAAATGCACGGTAAATCGGCTAAAGTTTCTGCCGTAGACACCCCATTTTCAAGTGAAATGAATTGCAATCTTTTTTAAAATGAAATTGTTTATTTTTTAAAACAGTATATGCTCTTTCAGAGACACCCCGTTTCGAAAATGAAACAAATGATCTGGTTATGTGTAAATTTCATTGTCCAACTTGGACACCCCATTTCATGATGACTTCACTATGTTGTTGTACTCATCAATAGGTGGTTGCTTTTTCAATGTGTTCCTTCTTCAATAATTATGATGTCCGCTTTCGGAAAAATATATGCTAATAAATTTAAAAATTTTTTTTGAGTACATGGATACTATGTAGTACAGCATAATTTTTGGTAAGATGAATATAGAATGAATACTAATGAAGAAAGTGGTGTCGTATGAGCGAGTTATTGCGTGTAGAAAATGTTACAGGAGGATATACGAAACGACCTGTATTAAAAGACGTTTCGTTCTCTGTTAATAAAGGCGAACTTGTCGGCTTAATCGGTTTAAATGGAGCTGGTAAAAGTACGACGATTAAACATATTATCGGTTTAATGGAACCGAAAAAAGGAACTGTCACAATTAATGGGAAAACAATTCGTGATGATATGACAGCGTACCGTTCTAGCTTTTCATTCATTCCGGAAACGCCGGTATTATATGATGAATTAACGTTAGAAGAGCATTTGAAATTAACAGCTATGGCGTATGGCGTTGATGAAAAACAATATGAAGAACGTGTAGGACAACTACTACAAGAGTTTCGTATGAAAAATCGTTTAAAATGGTTTCCATCTCATTTCTCAAAAGGAATGAAACAAAAAGTAATGATTATGAGCGCATTTTTAGTGGAGCCATCTCTTTACATAGTAGATGAACCTTTCGTTGGATTAGATCCGTTAGCGATTCAATCCCTTCTTCAAATGATGGACCAAATGAAAAAGAGTGGTGCCGGTATTTTAATGAGCACACATATTTTAGCGACGGCAGAGCGTTATTGTGATTCGTTCATTATTTTGCATCAAGGTGAAGTAAGAGCGAAGGGAACATTATCTGAACTGCAATCACAGTTTAATATGCCAGGTGCAACGTTAGATGATATTTACATCGCGCTAACAAAGGAAGAAGATTATGAATAGCACAGCGTTATGGAAAGAACGATTTCGTCACTTTCTAAAAGAAGTTCGTACATATAGTAAATACGTATTTAATGATCATTTGAAATTTATTTTCGTGTTCATCATTGGTGCGGGAGCGTATTATTACCAGCAATGGTTACAAACGTTAACAACTTCGTTTCCGGCGGCGCTCGTAATGGCAGTATTAATTGGACTCGTGTTAACGGCTGGATCCATTCAAACATTATTAAAAGAAGCGGATCTCGTTTACTTACTGCCAGTTGAAGAAAAGTTAAAACCTTACTTCACAAAGGCATTTCTTTTTACATTTATGATTCAGTTATACATAATCGCAATCGTAGCAGCTGCGCTTGCTCCGTTATACTTCCAACAAATGAAGCAAACAGGAGCGGCTTACATATGGATTGTACTCGCGTTTGTTATCGTAAAAGCGTGGAATTTATTTGTAGCGTGGGAAAAGTCATTTTTAACAGATCAAAATATACAAAGAGCGGATTGGTTCATTCGTTTTATCCTAAACGGTTTATTTGTATATTTCCTTGTAGAACGTACTTCAGTTCTTTTCATTGGTGGAATCGTCCTTCTCATGGTGTTATACCTTGCTATCATGCATCAAATGGTAAAGGGAAAGTCACTAAACTGGGAGTATTTAATTTCTGAAGAAGGTAAGAAGATGATGCTGCTGTACCGCATCGCGAACATGTTCGTTGATGTACCAGCATTAAAAGAAAGAGTAGCACGCAGAAAATGGCTCGATTTCATTCTTTCGATGATTGGTGAAAAGCGTACATATTTATACTTATATACGAGAACGTTTTTAAGATCAGGTAACTATTTTGGATTATATGTGCGTTTGCTCGCTCTTGGAGGAGTTATTTTGTACTTCATTCCGTTTTTATATGGACGATTTATCGTAAGCCTTATTTTCCTATACTTAATCGGTTATCAGCTCTTAACTTTATGGAAACATCACCGCATGAAGATTTGGCTTGATTTGTATCCGGTAGGGGGAGAAGAGAAGAAGAAAGACTTTCTTACTTTATTAAACGCGATTCTAATCATAGGGAGCGTAATCTTTACAGTTATATTTGCACTAGCAACGAAAGATTTCATGATGACAGGAATTTTACTTATCGTAAGCATATTATTTAGTATCGGTTTTGTTTACCAATACGGGGCGAAGCGCATTGAGCGTTTAAATTGAAAGGAATGAACCCATGATTACATACGAAGAGAAGGTTATAAAAGAATTGGAGCAGTGGAAAGCTACATTCATGAAAGATTCTTCTATGATGACACGGTTCTCCAAAAAAGTGCAGACGAAAGTGCAACAGCTCATTCCGGCGAAAGTACAAAAGGTACTAACAGAGACGATTCGTATGATGGTGCAAACGATCAGCGCCGGGTCAAACTTTATAAAGCCGAAGCTAAAAGAGACGACATGGTCATTGCAAAGACGAGACGATGAAGTACGTAAAAAAATGGATGAGTACAAAAAAATAGCAGCGGCAGAAGGAGCAGGGACGGGGGCTGGCGGTATTCTCCTCGGTCTTGCTGACTTTCCGCTTCTACTTACAATTAAAATTAAATTTTTATTCGATGCAGCAACGTTGTACGGATTTGATACGAGTAAACAAGAAGAGCGTCTTTTTATCCTTCACGTTTTCCAGCTCGCCTTTTCAAGTGACAATCACAGAAAAGAAATATGGAAAGCAATTGAAACGTGGGATACAGAAAAAGAAAATCATATGGACTGGGAAAAGTTCCAAACAGAATACCGAGACTATATCGATTTAGCAAAAATGCTTCAGCTCGTCCCGGTAATCGGTGCCCCAGTCGGCGCATATGCGAACTATCAATTGCTGCAAAGACTTGGAGAAGTGACGATGAATTGTTATCGTATGCGATTGCTGAATAGGGATTAAAAAGAAGGCGTCCTACATGTGTAACGTAGGACGCCTTTTCTTAGAAGCCAAGTCCGATATAGCTAACTCCAACTATAATCAATACGATAAAAAGTACAATGATTAATGAAAATCCGCTCTTACCAGCTTGTCCTGCTTCACCGCCGCCATTACCACCACTACCGCCATTACCACCAAGTCCCATATGATATCCTCCTTATTGTTATATGTTGCTTTTACTTTATAACTTTCTGTAATTTCCAATAAACACCTTCTAGAACGCTAACTAAATTGAAAATCATTTCGTTTTATTTTATAATTTACTTACCGACCGGTAAGTAAAAACAAGTGAGGTACAGTATGACGAAGAATTTACAAACATCGCAAAACATTGTAGAGGCATCATTTAAACTTATGGCAGAACACGGCATTGAGAAGATGAGTCTTTCCATGATTGCGAAAGAGGTAGGTATTTCAAAACCGGCTATTTATTATCATTTTTCTTCTAAAGAAGCGTTAATCGATTTTTTATTTGAAGAAATTTTCTCTGGATATCATTTCGTGAGTTATTTCGATAAAGAGCAATATACGAAAGAAAACTTTGCAGAAAAGTTAATTGCTGATGGTTTACATATGCTCTCTGAATATGAAGGGCAAGAAGGGATATTACGCGTTATCAACGAATTTATCGTAACTGCATCGCGAAATGAAAAGTATCAGAAACGCTTATTTGAAATACAAGAAGATTTCTTAAATGGTTTCCACGATTTATTGAAGAAAGGCGTAGAACTTGACGTAGTGTCACAACATGAAACGGAAGAAAATGCTCATACGCTAGCACTCGTGATCGATAATATGAGCAACTATATGCTCATGGGATTCCAGTTAAAGTATAAAGAAATTTGGATTCGAAATGTGAAAAACGTCATGAAGGAGGAGTAAAAATGAAAATGCAAAAAAACTGGTGGCTCGGTTTTCTTGGATTTATTGGGGTTTATAAAATACCAGGTATGATTGAAGCTTTTCAAGCGGATGGAAATTGGATGAAGTTAATCGGTTTCATTTGGCTACTTTGGTTCGGATATTTTATTCCTGAGAAGAAAGAAGATTAAATTTCAATTTTCTGTAAAGTTACGTAAAATATAGATTGAGAGAATTCATATATTAGATTACTAGATTTGGAGTGGTTACATGGATCCATTGAAAAATGAAATTCACCCTGACATGGTCAAGGTGTGGAAAGTTCGTGCTGTAATTGAAGAAGGGATCGGTATACTCGTTATTTTAGCTTACCTTTTCCTCATGATAAAGTTTGATTGGTGGGCGTGGATTTTGTATGTGATGATTGGGCTAACAGTTGTGTTCGCACCATTTGCGTACTTCTTATTCCCGAAACTACGTCAACGTTATTACAGCTACCAACTAAATGAAGAAGAACTTGAAATTCAGCATGGTCTTTTTGTCGTAAAGCGCGTATTAGTACCGATGATTCGTGTGCAGCACGTAACGATTGAACAAGGACCAATTATGAGAAAATATGGCTTAGCAGAATTACACATTTCAACGGCAGCAACTTCTCACAGCATCCCAGGCTTAACGATGTATGAAGCAGAAATGTTGAAAACGAAAATCGCAGAATTAGCGAAAGTGAGTGATGAGGATGTATAAGAGGCAGCATCCAATCACGATGTTATTAGAATTAAAAATAACAGATTTTATACCACTCATTATTTTCATGTTTAGCTTAAACGGAAAATTCCCGTTTTGGTATTTAATTCCTGCAGCATTTGGTTTACTCACCGTTTTTTCAGCATTTGAAAAATGGTATTACACAACATATTGGGTTGAAAATAACGTATTACATGTGAAAAAAGGTCTCTTCGTGAAAAAGGAAAGCTACTTAAATAAAGAACGTGTTCAAACGATTAATACAAGTTCTAACGTACTATATCAAATGCTCGGTTTGAAAAAAATTCAGATTGAAACAGCTGGTGGGGGCGATGAAGCAGAAGTTAGCTTAGCTGGTATTACGGCAGAAGAAGCGGCGGAGCTTATTGCTTTGCTAAATGAGCCAACTCCAGAAGTGAAAGCAGAAGGAACGTTAGACGAAGCAACAGAAAATGTAGTAGAAAAAGCAATTGTTACAGAGGAAAAACAAACGACAGAATATAAATTAACTTGGAAAGAGGTTTTATTAGCATCTGTTACATCTGGTCAATTTGGACTATTATTCTCTTTAATCTTTTTCGTTTATCACCAAGTAGATAAGTACATTCCGAAATGGATAGAGAATGGCGTAAAGTCGTATGTAATGGAACATGATATATATGGCTGGATTTTCATGGTAGCCATTTTACTCGTTCTTTCTTGGATTATATCTACAATCGGTTACGCGTTAAAACATGGCGATTTCACAGTGAATCGAAGAAATGACGAAGTTCGCATTTCACAAGGATTACTTGAGAAAAAAGAGCTCGTACTAAAATTGCATCGTATTCAAGGTATTACGATAAAAGAAAGTATTTTACGCCAACCATTCGGTTATTGTGCTGTGCAAGTAGAAGTCATTCAAAGTAAAGGAATGGGTGACGAAAAAGAAAAGGTTACACTGCACCCAATCATTCGAAAAGATCGAGTACAACAGTTACTCGCCCATTTACAATTACCATACGAACTGAATGCAAACATTATTGCATTACCAAAAGCAGCATTGCGCCGCTATCTCATTGATAGTTTTATCTTCTTCGCAATGCTAGCAATCCCGCTTCTTGGAATAAGTATATACTCTGAAAAGCACTTCATCATGTGGGCATTAATTCCGCTCGCAATCCTTATCTTTACACTTGGATACGCAACATTTAAAACAAATGGTTACAGTGTTAACGGAGAACAAATTACACTTGTCTATCGTAGCGTCGGAAAATATACAGGACTTATTAGAAGAAGACATGTCCAATCAATGGAGAAGACACAATCATATTTTCAGCGCCGTGCGGATTTATGTACGTATAAGTTTTCGAGTGCATCATCTAGTTACAAAATAGAGCATACGAGAGTAGAAGATGCGGAGAGAATGCAGGATTGGTATAAGAAGAAGTTAAGTGAGAATTAACCAGAGAAAGCTTGCCTATTATGAAGGGCAAGCTTTTTTGTTATAGGGAAAAGAGTGGTTTAATCCATATATTAGTACAACTACAGTATATGAAAAAAGGTAATTTGCTTCTATTTAAGGAAAATCTATGGGGTTTTTGATATAAATGGTATACTAAAATATAAATAGTATTAGGAGGTTATATATGATAAGTCAGTTGAAAAGAGAAGCACTTGATGCATTAAAAGGAAGATGGGGATTAGCGGTAGGGGCAACCTTATTAATCGGGATCCTTATTGGAGCTGTTGAAATGCTAACCACAGGTATTTTTTCGATATTTTGGGGTTGGGAAGAAGCAAGTGATTCACTTACAGTAAGTATTATTGTAATGCTTGTTATTGGTCCATTAACAATAGGTGCCTATTATCTTGTTTTAAATGCAATTCGTGGGACTGATGCTCGCATTGGTCATATATTTAGATGGTTTAGCGATGGAAGTAAGTTGATGAAGTCGTTTTTAACATATTTACTAATGTATGTATACTTGACTCTATGGACATTACTTCTTATTATTCCAGGTATTATTAAATCATTTTCTTATTCTATGACATATTTTATTTTGAATGATCATCCAGAATATACAGCGAATCAAGCAATTACTGAGAGTCGTCATATGATGAATGGACATAAAATGGATTACTTTTTACTATGCTTAAGTTTCTTAGGCTGGTTCATATTAAGTATTCTTACTATAGGAATCGGTTTCTTATGGTTAGCACCTTATTTCTACGCGACATCAGCCGCATTTTATGAAGAGATTTCAAAAGAATATTATAAAAAAGAAGGCACTACTTTCTAATAAAACATATAAACTATCTACCCTAAAGAATGTAGGGAGCAGATAGCAGATGGTTTAGGTGTTTTGATATTTGTCCTATTTTCGGGATTCACTTCAGGATAAGGTATAGATTTTTATATAGAAATGCTTCCCTCTATGTTTTATCATAGAGGGTTATTTTTTTATGTGAAAATGATAGGAAATAATGAATAATATATGTAAAGAAAAAAGCGAGGTGAATGAGAGTGAGCAAATTTTTAATACCGTATTCATTTTCTATATTAAGTTTCTTTATTTCAGCAACAGCACTTGATTTATATGATAGGATGGGAAACAATAGTGAGCTGGTTTCGCCGAACATAATTGGAAAGATAATTCAATCTACTGAGCAAATGGGAGTCCTTACATTGTATTTCGGAGTACCTATTATTTTAGGTGGCTGTCTACTTGGTGAGCTATTGTTTAGAGGTATCATTTTACGATTTAAACTAAGCTATATTATATCTTTATTATTATATCTATTTTTAGCTTTTAGTATTGTTTTCGTAACGGTAGGCATTCCAACTACATATGAAGATTCTAATACATTTTTCATGGGGATAACTATGATTTGTGCTGTTACATTCTTTGTGATTCGGAATATATGGGAAAACAAGTTAATAATGGAGTGACAAAATGAAATACACCTGTCCATGTTGCGGATATAAAGTTTCACTTTATTGGATCAGTTAGAAAACCGACTAGTGAAGATGTGAAGGATGCTAGTTGGCAGCGAATTTGTTAAGTAAAATGTTATTACTCAATTCAATGGGAGTAATAACATTTTTTATTTAGTGCTGAAAGAATTACTGCCGTCTTATAAAGTAATAAGAAGGACTAAATCGGTAAATTTTATTAATGGATATATTAGGAATGAATATGAAAGTATAGATGTATAGTCAATGTTGTGTATTTGATGTTATCATATTGAATGATATGGAAATTTTTAATAGAATAAGTAACTAAAAATTCAAAGGTAATGAAGCTTTTGTTGTATAAAGAAAATACTTAGTAGTAATCAACAATATTAAAAATAAGATTCGTATTTATATAAATTTAGTAGAAATGGGGTTTTAAAAAGGAATGAGTATAAGCATAACGCGGCAAAAGATTTTGGCGGCCGCTTCTCAAATTGTACAATGTAAAGGGGTTGCTAAATTAACTTTAGAAGCAGTGGCAAAAGAGGCGGGTTTAAGCAAAGGTGGATTATTGTATCACTTTTCAAATAAAGAAGCTTTAATAGAAGGTATGATAGTCCGAGGGGTAGAGGATTATGAAGGGGCCATTTACAATAAAGTAGCGGAAGACTCAGAGAGGAAAGGGAGATGGATTCGCTCTTTTGTAGAGGAAAGATTAAGTAATGAGAGAAGAACAGAAGAGTTGTCTAGCAGTATGATGGCAGCACTCATGTTAAAACCTGAATTACTTGAGCCATTACAACAATCATTTCAGCAACTACAAAAAAATATAGAAAATGATGAGATAGATTCAGTTTGTGCAACAATTATTAGATTAGCAGCAGATGGATTATGGTATTCGGAATATTTAGGGGTTGGAAGACTAAGCCCCGAGTTAAGAGAAAAAGTGATTCAAGCTCTTATTAGTAATTCATATAAATAGAATATACGAACTATATAATTTTAAAATGATTCACCATTGCTTCTTTAATGTAGTGGTGAATTATTTTTTTTATTAGAAAAATAGAACAATTTTATAGAGTATTGAATTATAACCGTCCAGACGGTATAGTAATATTTGGTTTAAGAGGAAAATGAAACAAAAAAAGAATAAAAGATATTTTTAGCACACTATTCGAAAGGATAGGCCGCAAAGCTTAGAGTCTACGGTAATACATATTGGTTACTAAGATCGTCTGGTTGCACATTTTTGATGCAACCGGACGGTCTTTTTTGTTATATAAATATAAAAAAATAGGAGGGAACTATGCAAATGAAAAGTACTAAAACACATATTTCAATGGTTTCATTAGTTTTTCTAGTATTATTTTCAGTGCTGAATGTGTGGGCTCCAGTTATTCAAGCTGCTGTGATGAAAAGTCCAGTGGACGAAATTAATATTTCCCGTACTGATGGCACGACATCTGAACCATATCAAGCCTCAGATGGTATGAAAGTAGAAGTGAAGTGGTCAGCTAAAGAAAAAATAAAAAGTGGAGATCAATTCACAATTGATATGCCAAAAGAGTTTCGGAAAGACCTTATGAATATGAGTTTTCCTTTAAAAGATGCTGAAGGAAAAACAGTTGGTACATGTGAGATGAAAAAGGGTCTATTAACGTGTACTATGGGTGATTACGTAGAAGGAAAGAATAACATTAAAGGTTCTTTATTCGTAGAATTCTACTTTGGTCTAGAAGCATATGATGGTGTTAAAGAAATTCCATTAGAATTTAACGTTGATGGTCAAATCGTAAATAAAGAAGTAAATGTAAGTAATACTACAGAGAGACCGAAGCCACAGCCCAATACAGATAATCTATTGAAATGGGGTTCTTATAATCAAGAAGATCCGTCCATTGCTGATTGGCTTGTATATGTAAATGCGACTGGAACAGAAATGCAAGATCTTAAATTAACAGATACATTAGGACCTGGGCATGAGTTAATTACAGACAGCGTAGTATTAGAAGAGGCTGTATTTGAAGATGGTTATGCACCAACAAATATTAAGCCAGCAGATTTATCTAACATTAAAATAAATGCAACAAAGGCTGGATTTACAATTGAATTTCCAGACAGTTCAAAAGGTTATATTTTAAGATATAAAACAAAGATTACTAATCCTGCTGCAAAGCCTCATAAAAATACTGTGAAATTAGAAGGTAAAAATATTAAAACTGAAGAAAAAGTAGGACAAGTATTTGTAAGTGGTGGAGGGGGAACCGGTTCAGGTGACGATAATCCACCTAGCATTGAAAAAAATATAGTTGATGAGAATGGCAAGCTTGTAGAGAATGAGCAGCTAACACAAATGAATCAAGTTATTCAATATCAAGTTGGTACACATATACCAAACGATCCTCCTAAATACACATCAATGGTAATTAGCGATGATTTAGAAGATGTTTTAGAAGTATTAGAGGCAAAAGTGTATGATCAAAATGGCCAAGATATTACTTCTAAAGGAACGCTAAAGATAGATAAACAAAGAAGTGAAGTAACATTTACGTTTGATGAGAATTTTGACTATAAGTCATATGAAGACCAGATAATTAATCTTAGTATCAAGGCGAAAATTAAAAATAATGCAGACTTATCTTCTTACGTAGATAAGAAGATTCCTAATAAAGCGGAATTACATTTTGATGATAAAACATTAACATCAAAAGAAGTAACTATTACACCGCCTGAAGCTCCAAAAGATGGTACAGTATCGCTTCATAAAATAGATTCTGAGAATCCGAACAAAGGGTTAAAAGGTGCCGAATTTGAAGTTCGAAATAGTGCAAATGAAGTTGTTGCAAAACTGACAACGGACGAAAAAGGTTTTTCAGTACCTCAAACTTTAGCTCCGGGGACATATAAAGTTTATGAAACAGTAGCACCAGAAGGATATCAAAAATTAACAAGCCCAGTAGAGGTTACACTTCAAGCTGGAGAAACAAAAACAATTGAAATTAAAAATACTGTGCAAAAGGGTCAAATTGAAATAAAGAAAATTGATTCGGAAAATGGTGAAAAACCATTAGCAAATGCAGAGTTTGATATAGTAAAAGACGGTGTAGTAGTCGAACATATTGTTACAGATAAAGATGGTAAGGCAACCTCTAAACCGTTAGCACTAGGAAAATATATTTTAAAAGAAACGAAAGCACCTGAAGGATACCAATTAAAAGAAACAGAGTTCGAAGTAAATGTAACAGGGGACGGCATATTCCCAATACAAGTGGAAAATGCAATGGTTGACAAAGGGAATATAGAAATCACAAAAGTGGATAAAGAAAACGGGGCAGTATTAGCGGGTGTCGAATTTGAAGTCCAAGATGAGAAAGATGGAGTAGTAAGAAAAGTAGTAACAGATAAAGATGGAAAAGCAAACGTTTCAGATCTATCAGTAGGAAAGTACAAATTAGTAGAGACGAAAAGCTTACCAGGTTATAAAAAGCTAACAGAACCAGTACCATTTGAAATTACAAAAGGTATGACAAAAACTGTATCGATAAAAGTAGAAAATGAGCAGTTAGACAAAGGCTCAGTAGAAATTACAAAAATAGATAAAGATAGCCAAAAAGTATTAGAAGGCGTAGTCTTCGAAGTGCAAGATGAGCAAGGAAAAGTAGTAACAGAAGTAAAAACAGATAAAGATGGTAAAGCAAAAATCTCAGATTTATCAGTAGGAAAGTACAAATTAGTAGAGACGAAAAGTTTACCTGGCTACAAAAAGCTAACAGAACCAGTATCATTCGAAATTACAAAAGGTATGACAACAGTCCTATCATTGAAAGTAGAAAATGAACAGTTAGATAAAGGTTCAGTAGAAATTACAAAAGTAGATAAAGACAACAAAAAAGCATTAAAAGGCGTAGTCTTTGAAGTGCAAGATGAAGCTGGAACAGTAGTAAAGGAAGTAAAAACAGATAAAGATGGTAAAGCAAAAATCTCAGATCTATCAGTAGGAAAGTACAAATTAGTAGAGAAAGAAAGTTTACCAGGCTATAAGAAACTAACAGATCCAGTATTATTTGAAATCAAAAAAGGCATGACTGAAGTTCTATCATTAAAAATAGAAAATGAAATGGTAGATACGGGAAATGTAGAGATAACAAAGATAGATAAAGATAATAAAGCACCGTTAGCGGGAGTAACATTCATCGTCCAAGATGAAAAGGGTAATGAAGTTACAAAAGTAACGACAGATAAAGATGGAAAAGCAAATGTTTCAGATTTACCTGTAGGAAAGTATGAATTAGTAGAGGTAGAAAGTTTACCTGGTTATAAAAAGCTAGAAAAACCAGTATCATTTGAAATCAAAAAAGGCATGACCGAGGTTCTATCATTAAAAGTAGAAAATGAAATGGTGGATACAGGGAATGTAGAGATAACAAAAATAGATAAAGATAGTAAAGCTCCATTAGAAAATGTTGTATTTGAAGTACGTGATTTAAAAGGAAAAGTAGTTGCAAAAGTAACGACGGATAAAGAAGGAAAAGCAAACGTTTCAGATTTATCTATCGGGAAGTATGAGTTGGTGGAAGTAGAAACACCGGCAGGATACAAACCACTAGAAAAGCCAATTTCATTCGAAATTGAAAAGGGTAGAGTAACAGCGCTAAAGCTAAGAGTAGAAAATGAATTAGTGGATACAGGAAATGTAGAAATTACAAAAGTAGATAAAGAAAATAAAGATGCTTTAGCTGATGCAGTCTTTGAAATTCAAGATGAAGCAGGACAAGTAGTCGCTAAAATAACGACAGATAAAAAAGGACAAGCACAAGTTACTAATTTATCAGTCGGCACATACAAGTTAGTAGAAGTAAAAGCACCAAAAGGATATAAACAATTAGTAGATCCGATTACTTTCCAAGTTGAAAAAGGCATGACAAAATCTCTTGCTTTAACAGTAGAAAACGAAATGTTAGACAAGGGAAATGTAGAAATCACAAAAGTAGATAAAGATAATCAAAAAGCATTAGCAGGTGTAGTCTTCGCAGTACAAGACGAACAAGGAAAAGTAGTAACGGAAGTAAAAACAGATAAAAATGGTAAAGCAAAAATCTCAGACTTATCTGTAGGAAAGTACAAATTAGTAGAGAAAGAAAGCTTACCAGGCTACAAACAATTAACAGAACCAGTATCGTTTGAAATCAAAAAGGGTATGACAAAAGTTTTATCATTGAAAGTAGAGAACGAACTGTTAGATAAAGGTTCAGTAGAGATTACAAAAGTAGACAAAGAAAGTGGCGCAGTATTAGCGGGCGTAACATTCGAAGTGCAAGATGAAAAAGATAAAGTAGTAACAAAAGTAACGACAGATAAAGAAGGAAAAGCAAAGATTGCTGATTTATCAGTAGGAAAATATAAGCTAGTAGAAGTAGAGAGCTTACCGGGATATAAAAAACTAGCGAAACCAGTATCATTTGAAATCAAAAAAGGTATGACAGAAGTCTTATCACTAAAAGTAGAGAATGAACTAGTAGATAAAGGTTCAGTAGAAATTACAAAAGTAGATAAAGATAGTCAAAAAGTATTAGAAGACGTAGTCTTCGAAGTGCAAGACGAACAAGGAAAAGTAGTAACGGAAGTAAAAACAGATAAAAATGGTAAAGCAAAAATCTCAGACTTATCTGTAGGAAAGTACAAATTAGTAGAGAAAGAAAGCTTACCAGGCTACAAAAAACTAACAGAGCCAGTATCATTCGAAATTAAAAAGGGTATGACAGAAGTCTTATCATTAAAAGTAGAGAATGAACAGTTAGACAAAGGTTCAGTAGAAATCACAAAAGTAGATAAAGATAGTCAAAAAGTATTAGAAGACGTAGTCTTCGCAGTACAAGACGAACAAGGAAAAGTAGTAACGGAAGTAAAAACAGATAAAAATGGTAAAGCAAAAATCTCAGACTTATCTGTAGGAAAGTACAAATTAGTAGAGAAAGAAAGCTTACCAGGTTACAAACAATTAACAGAACCAGTATCATTCGAAATCAAAAAAGGTATGACAAAAGTTTTATCATTGAAAGTAGAGAACGAACTGTTAGATAAAGGTTCAGTAGAGATTACAAAAGTAGACAAAGAAAGTGGCGCAGTATTAGCGGGCGTAACATTTGAAGTTCAAGACGACAAAGGCAAGGTAGTAACGAAAGTAACGACAGATAAAGCTGGAAAAGCAACAGTTGCAGATTTATCAGTAGGAAAGTACAAGCTAGTAGAAGTAGAGAGTTTACCAGGCTACAAAAAACTAGAAAAGCCTGTACCATTTGAAATTACAAAAGGTATGATAAAATCTTTAGCGTTCACTGTAGAAAATGAAATGGTAGATACGGGGAATGTAGAAATCAAAAAAATAGATAAAGACAGTAAAGCACCATTAGAAAATGTTGTATTTGAAGTACGTGACTCAAAAGGCAAAGTAGTTGCGAAAGTAGCAACGGATAAAGAAGGAAAAGCAAACGTTTCAGATTTATCTATTGGAAAGTATGAGTTAGTAGAAGTAGAAACACCAGCAGGCTACAAACCACTAGAAAAGCCAGTATCATTCGAAATTACAAAAGGTATGACGAAAGTCTTATCATTGCAAGTAGAGAATGAACAGTTAGACAAAGGTTCAGTGGAGATTACAAAAATGGCCGCTGAAAGCAAGGAAGTCTTATCAGGAGCTGTGTTTGAAGTTCATGATGAAAAGGGAAAAATAGTAGTGAAAGTAACAACAGATAAAGATGGAAAGGCAAAAATCACAGATCTATCTGTAGGTAACTACACACTAGTAGAAGTAGAAGCACCAAAAGGTTATGAAAAATTAACTAATCCAATTCCATTTGAAATTACAAATGGAATGATAAATGCAGTTCAATTAGAAGTATTAAACAAATTGAATCATTTAGCGCCACCAGGCCCAGAAACACCAGATCCAGAAAAACCTGGAACACCAGATCCAGAAAAACCTGGAACACCAGATCCAGAAAAACCTGGAACACCAGATCCAGAAAAACCTGGAACACCGAATCCGGAGAAACCTGGAACACCGAATCCGGAGAAACCTGGAACACCGAATCCAGAAAAGCCTGGAACACCGAATCCGGAGAAACCTGGAACACCGAATCCAGAAAAGCCTGGAACACCGAATCCAGAAAAGCCTGGGACACCGAATCCAGAGAAACTTGAAAAAGAATTACCGAAGACAGGGCAGAAAATGCCTGTGGAACTATATATGGGAGCACTTCTTGTAATGATGAGTTTTGGATTACTCATATTAGGTAGAAAACAGCAGAGATAATAAAGGTGAAAAGGTATCCTCAAAGTATTTGAGGATACCTTTTTTAGCATAAAAAAAAGCATCTAGCAAAAGTACTAGATGCAAATAAAAACACAAGGGAAGACAAAGTTCTTCCCTTTTCCCGTATGTAATTATATCAAAAAATTTATAAAAAACTAGCTATATTTAAAATATAATTTTTAAAAAAGTTATATACATAAATAATTGCAATACGCGCAGTTTTATCTTTCTGAAAAATCTATTTCTTTATTTTTGAATATTAAGACTAATGTTGATAAATCTTCAGATAATTAGAAAAAACACCCGAAAGGATATATAATATTGCTTAATAAATAATTTTAATGAGTTGCGTATATTTCATTTGATGTATTAATTGAATATCATAATTTAAAATTTTATTAAGCAAGAATCTCGGTTACGTATTGCATTTCTAACATAGGGTGAGAAAGAAAAATACAATAGTGTGGAGGTTTTTATAATGACGTTTGTTCTTAGTAAAATGAGTGGCTTTAGCATAGAAGAAAAGGTACATGAATTTGAATCTAAAGGATTCCTTGAAATCTCAAATGAAATCTTTTTACAAGAGGAAGAGAATCATAGTTTATTAACACAAGCACAGTTAGATTATTATAATTTGGCAGATGATGCGTACGGTGAATGTCGTGCTAGATCTTATTCAAGGTATATAAAGTATGTTGATTCACCAGATTATATTTTAGATAATAGTAATGATTACTTCCAATCTAAAGAATATAACTATGATGATGGCGGGAAAGTTAGACAGTTCAATAGCATAAATGATAGCTTTTTATATAATCCTTTAATTCAAAATATCGTGCGTTTCGATACTGAATTTGCATTTAAAACAAATATAATAGATACAAGTAAAGATTTAATTATAGGGTTACATCAAGTAAGGTATAAAGCTACTAAAGAAAGACCATCTTTTAGTTCGCCTATTTGGTTACATAAAGATGATGAACCAGTAGTGTTTTTACACCTTATGAATTTAAGTAATACAGCTATTGGCGGAGATAATTTAATAGCTAATTCTCCACGGGAAATTAATCAGTTTATAAGTTTGAAGGAGCCTTTAGAAACTTTAGTATTTGGACAAAAGGTCTTCCATGCCGTAACGCCACTTGGAACAGAATGTAGTACTGAAGCTTTTCGTGATATTTTATTAGTAACATTTTCTTATAAGGAGACAAAATGAGAGAGAATAAAATAATTATGATTTCTGGAGCCAATAGCGGTATAGGTCATGCTTGTATAAAATACTTTTTAGAAAAATCATTTCATGTAATAGCGCTTGATATTAATAATAATAACTTAATAGATTATATGAAAACAGATATGCCTTTGAAAGTAGTGCAAATTGATTTAAGTAATAGCGAAGCGATTCATAATCTTTTTACTCAATTAGATTTAGAAAAGCTTTCTCCTGATATATTAATAAATGCAGCTGGTATTCGAGAGATAACACCTGTTTTACATTTATCCGATGATATGTTTAAAAAAGTAATTGATGTAAATTTAGTAGCCCCATTTATCCTTTCTAGGGAAGTAGCTAAGCGATGGTGTGAATCGAAAATAAAAGGTTGTATTGTGAATATAGCATCGGTTTCTGGATTAATGGCTGAACCAGAGCGAGCTGCTTATGTTGCATCAAAGCATGCTTTAATCGGATTGACTAAACAGATGGCTATGGAATTTGGGAAGCAAAATATAAGGGTGAATAGCATTTCTCCCGGTGTTATTAGAACTGAACTTACAGAAGAATACTTTAGTAATACAGCCTTGATGTCTATGATAAAAAGTAATCAATCTTTAGATACTTGGGGGTTGCCGCAGGATATTGTTTCATGTATTGAGTACTTGATTTCTGATCAGGCCCGCTTTATTACTGGTTCTAATTTTGTAATTGATGGTGGTTGGACTGCTGGGAAAAATTTATAATTGAGTGTTTTTGAGGAAAAGCACCTGTCCTTTTTTAGGCTGGTGTTTTTCTCACTATAAACCGAGTTTTTATTGGAGGGGGATTAATTTGCTTCAAAAAAGTTTTAAGCAAGAGAAAACGGTACCGGCTTTAAAGATGATAGCATCAATGGTTATCTTTGGATCAGTTGGATTCTTTTCAGTTCAAACAAACTTACCTTCGTTTGAATTAGTGTTTGTAAGGTGTATTTTTGCGACAATATTTTTAAGTGTATGCTGGTTGCTTACAGGGCAATATAAACAAGATAAATGGGAACGAAAAGAAGTTATTCAAGTTTTAATATGTGGCTTTTTCTTAGTATTTAATTGGGTTTTCTTATTTAAAGCCTTTGAAAATATGTCAGTTACAATTGCTATCTCGGTTTATCATCTTGCACCAGTAATTGTACTGTTAATTGGAAGTATCGTCTTTAAAGAAAAATTAACATTAATATCTATCATTTCAATAGTTGTGTGTTTTGCAGGAGCTTTATTAATTGCTGGTATCGATGGAAGTTTCTCTGTCGGTTCATTAATGTCTTCAGGTATGATATGGGGATTTCTTGCAGCTCTCTTTTATGCATTTACAACTTTATTTGGTAAAGGGATTAACAAAATGAGTGCGTATGCAATGACATTTTTACAAACATTCTTGGGGATATTTCTTTTAATACCATTTATAGATTTAGATGCTTTTAGTGGCCTCACTCAAAGTAATTGGACATATATTATAGCTACTGGTTTTATTCACACAGGGATAGTATATTATCTGTTTTTTGATAGTTTACGCTATTTATCTACAAAAACAATCTCAATATTAGTTTTTTTGGATCCGGCAGTGGCAATATTATTAGATACTGTACTTACTGGATTCCGTCCAACTTTAATGCAAATAACAGGAATTCTTTTTATTTTTATTGGTATGACTTTAACATTAAAAAAATCTAAAGATAAAAAACTGAGCCAAAAAGAAAAGCGAATTGAAAGCGATGCTAGTATATCTCAACAATAATGAAATATATTGTGTATAAAACGATAAACCTTGCATGAATCATGTAAGGTTTATTTTAGTTCAATATAATTCATATGTATAATATATAATTTTCAAAACTGAGGTGTGTGTTTCTTTAATATGCTTTTAATTCATATATTTTTATTTGACTATAAATTTACAAAAATGTATATAAAATCTTATTTTTTGATAATATATAAGTAATAAATTTATAGAATTGGAGTGATGAGATGCAGCCGTTAGAAAGGGAGATTCATTCTAATATGCTGAAAGTGTGGCGAATTCACGCTTTAATTGGGACGGCAGTTATACTAACAGTCGTAATTGCGTATTTCTTTTTTATGATTAACTTTAACTGGTGGGGCTGGTTGTTTGGACTATTAGTAACAGGAGCTATTACATTTATTCCACTTGATTATTTTGTGTTTCCAAATTTACGTCAGCGCTATTATAGTTACAGATTAAATGAAGAAGAGATTGAGATTCAAAAGGGAATGTTCGTTGTAAAACGCGTACTTATTCCGATGATCCGTGTGCAGCACGTAACGATTGAGCAAGGGCCGATCATGAGAAAGTATAATTTAGCAGAATTACACATTTCAACAGCCGCAACTTCTCATAGTATTCCAGGTTTAACGAAAGAAGAAGCAGAACAGCTAAAAAGACAAATTGGAGAACTTGCGAAAGTGAGTGATAAGGATGTATAAGAGGCAACATCCGATTACGATATTGTTAGGTATTAGAGTTGCGAGTTTGTTGCCACTTATTATTCTTGTTTTATTTAAACCTGATGAACAAGTGGAACCTTGGTATTTATTTTATCTTTTCCTTCTGGTTGTTTTATTCATCATGGCTATTTTTTCAGCAATTAAATGGTATTTTAAAGTGTACTGGATTGAGAATAATATTTTACATATAAAGCACGGTGTTTTTGTAAAGAAGGAAAGTTATTTAAATAAAGAACGTGTGCAAAATGTTAGTACGTCTTCTAATGTCATTTATCAGATGCTTGGGCTTATGAAGTTAAATATAGAAGTAGCGGGTGGTGGTAGTGAACCAGAAGTGATGTTGGCTGGTATTAAAGAAGACGAGGCAAAACATTTAATCTCTTTATTACATAAGAAAGAAACTACTGTAAAAGAAGAAATAGAAGAGGAAGAAAGCAAGACGGTTTATCAGTTAACAGCGAAAGAGGTTTTAGCAGCAGCGATTACATCTGGTCGGTTCGGACTAGTGTTTTCTGGACTGGTACTTCTTTACACAAAGTTTGATTTTGTTCTTCCTGAAGGATTCACAAGTAAAGTAGAAGCGTATGTGATGGGAAACGGTGTTTATAAACTAATTGTAATAGCATTAATTTTAATGGCAATTTCATGGATTATTTCCACGGCTGGATATGTGTTGAAATATGCAAACTTTAAAATTGAGCGAAAAGGGGAAGAAATTCGTATCGTTCAAGGGTTATTTGAAAAGAAAGAGTTTGTCTTAAAATTGCACCGAATTCAAGCGATTACTGTAAAAGAATGTATGCTTCGCCAGCCATTTGGTTATTGCGCTGTTGAAGTGGAAGCAATTCACAGTATTGGAGCAGCAAGTAATGAAGTGATGCTGCATCCTTTTATGAAGAAAAAAGATGTACAGCACCTGCTCACATATTTAGAGTTACCTTATGAAATTGAAGCGGAGATCGCTCACTTACCAAAAACAGCGTTGCGTCGTTATTTCATTATGGGCTGGTTAATAAGTATCATACTCACAGTTCTAATTGCTAGCGTGAGTATATATTTAAAACAATATATTGCGTTATTTTTTATTTTACCGTTATTTATCGTGTTTTCGTTACTTGCGTATGCTAGATATAAAAGTGGCGGTTATGAATTAAGAGAAAATCAACTAACGGTTGTATATCGTAATTTTTCGAAATATACAGGAATAATGCGAAGAAGACATGTTCAAGCAGTAGGTTATAATCAATCGTATTTTCAAAGAAAGGATGAATTATGTACAACTCTTGTAGCGGTAGCGGGGCGGGGTTATGAAGTAAAGCATATGAGAAAAAAAGATTCACTTCGTATATATAATTGGTACAAAGAAAAAGGAAACACCGGTGTGTAATGGTGTTTCCTTTTTGTGTCATGATTTGTCGATAAGTCGATATATTCGAAGAATCGCTGATATAATTCGAGTTGCGCTGATATATTCAGAAAAACGCTGATATAATTCGAGTTGCGCTGATATATTCGAAGAATCGCTGATATAATTCGAGTTGCGCTGATATATTCAGAAAAACGCTGATATAATTCGAGTTGCGCTGATATATTCGAAAAATCGCCGATATAATTTCACATACCGCGGTTTCCGAACTCCAAACTCAAAAAAATTAAACTAATACATCAAAAGTAGTCACAAAAGAAGGGCGAGAGAAAATACTTTTCTGCTGTTCCGCATGTGGATGCGCCTGAGCCTGAGCTTGTCCTTCTGCTTGTGCAGGGCGTTTTTTATGAGCGTTTTCGAATGAACGTGATTCTGTCCAGTCTTTAAAGTTTTGCTCTGTTTCCCACATCGTTAAGATGACATATGTATCGTTACTTAATGGGCGTAGAACACGGATTGCTTGGAATCCTGGTTCGTTTTCAATAAGGCCTGCGCGGTTTTTAAAGCGGTTTTCAAATACAGGGCGACCTTCGTCTGTTACAGAAATATTGTTACAAACGATATAGCCAGGTTGTCCTTTAAATTCACCGACAGCATCTAGTACGTCATACTGAAGTGAGCCTTCTACAGATTCTTCTGTATTTTCTTTATAAAACATATTTTTCTCATCATTTTTTGCAGTGAAATGTACTTGTTCTAGAGGTGTTTCGTATGAAATAATAGCCTTCATTTTAATGCCCCCTTACTAGTTTGTTTCTATTATATCAACTCTCTTAAAAAACTTCGAAGATTATATACATAAAGATACTTCTTTTTCAAATAATAAATGTACCATCATTTGGAAAGAAGGACGATGTATGAAGAAAGTAAAGTGGACTTTATTAGGCGGCGTCGCAACGTTCGTAATAGCGATTGTACTCTATAAACTTATCGTGTTAGCTGGTGGCTATATGATGGATGAAAAGCAGCTCGTTTTCCACTCTTCATCACGTATCGTTGACCAGAAAGGGAAAGAAATTACGAAATTATATGTAGAGAATAGAGAGCTCGTACCGATCGAGCAAATTCCGAAGCATGTGCAGCAGGCATTTGTTGCGGTGGAAGATTCTCGTTTTTATGAGCATCAAGGGATTGATTATCCGTCTATATTCCGTGCTCTTTATAAAGATACGTTAGCTAGAGAGAAGGTAGAGGGCGGTAGTACCATTACGCAGCAACTCGCTAAAAACGTCTTTTTAACTCGTGAAAAAACATTTACGCGCAAATTGAAGGAAGTCGCAATTTCTCTTCAATTAGAGCAAAAATATACGAAGCAACAAATTCTTGAAATGTATATGAATCATATTTATTTTGGTCATGGGGCTTACGGTATTCAAGCGGCAGCAAAGTTATATTTTAATAAAAATGTTGAGGATTTAACAGTAGAGGAAGGGGCAATGCTTGCAGGCCTTCCGAAGTCACCAAACGGATATTCACCGTACTATTCTGCAGAGAAGAGTAAGGAACGCCGCGATCTAGTATTGTCACTTATGCATAAACAAGGCTATTTGACTGCCGAAGATAGCGTTCGTTATCAAGGAAAGACGATTGCTTTATATAAAAACTTAGACGAAAATGAGCTTGCATATATGCCGTATATTGATATGGTCATAGATGAAGCCGCTCGTTTATACGGGTTGTCTCATCAAGAAGTACTTCGCGGAGGATATACGTTTGTCGTACCTATGGATGAAAAGATTCAAAAGGTAGCATATAACCAGTTTCAAGATGCAAGGAATTTTCCTGGGAAAGAAGAAGGGGCGCAAGGTGCTTTCTTATTAATGGATAATCGTACGGGAGGGATTAAAGCGGCGATTGGGGGAAGAAAGTACGTCCCGAGAGGATTTAATCGTGTTTTTGCCAAAAGGCAGCCCGGATCTGTTTTAAAACCACTTATCGTTTATGCACCAGCACTAGAAACGAAAAAGTATAATCCGTATTCTTTATTAACAAATGAAAGAAATTCTTTTGAAGGGTATGAACCTCGAAATTATAATCATGAGTATTCAAAAGAAATGACGATGTATGATGCGATTTTAGAGTCGGCAAACGTACCGGCAGTTTCTTTATTAAATGAGTTAGGGGTAGAAGAAGGAAAGCAATATTTAGAAAAAGGAAATGTCCATATTGCAGATGCTGGTTTAAGTACAGCGCTTGGGGGACTAAAAAATGGCGTTTCAACATTTGATCTTGTAAAAATGTATCGTTCATTTTTAGCAAATGGAAATATTATTGAACCGCACGTTATTGATAAAGTATTAAACAGACACGGTGCAGTCATTGGGGAATCTCCAAAAGTAGAGACGAAAATCTTCTCGAAGCAGACAGCATGGTATATGACGAAAATGTTAGAAGGAGTTGTGAAGGAAGGAACAGCGAGAGTTGGTGTATATAACGGTGCGTTAGCTGGAAAAACGGGTACAACTTCATTGCCAAATGACGATAAGGGAGCAAGAGATATGTGGTTCGTCGGCTATACACCTAACTTAGTAGGCGCTGTTTGGATTGGTTATGATCGTACGGATAAGGAGCATCAGTTGCAAGGAGAAAGTGCATCTGCGACAAAATTGTTTAAGAAAATTTTAACGAAGGCTAATGTAGAACATAAAGAGAAGTTTATGAAGCCTGAAGGTGTGGAAACAATCGGCGCTCCGATTCGACTGCGCAAAATTGAAGATGTAAAAATGAAACTATCATTTAGCCCTTTCGGTTTATTTAAAGCAAAATTAAGTTGGACGCCACTTCCAGATAACAGAATTATGTACCGAATCTATAGAGTGGAGAACGGAATTCATACACATGTTAGCACTGTAAATGGTGCTGGGGAATATGAGGAAAAGTTCGTTAACATATTTTCAAAACCGAGCTTTTACGTTGTACCATATAATACACAAACGAATCGTGAAGGAGAAAAGTCAAAAGTAGCTAAACCATAGTTTTTCTCTGTGTTATAATAAGAATGTTGTGAAAATAGTAAGCGTTTTTAAGAATGTTTGTGTCAATTTAATGAACAACGTACATAATATTATGCATTTTGTTTTTACAAGCTGTATAGTAAAAAAAGATAAATATCGAACGTATTCGAAGCATTGGTAAGGAAGGGAGCAAGGGTCTTGGTAAGAACTATAAATGAGACATTTTTAAAAGCATGTAGGGGGGAACGTACCGATTATGTACCAGCATGGTATATGCGTCAAGCAGGTCGTTCACAGCCGGAATATAGAAAGATTAAAGAAAAGTATTCTTTATTTGAAATTACACATAATCCAGAGTTATGTGCTTACGTTACAAAATTGCCGGTTGATCAGTATAACGTAGACGCAGCAATTCTTTATAAAGATATTATGTCACCACTACCTGCAATTGGTGTGGATGTAGAAATTAAATCAGGTATTGGCCCAGTTATTGATAATCCAATCCGTTCTTTACAAGACGTAGAAAAACTAGGGGAAATCAATCCAGAAGATGACGTACCGTACATACTAGATACAATTCGTTTATTAACGACAGAAATGTTAGACGTACCGTTAATCGGTTTTTCAGGAGCTCCATTTACATTAGCGAGCTATATGATTGAAGGCGGTCCATCTCGTAACTACCATAATACGAAAGCGTTCATGTATGCAGAGCCAAAAGCTTGGTTCGCTTTAATGGATAAACTAGCAGATATGGTTATTACATATTTAAAAGCGCAAATAAACGCAGGAGCAAAAGCAGTTCAAATTTTCGATTCTTGGGTTGGAACAGTAAATGTAGCAGATTATCGCGTATTTATTAAACCAGCAATGGAGCGTATTTTTGCAGAAGTTCGTAAGATGGGTGTACCGATGATTATGCACGGCGTAGGAGCTGCACACTTAGTGAATGAGTGGCACGACTTACCGCTTGATGTAGTCGGCTTAGACTGGCGCTTACCGATTGAAGAAGCACGTGCACGTGGCGTTCATAAGGCGGTACAAGGTAATATGGACCCTTCATTCTTACTTGCGCCATGGTCTGTTATTGAAGAACATGTAAAAGGTATTTTAGATCAAGGGATGAAACAGCCGGGTTATATCTTTAACTTAGGTCACGGTGTATTCCCAGAAGTAAATCCGGATACATTAAAACGTTTAACTACATTTATTCATGAATACTCTAAAGGGCAGTTAGCGAAGTAAAGGAGAATTGCTGTATGAAAAAGAAAATTGGTTTGCTTGTAATGGCATACGGAACGCCATATAAAGAAGAAGATATTGAACGTTACTATACACATATTCGCAGAGGAAGAAAGCCAAGTCCTGAAATGCTAGAAGATTTAACAGAGCGTTACCGTGCAATTGGTGGTATTTCTCCTTTAGCTACTATTACATTAGAGCAAGCTAAGAAGTTAGAGAAGCGTTTAAATGAAGTACAAGATGAAGTAGAGTACCATATGTATCTTGGCTTAAAACATATTGAACCGTTTATTGAAGATGCGGTCAAAGATATGCATAACGACGGAATACAAGATGCAATCGCACTTGTTCTTGCACCTCACTATTCTACGTTTAGCGTGAAATCATACGTTGGACGAGCACAAGAAGAAGCTGAGAAACTTGGAAACTTAACAATTCACGGCATTGATAGCTGGTATAAAGAGCCGAAATTCATCCAGTACTGGGTTGATGCAGTGAAAGGTATATATAACGGTATGTCAGATGCAGAGCGTGAAAAAGCAGTATTAATCGTATCTGCACATAGTTTACCAGAGAAAATTATTGCAATGGGCGATCCATATCCAGATCAATTAAATGAAACAGCGGATTATATCGCGCGCGGAGCGGAAGTAGCAAACTATGCAGTAGGCTGGCAAAGTGCAGGGAACACACCAGATCCTTGGATTGGTCCAGATGTACAAGATTTAACGAGAGAACTAAATGAAAAGCACGGTTATACTTCATTCATATATGCACCAGTTGGATTTGTTGCGGAACATTTAGAAGTTTTATATGATAACGACTTTGAGTGTAAAGTTGTAACGGATGAAATTGGTGCGAAATATTATCGTCCAGAAATGCCAAATGCATCGGACGCATTTATTGATTGTTTAACAGATGTTGTATTAAAGAAAAAAGAATCTGTACTGTAAGAAGAAAGGGGGAGCCTGCTTGAGGAAAAAAGTTGTGATCGTCGGCGGAGGCATCACTGGATTAACAGCAATGTATAACTTACAAAAAAATATTCATGAAAAAAACTTGCCGATTGATACATTACTTATAGAAGCATCGGGTAAACTTGGCGGAAAAATTCAAACCGTTCGAAAAGATGGTTTTACAATTGAGCGCGGACCGGATTCTTTCTTAGCAAGAAAAGAAAGTGCAGCTAGATTAGCGAGAGAATTAGGTCTTGGCGATGAAATTGTAGAAAATACGACTGGTCAATCATTTATCCTCGTAAAAAATCGGTTACATAAAATGCCGAGCGGATCAATGATGGGAATTCCAACGCAAATTACTCCGTTTCTATTTTCCGGGTTATTCTCCCCAATTGGTAAATTAAGAGCTGGTTTTGATCTATTAATGCCGAGATCAAAGCCAGTATCTGACCAATCACTCGGACAATTTTTCAGACATCGTCTTGGAAACGAAGTGGTTGAAAACTTAATAGAACCGTTACTATCGGGTATTTATGCAGGGGATATTGATGAAATGAGCTTAATGTCAACATTCCCGCAAATGTATCAGATTGAGCAGAAACATCGTAGTATTTCGCTCGGTATGCGTACGCTCGCTCCGAAAAAAGAGAAAGCTGAACCGAAAAAGGGAATCTTCCAAACAGTGAAAACAGGTTTAGAATCTATCGTAGAATCTCTCGAAGTAAAGATGCATGAAGGTACGATAATAAAGGGAACTCGCATTGAAAAAGTTGCAAAACAGGGTGATGGTTATACGATTACTCTTAGTAACGGAAAAGAAATAGAAGCGGACGCCATCGTAGTGGCAACTTCGCATAAAGTATTGCCGTCCATGTTTGCTCAGTACAAGCAGTTTCGTTTCTTCCGTAATATTCCATCCACATCCGTTGCCAATGTCGCACTTGCTTTCCAAAAATCCGCAATCCAGCGTGATATTAATGGTACAGGATTTGTCGTATCACGAAATAGCGATTACACGATTACAGCATGTACGTGGACGCATAAAAAATGGCCGCATACAACGCCAGAAGGAAAAACACTCCTTCGTTGCTACGTCGGGCGTGCTGGTGATGAAGCGGTTGTAGAACAAACTGAAGAAGAACTCGTTCAGCTCGTACTAGAAGATTTACGAAAGACGATGGACATTACAGAGGATCCAGAGTTTACAATCGTAAGTCGCTGGAAAGAAGCGATGCCTCAATATACAGTAGGCCATAACGAGCGAATGAAACAGCTCACAACATTTATGGAGAAAGAGTTGCCAGGTATATACTTGGCAGGTAGCTCCTATGCTGGCGCTGGACTTCCAGACTGTATTAATCAAGGTGAGGAAGCTGCAAAGCGTGTATTATCTCATTTGGAGAAAGTAATAGATGCTGAATTAATCGCACAATAAACGAAACGCCTTCAATCATATTGAAGGCGTTTCGTTTGTTATATAAAATACTTATTCGCCAATAAACATATATAAGTTATTTGGCTTTATAACAGCATCTCCTGCATAAATAACCCACTCTGTTAAGTTATCAAAATCTAAATGATAACTATTTCCTTCACTCATATCTTTTATAAAATATGGTTCATTAATGAGTATTCCTTGAATGAAATCTTCCGTAATGTTTTGCATTTCAAACCACATATGTTCACTTTTTCCTTCTTCGTAGGAGACACCAAACTTAGCAAGGAAACGAAAATCTTCATTTGATTGTTCAATGTGAAAAATGTTGCTGAAATACCCAAAAGTATTTTTCGCATTGTAAGCCATACGATCGGTTTCACTATTTGTTTTATAGAACATGAGCCCTGTAGCTTCCTCGTGTTCTTTGAAAAAACTTTCAATATATTCTTCTGAAGTATTAAATTTGAATAAGAGAACGGATGGAGATTGATGGTATTCATCTCGGGCATCCATTCCGCCTAAGAATGTATTTTGTGCATCTATTGGTTGTAGTTTCACTTCTTCATCTTCGATTGAAGATAATTGGTCCATACTCGTTTTATGCCCTATATAAGATAATCCTTTTTCCCACGGAACAGCGACTGTATGTATAGAACCTTGCTGACTATGCGCGATAACGATAGGCTCATTCATAGGGACTTGTCCATTCTCAACGGCATTATTAGCAAATGTTTGAAAGAGATCGCTAATGCCGTAGTAGGAAGAAATGCGATTTGGAATAATTAACTCTATTTCAGTTACGCCTGCTCTTAAAAGACCATGTGTATGAAACCAATATTGCGTAGGCTCACCGTCTTTATCGTCTTCATAAACGGAATGAATAACGTATAAGTCAGGAATGTCAGGTAATAATTCATTTTCAACGTGATATTCAATATAGCTTCTAGATATCACTTTCATTGCTGCACTTGAATCGATTACAAATAACAAATCTGGGGCGAGATTCCATAAGAACTGTAACTGCTGGAAAAAGCAGTCCAGTACATCGCCTACAAATAGCGTACGAGTGAAAATTTCAGTGCCGAAAGCTGCATCTTCAAAATTACGATCTACGATTGTAGAATCTTGTCTATTGTACATTTTATATCCTTCTGGATCGTTCGGTTCATCAATATGCAGTTCATACGGTATGACTGTTTCACCCATATGTAATTCAACAATAAGGCTTGTCTCATCACTATAAACAATTTTTAAATCATCAACTTTAGTAGCGATTGTTTCTAGTCGCTGTTTTAACTGCTCAATTGTAATTCTAGTTGGTATAACGGCAATCATATCTGAAAAATGACGTTCTAATGTTCCATTCATAGCTGCGCGGTATGTTTCTGTTTGCACTTCCATCCAATCACTCCTATTCAAATGAATCCATTTTACATGCCAATCAAATGTCGATATTTTCTGTTTTCTCTCTCTAACATTATAGAGTGTATTTGTAGAAAGTGTAAAATTATTATTTTGTATTGTAGTTTGAAAGCTTGTAAATTAAATAAATTTTTTGTAAAACTTGTCGAAATATCATTCTATATAACGAATCATTTGTTATGATAGAAATGCTGAGAAAATATGAAATAGAGAGAGGAAAATGGCTGTGAAGAAATTGTTAAGTGTCTTTTTATCATTCTTGCTATTGCTTTCATTTACTGGAACTTTAGCGCAAGCAGAAGAAACTGCTTCTATGTCAGTAGAAAAAGCAATTCAAGTATTTAAGCAGCAAGGGAAAACGAAGGGGATAGTAGAAGGATATATTGTTGGATATACGCAAAGTTCTTCTAAATATACGAAGGATCCAGCTAAGTTTGATGATACAAACGTAGCAATTGCAGATTCGCCAAACGAAACGAATCCAGACAAAATCATGCCCGTTCAGTTACCGAAAGGTGATGTGAGAACGGCAGTGAATGTAAAAGATCACCCTGAAAATATCGGGAAGAAAGTTAGTTTGACTGGGACCCTTGAATTATATTTTAGTAACCCAGGTCTAAAATCAGTAACAGCTTATAAGTTTCAAGGTGAAGGACAAAACCGTGTTAGCGATGTAGTAGCTTCACCGAACGGTGGAGAAGTTGCTAAAGGAACAGCGGTAACATTAACGACGAATACAGAAGGCGCAACAATCTACTATACGTTAGATGGCTCTAATCCTACTAATAAAAGCGTTCGTTATAATGGACAAATTATAGTGAATGAAAATAGTGTAGTGAAAGCAATCGCAGAAAAAGAAGGACTTACTCCTTCAGCAATTTCGACATTTTCATTTATTATCGTAAATAATGAACAGGTTCGTATTCATGACATTCAAGGGAAATCACATATGTCTCCTTACAACGGGAAGAAAGTAAACAATGTGGAAGGCGTTGTCACAGCGCTTGATAAAAACGGCTTTTATATAGAAGATAATCAGCCAGATAATGATCCAGCTACTTCAGAAGGTATGTACGTATATAAAAAAGATGCGAATGTAGCAGTAGGAGATCTTATTCAAGTTGATGGAGTAGTAGAAGAATATGTTGGACCAGGATATGCAGAACGATTTGAAACAGACTTAACGACGACTGAAATTAAAGCGAGCCGCGTTGCTGTAATCGCAAAAGATCAATCTTTGCCAGCACCGATTGTACTTGGGGAAAACGGTGTGAAAATCCCGGACCAGATTATTGATAATGATGCATTTGGTTTATTTGATCCAAATGAAGATGCAATCGACTTCTATGAAAGTATAGAAGGTATGCGTGTTACGATGCCAACACCAAAAATTATTACACCTCAGAAAAACGGAAATTTATATGTAACAGTAAAAAATGGTGGAGATAAAATAGTAACACAATATGGCACACCTCTATTAGATGAAAATCAATTAAACCCAGAGCGCCTTTCTGTAAAAGTACCTCGCGATTATGTAGCAAAAGTAGGAGATACTTTTACTGGAGATATAACAGGGGTAGTAGGATATGATTACGGTTCTTTCCGTATTTCGCCAATAACAGAACTGCCAGCTGTAGTGGATGGTGGATTTAAGCAAGTAGGGGCAAATATTCAGCCACGTCTTGATAAGTTAACGGTTGCTACATATAACATTGAAAACTTCTCGGCGAATAAAAAAGAAACAACAGATGAAAAAGTAAAAGCGTTAGCGTATTCTATTAAATACAATTTAAAAATGCCAGATATTATCGGTGTAGAGGAAATGCAAGATAATAACGGATCAATTAATGACGGTACAATAGATGCGTCATTAAGCGCAAAACGTATCATTGATGCAGTTCTAGAAATTCGTGGACCGAAGTATGAGTATGTAGAAATCGCTCCAAACAATAATCAAGATGGAGGAGCACCAGGAGCGAATATTCGCGTCGGCTTTTTCTATAATCCATCACGCGTGAAATTAGCGACGGTACCGAAGTTACTTGATAAGAATGTTGTTCGTATTGGAGACGAAAATCCATTGTTTGAAAGTACACGTAAACCGCTAGCGGCAGAATTTACGTTCCAAGGACAAAACATTGTTGTCGTTGCAAATCACTTAAACTCAAAACTAGGAGATGCAACGCCATTTGGAAAAGTGCAGCCGCTCGTATTAAAGAGTGAAGACAAACGAATTCAGTTAGCACAAGAAGTAAATTATTTCGTGCAAGGAATTCAGAAAAAGAATACAAATGCACCAGTTGTTGTGTTAGGTGATATGAACGATTTCGAATTCTCTAAACCACTAAAAACACTAGAGGGAACAATCTTAAAAGATATGTTAAACACAGTGCCGAAAGAGAATCGTTACACGTACATTCACGAAGGAAATGCACAAGTGTTAGATCATATTTTAGTAACAAACAATATCGCACCACACACAATTGTAGACCCAGTACACTTAAACTCAAACATTATGAAAGAACAAGGACGTGTAAGTGACCACGACCCAGTACTTGCTCAAATTGATTTGAAGAAGGCTTCTTAAAGTGGGGAACGCTTAGGTGACTAAGCGTTCTTTTTTTGCATCGTTATAGAATAGTATAAAGAGATGATTCCTTTTTTTGTAATCTAATGATAAAATTGATTGAATATTTAGTTTTTAATAAGGAGGACAACAATGCAGTTACAAATAAATGGAAAGGTAATGAATCAGTTTGCAATTTTTTTTAGTACAATCATCATGCTTCAGTTTGTAGCTGATATAACAGGACTTACAAGCAATCTAGATATTACGTATAACTTAATACATACAGCAGCTTCTTATATAACATTTAGTTTGGCGGTTATTTTCACTTTAATAGGTGCAAGAAGAGAATTAAGTAAATATGCAATTGTTTCATTATGTTTAGTTGTAGGTATTAAAGCGATTTATTTTGTAGCGGTCGTTATTTTATGGGGGTTGGCAGGTACGCCATAAGTGAATAGTAAATAAACCCTAATTTCCAATATAGTAAGGAAATTAGGGTTTTATTATACTTGAAACGCTTTTCTACACCGCTCTCTTTTTTGCAGTCTTCTTTTATATTTTTTTCTATCCCGCTTTACTCCTTGTATATACATAAGTAAGCTAACGAAAAGGAAGAAAGCACATTGCGTCATTAAAATATATGGTGACATGCCTTGCAATGGTTGTTTCGGATCATATAAATGAAAAGGTGCTCCGCCTATTGAAGGAAGTATTGTATTTAGCAGGACGTACGGAATGGAGGCGGCTGCGAATGGAAAGAGAATTGCCATATAGTCTTTTTGTGACCATACAGATGCAGCAAGTCCTAAAAGGGCCATTAAACCTGCAAATAAAAAATTAATTCCGATATATACAGCAATGTAAGTGAGAGGCGCATCAAAATATAGGTTTGCGAACATTCCATCAGCATTTATGATGCCTGAACCAACCGTAGGTGTTCCGTCTGGAATGGTTAATTTGCAAAATAATAACGATAAGATGAATGGAAGTGTATAAAGAAATCCTCCGCAAAAAAAAGTAACGATATATTTCGCTACTGAATAAGGAAATATAGAAATCCCCTTACTCACAAACGGTTTAAAACCATCGGACTTATCCGAATTGTAACTTGTACTAAAGGGGAAACTCGCAATAACTGGCATTAATAATAAATAAACATCCATTTCATTGTCGCGAAATCCAATCCATTTTAAATCTGTTGATATAGGACCATTTGCTGCGTTTCCTAAATAACGAATTACATAATAATAGTGATAAATGCAAATAAGAACGAATCCACTAAGCATCATAATTAAAGAAATACGACTACAAAAAGCTTGCTTTATATTTAAACGAAGTGCACGCATCATGACTGAAAAAGCCTCCACTGTTTTGATAAACTTGTCTATTTTCTATATTACTATTAATTGTAAAGATTTTCTTGTTTTTTTATTTGATTATTTGAAAAAAAGGAAATTTGTTGTTGGTAAGTAAGGTTTAGCTGTATATCTCTAGAACATCTTTTCCTTTTCTCTTTTCTTCTGATAAACTATGGAAAGTATGATATACACTGACTGGAATTTTTTTATACTGGAAATAATAAAAAGAGAACTTGTATAGAATGTAAGCGTGTGGTAATATCAAAGATGTACTGATTGACTATATTATCCAATTGGTCATTTTTGGAGGTGATGATGTGGCAATAGATCGAAAACGTTCTATTATTGAGGCTGCAACAAAGTCTTTTTCAGCGTTCGGCTATAAAGCAACAACGATGGATCAAGTAGCGAAGTTAGCGAATGTAGGGAAAGGAACGATTTATACTTTTTTCAAAAATAAAGAAGAGTTATTTGGTGAAATTATTTCTAATTTAATTACAGAAATGAAGCAAGTTGCAGAAAGTGCAATTCGTTCAGATGTTTCATTTTTTGAAAATGTACATAGAGCATTATATAGCATCTTGGAATTTAGAAAAGAACATCAGCTCATGATTAAATTAATTCAAGAAGAGCGCGATATGGGAACGAAAGAAGTACAAGAAGTGATGCAACAAGTTGATGTGGAAATCGTTTCTGTTATTCAATCGTATTTAAAAATTGCGATTGAAAAAGGTGAAATTAGCAAATGTGATCCAGAAATTACAGCATTTATTATGCTTCGTCTATATGTATCGCTTATTTTTGATTGGGAAAAAAATCACGAACCGCTAGAAAAAGAAAAAATTGCAGAGTTATTTGAACTTTATTTACTAAAAGGATTGTCAAACTAAGATAATCCTTTTATTATTATAAAAAATGACCAATTGAACAAAGTGGTCATATATTTATTTTAGGAGGGATAATAGAAATATTCATTTCATAGTAAGGAACAGTTGCATAGTATAAATTCGGGGATAAGGCATATGTATGAATAGGTATAGCCTTTTTATTTGGGAGCAAATGACCATATGAACAATTTGGTCATTCAGAAAGGGGTAGAAATGATGAAATGGAATCAGTTACTTCGTAAAGAGTTTACTGAAATTATAAAAAGCAAAAAAATATTAATTCCGATTATCGCGGTTTTATTCGTACCAATTTTATATGCAGGTATGTTTTTATGGGCCTTTTGGGATCCGTATAAACAGTTAGATGATTTACCAGTGGCGGTAGTCAATTTAGATAAAGGTGCAGTATTTGATGGGAAACCAATTGAGGTCGGAAAAGGGCTTGTTGATAATTTAAAAGATAATACAAGTTTTAAATGGGAATTTGTAAGTGAAAAAGAAGCGAAAAAAGGAATGGAAGGCAGAAAGTATTACATGTTAGTACGCATTCCAGATGACTTCTCAAGTAACGCTACAACGTTATTAAAAGATGATCCAAAACCATTAAACTTAGAATATATCCCAAATGAAAGCTTAAACTTCTTATCTTCACAAATTGGCGGAACAGCCATTGAAAAAATTAAAGGTGAAGTATCAAGTACGTTAACGAAAACATATGCAGAGAAAATGTTTGATTCCATTCAAGACGTCTCAAAAGGATTAGCAGATGGGGCGGAAGGAGCAAGTAAACTACATGACGGATCAAGTGAACTGCATGATGGTTCAAGTAAAGTGACGGGTGGCCTTCATACACTTCAAGGGAAGTCTGGGGAGATGAAGGATGGAGTTGGGAAGCTATTTGATGGATCTGGGAAAGTAACAGCAGGTTTAAATACGTTAAACGGCAAAACAGGTGAGATGCAAATAGGTATCGGAAAATTAGTAGATGGATCCGGAAAAGTAACAGATGGTTTACATGTACTGAATAGCAATGCGGGTATCGGGAAATTAGTAGACGGATCCGGAAAAGTAACAGACGGTTTAAATACGTTAAATAGTAAAACCGGTGAAATGAAAAAAGGAATTAGTGAATTGCATGATGGATCTGAGAAAGTAACTAACGGTTTGAGCATATTGGTAAGTAAAACAGGTGGATTAAAAACAGGAACAACTGAACTATCAAATGGTATGGAAAAACTTGCGGGAGGGCAAAGTCAATTAGAGAAAGGTTCTCAAGAAATCCAAAAGGGTTTGCAAGAGTTAAATAATAAAGTACAAAACTCTGTTGCAGGATTAGAGGAAATGCAGTTGAAAGTTCCTGCTATATTGAATACAGTAAATGAGAAAATAGACGGGGCTGGGGCAAATGTAAATCAGTTAAATGAATTTACGCAATCAACAGCAGGAGATGCAAAAACAGCAGCGCAAGAGGTAGCGAATTTACAAAAGCAAATTGAAAGTTTACCGAAAGAGTATCAAGAGCAGTTACAACCATTCATAGCAAGTGCCGTAAAAAGTACAACGACAGTTCAGCAAAAAGCTGCCGGAGTAGCAGGTGGAACAAATAAATTAAATGAAGAAGTAAAACAATTAAAAGGTGAAATCGGTGAAAAGACAAGTGGGATGCAAAGCAAAATGCCGAATCCGGAAGATATAGGAAATTTAACGAGTGGTATTAAAAAATTAGCGAATGCACAAAACGAATTTGTAAGTAAGTTTCATGGATTAGGTGAAGGATTAGGTAATGCTAAAGTAGGTGCAGATCGATTAAAAAACGGATCAGGGCAATTAATTGATGGGGTAAATCAATTGTTTGAT
This sequence comes from Bacillus sp. 2D03, assembly GCF_003946765.1. Taxonomy (NCBI): domain Bacteria; kingdom Bacillati; phylum Bacillota; class Bacilli; order Caryophanales; family Bacillaceae; genus Bacillus; species Bacillus sp. 2D03. The sequence goes on along the minus strand of NZ_RPSJ01000007.1, from coordinate 251,788 downwards.
GGATCTGGAAAGGTAACAGAAGGCTTAGGTACATTATCTGTAGGAGCAAACCAAATGGCAGGTGGTGTAAATCAATTAGCAGATGGCTCAAGCCAAGTAACAGGCGGTTTAGGTCAATTATCTGTAGGCGTAACGAAATTAGCGGATGGTTCAAGCCAAGTAACAGGCGGTTTAGATACATTATCTGCAGGAGCAGGCCAAATGTCAGGCGGAATAATGCAATTAGCAAATGGCTCTGGCCAAGTAACAACAGGCTTAGGTACATTATCAACTGGCTCAACCCAGCTAATCGACGGCGTAAATAAATTAGCAGACGGATCTGGTAAAGTAACAGATGGCCTCGTAAAAGTAAACGATGGTTCAGGTGAACTTGCTGAGAAACTTGGCGAAGGGGCAGAGAAAACTGGTGAAGTGAAAGGAACAGATAAAACGTATGATATGTTTGCAAGTCCTGTAAAAGTGAAGACGGAGAAAATGGCGGAAGTTCCTAACTACGGAACTGGATTTACACCGTATTTCTTATCACTCGGTTTATTTGTTGGGGCGTTATTATTATCAATCGTTTATCCATTACGCGATACAGTTGGCGTTCCGAAATCTGGATTTAGTTGGTTTATTAGTAAGTTCGGCGTGTTACTATCAGTCGGTATTATTCAAGCGATTGTAGCAGATGTTATATTACTGTTCGGATTAGGTGTAGAAGTACAAAGTATTCCGTACTTCATACTCTTTAGCATCGTTACAAGTTTAGCCTTTATCGCATTAATTCAATGTTTAGTAACAGCATTCGGTGATGCAGGCCGTTTTATCGCCATCATCACATTAATTATGCAGCTTACAACAAGTGCTGGAACATTCCCACTAGAATTGATTCCGAAGTTTTTACAACCATTCAATGCGTGGTTACCGATGACATACTCTGTATCAGGACTGAAAGCAGTCGTATCAAGCGGAGACTTTTACTTCATGTGGCAAAACATAGGAATGCTCATGATCTTTATCGTTGTATTATCACTTGGAACGATCGCTTCCTTAACTTTGATGCACAAACGACAATTTAAAAATGTTGCTGAAAATCAATCGGTTGAAGCATAGATAAAAGCACCTTTTTGGTGCTTTTTTATTTTAATAGAGGGCATCTTTTCCGTAGTTCATCTATAAATCTTTCTAAAAGCTATAGAAACGAAAGAAAAGGAATTACAACAATTTACAGAGAAACATAGGGTAGAGGAGTTGATATGATGAAAGGCAATCTTACTTATTATTTTATCGTAAATCCGCTAATAATCTTTCTTGTTTATGCCCTTTCACCTATATTGTTTGATAAAGAAGTATATACAAGTATGAAAGATGCATTTGGAATACTTACGTTCTACTATGTGTTAATGGGTGGATATTACTTTATTGATATTTTAAGTGAAAAGATAAAGAAAAAAAGTGATAGAGGATAAAAAATGACTGAAAGTGAAATGAAATTCCGCGATACGACCATTCGTAACTTTTTCGATAAAGAGGATCGTTTAAAATCGATTCCAGGTCAAAAGAAGAAAAAACTAGTATTGTTAGAGCATTTAATTAGCAAGTTAGATGCTGGAAATCAATATACAGAAAAAGAAATTAATACATTTATAAAACAATATCATGATGATTTTTGTACAATTAGACGTGAATTTATTGTACATAGGTTTATGGATAGAGAGGATAATATGTACCGTATAAACGGGAGAGAAGTTTGGACGAAGTGGGAGGAGTTAAAATAATGAATCAGCGAGGGGATCCCCGCTGATTATAAGCCTGTGCTAGTCTTGCTGTTTCTTTGTAGTAAGTCTATGAACGCTTCAACATTCGAACTTGTAATGTATCCAAGCGTTATATATTCATCTTCATAGTAAAATATTATTTTTTTGTCAAAGATTCTTCTCTTCGTTTCTATGGATAGAATTTTTTCGTAATCAAATTCGGCAATGAATGTGTTTTTATATTGGCTAAAAAAGAGAAGTCTTTGATTAGTAGCAAGTAACATGCCAGGATATGGGACTTTATGCGTAATCATATAGCCAGTAAGTGAACATTTTAAAGTAGATAAAATCTTTTCTTCTTTATGTAATAGTTGTTTTGCAGCTGTTAATATTGGATTCATTGCATACATTCCTTTTATTTTGATGTATGAATATTGTATCAAGAGTAAAAAGATTCTCAATATGCAATATTGCATATTGGACGTTTTATAGTTTTAATATTATTTTTTAAAAGAAAAAGTACGAGGTGATTCAATGATACGATTAGCAAAAGAGGCTGATGCAGAAGCAATAATGAACATTAGAAAAGAAATTATATTATCGGAAAATACTACAAAGTTTTTCATAGTATCTCCAAAGAAATTACCGAATGATATTGATGCAGAAAGAGAAAAGATACGGAAAAGTAATGAGAAAGGTAATCTTTATATTGTGTATGAAGTAGATTATAAGGTGGTAGGCTTTTTACTTTTCAACCGATATGAACTAGAACGGTTACAACACGCAGGCACAATGGGAATGGGGATTAAAGAGGCGTATTGTAATCAAGGCATCGGCACGAAATTAATTGAATTTCTTATTAGTTGGGCTAAAGGGCAGAAAGGTTTAGAGAAAATTTGCTTAGGTGTAGTTTCTGTTAATGATCGGGCAATTAAAGTGTACAAACGTATGGGTTTTGTAGAAGAAGGAAGGCAACGAAAGCAAATTAAATATGAAGATGGATCATATGGAGATGATGTATTGATGGGCTTTTATATTAAATAAAGAATATATGGTATTAAGAAAAGGAATGTACATAACGTAAATTTCTAAAAGCAGTATATTGCCCCTGCATTAACAGACTTTTACCTATGTATAATATTAATATAGTAAAATCATAACAACCGATATTGCAGTTTCCAATAATATACTATATAATCAATTTAAGAAAACGTTTTCATGCAAAGGGGGAGAATTTCGTGTCGACTATAGAGGACGTGGCGAAATTAGCAGGGTTATCAAGGACAACGGTTTCTAGGGTGATTAATAATCATCCATATGTTTCAGATGAGAAGAAAAAAAGGGTTCAATTAGCAATGAAGCATTTAGGCTTCGTTCCTAATTCTGCGGCGAGAAGGCTTCGTAAACAAAAAACGGAAACAATTGCGGTGCTAGTTCCAAGGATTACAAATCCTTTCTTCAGTAGATTTATTGAAGCAATCGAGATTGCTGCTTCTGAACATAAATATAAACTGATTATTTGTCAAACAAGATATTTACCGGAAAAAGAGATGGAGTATTTACAATTATTATCTACGAAACAAGTAGATGGGATTATTCTATGTTCACTAGAAAATCCGTGGGAAGATGTAGAGCCATACTTACAGCACGGTCCAATCGTGTTGTGTAATGAATATATTGAGGAAGCAAATATTCCAACAGTGAAGTTTGATCATGCGCAAGGAGCATACATAGCTGCGAAGCATGTGTTAGATCAAGGATATCGTAATCTTATTTTTTGCCGTGGTAACGAAACCAAAGTCGTTAGCCAGCAGCGAAAAATGGGCTTTTTACGTGCAATAACTGAGAAGAGCCGCCAAGTAGAAGCGATTGACTTTCTTGAAAACGCTTTCTCTTGGGAAGATGGAAAACGAATATTCCATGAAGTATTAAAGGACAAAAAAAATCCTACCGCGATTTTGGCAGGAGGCGATGAGGTAGCAGCTGGAATTATCTCAGAGGCGAAACGCCATAACTGGAGCATTCCAGATGATCTTGCTGTTATCGGTTTTGATAATCAAATATTATCGCAGATTACAGAACCAGGTATTACGACAATTGAACAGCCAATTGATGAAATGGCCCGAAAAGTTGTCGACCTAATGATGGATAAAATCCATACGAAAAATTATCGAAAAAAAGAATTGTATGAGTTTGAACTGGAGCTCTTGGTGAAAGGTTCAACGATGAAGGATAAGATGTTATTAGCCTAGTAGACTATGTCTGCTAGGTTTTTTTATGTTCACAAACTACTATTCTTCGTGAACGCAATCGTCACATTTGTTATGGTATGCTTCGTGCTGCTCATCAATTTCTTTCCCGCAGTGTGCGCAAGTTTTCGTCGGTAAATTTCTGAAAAACTCCATTGGTTGATCGATCATGTCAATCCCTCCATTTCCATTTCTTACTATCATTGTATTAGTACAAAAAATAAAAGTCAACAACTGTTTTATAACAAAATTGAAAATTAATGAAAAAGTTTAGGAAATGGATTATAGTTAACAATGTAGGATGTAAGTAAAACATGCATTTCTACTCGGTTTTAGAAAGGATGGATACATATGAAAATGACTGTTGTCGGCTTTTGGGGCGGCTTTCCAGAAGCGGGAGAAGCAACGTCGGGGTATTTGTTTGAACACGATGGTTTTCGTTTACTTGTAGACTGTGGTAGTGGTGTACTAGCACAGCTTCAAAAATATATAACACCATCTCATATAGATGCAGTTGTACTGTCACACTATCATCATGATCATGTTGCGGATATCGGGGTATTGCAATATGCGAGATTAATTATGAGCGGGGCGAAGGGGCAACTACCGGAATTACCAATATACGGCCATACCTTTGACGAGAATGGATTCCATTCTTTAACACATGAACCACATACGAAAGGAATCGCGTACAATCCAGAAGAAACACTTCAAGTTGGACCGTTGTCGATTTCGTTCTTAAAAACTGTTCATCCTGTTACATGCTTTGCGATGCGTATTACAGCTGGAGATGATGCTGTAGTATACAGCGCTGATTCAAGTTATATTCCTGAATTCATTCCATTCACGAAAGATGCTGATCTTTTCATTTGTGAGTGTAATATGTATGCACATCAAGAGGCTGCAAAAGCAGGGCATATGAATAGTACAGAAGTAGCAAGTATTGCAAAAGATGCAAATGTAAAAGAACTTTTATTAACGCACTTACCGCATACAGGCAACCCATCTGATTTAGTAACAGAAGCAAAACAAATTTTCAGTGGCCACATTACGCTAGCGCATAGTGGCTACGTATGGAACTCATGAGGTGATACGATGTTATTTATTGATAATAAAGGAATTACAGATCCTAGAATAAACTTAGCGATTGAAGAATATTGTGTGAAAAATTTAGATATTAACGAAACATATTTACTGTTCTACATTAACGAACCTTCGATTATCATTGGTAAAAACCAAAACACAGTAGAAGAAATTAATGCAGATTACGTAAAAGAAAAAGGTATTCATGTTGTTCGTCGTCTATCAGGCGGAGGCGCAGTATATCATGATTTAGGAAACTTAAACTTCAGTTTTATTACGAAAGATGATGGAGACAGTTTCAGCAACTTCAAAAAATTTACAGAACCTGTAACGAAAGCGCTTAGTAAATTAGGCGTAAATGCAGAACTAAGTGGTCGTAACGACATTTTAGCTGAAGGTAGAAAAATTTCAGGTAACGCACAGTTCGCAACGAAAGGTCGTATGTTCAGCCACGGTACGTTACTATTTGACTCTGAAATCGATCACGTCGTATCAGCGTTAAAAGTAAAAATGGATAAGATTCAATCAAAAGGAATTAAGTCAATCCGTAGCCGCGTTGCGAACATTACAGAGTTCCTAAACGAAGAAATGACGACAGAAGAGTTTAGACAACTTCTTCTAGAAACAATTTTCGAAGGAGAAACAGAAATCCCAACGTATGAATTAACAGAAGAGGATTGGAAAGCAATCCATAAACTTTCTGAAGAACGTTACCAAAATTGGGATTGGAACTACGGAAAATCACCGAAGTTCAACTTACAACATTCACACCGCTTCCCAGTTGGACAAGTTGACGTTCGTCTTGAAGTGAAAAAAGGAACAGTAACAGAATGTAAAATTTACGGCGACTTCTTCGGTTCACTAGATGTTCATGATATCGAAGAGCGTCTAACAGGCGTTCAGTTCGATAAAGATGCATTCACTGCAGCTTTAGAAGGCGTAGATATCGCACGCTACTTCGGTAACATTACAACAGAAGATTTCTTACATTTATTCTTCTAAAAATGAGGGAGGCTTCCATAACGGGCAGCCTCTTTCTTTTTTGCGTAGATTGTCAGGTTTTGTCGGTAAGTCGATATAACTGAAAAATCGCTGATATAAATTGAGTTGCGCTGATATATTTGGAAAATCGCCGATATAAACCGAGTTGCGCTGATATATTTGGAAAATCGCCGATATAAATCGAGCTGCGCTGATATAACTGAAAAATCGCTCATATAATTTCATTTACCACAAAACATAAAATCACAGGACATTTGCCCCTCGTAAAGGAATATATATATTCAAAAGGAGGCGGATCGAAATGAAAAGGGTAATGTACGTTGTATTATTACTCAGCTTAGTTATCGGAATGACAGCGTGTAGCAGTGGATCGCCCTCAAGTCGTACAATTTTGTCTATCGGAAAACCAGCGGAGGATAATGTCATATATTTTACGCATACAGATAACAAACGAAAGATACATGATATACAAGACATGTTTCAAAATAAGAAGTGGAAAAGAAATGAAACATTCAGCACTGTTAATAAAACATCAGATGACGTCTTATCAATAGATGAAGACAATATAGGGTTACCGGCATTATATGTTACAGTTTATTTTCATGAAGATGGAGCGGATGCTCTTAACTTGCACGGAGAGCATACGACGTTAAATAAAGAGGAACTTAATAAACTTAGAGAAAAGATGAATGCATATTATCCTAAAATGATTTCTGGTCTAGTTTCATAAATTACTTGCGAACAAAATTCCCTTATCTTTCCAAAGTAAACTAAGAGAAGGTGATCTGTCTATATGCAGTTAATAGAATATCACTTGCTACTTTAATTTTCTTTTAATATAATTAATTTAGAATTTTTAAATATTCTAAATTTTATAAAGGTGGGGTTTTTGTGAATCTCGTTCAATCTTTGGCTGAAACGGCAAAAAAGAAGGGGGAAAAACCGGCTTATATATTTATGGATCAGTCGGTCTCATATGACCAATTAAACAAAATGGTCACAAGGTTTTCTAGCAATTTAGCAGAAATGGGCATTGGAAAAGGGGACAATGTCGCATTAGTTGTTGGGAACTCACCACATTTTTTGGTCGGTTTATACGGAACAATGAAAGCCGGAGCAACTGTTATTCCAGTTAATCCAATTTATACAGCAGACGAAATGCATTATATTTTACAAAATGGAGATGTAAAAACAATCATCGTACTCGACGTCCTTCTACCTGTTATACAATCTCTTACAACAAGACTTCCTTCATTAGAAAACATCATCATATGTGAAACCTCATCAGATTTTAACCATACAGAAACCGAAAAAATGAAAACGTTTACTAGTTTTGTGGGGACTGGAGATACAACTTACGAAGGTCCTGAACTAGATGAAGAAGATGTAGCGGTTATTCTATACACTTCGGGCACAACTGGAAAACCGAAAGGCGCTATGTTAACACATAAAAATTTATATAGTAATGCGAACGATGTGGCGTCGTATTTACAATATACGGCTGATGACCGCGTTGTTGCGGCACTGCCTATGTTCCATGTATTCTGTTTAACAGTTGCGGTAAATGCACCGATTGTGAACGGGGCAACGATTTTAATGTTACCGAAATTTAGTCCGAAAGAAGTATTCCGTATTTGTCGCACGTACGAACCAACGATCTTTGCTGGCGTACCGACGATGTACAATTATTTATATTTATTTGAAGAAGCAAGCGCAGAAGATGTGAAGACGCTTCGCCTTTGTATTTCCGGTGGTGCATCGATGCCTGTTGCTCTTCTGCAAAACTTTGAAAAACGTTTTAACGTTATTGTTTCAGAAGGATACGGTTTATCAGAAGCATCACCAGTTACTTGTTTCAATCCGCTAGATCGTCCTCGGAAACCAGGATCAATTGGCACAAATATTTGGCATGTAGAAAATAAAATTGTAAATGAACTTGGGGAAGAAGTACCTGTCGGCGCAGTCGGTGAATTAATTGTTCGCGGACCTAACGTTATGAAAGGATACTATAATGCACCAGAAGATACAGCTGCGACATTGAAAGACGGCTGGCTATATACAGGTGACTTGGCGAAAATGGATGAAGAAGGTTACTTCTATATCGTGGATCGTAAAAAAGATATCGTCTTAGTTGGCGGTTATAACGTATACCCTCGTGAAGTAGAAGAAGTATTATATACGCACGAATCAGTAGCGGAAGTTGTCGTAATCGGTGTTCCTGATGAAAACTTAGGAGAAGCTGTGCGAGCGTACGTCGTTTTGAAGCAAGCAAACGTAACAGAAGAAGAACTAATGCATTACTGTACGTTACATTTAGCGAAATATAAAGTGCCGAAAAGCATTGAGTTTTTAATAGAATTGCCGAAGAATACGACGGGTAAGTTGTTAAGAAGAGCATTGAGAGAGAAAGCGATGCAAGTGTAAAAATGAGGCAACCATCTTTGGAGGTGGTTGCCTCATTTTTTTTGTATTGATTAAGCGGTGGTGCCATATATTTAAACCTGTATATGACCAACAAGGAGGGGACATACGTAGATCAGAAGAAATTAACGCTTACGTCGGGTGCAATATCTTATTTGTGAAATTATGGATGAACTCTGAAAGTGATAAGAACGGTAATTTTAATCAAAATGGAGTAGTGGACTGTGAATCAATGGCTACGGTGTTAGTAAATGCATATAAATTAGAATGGAATGAAAATAGTAAGTTACCAAAAGAATTTGCTGATTTGAAAAATCATTGGGCTCAACGTATGCCAATATTTTAGTTTAATAAGAAAATTCAAATTCCAAGTTGACACATGTGAATTACAGAATTAAAATGAAAAGAAATCGAATAGAATACATTAGAAGCTAATCAGATAAACTGAAGGCGCACAATGTTCACATTTGTGAATATATTGTGTGCCTTTTTCTATTGTATAAACTAAGGGGGCTTAACGATGAAAAAGTGGGGTAAGACAGCGTTTATGAAAAGTACAGGTGTTTTATTATCAGCAGTTGTACTTTTATCAGGGTGTGGTTCGGCAACATCCACTAGTAATTCTGAAGGAAGTGGAGATAAAAAAACAGTTGAGCTTTTAAATGTTTCTTATGATCCAACGAGGGAGTTATATCAAGATTTCAATAAAGATTTTGCGAAGTATTGGAAAGAGAAGCACGGGCAAACAGTAAATGTAAAACAATCACACGGGGGATCTGGAAGTCAAGCGCGCTCTGTTATTGATGGCTTAGAAGCAGACGTTGTTACACTAGCACTTGCTTATGATATTGATGCGATTAGTAAGAAAAAACAATTAGCAGAAGATTGGCAGAAGCGACTTGCGAATAATTCCACTCCATACACGTCAACAATTGTATTTCTTGTTCGAAAAGGAAACCCGAAAGGTATTAAAGACTGGGATGATTTAACGAAAAAAGGTGTGTCTGTCATTACACCAAACCCAAAAACATCAGGCGGGGCACGTTGGAACTATTTAGCGGCGTGGGGATACGCACTGAAAAAATATAATAATAGTGAAGATAAGGCGAAAGAGTTTGTTAGCCAAATTTATAAAAACGTAGAAGTATTAGATTCAGGAGCGCGCGGAGCAACGACAACATTTGTTGAAAAAGGAATTGGTGACGTATTAATCGCATGGGAAAATGAAGCGTTATTATCCCAAAAAGAGCTTGGAAAAGATAAATTTGAAATTGTAACCCCTTCTATTAGTGTACTTGCAGAACCACCAGTAGCGGTTGTAGATAAAGTCGTTGATAAAAAAGGAACGAAAAAAGTAGCAGAAGGGTATCTTGAATATTTGTACTCAGAAAAAGGACAGGAAATTGCGGCAAAAAACTTTTATCGTCCACGTAATGAAAAAGTAGCAGAAAAATATACATCTCAATTTCCGAAAGTTCAATTATTTACAGTAGATGAACTATTTGGTGGCTGGAAAAAAGCGCAGGAGAAACACTTTAATGACGGCGGCGTATTCGATAAAATTTATCAAAAATAATGCGTACTGCTAAAGGGGGATGAGGTGAAAGAGGATGAGGAAGAAACGTGTTTTACCAGGGTTTGGATTATCGCTTGGATTTACAATGTTGTACATGAGTTTATTCGTACTTATACCACTTTCTATCGTATTTATTCAAACTTCACAGTTAGGTTGGAAGAAGTTCGCTGGGGTTATAACGAACGAGCGTGTGTTGCATTCCTATCAAGTTAGTTTTACAACTTCATTTGCAGCTGCTATTGTAAATGCCATTTTCGGTTTATTAATAGCATGGGTGCTCGTACGCTACAAATTTCCAGGAAAAAGACTATTAGATGGACTCATTGATTTACCGTTTGCACTTCCGACAGCTGTAGCTGGTATTACACTTACAACGCTTTATGCGGAAAATGGATGGATTGGGAAAATATTTAGTCTGTTTCATATAAAAGTAGCTTTTACACCACTCGGAATTATCGTTGCGCTTACTTTTATCGGTTTACCATTTGTCGTTCGAATGGTGCAACCAGTGCTGCAAAATATTGATAAAGAAGTAGAAGAGGCAGCTTCGAGTTTAGGTGCATCCCGCTTACAAATATTTGTGAAAATCATTTTACCAGAAATCTTTCCCGCTCTTCTTGCCGGTTTTTCACTCGCATTTGCAAGAGCATTAGGAGAATACGGATCTGTCGTTTTCATCGCAGGTAATATGCCGATGAAAACAGAAATTGCACCACTGATGATTATGACGAAACTAGAACAATATGATTACGCGGGGGCAACAGCTGTAGCGACCGTGATGCTTATTATTTCCCTCCTTTTCCTTCTTCTTATTAATATGATTCAAAGCTGGAGTAGAAGGCATGAACTAAAAAGTGAATAGGAGGAGAGAAAATGGAACCAACATTATTAGAAAAGAAAATAGTAAAAAGCGTATCAGCTAAAAAAGAATCTAAGCTTGTACCAGGCATATTAATTACGATTACAGTTTTATTTTTATCTCTCTTTCTATTACTGCCACTCATAACTATTTTTCTAAAAGCCTTTGAAAGAGGGATGGATGTATACATTGCTGCTATTACAGATCAAGAAGCATTTTCAGCAATTAGGTTAACGCTTCTCGTTACGTTAATCGTTGTACCGCTGAATACGGTATTCGGAATCGCAGCGGCATGGCTTATTACAAAGTTTCAGTTTAAAGGAAAACAAGTATTACTCTCTCTTATTGAACTGCCGTTTGCTGTGTCACCAGTTATCGCAGGATTAGTATTCGTTTTACTTTTCACACCGAGGGGTGCTCTTGGCGAATGGTTACTTGAACATGGAGTGAAAATCATTTTCTCTGTACCAGGTATTATTATCGCAACAATCTTTGTAACCTTCCCGTTCGTTGCACGTGAATTAATTCCGGTTATGCAGGCGCAAGGGAAAAGTGAAGAAGAGGCAGCTTTATCACTTGGCGCAAGTGGCTGGAAAATGTTTTGGCGCGTTACGCTTCCAAATATAAAATGGGGTCTTTTATACGGCATGATTCTATGTAATGCCCGTGCTATCGGTGAGTTTGGAGCCGTTTCTGTCGTATCAGGTCACGTGCGTGGCATTACGAACACGATGCCGCTCCATATTGAAATTTTGTACAATGAATATCAATTTTCAGCAGCATTTGCAGTAGCGACGTTAATGTCATTAATTGCAGTGTTTACACTCGTTATAAAAAATTGGATTGAATGGCGAATGGAAAAACGACAATAAGGGGGATTACGGTGAGTATTCAAATTCAAGGTGTATCAAAGCAATATGGTACATTTCAAGCATTAACAGACATTCATTTGGATATTCCAAAAGGTGAACTTGTTGCCTTATTAGGCCCGTCAGGTTCTGGGAAAACGACGTTATTACGCATTATTGCAGGATTAGAAGAAGCGGATGGAGGCTCTGTTTCATTTGATGGAGAAGATTTAACAGACATTCACGTGAAAAACAGGCAAGTCGGTTTCGTCTTTCAGCACTATGCGCTCTTTAAGCATATGAATGTATTTGAGAATGTCGCTTTCGGTTTAAAAGTAAGAAAGAAAAGCTTAAGACCGTCAGCAGAAGCGATAGAAGAAAAGGTAACAGAATTATTAAAGCTCGTAAAAATGGATGGCTTTGCTAAACGTTATCCAGCGCAATTATCTGGTGGACAACGTCAACGTATTGCACTAGCCCGGGCACTTGCAGTCGAACCGAAAATTTTATTACTTGATGAACCGTTCGGTGCACTCGATGCAAAGGTGAGAAAAGAATTACGAAGATGGCTCCGAAAATTACATGACGAATTTCAAATTACGAGCGTATTCGTAACGCATGATCAAGAAGAAGCGTTAGACGTTGCAGACCGCATCGTTGTAATGAATGAAGGCTGTATTGAACAAATGGGAACACCGGAAGAAGTATATGAAAACCCAGCAAGTCCGTTTGTATATGACTTTTTAGGAAATGTAAATTTATTTCACGGCCGCGTTCATAAAGGAAAGCTAAATGTAGGATCGGTCGAACTAGAAGCACCAGAGCATAAGCACGTTTCCAACGTAGACGGAATAGCCTACGTAAGGCCGCATGACTTATCAATCTCTCGTACGAAACAAAGCATAGATGCAATCCCCGCAAAAGTATCTTATTCTCACGCAGTCGGACCTGTCGTATATGTAGAATTAAAACGAGACGGAACAGATGAATATTTAGAAGCAGAAATTACGAAAGAACAGTTTAAACAGCTGAACATTCAAGCGGGTGATTTCGTATACGTACAGCCGAAAGAAGTGAAAGTGTTTATTCCGGAGGATTTTGTAATTTAAGAGTGTTTACTCTTAAATTACAAAATCTATTAATAAGAAAAGGTCTCCTAAAAGATATTTTAGGAGACCTTTTCTTTGTTTATCGTAATAACTTTTTCTCATATGAAATGTAGTAGGAAGTTTGTATATATAATAGCGGAGCGTGTTCGAACAACTATTTGATATGAGTAGTAATGAAGATATTCTTCCTACTTTCTTACATAAAATTTTTAATTTTGGATATTTGTATCATATGTTTCTGCAACAAACACAAAGTCTACATGCTCTTTATCAATAAAAATACTTGTTTTAGATGGAAGACCTGTTATGGTAGAAACAATATCAACCTCAACAAGGTCAAATCCTACACGATAAGCATCTGAAATTTCAATTCCACCAGTTAGAAAATGCAATCCATCCCCAAATGACTTAAATACAAATACATTTTCTTTCAAACTTTTATTATCCATTTCAATCCATTCTTCGTTAATATAAATCTTAAATGTCGTGCACTTTGGAACACACTCGATGTGATGTATCCCTTTATAACTATTAAGCGAAAACATATAGGTATGAGTTTCTTTAAAGTTAATATCTATCCCGTATTTAAAAGCAAAGGTTTTATATACCATTTCATAAAACAATGGCATTACAATATCATCCCATGCGTCATAGGCAAAAGCATGAATTGGTATTAGATGAGGATATAAACTTACAATCGCTTTTTGAAAATTAAGTAAGATGGTTGTATCTGTAATTTCTTTTAAAGAATCATCTATTTCATGGTCATAATCTTTCGAAATTCTGTTATCAATCATATGACAAACTCCTTACATAGTCTTCTATATACTACGTTTTTCCGCATCATCAGTTTGTGCCTTCTTCAACTAAATTGCAAGTTTAACCGATGATTCCAAAAAAGCCCTTGTCTTATTTTATCAATCGTTAAATGGGTTGGGATACTACAAGCATTAATGAGAAAAGAAATCGTCTTTTCTTTTTTTATGATAGATGTATTTATTTTTAAACTGCATTTACTTTACTCTTTATTTCATTTAGATTTGAATATGTAACATTATTGTGTTAAAAAATATTTCAGCGAGGTGAGTTTATGAAAGAAAAGAAATGGTATAGGCAATTAGTCGTGATGGTGTAGGAGAATCATCTAAGGCCATTTTAAATGTTGTTAAAACTGGTAAAAAAGTTATACAAAGTGGCGGTAGAACTAAATATACTAGTAAACAGGCTGTAGTAGTTTTAAATAAAAAAGGTAAAGTAATTACAACTTTTGCTAAAGGTTCAAAATACATAAGGAAAGGAAAAAATAAGGTTGTTTAAATTAAATAAAGAGATGCAGATTTTATTGAAACAGACATTAGAATCACAAAATAAACATTTACTATGGTTAAATGTCTATGAAGACTTAAGTATGATAGAAACTGAAAAAATAAATAAATTGAGAGATATTATAGCAGATGAATTAATGGAGAAAGGTTTTGATGAACGAGACAATATAAACGATTTGGGAAGAGCATTAGAAGAGCTAATTGATATCTTAGGAAATTTAATACCTTAGAAAATGTTAAGCTGTATTGCAAAGTTTTTAGCAGATGGAAAGTTCCGTCAATTACAGAATGAAAGATTATATAACTTTTAGCAATGCGCTTAATACGAGCGTAGCTATGATTAGAGAGTTTTATATGTGTAAAATAACTCCAAAAATATAAGGATATATTCTGAGGGCGTATGATTATATAGTATATTTACTTATTCGAATCTTTAAAAGGAGGGGGAACATGGGGAAAATAATAGGGATTATTCTGATTATAGGTGGTATGATTCCATTAATTTATGCAATGATACAAATCTATCGGCAATGGAAAGAAAAAGGGCCTTCTTTTGCTCTTAAATCAATAATTTTCCTAGCCGTAAGCATTTTGCTAGATACTGCAACAACTATTATATTGTGTATAGTAACAGTATTCATTGGTATTTGTTTAATTATCTACATATAATAAGTTCAAGAAGGCTAACTTATCGATTGGTACTAATTGGAGGAATTGTATGAACTTCATTTTACATGGATCTAAACATACAGTTTTAGCTTCCGTTTTTGACTCATTTCAAGGTAGGGAAAAAGAATTTAATTGGCTTATAACAGACATAGAGATTGTCGCACATCAGGAAGAGAAATTTATCCGAGATTATCCTAAAATGTCGCATCCAATAGTTTGGATAGCAGGTGAAGATCTTTCAAATCTCGTAAAGAAATATAATCCTCAATTTATTTGGGGCGTACTATCTGCGTTTGATAAGTCTATAAACATTGATATTAATAATTTGCTTGTAGAGCCCTATGCAAATGGAAACGAAGGGCTCTGGGTACCAAGTCCAAATATTCAGCACCCTCAAGCAAAACTTGAAATTGTTTGTTGGGATTCCAGTTTGATGTTGTTATTAAGTAACGATATAAATATTGATGATAAATTTAGAAATTACTTTAAAGAAGCTAGGGATTTAAATGCCTATAATTCGGAATTTTGATTTTAATGGAGACAACATTAATCCGTTATACGAAACAGATATGAAAAAGGGAACGGTATGCATACTCTACAAGTAGCGTATTATAAGGTGAAAAGCGGATTCTCTGTGAGGAGAATTAGATTATTATTGATTTATAAAAACAATTAGGAATAATAAACTTAATATTATTAAGTAAGAATAGGATGGGAATAAATATAACTTTGAGAGAAAAGAAGGTGTATTATGGAGTTTACATTCGAAAAGGTTCAATGTATTGAAGATGCAAATATATATCGTGTTAGTAATGTAACTGATATTTATGAAATAGATTTATTTGATGATGATAATCGTAATGTTGATAATTTAAGTTTACTTGTTCAAGAGAGGATTAATCAGTTTATTGTACATGTAGATAAATCTGAGGAAAAAAATGTGAAAGAAGAAATAGAGTCTAAAAACATTTCCTACACAGTTTTTGATTCGGGAAGAAGGAACCTTTTCTTTGTTTTTGATTCTATACCAAGGACAGAAGTATCATATATAATCAAGTATTTTTATGGTGTAAGTATAGAAAATACTTTTGCTATTATCAGTTTAGGAAATAGCGTTGGTATTAAACTAGAGGAAATAAATCAAAGTAAATTGATGAAGTGTTTAATGGGAGAATGTGTTGTACCACAAATCGAATTAGTTCCATCATCGGCGTGTGCATTTATCCAATATGATGGTGCGCTTTTAACAATTGCTAGTAATAATTTTGATATTTGTGCAACATGAAAATAATAAGATGTAATTAAATGATTTTTTTAGCGCAAGGAGATACAAGAGGATAGTTTCTAAGCTATTAAATGATAGTTTAGGATACATGACAATGTTACATATTAGTATGGTGTAGATGCAAAATGATTGTCGAATCTTTCTAGTGAAAATAGAATAGCTGCATTAAAAATTTACAATGAACCTTATGCTATAGGAAAAGAAAGAGGGAATTGTTGATGTGGATAGCGTTTCTAGAATTTTTAGAGTTTATTATAGTTTTGAGTTTAAGTCTTATATTAACATTGGTCGTTTTTTTTCAAGAAAATTATCTGTTTGATATTAAAGAAAGTATTACCAATAATAGGATCTTGTTAATTATTCAAGTCACACGTATTTTAATGGGAATGTGGATAGTATTTGTTACAGAAACTACTATAATTGCTGTCTCAAAAGTGACTGCAATTCAATTAATTATTTTACTTCTTTTTTGGGCATGCTCGAAGTATGTACAAAAAACTCGTGAAAATTGGCTAATTACTATAGTTGCTTTTGTTATTTATGGTGTTGGTACATACTTGTATATTCAGTTTGCTTTTAGAGGCTATTAATATATCACCAGAAAAGTTAGTGGTTAGAAAGATGCATTTGTTAAATGTGTATATGAAGGAAGAGCGAATATAGGCTCTTTTTTCTTTATATATAGGATAGGACATGTATCTAATCCTCGTGGGACAAATCAAAATAGAGAACGGAAGGAATTATATGAACAAAAAAGAATTAAAATTAAAGCTACTGCAAGGTCTAGGTGAAGAGTTAAAAGAAGACGGTTATAAGATTAGGATTACACAACAAGACCTGGTGAAAAAATTTGATAAAGGAAAAATCGGTATACATTTAGCCTTTATCAATCACCTAGAAGATTTTGATGTGACGGTGGATGTGGGAATTCGTTTTGATGAATTAGAAAATATGAAAAATCAATGGGCTGACGGTTTAACAATTAGAGAGAAAAAGGAGACCTATACAATTGGAGTTGATTTAGGGAATTTAGTCTATAGAGAGCAAAAAAGGTGGCGTGTTGAAAAGGAAGAAGATATTTTACCTGTTACTATGGATATTTTAAAAGAAGTTAAGGAATACTTCATTCCATATATTGATAAGTATGTAGATATGGAAAATGTATTTGATTTATGTGTAAGAGATGATGATGAGGCTGGATTAATAGGGACAATATTTGATGGGACGCGAGCACAAAATGCTATTGGATTAGCCTTGTTATTAAATAAAGAAGAGATATTAGAACAAATCATTGAGAAAAAGAGAGAGTATTTAAAGACGAGGGATAAATTTGAATTGGAGTTATTTGAAAACTTTCTTTCTAATATGAATCTAGGATAAACAAGGTTAGTTATTCATTTTCGTGATTATAGTGGGGTTAATTGTTTATATCTGGTTTTTCTGGTTGGAAAAACATTAAACTCTAGATTTTCTATTAATCATAAATATTGGTAGCCCCTAGAAGGAAACATTTGACGTTTTTATGATTAGATATAAACTTCGAATGTAACTTATAGGGGTTTTTATTTACAGGTTTTATAATACTGGAAAGCCCATATCGAATTTTAGCCGGTTTGAGATAGTGCCTGCGAGTGATGATGGTGCACTGTAACCTTGAGCAGTAGCGATAGACTTAGCCTTTGGAAGCAAAAACCCCACAGAGTCTAGTCAACTTACCTTTTTAAAAAGTGTATCAAAGAATTATTTATTTGAGCTCAATTATATTATGTGAAATAGGAGTGAGAATCTTGTTCCAAACAATAATTTACGATAAAGCTAAATATCATTATGAAGGAGATTTCCCACAAGAATTACCGATGGAGCAAGCATTTGTACATACTGGAATGTTCTTAGGTTGGATTATTGATAATAATTTATTTAGTGATGAATTTTTAGAAGAGACCGAAGAGGAAATTAATAAATTTAAGCTTAGAAAAATGACTGGGACTCAAGTTTATATGTTCTGGGATGGGGTTTTAAGCGATGACATGTTAAATGATGAAGGGAATCAATTTGCAATAGATTATTTTGATTTTGAAAAAGGTTTATATTTAGATGATTATGATGATGTATTTTTAGAGTGTGATACATTATATCAAGTGCAAGATACTTGGGAAAATTACTTTAAATTAAAAGAAGTGATCGATATTAGGTATACAGAATGGAAAAAACTTAAAAATAACGGGTAAAGAGGACTTTAAGTAATGGAATATTTTTTGTTCCAAATGAAGGTTTATTATATGCTATAGAAAAGGGGAGAAATAATGAAATTCCCAAAAGATGAAGATGGACAAGTATTAAATATGTTATACAAGCAAGGTATAGATTTTAATAAAAAACATATAGTAGATTTCTTTATTGCAATTCCTGATCAAGGTAATGGAGAAAAAATAATTGGCAGACTACAAGAGCTGGGCTTAAATTGTGAATTAGATTATAATGAAGAATTTGAAGATTGGACGTGTACTTGTTCTAAAGAAATGTTCTTAATTTATGAGGATATTGTAGAGATGCAAAAGGAATTGAATAAACTAGGTGAAGAGTTTGGTGGATATACAGATGGTTGGGGTGCATTTGTGTAATATTGAATTTATTTATCGTGATAAAATAAATTAGACGAAGTAAAGAAACTATTTACGGAAAGAAGGGCTTATATAAGTTCTTCTTTCTTTGTATATATTAAGATATCTTAGTGATAGAAACGTATATGATATGTGGGCGGGGGCTACTGGTAAAAGCCCAATTGGTAAGGGCTAATTAAAGTTTCACTTTATATAGGTTTTGAGAGAGTAAGATATATTGTTTGTAGCGGAGATCTTGAAGGAAGGGAGCGTGTGATAATTGGCAATGACGGATGAACAATTCGAAAATTATCTTGTTATGTGTTATGACAAATTAGAAAGTAAACAGCAAAAATTCATTTCAGATTATAATATCTATAACTTTGATGAGTATTGGTATGATCAAGATCAATGTATATTACAGTTTAAAAAAAATGGTCAAGTATTACTTGAATTTAGTGTTGTTTTTATAGGTTCTTGGTCTGAAAAGAGTAACAGTTGGATGTGGTCTTGGGCTAATGAGAATGTGGCTGATTATGCAAGAAGTAAGTCTAACTGTTTGAAAGATTTACAAAAGATTACAGGAAGTGAGGTTTTTATAAATCCACTTTTTGAATGCGATCAAGAAATGGCGTATGAGCTAGCAGCCTTTTCCATTAAATATTTAGATGCAGAAGGAGTGTATATAGCACCAGGTGAGAGAAGTGATGTATTTATGGCTGTTATGTCACCGTGTGCGTTGTGAGTAGAGCATATTAAAAATATAGATAAGGTAGAATGAAAAAGGAGTACAGTTTAATAAATTAATAAAAGGTATCATAGGTCCTCGATGCATGGTGATAAATTTAAAGGAGTGAATTATATTGCTTGAAGTAAAGTTTTACGATTGGAAAAAAAACGTCCTAAAAAACATTATTTGCTTGTACATGAAATTAGAATTTTTGAGCTAATTTTCTCAAAGAAAGTTAGCGAGTTTGAGATGGGATTAAGAGAGATTGAAAAAGTAACTGTCTTTTGTTTAGCTAACGAAAACACTGATATTTCATATGAAGTGAATAGAGCTTTGGGTGAAATTCGTATATATGTTCCATATGATTTTATGGACTTTTTAGCATTAAATTCAGTTGAAGAGAAATACAAAGAGTTTTGCAAATTAGTACGCCAATATGTTGTCCCTGGACTTGAAGAAAACTATACTCTTTCATCATCTGTTGTGAAAGGGTATATAGAGGAATCTTTAGATGAAATTGTGAAGCAAAACTATGAAGGAATATTTTTAGTTGGGAAGACACCTAAGAAAAGCCCAAGCCGTAAGAGGATAGCGATATTAAAAGGAATTCATCGTGTTAAAGGTTTCCAACTACGATGTGAAGTGTATGATGAAAAGGGATTAAAGATTCGAGATCAACTATTGGTGGAAGAGGTAGGGAATGAAATGGTATATTCTAGATTCTTAGGGACATTAAAATGGGAAAGTGAAAATCTAATAGTAGTTCAATCTAAATCCAGTAGTTGGAAAGAAGAAATCTATCTTTAATAACAAGGTTGTATAGTAGAAAGAGGGTTGTAGAGCATAAATGAATTTTTTTCGAAAAAATAAATTAAGTGACATTCAGAAAAAGTACTATGAACATTTTGGAGAGCCGATTCAATTTGTTAATTATTATAGCCGCGGATCGGTTATGTATTTTCAAACGGATGATAGGCTTTATTATGTTAATTTACTGAATGTATGAGGTGATAAATGTGAATGAACGTCTAAAGAAAATTGCAATGTTAAGAGAAAAGGTAGAGGAAAAGGCTACTAGAGAAAAGTTTTTAATGTTATGTCCGTCTATAAAAGAATTTGAGATTATTAGCGGGAAGAAAATTGCTTCATTAGTAAACTTTTTAATTGATGAAACACCGAATCCTATCAAAGTTATGAGTGAATTAAATGCTGAACAAGTTATCAATGAAATAAAAGAATTTGAACGTGAATTAACTAGTTTATTGTCTAAGAAGATTATTGTATGGTATGCACATGAAAATTGGGACTTTGGTGTGCAATTAGAATTAGAAGATTTCATGTTATATACAAAAGAAGTATTACATTTCATTGGATATGACGATGCTCAAAGAGGATTAATTTATTCTAGCCTTATTGTAGTAGATGAAGCAATGAGAAGTGCTTTTTCTTTTCTAAAGAATGAGTATAATGTCGAGATAGTACTATGGAAAGAAAGCTGAGTGTATTAGAGTGTTTTAAAACAAATTGGATGAATGGTTGAATTTATTATTGGAAGAAGTGGTGCGTGGTTTAGTGTGATAGAAAGAAAAAGAGAGTCTTCAAGGGATATGTATAAGAGAGTAAAGGAGAGGAAATATGTCTTTTTATAAAAAGGAAATAAAAGGGGATAAATTGATTATAAGTGACGAAAGCATTGATATTTTAATGGATGCTTTTCAAAATAAAGGTGAAGAGATGCCTAAAAATATATCATGGAATTTCATAGCGACGGTATTACTCGCGGGATCTTATTATGAATAAGTAAAAAAACGAAGAGTCTAAATAGTCCCTTCGTTTTTTTACTTATTTTTTCTCTACTAACTTTTTATTCTTCCAATCTAGTGTAAATGATTTATTAAATGTTTTTTGATCAACGTCTTTTACGTTGTTTCCAACCCAGTTTGCAGTTCCGAATGTGTAGCCTGGACGAAGTTGGTAGTCGTCGGCGTGTTTTGTATAAGCGACTTGTAAGTTAGATTGATCTGTATTTTTTTCAGAGATAACAACAGCAATCATACCAGGAGAGAAACCACTATTTGTTAATGCTGGAAGTTGATCCATCGGTATTAAATTACCTTTTGCATCAGATTCATATAGGTATGTGCGAGAGTACATAAACAGTTGGTTTCCGTATAAAGAATGGTAGGAATCACGTGTGTAAATACCCCAGTTTTGATTGTTATATCCGTTAAAGAATACGTTCCATTTTACGTTTTTGTTTGTTTGGTCAATTAAATTTGTTTTATAACTAGTTTGTTTATAGCTTACAGAGTCCGACCAAGTTACTTGACCAGTTGCACCAGCTTCACCGCTAGGGCCATTAGGCGTTACAGAAGCTTTAACAGAGCCACCAAGTTGATAAGATACGCTAGATGTTACAGTCGTTTCTTCTACAGCATTTGTAGGTGCTACGTTAAAGAAACGAGCGCTGTTATCTTGAAGGTTAAATGCAACATCATATTGTGAAGGATAACGTAATGTTGCACTAGCGCCAGGGATTGGGTAGTTATCAATAGGTGCATCACTTATAGTAGGATTTGCTTTTAGAAAACTACCAGTTGTATTAATAACGGCAATCTGTTTATCAGCGCTTGGGTCATCGATAAAAGTTACCTTTAAAGACATTGTCATATTATCAGCTTGATCATTATTAAATGTATTATAGCTCGTATGTGTTTTTGCATTTTGCCCGATATCTGTTACAACTTGCGATGTTGTTTGAGCATAAGCAGCAGGTGTTGAAAGAGTTACAGCGCTACTAGCAAAAACAGCGGATAATGCTAAATATTTTAAGTATGTTTTAGAACGTTTCATACAATCACTTCCTTTTATCTTTGTCGATATATGTCGTATTACATTTATATCGTAACATGAAAATAAAACGGAATGGATGGTTATGCATAATTGCATAGATGAGTTTTGAAGGATAAAGATAATAGAATTTCATCCAACACTTAAGACTCAAAAATGTCCATTACAGCCGTTCTTAAAAATTTTAAGACAATATGTTTATCAATGTTCTTATTCTGAAGATTGAAGCGCTTAATATTTACGTTATAAGTGCATAACAAGTTATAATAGAAGAAATCAATAAGGAGGCTGGCTGTGAAGAATCTTCGTTATCTCAATATATTTACCATATTAATTATATACACACTACTTATGTTTTACATCGGCTGGAACGGATGGGTTTGGCTTCATGCGGTATTTGGCTGGGAATCTTGGGGATATTATGCTTTTATAGTTGCATTTATTTCATATGCGTACATTCTCGTGCAAGTGTTTAAGTTTTTGCCATTTCTGCGAACGATAGGTTCGATTTGGTTTGCGGTTATACAATATGCGCTTATGCTGTTGCCATTAGCTAATATTATGGTCTTTCTTTTACAGTTTTCAGTAGAGAAAGAAGCGGCAATTATTTGGACAGGGGCGGCTGTGATAGCTGCATTTATCTTTATCTTTGCGTATGGAGTATTTAATGCGTATAGTCCGGTAGTAAGAAAGTACGAGGTGCACATACCGAAAAAGGTAGAGGGGCGTAAAAGTTTATGCATTGCGATGGCTTCTGATATGCATTTCGGTAAACTGTCTGGCGTTTCGCATTTAAAAAGACTTGTTCGTCATGTAAATGAGATGGAACCTGATATTATTTTACTGCCAGGTGATATTATCGATGATCATCCAGGTGTGTTCATTCAAAAGAATATGGGACCAATCATGAAACAAATGAAAGCACCATTAGGCGTATATGGCGTATTAGGAAACCATGAATACTACGGTAGAGCGGTTCCAGAGTTTTTACAAGAGATGGATAAGATTGATATTCGTATTCTTTTAGATGAAGTAATTACAATTGAAGGTGACTTTTATCTCGTTGGAAGAAGAGATAAAACAGAGCGAGATCGCCAAAGCTTTGAACAATTAATGAGTACGGTAGATAAATCGATGCCTGTTATCGCAATGGATCACCAGCCATTTGAGTTGAAACAAGCAGCGGAGGCGGGTGTTGATTTACTATTATCAGGTCACACGCACCGCGGACAAATGGCGCCGAATCATATTGTAACGAGAAGAATGTACGAATTAGACTGGGGATACGCACAAAAAGGTGCATTCCACGCGATTGTTTCTTCTGGATTTGGGTTTTGGGGACCACCGCTTAGACTTGGTAGTAGGTCGGAGATTGTGCAGGTAGAAGTTACATTTGAATAGGGGTTATGAAATAGAGAGCTGATGGCTCTCTATTTTTTTTAATAAAAACAAATAACAATAAATATTTATGTTGGTGCTAATTTCATAAAAGAGATACGATTATAAGACTCGATTAAAATAAAGGGGGATTGTAAGTGATCATATCAGATGTACTATACGGAGAATTTGAAGTGGATCAAGTAGTAGAAGAATTAATTTCAAGTAAGTCTATGCAAAGACTAAAGGGAATTCATCAAGCAGGCGCAAGTTACTTAATGAACGAGAAATGGAATGTAACGCGCTTTGATCATTCAGTTGGTGTTATGTTGTTAGTGAAAAAACTTGGTGGTTCAGTAGAAGAACAAATTGCAGGTTTACTGCATGACGTATCACATACTGCTTTTTCTCATGTGATTGATTATGTTTTTGATAATATAAATGAAAGTTATCATGAAGAGATATTTAGCTCCGTTGTGAAAAACTCAGAAATTCCAGTGATTCTTTCAAAGCATGGTTATAACTATAAAGATATTTTGTTAGATGATTCGAAATGGACGTTACTCGAAAGGTCAGCACCAGAATTATGCGCAGACAGAGTTGATTATACGTTACGAGATATGTATACATATGGGTATGTTTCTTTAGAAGAAGTTCACAGTTTTTTAGAGGATGTCATTGCTGTAGATGGGAAAATGGTCCTTCAAAATATCGAAATAGCTGAATGGTTTGCAGAAACGTATTACAAAGAAGTAATCGATTTCTTTATGCAACCAATGAATATTTACGGAAATGATACGTTAGCAAAAACGCTAAAGTTAGCTCTACACAAAAAGGTTATTCATGCAGATGATTTTCTTCTTGAAGATGATGAGCTAATTTCGAAATTGCAGCAATGTACTGATTCAGAAGTACATGCTTTATTAAGAAAAGTTCATCCGAATGTAAAAGTAAAAGAAGATAGAAACGATTATGATTTGTATCAGAAAAATAAAGTCCGTCTCATTGATTCTCCATTATTTCGTGAAGGTGAAGTTGTTCCATCGTCTGTTGTGTCGGAAAAAATAAGACAGATGAGCGAGGTCGCTTATGAAAAAGCGGTGAGAGGGATGTATGTGAAAGTGATTTCGGATTAAAAAGGAGAGCATATCTTTGCTCTCCTTTTCCTCATCACTGATCAAACCAATTCCAAACCTCAATATCCCCAAGAGTCGCATAACGCACATTCGGTGAGTTTTGTAATTTCAATAATTCTTTCGACGGGCCAGTAATGACCATGCCGTATACTTTAACGCCGTTATCTTTTATATACTGATAGCGCTTATCTAAGTTCAGATCCTTTTCACGAGTCCAAGTCGTTTTACTTACAGTTTCTTTATTTATAGAAAGAATGCGCATCATTTCGATTACTTCATCTTCTTTTGTGTGTAGTTTTTTTGTTTCATTTTCAGGAAGATTTATATGTTCTCGAAATCCGATAACTTCTCCGCTATGCAAGAGAAAATCGTCTTCATTTATTCTTTCTTGTCCTGTGTCTAAGGCGTACCATAAAGGAGTTGGTGGCATTTCTTGTGCTTCAAATGCGCTATATAGAATGGATTCGACTTCTTGTAAAGTGTAAACTTTATCGAAAGATATCGCTAATTCTGCAACGGTACCCTCATGTATCTTTCCAAGTGTATCCCAAACTTTTTTAGATGATTCTTTCAAAGAAGCTTCTTCCTTAATTTTTGGATGAACAAAGGAAAGTTTTTTTGAATAGGCTCTGTTTTCCCAAGATTGATTTGTGACAGTTACAGATGATAAGAAACTACGCATTGTTACTGTACCAATTGGAAATTCTTTTTTACCAATCGTTTTATATAAATCCATTTCAGTTTCTGTACGAAAGAAAGGTTTAACCTTCGTATTTCCTCCAGCGGAACGACTATTTGGCATTGTTGCTTCTATTGCGAGTGCTGGTATATCATCCACTTTCCGGAAGTTTTTCATTTCGTTCGAATAGAAGTAAAAGGAAGATGCAAAATGACCAACAAAATAGATTGCTATACAAACAGCAAGGACAAAACTAACGGTTTGCCAACGCTGTTTCCATTTTATTTTCCAAAACGGGACTTTTAGATTTTGTGGTGGTAGTCTTTTCTTTATCGGTTCACTTTTTGAAAGCAAATCATCTAAGTAATCGTCACACTCTTCACATGTTTCAATATGACTTTCTAACCGCTCTTGTTCATCCTGCGTGAGCGTTCCGTTTTCGTATTTCTCCCATAGTTTTTTAAACTTTGTACAACCCATCCTAATCACTCCTTTATGCCTTGTGTTTCTTTTCGTCCCCTGTGTAATTCAATTTTCACTTTCGCTAGTGAGAGACCAGTCATCTCTGCTATTTCCTTATACGAGAATCCGTAGTAATCTCGTAATAGTAGAACATTTCGTCTTTCAAGGGGAAGCGAAGATAAACTGTCTAACCAACTAGCAATCTCATGTTTTACAAAATAAGAGTGTTCTGTACTTGGTACGTTTGGTAAATGGAATTCTTCCACTGTCGTTGTTTTATATCTTTTTTCTTTTCGATACCAATCGATAAAGGCGTTGTAGGCAATTGTAAATAACCACGGCCTAATTTCTTCTCCTTTATAATAGTCAATATGGATGAGCATGCGGTAAAACGTTTCTTGCATGAGAT
Source organism: Bacillus sp. 2D03 (assembly GCF_003946765.1). Lineage (NCBI taxonomy): Bacteria > Bacillati > Bacillota > Bacilli > Caryophanales > Bacillaceae > Bacillus > Bacillus sp. 2D03. The sequence goes on along the minus strand of NZ_RPSJ01000007.1, from coordinate 225,380 downwards.
CTTCCGCGTAGTGAGAATCTCCGGTTAGGGAGAGAAGATAGCGAAATAAATCTTGCATGTGCTCGGAGTAAATGTCTTCTAATGATTGTTTGCGTTTCACTACATTTCCCTCCCTTCATACATAACAACGAAATACATATCAAAAAGTTACATTTGTTTTTAAAAATATAGTAAAAAACGTCAAGAATTGGATAGGATTCTCTTTTATCATAATACATATAAGGCGGGTGAACAGAGATGGAAAGCTATGAAACACAAATTCAAAGGTCAATTGATTATATTGAGGAAGATGTCATGGAAAAACAGACGCTGCGTAATTTAGCACGTATTGCAGGTTTTTCTGAGTCGCATTTTCATCGTGTATTTCAGGCGTTAGTAGGTGATACAGTAATGGAGTATGTTCGAAAGAGGAGGTTAGCCCGGGCAGCTTATCAACTTTCTCATACGGATGAAAAAGTTATTGATATCGCATTTGAGCATGGCTTTCAATCTCACGAAACGTTCACGAGAGCCTTTAAGAAATTATTTCAAATGACACCGAGTGAATATCGAAAACAAGAAATTGAAACACCGATGTATTACAGCGTGAATGTAAAGCAAAGAAAATTAAATCCGTATTTAGGAGGCATACAAATGGAATATCGTATTGTAAATAAACCAGAATTTTTAATGGTAGGTTATGAACTGAAGACGACAAGTAAAGAAGGGAAAAACCATCAAGACATCCCAGCATTTTGGCAAGAATATTTACAAAAAGATCTTGGAACAACGATTCCGAATCGTAAAGATACGAGCCAATGGGTAGAGCTTGGATTATGTACTGATTTTAATTTAGAAACAGGGGACTTCACTTATATTATCGGAATGGAAGTTACAGACTTTGAAAATGTACCAAATGAAATTGCAAAGCGTACTTTCCCTGCAGCAACATATGCAGTATTTACAACGCCGAAAGTTCCTCATAAAGAAATGGTATCGTCTATTCACCAAACTTGGAATGCAGTATTCTCAGAATGGTTCCCACATTCAGGGTATGAACATTGCGGAGTTACAGAGTTTGAACTGTACGATGAGCGTTGCCACGAAGATAAAAGTGAGTTCGCTCAAGTAGAACTTTGGATACCGGTGAAGAAAAAATAATAGGGTAAGAGCGAATCATTGGGAGATGGTTCGCTTTTTCATAAAAGGAGAAATGGGAAAATGTTCAAAAAACTAGAATGTGTATCTATACATACGAAAGATATAGAAAGATCAGTTTCTTTCTATAAAGAAATGGGAATGAAGCAAAACTGGATGATAGAAAGAGAACTAGAAGAAGGAGCTATTTGGACGTTAATAGGATTGAAGTTTCCAGATGAAAAAAGTTCGGAGTTAGTAATAAGCAATCATCCGGATATTAATTTTATGGAAGTCGAAGTATTAGTAGAAGATGTACAACAAACGTATGAGAGTTTAAAAGATAATAAAGATGTAAAGTGGATTCGCGAACCATTTCCAACAGAATCAGGACATGTTGCCGTAATGGAAGCACCTGATGAGAATGTGTTTGTGTTAGTAGGGAAATAGCTGAAATATGGAGTGACCTTTCATAGTGAGTTATGAAAGGTTATTTTTATCCCGCTATTTGTCGGGCAGCCCGATTGGTGAGGGCTAATAATCAGTGCAGGATGAACAAAATCTCCACTGATTAAAGTTTCACTTTATAAGTGGATTGTTAAATTTGTATTTTTTTATCTGTAATACATATGAAAATGGTAAAATAAAACAGCAATTAAATATTGCGGGTGGAAGGTTATGCCCTTTCTTCATTTGGTGAAGAAAGGAGGTGTAATCGTATGGAATTTCTTTTGCAAATTTTGTTGGAAGTCACAAAAACTATAGCTAGAGAAGGTATAGTTTTGGGATTTAAGAAATTAACGGCAAAAAAGCGTAAAAAGAAGACCACCCGTCTGCCTGCGAAGCGTGGGAAGTCTTCTAAGCTCAAATAAGCTTTAGTTGCAACCTTCCACCTTACGGTAATTAGTTGCAGTGACGGGGTGTTGGAAGCACCTCGTCTACTTCATTTTATGCAAAACTTAGCTAGTTTATACTTCTATTTATAGTATAACAGTTTAGAAATGTATTTGTTAATAGTTTTATTTTTACTTTGTATAGTAGGGAGGTAGGTTAGTATTGTCGGTTTTTGTCGGTAAGTCGATATATCTAGAAAATCGCTGATATAATTCGAGTTGCGCTGATATATTCAAAAAATCGCTGATATAATTCGAGTTGCGCCGATATATTCAAAAAATCGCCGATATAATTTCATATACCGCTAAAACACCTCAAAAAAACGATCTGCATAATTTCAATTACCGAAAAACTCTCCCAGAAAAGAAAAAAAGACGCCACATAGCGTCTTTCTTACGAACGAAACGGAAATACAAGAATAATCGTCGTTCCTTTTCCGAGTGCACTATCAACGGAAATTGTTCCGTTATGAGCATGAACGAGCTGTTTTGTAATGGCTAGGCCAAGTCCAGTTCCAATGTTGCTTTCTTCTGTGTTTGTTCCGCGGTAATATCGTTCAAATAGAAGTTCTTTCGTTTTTTCATCCATTCCTTTTCCATCATCTGAAATGGAGAGTGTAAAGGAATTAGCGTTTTGTGATAGTTTTACGGTGACAGTAGTTGTTTCGTTATTATGTTTTACCGCGTTTACGAGTAAGTTTTCGATAATACGCTGGAACCATTTTTCTTCAATGAAATATTGAATTTTATTTGAGCTCGGTACGAATTCAATATTTTGATTTTGGAGTGTTGGATTGTTAATAAATTGCAATAATACTTTTTGAACGAACTGATTGATTTCAACGTTTACGTGTTGGGCAGGAAGGCTGTTATTTTTTAATTGATACGTTAAGCTTAAATCATCAATTAATGTCGTCATATATTGAGATTTCTCTTTCATAACACTACCAAATTGCTGAATATCACGATCAGTCCAGTTATATTGATTCGATTCGAGTAATAATGCGTAGCCATATATAGAGCTAAGTGGTGTTTTTAAATCATGCGTTAGACCGGTAATCCATTCTTCTCGTGTTTGCTGGAGGACATGTCTCATCGCATCATTTTTTTTGAGTGTAATAGAAAGGTGTTCTAGTGAACTTGTTACATCTCTAAACAAACGGAATGACCATTTTTCTTTACCAGATCGCCGGAACCTGACAGGTTTTCCTTTTTTACTAATAGGTTCTTCATACTTTCCACCAGCGATATTTTTAAGCCAGCGCATCGCATGTAATAATGGTTTCCCGAATTTATTACCGTACCAAATAGAAAGAATGACTAAATAAACAAATACGATAAGAAGGATTAATCCGCATCCGATGAGAAACTTCTTAGTAAATACATCTTCAATTTCGTCATTTGGATAGTAGTGCTCATTTTTTGCAGTTACAACGAGAAGGTTGCCGCTATTTGCATCGTAAAAGCTAGAAGTGTTTTCTTTATGATTCCACGGTTCTTTTTCATTAAGGGCAATTTGTATTGCTGAAAATATTTTTTTCTTTCCAGTTGGATAGGAAAAAACCTCTTCGCCATTTTGATTAAATATTTGAAGTGTTGCTTTTTCTTTAGATAGTAACTGTTTTTCTTGGTCTGTTAATGCGAACGAATCCATCGTTAAAGAGGAATGCTCCTTTTGAATTGCTGTCAGTAACGCATTGCTTTTTAACATACCACCATAAATAACAAGTGCTTTCTTTTCTTCTAATTCAATTTCCCAATATGTAAATTTATAATTGCTTTCGATATGATGTTGTATATATGCGACTAAAGATGTCTTCGTATAAGCATCCGGAACATCATTTGGTGTATTAAAGTGGTAGAGGATCTTTCCGTTTTCATCTACAACTTGGAGCCAATCATTTTTCTCCTTTATTAAATCTTGTACTTCAGATTGTAACGAAATATGCCCATCTTCTGAAGAGATGTATCTTGAAATTGTAAAACTATCAGAATCCGGAATGTTAGGTTCGTATAAAGTACTAGTAAGAAGAAAAATTAAATAAGTAAAAGCAGCAACTACAGCGATAAGTAATGTAACTAAAACAAAAACGTGTTGCATGATAAATTGAATAATAAGTCGTTTATTAAAATTCATATCGTCACCCTACTTTGTAACGAACTTATAACCAAGCCCGCGAACGGTTTTTATATATTCTGGTTTACTTGGATCGTGTTCAATTTTTTCACGTAGTTTTCGAATGTGGACCATAACAGTGTTGTCATCGCCATTATAGGCAGGTGCTCCCCAAACTTTTTCATATATTTCCTCTTTCGAAAATACGTAGTTCGGATTCTCGCAAAAGAAGAGTAGTAGTTGAAAGAGTTGAGCGGAGCATTCGACAATGTGCCCATCTACTGTTAGTTCTGCAGAGTGCTGATTAATTTCAAATCTTCCAAATGAAATTGAGTGTGGTTTTTGTTCGTGTGGTACGGTTTGTTTCATATGTCTCCGAAGCTGTGCTTTCATACGTGCTACTACTTCTAATGGATTAAATGGTTTCGTAATATAATCATCTGCACCGTATGAAAATCCGGATATTTTATCTAAATCAGATGCTTTTGCTGATAGGAAGAAAATTGGACAATCTGTTTGTTGGCGAATGATTGGACAAATATCAAAACCAGATTGTCCAGGAAGCATTACATCTAAAATAATTAAATCGTAATGGTTTTGCTTAGTTAGAGATAAAGCTATTTCAGCTGATGTTGCAGTTGTAATATGAGAAAAGCCTTCTTTTTCAAGAATGGTAGTTAGTAATTGTAAAATTGCTGTTTCATCATCAACGAGTAAAATATTTGCTTGGTACATAAATATCCCTCCTAATTTTCTCGAATATCATATCATCATTTTGTAACTTATGGAATTTTTAAGGAAATTTTAAGGTTTTCTTTCGCAAAAAATTAAGAATCAAATGATATGATAAAAGTAACATAGGGGAGGAGATGAGTGTGAACCCGTTTCAAGTGATGCGAGCTAGATATTTTTTAATTGTATTTGCACTATTAATTTTAATAGCGAGAAGTAGTGGCGATTTGCTAACAAGTATATTTCATATACAAAATTCTTCTTTTATAAATATCCTTATATTCTATATCCTTCCGATGGTATGGATTTCTTATGAGTATAGAAAGCACCACATTTCATTTTCATTATTTGTTAATAAAAATGAAACATTTAACTTGGTACAAGTTTTATACATTACGGTTATGTTATGCATGTTTAGTTACGGGTATCTTATTTTGTATATGTATAGTTTTGCATGGATTACACCGGACTTTATTATGAACGCCCTGCATGAACCAATTGTAGATAGTACTGGGGGATATGTATCTCAAGTCATTAGGGTCGTATTCATCGCACCAATTATCGGGGAATTTGTTTTTCGCGGATTTTTACTTCAACGTTTTGCAACAAAATGGGGAACGAGCATAGCGACCATCGTTGTAGCAATATTGTTTGCGTTGTTACATGTTGATTTCCTCGGTGCAGCCATATTCAGCATCGTATTGTCAATCGTATATATTCGTACGAAAAGTTTACTCATGCCAATTGCAATACATATGTTAAACAATGCATTTGTAATAGGTGCGTCTTTTCTAATAAGTAGAGAAAAAATTATGAGTTTTGCCGATTTCTCAAATTATACGACATTCTTTCCTGGACTTATTATTTTTATAACAGGATTAAACTTAGTACTTATCTTTTTATTTGTTAATCGCAAATATTGGAGTAAAGAAGTGCCAGTTATATATGCAGAGCAGAAAAAGAGCTTTTCAGATGTAGTCGGGAGTAAATAAGATGAAGAAGACGGTTGAAAAAATATTAAAAGACATTATAGATGCTACGTCTATTACAGATATGTGTGATAGAAGTGTTTGTCATTGGCTTCAACCTGTAGTAGATACGATTGTGTTTCCAGAGTATTACGTATTTTCTAGTACTCATTTAAAAGAAAATATTATTTCTCTTCTTATTGTGTTCGGGGTTTTACTAATATTTGGTCTAATTGTAGAAGAAATGATGAAGCGCATCTTCAAAAAGAATGAAGAGAAGTATATGTGGATTCATAAAGTATTCGAGAAAGTAATGGTGGCTTTCCTTTTGTTTTATGGTATGAAAACAATCATTTACTTTATAGCTTTGAAACATCATTAATTCGAAATTTGAAAGGGATGTATAAAATTATATGAATGAAACGATATCATCAAATAAGTTTTTTTATTTGATTTTACTTAGTCTAGTGTTAATAACGACAGTGAATGTTATTTTGCGCTGGGAGGAAGCTTATTTTTTCATGTATTTAGCGCTCCATTTGCTAGGGATTTTATGTATAAGTGGTGGAGTGGTTACTGAAAAAAAGAATGAAGAAAGCGTTAACTATATGTGTGTGATCGGTCTTGTTTTACTTTTAGCTGTACAGGGTATTATGAAATATAGTTCTTTCTCTTTACAAGATTTTAGTTTATTAATAGATGTACTTCCTTAAAGAGGCTTTTTATTTTATCTAAAAAGCAAGTAGGGTACGTGTTGGTTTGTAAGTGTGATCCTTATTACGGATTGTGAACCGAAGAAAGTGTCTAAAGGTAGGTAAAACTCTTCTATTTGTAGAAGAGTTTTTTTATGTAAATAAAAGGCTCTCGAGCAATTCGCATAATAAGCTTGTTCTAATTTAGCGTATACGAACTTACAATAATAATAGACAGGCAGCATAGAGGAGGGAATAGCGTGAGGAAGGTTATCGGTTGGTCGTTTTTTTTGTACGTTGGATTTGCGTTACTTATATATTGGTATTTATTTGGATGGAATCATGAACTTATTCCGGACATGTATAAAGGAACGAGTGCAGATCCAGAAACGTTTATGAGTGCTAGAGAGCTTACGCTAAGCCAAGATTATTCGCGCGTGAAAAATTTACTATACTTTTTAGCGACGCCTCTTGAATGGATTATTTTATTATTTGTACTTGTGCTAGGTATTTCAAGAAAGTTTGAGAAATGGTCGAAGGAAACGACTAAAATAAGTGTTTTGCAAGTTGCGATTTATTTCTTTTATTTATCATTATTGACAACAGTGCTTGCCTTACCGATGCAATGGATTGGCCGGAAAGTGTCCGTTGATTACGGCATTTCAACACAAAGTACACAAAGCTGGATAAAAGATCATGTTATCGGTTTTTGGGAAAGTTATGCGACTATGTTAATCGTAGTTACCGTTCTATTATGGCTTATCCGTAAATTTCCGAAGAGATGGTGGCTCGCAGGATGGGCGCTCTCTGTTCCATTTACAATCTTTTTAACATTCATACAGCCTGTCGTTATTGATCCACTGTATAACGACTTCTCGACGCTGAAAAATAAAGAATTAGAAACGAAAATTTTAGCGATAGCAGACAAAGCGGACATTCCTGCTAAACACGTATATGAAGTAAACATGTCAGAAAAAACGAATGCATTAAATGCTTACGTAACAGGAATTGGTCCTAACGCTCGTATTGTAATGTGGGATACAACGCTTAAGCAGTTAAAAGATAAAGAGATTTTATTTATAATGGCTCATGAAATGGGGCATTATGTTATGAAACATATATATTTTGGCGTTGCAAGTTATGTATTGCTATCGTTTATAGGTATGTTTTTAATTAGTCGTATTATAAATATGTGTATTCGCAAATGGGGAGATACATTGCAAATTTCAAAAGTAGCATGTTTCTCCATTTTACCTTTATTTTTCTTAATTTCTTCTGTCCTCTCTTTTGCAGCACAACCAGCAACAAACTACGTTTCACGTATAGAAGAAAGAGCCGCAGATCAATATGCTTTAAATATGACGAAGGACGGGAAATCTGGTGTGAAAACTTTTCAATATTTATCAAAAACAAGTTTAAGCCAAGTAAATCCGCCTGCGTTAGTAAAATTTTTCTTATACACGCACCCACCAATTTTTGAAAGAATTCATACGTTTGAACAATATGAGAAACAAAGCAAAAAGGAGTAGCATGATAGCTACTTCTTTTTTTATAGGGATATAAGTTTGATATTGGGAATATTTATCATTGCTTTTTATTGCGATTTTGTAAATAATAAGCTATAAAATTCTAAAAATCTATATATAAAGGAATAAAGGTGGAAAAATGTATTTTTTACAAAATTTAAAAGTGAAATATAAATTATTAGCGCTTATTTCATTAGCAGTTTTAGGTATGGTAATTATGAGCAGTGTAGCAATTAATTCTATTAATAAGATTAAGCACGATACAGAGGTTGTAGTAGATGATTATCAATATTCTGCAATTTTATTAGAAGGAATGCTTCGTACACAAAATTCATTAGAATATAACTTACTAGAATTAATTACGGCATCACAAAATGAAGTGGCAAATAAAGAGGGGATAATTGATAATATTGAAAAGGATCTTAAAAAATATGATTCTTTATTAAAAGAATATGATGATGGTTTTAATTTAAGTAAGCAAGAGGATGAACTATTTCAGAAGATGAAGAAATCTTTGCCAAGTTATAAAGATACATATAAAAAATTATTTGAAAAGGCGAAGGTAACAAATGAGCCACAAATGGTAAATGAATTTCAGAAGGAATTAAAACCGAAGGGAATAGAGTTAGCTGGTTATGCAGTGGATCTAGAATCGTATGTTTCAAATTTAGCTGACCAAGTATTTAAAGATTCTCAAAAAATGATTGATCGTTCCGTTATTACCTTTATCATTCTTGTAGTAGTTACTACAATCGTTATATGTATAGTAAGTTATATTATTAGCAAGCTCATAGTTGCTCCTTTACAAACGGTTAGTCGTATGATGGAAAGAGCGAAAGAAGGAGATTTAACCGTACATGGTGATTATACTGCTAAGGATGAATTAGGTATATTAGTAAGTAATTTTAACGAGATGATTGCAGGGCTAAGAACAAATATGCAAGAAGTAGAGAATAATATTCAGCTTTTATTCCAACATGCAGACGGAGTAGTATCTGCATCAGAAGTATCTAGTAGTGCAGCGAAGAAAATCACTATGGATATTGAAGAAGTTGCAAATGGTGCAGAGAGTCAAATGCAAGCAATGGAACAAACTGCGGGTGCGATGGAAGAGTTGACGCAAGGAATGCAGAGTATAGTCAATACATCATCCTCTGTAAATGAATTATCTGCTCAATCAGCATTAGATGCAGAGAGTGGTAACAAATTAATGAAACAAATGATTCAACAGATGGATACAATCCAAAATTCGGTACATAGCGGTGTGAAACAAGTAGAGACTATGAAAGAACAATCAGAAGAAATTGTTAAAATCATTGATGTTATGCAAGGTATTACCTCCCAGATTAACTTATTAGCATTAAACGCCGCAATTGAGGCTGCACGTGCTGGTGAAAGTGGTAGAGGATTTGCAATTGTGGCAGATGAAGTGCGGAAATTAGCAGAACAATCTAGTGATTCTGCAAAACAAATTGAGAATCTTATTACTCAAGTTATGGGAACAACGAACCATACGGTACATATGATGGGGAAAGTAGATAATGAGGTACAGGCAGGTACACAAGTAGTAATGCATACAGAAAAAGTATTTGGAACAATTACAGAAAAAGTACAGCAAGTATCTGAGCAAATTCAAACGGTATCTATGTCTACAGATGAAATTGCAGCGAGTAGTGAGGAAATCTCGGCTTCTGCAGAAGACATGGCTCAAATTTCCCAAAGATCATCTGACCGAACTGATAGGGTAAAAGAGTCTATTCAACAGCAAGAAAAATCTGTTCAAGAGATTTCGGTTTCAATTGAACATATGCATAACGCAGCAGGAAAATTAAAACAAATAGTTGCCCAATTTACTCTTCAAAAGTAGTAGCATATTTGAGTGTTAATAAATATAAAAAAATCATCCTCTTTTAAGAAAAAAGGATGATTTTTTTATCCTGTTATTTGCTGGGCAGTAAGACCCCCACCTCAAAATTCAGTGAAAAATGCTACCTCTGAAATATAAACCATGAATATAGTAACCTCCATTAGGCATCTCCTTTAGGTGCCAATAAAGGGAAGTTATAAAGTGAAAAGGAGTTTATAAAGAGATTGTAGAATGTTTTAGTATATAACACCTTAGATGTGACAACTTCCTTTTTGAAAAAGAAAGAAGGGGGTATAAAGCAGAAAGGTAGTGGAAATATTTCTTCTAGAAGATTTGCATTTTATCTTACATTCACAAAAAATAGTACTCCTGAAACAATGAAGTTCATTTTATTTGAATGAAATAGGGAGAGAGGATAATGAAGAAAAAAATATTGGGTGTAATGATGATTGCGACAATGGCAGGAGGTATATTTGCAGGGGCGAATGTGACACCTGTAAAAGCGGAAGAGTATCCACAAATGATTGTGTTTGAAGATGTTCCATACGGATTTTGGGCATATGATGCTATTATGGATTTAGCGTATCATAAAATTATATTAGGGTATGGAAACGGGAAGTATGGTGTTGGCGATCTTATAACACGTGAACAAGTAGCTGGGACTATTTACAGAACACTTGAGATAAAAGAAGAAGGGCCAGTAGGGAATCCATATAAAGATGTTTCTGATAGTACAACCACTTTTAAAAAGGAAATTTTAGCGTTAACAAAACGTGGTGTTTTTACAGGGGATGGCCAAGGGAATTTTAGGCCGAAAGCACCAATCTCTAGAGCGGAAATGGCTGTCATTTTAAAACGAGCATTTAATTTTGAAACGAAACAAAAACATACATTTAAAGATATTCCAAAAGGTCACTGGGCAGAAGATGCAATTAGTGCGTTACAATCTAATAATGTTGTGAGAGGAACTGGGAATGGCATGTATGAATTAAATCGCCCTGTACCTAGAGAACAATATGCTCAGTTTATTAATAATGCGATTATTAATTATCATTTGAAAGAAGATTGGAAGTAGAGTGAAATATGAAAGCACAAATAGAAAAATTTGTGCTTTTTTGTTTGTTTAAAAAAGAATTATTATTCGTATTTATGTATTTTTATGGTTATAAACAAGCTTTATAATCAACCCGATGAAAAAGACATGATGTGTAATATGATTCACAAAACCGTCACGAAATGTGTCGGAAAATATATTGTCACTATACCATTTATTCTGTATATTTTTAAAAAAACATATACATATTGGGGAGATAATTTGATGAGCAAAAAATTATTAAAAACAGCTACAGCATTAACAATTATGGGTGGGGTGTTATTCTCAGCAGAGAGTAATAGTGTAAAAGCGGAAAGTGCACCGTTGCAAAAGGCAAATACAATTGTATTTAAAGATGTACCAAAAGGACATTGGGCATATGAGGCAATTCATGAATTAGCGGAACAAGAAATAATTTTGGGATATGGCGATGGAATATTCGGTTTTGGGGATAATGTAACACGTGAGCAAGTTGCAGCTTTAATTTACCGTGTGTTTGATATGGAAGAACAAGATGAATATGAAAACCCATATGGAGATATCGATGAAAATTCAACAAGCTTTATCGAGGAGATATTGGCTCTAACGGAAATCGGAATTTTCCAGGGAGACGAGAATGGAAACTTTAGACCGAAGGCGACGTTAACGCGTGCGGAAATGGCACAAGTTCTTACGAATGCTTTTGACCTACAGGCAAAGGGATCTCATAACTTTAATGATGTTTCAGCAAATTCATGGGCAACGAATGCAATTAGTGCAGTACAAACAAATGGTATTACAATGGGAATCGGAGAAGGTAAATTCGGTCCGTCTATGAAGGTAACGAGAGAACAATACGCACAGTTTTTACATAGAGCAATATTGCATGATATGGAACAAGGGCAGTAATAAAGTTTAACTAGTCAAAGTGAAATTCAAAAATAATACAAAAAGGTCGTTGTTGTATAACAGCGGCCTTTTTTGTATGAAATAAAGCGCGAAAGAATGGCGTTTTGAAAAAAAACGAAATGAATTTTCGAAAAAAACTTCCTTTTCTGAAGATTTGTTATATAATATAAAACATGAAATCAAATCTGTTATAAAACAGTTTAAGAAGGGGATGCTAATATGTCGACGCAAACTTCACGGGTTACACTCGTTGGAGAAATGTTACCAGCGTACAGCGAAATATTGACACCTGAGGTGCTTAGTTTTTTGAAGGAACTACATGAGAATTTTAATGAGCGCCGCATAGAACTTTTACAAAAACGTGTAGAAAAACAAAAGAGAATTGATGCAGGGGAGTTTCCGAAGTTTCTAGAAGAAACAAAACACATACGTGAAGCGGATTGGACAATTGCCAAGCTGCCAAAAGACTTAGAGGATCGCCGTGTAGAGATTACTGGACCGGTAGATAGAAAGATGGTCATTAACGCTTTAAATTCAGGAGCGCATCTTTTTATGGCGGATTTTGAAGATTCGAATTCACCAACTTGGGAAAATGCAGTGGAAGGCCAAATCAATTTACGAGATGCAGTAAAGGGAACGATTTCACATGAAAATGATAAAGGGAAAGAATATAGATTAAATGAGAAAACAGCTGTACTCATTGTACGTCCAAGAGGATGGCATTTAGAGGAAAAGCATATGCAAGTTGATGGGAAAAATATGTCGGGTAGCTTAGTAGACTTCGGCTTGTACTTTTTCCATAATGCGAAAGCTCTTTTAGCAAAAGGGAGCGGCCCATACTTTTACTTACCGAAAATGGAAAGTTATTTAGAAGCGAGATTATGGAATGATGTATTCGTATTTGCTCAAAAATATATCGGCATTCCAAATGGAACGATTAAAGCAACTGTGTTACTGGAAACGATTCACGCTTCGTTTGAAATGGATGAAATTTTGTATGAGCTAAAAGATCATTCTGCTGGCTTAAACTGCGGAAGATGGGATTATATTTTTAGCTTTTTAAAGAGTTTCCGTAATCATAATAAATTCTTACTACCAGATAGAGCACAAGTCACGATGACGGCGCCATTTATGCGTTCGTATTCTTTGAAAGTAATTCAAACATGTCACCGCCGTAATGCACCAGCAATTGGAGGAATGGCGGCACAAATTCCGATTAAAAATAATCCAGAAGCAAATGAAGCAGCTTTTGAAAAAGTGCGTGCTGATAAGGAACGCGAAGCTTTAGACGGTCATGACGGGACTTGGGTTGCCCACCCTGGACTTGTACCGGTTGCAATGGAAGTGTTTAATCACATTATGAAAACACCAAATCAAATTTTTAGAAAACGTGAAGAAATATGTGTAACAGAAAACGATTTACTAGAGGTACCGGTGGGAACGATTACAGAAGAGGGCCTTCGCATGAATATTAGCGTAGGTATTCAATATATTGCATCTTGGTTAAGCGGACGGGGAGCAGCACCCATTTATAACTTAATGGAAGATGCGGCAACAGCTGAAATTTCAAGAGCACAAGTATGGCAATGGATTCGTCATGAAGGTGGAAAACTAAATGATGGTCGTAATATTACGCTTGAATTAATGGAAGAATTAAAAGAAGAAGAATTAGCAAAAATAGAAAGAGAGATTGGTAAGGAAGCCTTTAAGAAAGGGAGATTCCAAGAGGCGACAACGTTGTTTACAAATCTCGTTCGAAATGATGAATTCGTACCATTTTTAACATTACCGGGTTATGAAATTTTATAAAAAATGAAAAGGGGATGGAACAAATGAAAAACGAAAGAAGCGAGAAGTTACAAGAAAGCTGGGAATTAGATGAGCGTTGGAAAGGGATCACACGTCCATATTCGGCAGAAGATGTAATTCGCCTGCGCGGGTCAATTGATATTGAACATACGTTAGCGCGTCGTGGTGCTGAGAAGCTTTGGACATCGCTTCATACAGAAGACTATATTAACGCACTTGGCGCATTAACAGGAAACCAAGCGATGCAACAAGTAAAAGCTGGGTTAAAAGCGATTTACTTAAGTGGTTGGCAAGTAGCAGCTGATGCAAACCTTTCTGGGCATATGTATCCAGACCAAAGTTTATATCCAGCGAACAGCGTACCTGCTGTAGTAAAACGAATTAATCAAACGCTTCAACGTGCGGATCAAATTCAGCATATGGAAGGAAGCGATGATACAGACTATTTCGTACCGATTGTAGCAGATGCAGAAGCTGGATTTGGTGGGCAATTAAATGTATTCGAACTGATGAAAGGTATGATTGAAGCAGGTGCATCAGGTGTGCATTTTGAAGATCAATTATCTTCAGAGAAAAAATGTGGCCATTTAGGCGGAAAAGTACTACTACCAACGCAAACAGCAGTACGCAATTTAATTTCTGCACGCCTTGCAGCAGATGTAATGGGAGTGCCGACAATTATCGTTGCAAGAACAGATGCGGATGCAGCTGATTTAATTACGAGCGATATTGATCCTGTTGATAAAGCATTTATTACAGGAGAAAGAACACCAGAAGGGTTTTACCGTACGAATGCAGGTCTTGATCAAGCAATTGCGCGCGGTTTAGCGTATGCACCGTACGCAGACCTCGTTTGGTGTGAAACGTCAGAACCAAATTTAGAAGATGCAAAACGATTTGCGGACGCAATTCATAAGGAGCATCCAGGGAAGCTACTTGCATATAACTGCTCACCTTCATTCAACTGGAAACAAAAACTAGATGAAAAAACAATTGCAAGCTTCCAAAAGGAAATCGCATCTTACGGTTACAAGTTCCAATTCGTAACACTTGCTGGATTCCATTCATTAAATTACGGTATGTTTGAACTAGCACGTGGCTATAAAGAGCGCGGCATGGCAGCATACTCTGAACTACAACAAGCAGAATTCGCAGCTGAAAAACATGGCTACTCTGCAACACGTCATCAACGCGAAGTAGGAACAGGTTACTTTGATGAAGTGGCACAAGTGATTACAGGCGGAACTTCATCAACGACAGCGTTAAAAGGATCTACGGAAGAAGCACAGTTTACGAAATAAAAGGAAGGGGCACCTTTTTGAAAGGTGCCCCTTGTTATTTTCTAAACGATTCGAAAAGAGAGATTGAGTTGTCGGCAAAAAACGATACTAACTTTTCTTTATTACTAAATCAACTCCACTCAGCCCTATGATCACGAATAAACTTCATATCTTTCTCATAATGCTCTAGATGTCCTTCATCGATCATTCTTTGGAAATTCAAGTCGCCTTCTTGAGCTTTTCGTTTCATATATGTACATAACCCTTCTAATCGAAGCAACACCATTCCTAAGTAATCTTCATCCATATTTTTATCATAGGACTGAACGAACAAATTCACTCTCTCTTTAATACGATCTGCATGTTGCGATGAGTCATAATGAACGGCTTCACCGGATTCAGTATAATACACTCTACTTAAAGGCACACAAGTATAGAGTGTATAAGCGATATCCCATAGTCTTGGACCAGGAGCAGCAACATCGAAATCAATAATCCCTACTGGCTTCTCATTATTAAAAATAATGTTATATATGGCAAAATCATTGTGACATAAAACCTCAATGTTATTTGGAGTATGATCCATCGGTTTCCAATCAGCTAATAACGGAAAATCACTTACAGCATCATGGTAAAGGCGGAGCATCTTTGCTATTTTTTTTAATACATCATTAGATCGCATATATTCTTTTAAAGGATAATTGCCAGCTTCTCCTTCAATAAAGGATAAAATCTCTCTATCTTTTTCATCTACACCTAAAAACTTTGGAGCATAATGAAATCCTTTGTTTTCTAAATGTTGCAATAGCTTATGAATCTTTTCACTGCCTGGCTTTAACTCTCGCCGAACAGTATTTTCAGAACGATATACGCTTGAGACGTTTCCCCCTGTTAGCCTTTCTTCTTTAGCGTAGTTTGACATGTGAAAATTCCCCCTGTGATTAAAAAATCCAATTCCAAATAGTGAATAGACCAACAACGGCAGAAAAGAGAAGGGAAGCAAGCAATGCTAGACAGCCAAAAGGAACTAGCTTATCTTTCCATGTTTCTTTATACTCATAAATTAACTCCTCTGCTACTTTCTTCTGCACTGAAGATAAAGGTTGATCTTTATACAAACCTTTTATATGGTTAGAATCGCCTTTAAACTTTAAAGCACGTGCAATATGATGAGGACTATTTCCCATTGATTTTTCAAATAATAAACATGATTCATGCATAATATCTGTTTTATGCTCTTCTAGATACCAGTAACGTCCAGCCATTTCTGGATATTGTAATTTATAATAAATATCTCCGAGTTGTTTTCGAAGATGTAATTCATTTGGGTATGTAAAGATGAGGCCATGCAACCTATCTCTTGCTTTTCCAAGATTATTATTTTCAATATCCTCTTCAATTCTTTTTAATGTTTTTCTAGGAATTTTATTGGTCATAAATTCCTCCTTATTTAGAATAGAGATAATTATATTTTATAAGAAATACTAAAAATTAGAAATTCTATTTTCGAAAAAGATTGTACATTTTATTTTAATGTGCTATGATGATGTCAGTTGAATAGTTAAATTAAGCAATCCATATGTTATCAAGTGCTGAAAACGAACGAGAAAAAGTATGTGAGAACTAGTTTATGTTTCGTATTTGATAATGTGTGGATTCTTTTTTTAGACAGGAAGACTAAAAAATTTAAAATTTGTATTTTCTTAGGAGGAAATAATTATGGCAGTAACAGGACAAGTAAAATGGTTTAACAACGAAAAAGGTTTCGGTTTCATCGAAGTTCCAGGCGAAAACGACGTATTCGTACACTTCTCAGCAATCGAAACTGACGGTTTCAAATCTTTAGAAGAAGGTCAAAAAGTTAGCTTCGAAATCGAAGACGGTAACCGTGGACCTCAAGCTAAAAACGTAATCAAACTATAATTTTATAGTTGATGATGGAAAAAAGGATGGCTAATGCCATCCTTTTTTTGTTGTGGAGAAAGTTTTTTTAGAGCCTGTTTTTATATCTAAATCTCTTTTTCGATGTTACAACTGGTAAAAAATTATCTGGAATGCGTATTAGTTTCTGTAGAAGAATTAGTTCAGCAAGAGCATTTGCTGCGTATGATAGTAAATAACTATAAATTTGTATTCTCTGTTGAAATGGGGAAATCTTTTCCAGATAGACCTTGAGTAACATCTTTTTTGTTAGCGTTGTTGTTGGAATTTTGTACGTTTTGAGATGATGTTTCTAACAGTTGTTCTTGTTCCTTACTAGGGGTATTCAGAGCATCTGAGGGAATGCTATTAACCTGCTGATTTAATGGATTTTCTTTATCCATAGTATACAACTCCTTTGTAGAATTCGATAAAAAGCAATGTAATTATAAATAGCTACTTATATATATTGTGTTTTTGAATGACATTATATACAAAACTTATATTGCAAAGTTAACTAATTAACGAATTGTTAGTGATGGATAAAGATGTACAAATTTTAATTTTTTAATAAAAATTAAAAGCGGGTAACAAGTACAAATACTCTTTCTCATGTTTTATATAAGGATCATATTACAAATCAAAAAAGATGTAGAGAACCTTGGAAGAAAATATAGTCGTTTTTTAGGGGGAAGAAGAATAAATAAAATGATACTACGAATGTAAAAAGGCATTCCATAAAGGAAGGCCTTTTATTGTTCTTGCCCTGATTTTTTCTTCTCACGTTTTTTACATTCTGGACATTTTGATTTACGAAACGGTTTGGCAAAGAATAGCAGAATGAAAAATAAACCGAATATAATACTAGCTGAGTTTTTCACGATAATGACGCTACTATTTTTCATTTGAATCGATGGTTGGATCTCTTTTTCTTCCATAGTGGCCCTCCATATATTGGATTTACATTTTAATTATAGCAAAGTTAGTTGTTGTAATGATGTGAAATGAGGAATGGATAATAAATATTTATAGGTAGTATAAATGCTGTTTTTATAACTTTAAAATTAATTAATTTCTATATTGTGATTTTATTGTTTAACAAATGTTTGATAAATGATAAAAAATTGTAAAAAAGCGGAACTTGTAAGCTATTTCCTTTTCATAGATGCTAAAATTATATATGCAGCTGCTAATATAAATGGAAAAAAGGAGATAATGGAGTATGGAAAGTAAAGTGGAACGCTATGTCGAAAATTATGTTGTAACGAAAAATACGATGGCCTTACTTCCTGTTATTCTAAGTGAAAAGAAAATTGTTACGCGAGTCGTTGAAATGAATGATTCTTTTTTCGTATTTCAAAAACCTCTAGATATTATAGAAAGAAGTTGCCGCAAGCATGGCTCTAGTTTCTTAGGCAGAAAAGAAGGAACGAAAGAGTTAACTCATATTACACAT
Organism: Bacillus sp. 2D03; assembly: GCF_003946765.1. Taxonomy (NCBI): domain Bacteria; kingdom Bacillati; phylum Bacillota; class Bacilli; order Caryophanales; family Bacillaceae; genus Bacillus; species Bacillus sp. 2D03. Next base: position 207,024 of record NZ_RPSJ01000007.1, on the reverse strand, counting down.
AAAGCACCGATTGCGATTAGTCCAGCAGATCAACTTTATTTTTTCCCTACCTATTCTTACTCTAGAAAAGAGTGCGCTTGGTTGTCTCATTTTTATATTGAAAGTAATAAAGAATTAGAAGATGGAAATCTTATTATTAGATTTATAAATGGCTTTGCTGTGAAATTAGAAATATCAAAAACTAGTTTTGAAAATCAACAAAATCGTACAGCGAAATTACGTACTGAATATGAAGATCGTAGGAAAAAACAAGGGAATCCTTGTTTTAAAGAGGTCGATAAAAAAGAGGAATCAACATTAAGACCCGCTTATGAGAAGGTGTATTTTGTTAGAGAAGAAGAAGTGTAATATAGAAAAAGCTGCCTCTAGAATGTTGCTTTAAGCGGCATTCTAGGACAGCTTTTTTGCTATTTAAATATTAATAAGTTTCTTCCTTACGGGCAGCATCCATCATAATGAAGATAGCTGATAAAATATGCAAAATCATTCCTACAAACGGAATCCATGCAAGGCAAGAAGTTACAATTCCTAGCACATTACCGTTAGCGCTCATATTAGCTTTTTTAGCCAATACTAAAGTAACAATATGTAATACTAGCATGAAAAGAAGTGGTAACCAAAGTAAAGAAACAACAATAGTTCCTCCGAGTACAGGTATTCCCAGTAAAGCCTCTAAGGCACCAGTAACCCATTTTAATAATTTTACTGTGTCTTTCAAAGTATTTCCTCCTAAAAATATAAAATAAATATATTGCGATATTTAGTATAACAGATTTATGTTGTTTTTTTAATAAAAAATGTAAAAAATACTATTTTTTTATATTTAAATAAATTATTTGTAATATACTATTTTTGAAGGGATATAAGGATATTGTTGGATAGGGTGTTATTAATATGTAATATCTTGTCAAATATTGATAGATTATCATAGCTAAATAATGAAGGAATTCTTATGAAAGATATGGAAACTTTAATAAATACATCTCCGTATGTCGTATCTACCATTTCCTCTTTCATATAAGCAATGATACAGTAGGGATAGTATTTAGAGTAAAGGGGTAAAGTGTAGAATGGATTTTCAGACAATCAAAGAGTATTTTTCACCAGAAAATATGGATCATATTGTTGAGAGTTATAAAGCGTTCGGACCACTTCTTGGTATTGGTTTACCGATGATAGAGGCGTTGATTCCGGTATTACCGCTTATTGTATTTGTACTGGCGAATGCTGTTGCATTTGGCTTTTGGCTCGGTTTTCTTTATTCATGGCTTGGATCAGTAATGGGTGCATTACTTGTCTTTTTCATCATCCGCCATTTTGGTCGCAGTCGTTTCTTTTCGTTTGTAAATAAGCATGAGAGAGTACGAAAAGCAATGGGGTGGATTGAAAGGAAAGGATTCGCACCGATTTTTGTTATATTTTGTTTTCCGTTTACACCGTCAGCGCTAATAAATGTTGTCGCTGGTTTATCCCGAATTAGTGTAAAACAGTTTGGTCTAGCGTTAGCATTCGGAAAACTTGTGATGATTTTTATTTTAACGTATATCGGTCATGATTTAATGTCATTTATTCATAATCCAGTGAAATCAGTTATTGTAGGGATTGGTATTTTTATTTTATGGTATGTCGGTAAGAAAATCGAAGTAAAGTTAGAACTACATTAAGAATAGTCTTCTTTGTAAAGGAAAGCTTCAGTATTAAAGGATAAGGGGAGAAGCAGATGAAGAAAACTTTGAAAAAAGAAGGCATAGAGTGGATACGAACAATTTTAATTGGTGTATTATTAGCTGTATTTTTTCGAACGTTTTTCTTTTCAACGTATGTTGTAGAGGGGAAGTCAATGATGCCGACATTGCAAGATGGCAATATGCTAGTTGTAAATAAGGTGAGTTATCAAGTTGGGGACTTGAACAGATTTGACGTTGTGGTATTTCATGCGAATAAAAAAGAGGACTATGTAAAGCGGGTTATCGGTTTACCTGGAGATCATATTGAATATAAGCAGGATAAGTTATATATAAACGGTCAATTTATTGATGAGCCGTATTTAGAGAAGTATAAGAAAGAGATAAATGGAAGGCAACTAACAGGCGACTTTACATTAGAAGAGTTAACGAAAGAAAAGCTGGTGCCACCCGGGTTTATTTTTGTAGTAGGTGATAACCGGCTCGGGAGCTGGGATAGTAGACACTTTGGCTTTGTAAAAGCTGATACAGTTGTCGGTAAAGTTGATTTGCGATATTGGCCAATTCAAGAGGTGCAAACGAATTTTTCAAAAGGTTGATATAATGAAGTAGAAGTATAGAAAAGACAAACAACTCAGTTTGTCTTTTTTCGTGTACTATAATACAATTATAGTAGCAAACTAACGTTCGTTATGTAAGTGAAAGGTGGGGTTACATGTCACTTCGATTTGTAATTGGTAGAGCGGGAAGTGGAAAAAGTACACTTTGTTTACGCGAAGTGCAAGAAGAGTTAAAACAACGCCCGAGAGGGAAAACAATATTATATCTTGTGCCAGAACAGATGACATTCCAGACGCAGCAGGCGTTAATTGGAAGTGAGGATGTAAGAGGTTCTATTCGGGCACAAGTTTTTAGTTTTTCACGATTAGCGTGGAAGGTACTACAAGAAGTTGGCGGAGCGAGTCGTCTTCATATTGATGAAGCGGGTGTACATATGTTACTCCGTAAAATTGTAGAGTCTCGTAAAGATGGATTATCGGTGTTCCAAAAAGCAGCGGAGCAAAACGGTTTCTTTGAACATCTTGGCAGTATGATTGCAGAGTTTAAACGTTACAATGTAACGCCATCTAACGTATATGAAATGTGGCAACAATTGGATGCGCATAGTAGCAGTGCCGAACAAAAGTTACTAGCGAATAAAGTGTATGATTTACAGCTATTATACGATGATTTTGAACGTGCTTTAATTGGAAAATATTTAGATTCAGAAGACTACCTGCAATTGCTAGTGGAAAAGCTTCCGCAGTCTGAATATGTAAATGGTGCGGAAATTTATATAGATGGATTTCATTCATTCTCCCCGCAAGAGTTAGAGATTGTAAGACAGCTTATGATTTGCGGAGCGAGAGTTACGATCACGTTAACGATAGATGAAAAAACGTTAGCACAGCCAGTAAATGAACTCGATTTATTTTATGAAACGACGTTAACGTATGAAAAAATAAAACAAGTAGCGCGTGAAGAGAAAATAGAAATTGAAAAAACAATTCCACTTATGGAACAGCCGCGTTTTCATTCTCCCGCATTAGCGCATTTAGAAGCTCATTATGAAGCGCGTCCGAATGAAAAATTTAACGGTGAAGCGAGTGTAACGATTAGCACAGCTGCGAATTTACGAGCGGAGGTAGAAGGTGTTGCTCGTGAAATTCGTAAACTTGTTGCGAATGAAAAATATCGTTACCGAGATATTGCAGTGCTTCTTCGTAATGGGGAAAGTTATTACGATGTGATGCGCACGTTATTTACAGATTACAATATCCCGCACTTCATCGATGAAAAGCGCCCGATGTCACACCACCCATTAGTAGAATGTATTCGTTCTGCACTCGAGATTATTAGTGGGAATTGGCGTTATGATGCGGTGTTCCGCTGCGTGAAAACAGAGCTGTTATATCCATTAGACGTAAGAAAAGAAACGATGCGTGAAGAAATGGATGAATTTGAAAATTACTGTTTAGCGTACGGTGTACAAGGAAAGAGGTGGACTTCAGAGGATTCATGGATGTATCGCCGTTATCGTTCTCTTGATGATACGAACGGGATGATTACAGACAGTGAACGTGAAATGGAAGAGAAAATAAATAGGTTACGTGACGTTGTAAGAACACCTGTTATTCGCATGCAAAAAAGGTTAAAGCGTGCAGGAACAGTTATGCAAATGTGTGAAGCAGTTTACTTATTTCTAGAAGAGCTGGATGTTCCGAAAAAACTAGAAGAATTACGTATACGTGCAGAAGAAAGTGGAGATTTCTTATTTGCGACAGATCATGAACAAGTATGGGAAGAAGTAATGAGCCTTCTTGATACGTTTGTAGAGATGCTTGGTGAAGAGAAAATGTCTCTTTCTATGTTTACGGACGTTATGTCGACAGGTCTTGAGGCACTTCAATTTGCTAACATTCCGCCGTCATTAGACCAAGTGTTAATTGCTAATATTGATCACTCCAGGTTATCTGACGTGAAAGCAACGTTTATTATAGGTGTAAATGAGGGTGTTATTCCAGCAGCACCTATGGACGAAGGTATGCTTTCTGATGAAGAAAGAGAAGTTCTTGGTGCAGCAGGGATTGAATTAGCGCCAACGACGAGACAAACTTTGTTAGAAGAACAGTTCGTTATGTATCAAATGGTAACGAGAGCATCTGAGAAGTTATATATTTCATGCCCGCTTGCAGATGAAGAAGGAAAGACGTTACTTGCGTCTAGCTTTATTAAGAAAATAAAAAGAATGTTCCCTAATGTGAAAGATTTATTTATTACGAATGACGTAAACGATTTATCACGTTCAGAACAAATTTCATACGTAGCAACGCCAGAAGTAACGTTATCTTACGTTATGCAGCAACTACAAACGTGGAAGCGATACGGATTTGAAGGGAATTTAGACTTTTGGTGGGACGTATATAATTTCTACGTAACTTCAGATGAATGGAAACAAAAAAGTAGCCGCGTCTTATCAAGTTTATTCTATCGAAATCGTGCGAAGAAACTAAGTACAGCAGTAAGTAGAGATTTATACGGAGATATAATTAAAGGAAGCGTCTCTCGTATGGAACTATTTAACCGTTGTGCATACGCTCATTTTGCGCAGCACGGTTTATCGCTTAGAGAGCGTGATATTTTCAAGCTTGATGCGCCGGATATCGGCGAATTATTCCATGCGGCATTAAAGAAAATTGCGGACAAGTTATTGCGTGAAAACCGTACTTGGGCGGATTTATCCATAAAAGAGTGTGAGCATCTTTCTGTTTTAGTAATAGAAGAAATCGCACCGTTATTACAACGACAAATTTTATTAAGTTCAAACCGTCATTTCTATTTAAAACAAAAACTACAACAAATCATTTTCCGTACGTCAATCATTCTTCGTGAACATGCGAAGTCAAGCGGATTCGTACCAGTTGATTTAGAAGTGCCGTTCGGTATGGGTGGTACAGGCTCACTTCCGCCGATGGAATTCTCATTACCAAATGGTGTGAAGATGGAAGTTGTCGGCCGTATTGACCGTGTTGATAAGGCAGAAGATGAAAACGGGACGTTCCTACGTATTATTGATTATAAATCAAGTTCAAAAGCGTTAGATTTAACGGAAGTGTATTACGGATTAGCACTTCAAATGTTAACGTATTTAGATGTTGTTACTTCGAATGCGCAGACGTGGATGAAAAAAGGTCACGCAGCATCACCAGCTGGTGTATTGTATTTCCATATTCATAACCCAATCGTTGAGATGAAAGGTGACGCATCTGAAGCTGAAATTGAAAAAGAAATTTTAAAGAAATTTAAAATGAAAGGACTCGTATTAGGAGATGCTGACGTTGTTCGTTTAATGGATAACAAACTTTCAACAGGAAGTTCAGATATTATTTCTGCTGGCCTGAAAAAAGACGGTAGCTTTAGTGCGCGTTCAAGTATTGCAAGTGAGCAAGAGTTTAACGTACTGCAAAAATATGTACACCATACGTTTGAAAATATCGGAAAAGATATTACAGAAGGTGTTATCGATATTGCTCCTTATAAAATGGGAAATAAAGCAGCATGTACGTTCTGTAACTTCAAATCTGTTTGTCAATTTGATGAGTCACTTGAAGATAATCAGTTCCGATCGTTAAAAGATATGAAAGATAGCGAAGCGATGGAGAAAATAAGAGAGGAGGTTGGCGGAGAATGATAGAAAATTGGCCTAAAAAACCAGAAGATAGTCAATGGACAGATGACCAGTGGAAAGCTGTTGTAGCGAACGGGCGTGATATTTTAGTTGCGGCTGCAGCTGGATCAGGTAAAACAGCAGTATTAGTTGAACGTATTATTAAAAAGATTATTAATGAAGAGAATCCAGTCGATGTCGACCGCCTGCTCGTTGTAACATTTACGAATGCAGCGGCGCAAGAGATGAAAAACCGAATCGGGGAAGCGTTAGAAAAGGTATTAATTGATGAACCAGGCTCTCAACACGTAAGAAAGCAGCTGAGCCTATTAAATAAAGCTTCCATTTCAACAATTCACTCATTCTGTTTACAAGTAATTAGAGGATATTACTACATGCTTGATGTTGATCCTCGTTTCCGTATTGCGAATCAAACAGAAAATGAATTGTTAAAAGAAGAAGTGCTAGATGACATATTAGAAGAAGAGTACGGAATCGAAGATAATACAATCTTCTTTGAACTTGTTGATCGTTATACGAGTGACCGTAGTGATGATGACTTACAACGTATGATTTTAGCGCTTCATACAGAGTCAAGAGCGCATCCAAATCCGGAAAAATGGCTTGATAAATTAGTAGAAGCATATGACGTAGAAGGAAAGACAATTGAAGACTTAGTATATGCTTCTTATTTATTAGAAGATGTGAAATTCCAGCTTGAAACAGCGGAACAGCATATTCGTAAGGCAACTGAACTCGCAATGCTTCCTGACGGTCCAGCGCCTCGCATTGAAACCCTGCAAGCAGATCTAGCTTTACTTGGAACGCTATCATCAGCTGCTCATGAGTCGTGGACAAGTTTGTATGAAGCGATGCAAAACGTATCGTGGCAAACGTTAAAGCGTATTAAGAAAAGTGATTACAATGAAGATGTTGTAAAACAAGTAGACTCTCTTCGTAATAAAGCGAAAGATGAGGTGAAGAAATTACAAGAAGAGTTATTTAGCCGAAAACCTGAAAGTTTCTTACGAGATTTTCAAGATATGCACCCAGTATTAGAAAAGCTTGTTCAACTTGTAAAAGTATTTACAGAGCGTTTCCAAGCGATGAAGCGAGATAAAGGAATGGTCGATTTCACAGATTTAGAGCATTTTTGTTTGCAAATTTTAAGTGAACAAAGTGAAAATGGTGAAATGAATCCGTCAGCAGTGGCGCTCCAATATCGTAACAAATTTGCTGAAGTATTAGTCGATGAATATCAAGATACGAACTTTGTACAGGAATCCATTATTAAATTCGTAACGAAAGATTCTGAGAGTGAAGGAAACTTGTTCATGGTTGGTGACGTAAAGCAATCGATTTATCGTTTCCGACTAGCCGAACCAGGACTATTCCTAGGAAAATATAAACGCTTCACACAAGAAGGATTGGGCGGCGGAATGAAGATCGACTTAGCGAAAAACTTCCGTAGTCGTCATGAAGTACTAGCAGGTACGAACTTTATCTTCAAACAAATTATGGGTGAAGAAGTCGGAGAAATCGACTACGATGCAGACGCTGAATTAAAGTTAGGTGCTACCTATCCAGAAGGTGAAGATGTAGCGGCAGAACTACTGTGCATTCAGCAAACGGAAGAAGAAGTAATAGACGGAGAAGAAGGTGCAGAAGTCGAAAAAGCACAGCTTGAAGCTCGTCTTATGGCGCAGCGCATTAAAGCGATGGTTGATTCAGGTTATGAAGTGTATGACCGTAAAAATGATAGTATGCGCCCAGTACAATACCGCGACTTCGTTATTTTACTTCGCTCCATGCCGTGGGCACCGCAAATTATGGAAGAGTTAAAATTACAAGGAATTCCAGTATATGCAGACCTTGCGACTGGTTACTTTGAAGCGACAGAAGTAAATATTATGATGAACGTATTCCGCGTTATTGATAATCCGATGCAAGATATCCCGCTTGCAGCAGTACTTCGTTCACCGATCGTTGGATTAAATGACGAAGAACTTGCGACGCTTCGTGCTCACGGAAAGAAAGGGTCATTTTATGAAGTAATGAGCTCATTCTTAAAAGGGGCACCACTTGAAGAGGAGCAAGAACTTCATGATAAATTAGAGTGGTTTTATAACTTACTGCAAGGATGGCGTGAATTCGCGCGCCAACAATCACTTTCTGATTTAATTTGGAAAGTGTACGGTGAGACAGGTTATTACGACTTCGTTGGCGGTTTACCAGCTGGAAAGCAAAGGCAGGCAAACTTACGCGTACTATATGACCGCGCAAGACAATATGAAGCAACATCATTTAGAGGATTATTCCGCTTCTTACGTTTTATTGAACGTATTTTAGAACGCGGTGATGATATGGGTACGGCGAGGGCCCTCGGTGAACAAGAAGACGTTGTTCGCATTATGACGATTCATAAAAGTAAAGGGTTAGAGTTCCCAGTTGTATTTGTAGCTGGACTCGGTCGTCGTTTTAATACACAAGACTTAATGAAACGTTTCTTATTGCATAAAGATTTCGGTTTCGGTTCGCAATTTATCGATCCGCGTAAACGAATTAAATATACAACATTATCACAGCTTGCGATTAAGCGTAAAATGAAAATGGAATTAATTGCGGAAGAAATGCGCGTACTATACGTAGCATTGACGCGTGCGAAAGAGAAGTTAATTTTAATTGGAACAGTTAAGGATGCAAATAAGGAAATGGAAAAATGGCTTGATGCGAGGGAACATAGTGAATGGTTATTACCAGATCATATACGTGCCGGGTCGTCTTGTTATTTAGACTGGATTGCACCTTCATTATATAGACACCGTGATAGTGAAATGCTTCTTGAATTAGGACAAGGAAGTATTCCGGATGAAATTTACGGGTATGACACGAGCTGGAAAGTAGAAGTTGTGGACGGTAATACGCTACTTGCACCAGAGCCAGTTCAAGAAGAGAAACAAGAATTATTAGAAGCGCTTCGTGAGAAAAAGGCTGTGCCATTACAAAGTGAACGGAAAGAAGAAGTGTACGACAGATTAATGTGGAAGTACGGATATGAGGATGCGACATCTCATCGTGCGAAGCAATCTGTTACAGAAATAAAGAGAAATTATCAATCTGAAGAAGGTAGCGATAACGCCTTTATTAAAAAACTACGTGCACCAATTAAAACACGTCCGCGCTTTATGGAGAAAAAAGGGTTAACGTACGCAGAGCGCGGAACAGCAGTCCATGCCGTTATGCAGCATGTTGATTTGAAGAAGCCGATTACGGTTGAAGTTCTTCAAGAGCAAATTGCTGGAATGGTAAATAAGGAATTATTAACATTCGAGCAGGCGGAAGAAATAGCGATTGAAAAAGTAATTTCATTCTTTGACAGTGACTTAGGCAAAAGGGTATTAGCGGCGAAAAGTGTTGAGCGTGAAGTACCATTTACGATGATGCTTGCAGCAGAAGAAGCATATCAAGATTGGAAAGGGAATAGCGGGGAATCGATCCTTGTCCAAGGGGTTATCGACTGCATGATTGAAGAGGAAGATGGCATTACGTTAATCGACTTCAAAACAGATACGATTGAAGGGAAATTCCCAGGCGGATTCGAACAAGCGAAACCAATTTTAGAAGATCGATATAAAGTGCAGCTTTCGTTATATGCAAAAGCACTGGAGAAAAGCTTACAACATCCTGTGAAAGAGAAATGTTTATATTTCTTTGATGGGAATCACGTTGTAAATATTGAAGAATAGAGGGGCTTGAAAATGGTAACGGAAAAAACGTTAAGAACTTGTGAACAGGGACACGAGTACTATAAAAGTAGCGATTGTCCAACTTGCCCAACCTGTGAGAAAGAGAGAAAACCAAAAGAAGGTTTTCTCTCTCTTCTTTCAGCGCCAGCAAGAAGGGCATTAGAACACCATGGAATTCAAACTGTAGAAGAACTCTCAAAATATAGTGAAAAAGAAATTTCAAAACTGCATGGTATGGGGCCTGCGTCTTTGCCGAAGCTTAGGAAGGCTTTGGAGGAGAGCGGGTTATCATTTAAATAAAATGAAATAGTGCCTCTTCACTACTTACTTGTTTATACCACTATTTGTGGACAGTAAAGCTCTTGCTTATTAAAATTTTATTTTAATAATTTTGAATTAGATAAAAGAAAAAAGTAGGAGATATTCTCCTACTTTTTTTACGCTGTTCCAATCTGATCTTGATCTGCCACATCAGAATCAAATGTATTCGTTGCACTAACACCGTTAAACGTATTCACGACAAACCCAACATTGGAAGCTCCAGATCCGTTATAGGCTTTCGTGTTTTCTTTCGGAGATACGTTATAAAAATCTCCTAAGTTGAAAGAGCCGTTACTGTTTTGCACGACGAGATTTCCTACAACCGACGGCATACCATCCACCTACTTTACTAAGCTTTTTAATTACTATATGAATTATTGTGCGGAAGGTTCATCCGTAATATATTGGCGGATTTGTATAATACGAGAGTTATTAAAACCATAATCAACATTTCCAATTTGAAAGCAACCAGAATTTAAAAGTGTGCGTAATTCAACGTTATTAACTTCAATAAAAGGGCATTCATTTACAATGTTTAATTTTACATCTGTCGTTCGTTTTGGAATTGTAATGTGTTCATCTGTAAAGATTTCAAAAGCATCAAAGCGACCTTCTCCCCGTATATAAAAAGGAATTTCACGGTGGACGGCAATAGCTCTACTTTTTAATTCCATTTGGTTTGCATCTCCAACTTGAAATACAGCAGCAATCCCTAAAGAAATAATAGAAACATTTTGGACAATAGACACATGATGCAACATAATTTCTCAGTCTCCTTAACCTGGAGTAGGAGGGACATCTGTTACTAATGGTACAAATGGACCCTCTGTAACTGTTTCAAATGGTGTATCGAGAATAGAAGATAGAATGAGGAGATTTGCATCTCCAATTAAAAAGAGTGCGGACGACGATACACCGTTCATTTTAATCTGTCCGACTTTTAACTCACGGTTTACAACGTTAAGGTTCATACATACTTACTCCTTTCGGAAATTTCCCGGTATGTGCTGAATAAAGGAGAGAAAGGCTTTGTCAATATCTTGTTTCATTGCCTGAATAATGATATCTCGTAAATAATCTGGATCTGTTGAAATACCTTCATATGATTGCGCTTGTGATAAATAATAAGGGAGTCGATGCTCCATCTGTTTTTTTATGTCATCCACCATCATTTGTCGATACATTTCATCAAGCGGTGTTCGCTCTTCTTGTTCAAAATGGAGAATACGATTATATGCTTCTTCATCTAAGTATCGATGCATTTCTTGGAGGATACCTTGATAAAAGTCTGGGTTTGTTTCGGTTTCAGGGTTTACCTTCAATGTTTCTGTATCCACTTGAAGGTCTTCAATTTGTTGTCCTTTTGCTGAAAATGGGTTTAAACCAATATTTAAAGTACCATTTAAATTTTCGACTTTTAATTGATCGAATTTGTATTCCACTTTTCCTACAGAAGAGGAGGGGCGATTTTTTAATTCGTTAAGCTCTTCTTGGAGTTGGCGCACTTGATCTTCTAAATTCAGGATGGCTGCTTGTTGTGTTTGAAGAGCTTGTTGAAGTTGGTGTAAGTAAGTATATATATCTTGATTCATTTGTGAAACCTCCTTTTCAATAGGGAGGGTAAAAATATTCCTGCTATATATTTATGACAAGGATGTCTTAAGAAGAACTAGTTGATGGTTTGATAGAAATAATTTGTCCTTTCGCTTGTAATGGGCGAAGCGGCTCCGTAAATCCGCCCGTATTTGAAAATTTAGATAGGGCTTTAATACTTCCGGCAGTACCAATTTGGAACACAGAAGAGGTTGTAATGCTATCAATTTTAATGCTGTTAATGATGATGCTTTGGTTTACGTAAAAATTCAATACAATCGCCCCCTTTAAGTTGAACCAATTATCGCTTGATCGACGACATCTGAATCGTTGACAGTCGTTGCACTTTGATAATTGTAGACAGAAACGTTATCTCCAACATTAAAAGAGCCGGCCCCGGCGAAAGCACGTGAGTAACTAATAGGCCTAATCGCAAATACATCTCCAATATGAAAAATACCACTTGATCCAATATTGACGATACGAATATGTCCGACCATAGCTGGCATACAAAACACCCTTCGTTTTTAAAATTTTCTTTTCTACTATTGTATGGGCGTTTCCAATAAAATGTGTATTTTTTTGAAATAAAAGAAACACACGCATTATTGCGTGTGTGTTTTGAATGTTTGATTAGGGTGTAAATCCGTATGTACATGACAAATTACATTTAAGAGCCTGTCCAGTTCTTGGCTACAATCCACTGTTTTTTGAGAAGTCATTCCATAGCGTTCAGCAAAATAAATCATTTTTTCACGTTTTTTTTCAATCGCTTGCTCAAACATTGAAATCGGCTCCATCTCTAAATGAAATTTTTAGTATATATGTAGTACATATTATACAAAAACTTCATAAAAAAGAAATGCATTCGCTAAAAAAAGTAAAATTTCTACATTTTATGCCAAATGATAAAGGGTAACGAATAGGGTATGAGAAGAATATTGTAAAAATTAGCGTGCATGAGAAGGTTTTTTTCTTAAGGATGCGAATACAATTAAAGGGCATGAGTTTTAGGATGGAGAGTGGAAATATTGCGTTTTGTAACGGCGAAGAAAGAAGAAAAGGTATTTGTAGGTATTGTGGATGAAGAAGAAGAAAAGGTATTACACTTAAGAGAAGCGCAAAGACAAAAAGGGGAAAAGGTTACAATCCCTATTACAATGTTAGAGTGTATTGAAAGAGGGACTGAATGCTTTGAGAAAGTATGTGAAATTGTAAATTGGGCAAAAGAAAACGGGGAAGCGGCGTATTATCCGTTAACAGAGGTGAAAATATTAGCACCGATTCCAAGGCCAAGAAAGAATATTTTGTGCGTTGGAAAAAACTATCGTGAGCATGCGGTAGAAATGGGTGGAGTAGAGTCTATTCCAGAAAATATAATGATCTTTACGAAAGCACCAACAACAGTTATTGGCATAAATGAGCAAATTAATGGTCACCCTCATGCAACGGACGAACTAGATTACGAAGGAGAATTAGCTATCGTTATTGGTAAGCGAGGGAAACAAATTAAAAAAGAAAAAGCGCTTGAGCATGTTTTTGGTTATACGATTATCAATGATGTAACAGCTCGAGACATTCAAAGAAAACATAAACAGTTTTTCCTTGGGAAAAGCTTCGATACATTTTGTCCGATGGGACCGTATTTAATTCATAAATCGGTGGTTAATGCGCCGAATGCATTACACATTGAAACGGTAGTAAATGGAGAAGTAAGGCAAACTTCCAACACAAATAAAATGATTTTTTCAATAGAAGAAATTATTTCAACGATAAGTAAAGGAATGACTTTAGAACCAGGCGATATTATCGCAACAGGAACCCCGGCTGGTGTCGGAAAAGGTTTCACACCACCGAAGTTTTTACATGCTGGTGATGAAGTGGTTATTACAGTAGAAGGAATTGGTACTTTGCGAAATGTAGTGAAGTGAAGAAAAGAGCTATCTTGTTAAAAGATAGCTCTTTTTTATGGCCTTGGGTTATAGAGGTAATCAATAACGGAAAAAGTGTAAAGACCAATGAATGCAAGTGTGCAAATGCCAAATAGTATAACCGTAAGTGCGCTTTTTTCTCGTCCAAAACCAATGATAGTAAGAATAACAGCAGTCCAAAATGATGCTTTCAGTAGTGTGAATGTAGTAGGAGTTGAGTAGTGAGTAAGCCATGTTGTGGAAAGTAGGAAGCCAAAGAATGTAACTAAAATAAAAGATGTAGCTAAATAGTTAATATGTTTACCATATTTTAATAGCATATCGCACCTCCTTTACGATTTTAAAATACAGAAAATTAAAATTTCATCTTAATATAAATGAATATAAAAAGAAAGAGGTTGTCCCAACATGTCGGACAACCTCTCTATCATTACGATAATACAGCTTTAATTTTTTGGAATGCCCACTCTAAATCTTCTTCAGAGATTACTAGAGGTGGTGCGATACGAATTACGTTTTCATGTGTTTCTTTACATAGTAGACCAGCTGCTTTTAGTTGTTCACAGTAAGGACGAGCTGGCTCGTTTAATTCGATACCGATGAATAAACCTTTACCGCGAACTTCAGTGATCATTGGGTTGTCAATCTCTTTTAATTGCCCAACTAATTTTTCTCCTAATTGAAGAGAACGCTCTGTTAATTTTTCTTCTTCTAACACTTCAAGAGCTGCGATAGAAACAGCACATGCAAGTGGGTTACCACCGAATGTAGAACCGTGAGAACCTGGCTCAAATACACCTAAAATATCGCGGTTTGCTGCAACACAAGAGATCGGGAACACGCCGCCACCAAGTGCTTTACCAAGTATGTACATGTCAGGAGTTACATCGTCCCAGTCACAAGCAAATACTTTACCAGTACGGCCTAAGCCTGTTTGGATTTCATCTGCTACGAATAAAACGTTTTCTTTTTTACATACTTCAAAAGCTTCTTTTAAGTAACCAGCTGGCGGGATGTTAATTCCTGCTTCACCTTGAATTGGCTCTAAAATGAATGCTGCTGTGTTTGGTGTAATTGCGGCTTTTAATGCTTCTAAATCACCGTAAGGAATTACAACGATGCCAGGAAGCATTGGACCGAATCCACGCTTGTACTCTTCGTTTGAAGACATAGAAACAGAACCCATTGTACGTCCGTGGAAGTTATCTTCACAAACGATGATTTCAGCGCGGTTTGCTTCTACTTTCTTCACATCATAAGCCCAGCGACGAACTGTTTTAATTGCAGTTTCAACAGCTTCAGCACCTGTATTCATTGGAAGTACCATTTCTTTATTAGTTAGTTTCGCAACTTTTTCGTACCAAGGACCTAATTGATCGCTATGGAAAGCACGAGAAGTTAACGTAACACGATTTGCTTGGTCAATTAAAGCGTTAATAATTTTCGGGTGACGATGACCTTGGTTTACTGCAGAATATGCACTTAATAAGTCCATATAGCGGTTTCCTTCAGGATCTTCTACCCAAACACCTTCTGCTTTAGAAATAACGATTGGAAGTGGGTGATAGTTATTTGCTCCATATGTGTCTGTAAGTTCGATAATATCCTTAGTTTGAATCATGATTGTTCCCCCTTTTGTTATTACAAGAAGTTTGTAAATACTCTAAATATTATATCATTTAAATGTAAAAAAGCGAAACATTTCCTGAAAATAAATGAACATGTTATCATATAGAGTGAAAAAGTGTGAAAAGAGGAGGTAAGGGATACGATGGTACATATGCATATTACAGCATGGGCGTTAGGTTTAATTTTATTCTTCGTTGCGTATTCACTTTATTCAGCAGGAAGAAAAGGTAAAGGTGTACATATGGGGCTTCGCCTAATGTATATCATCATTATTGTGACAGGCTTCATGTTGTACATGAGTATTGTGAAGACAGCAACAGGTAGCATGCACATGTGGTACGGCCTGAAAATGTTAGCTGGTATTTTAGTTATCGGCGGAATGGAAATGGTTCTTGTAAAAATGAGCAAAAACAAACCAACAGGGGCGGTTTGGGGCTTATTTATTGTTGCGCTAGTAGCAGTATTATACTTAGGACTGAAATTGCCACTTGGCTGGTACGTATTCAAATAAAAATAAAACCACCTTATAATCTCAAAGACTTGGGAGATAAGGTGGTTTTTATTTTTTATGTCGCATCGATATGCAACTCTTCTCCATTTACTTTCGTAAAACGGAACATATTTTTATTTGACGTAGTGTGACGGACGAAATGGTGTTGCAGTGTACAGATCATTTCTTCGTTATCAAACAAAAGAATATTTACTCCTTCGCGTGACTCCTCTTTCGGTAAGAAAGATAAATAATTATGACAATACATGCAATCATATAAAGAGTAGTGAAGTGATTGCAATGATTCAGTTAATAATGTGAAGACAGAGTCAGGTAATTCCTCGAGCCATTCATTATAGCTAAGAAGTAACTTTTTTCGAATACGTACCATTTCACCATTTTGCAAATGGTGTTGCTCGTTGGCGATTTGTAATACATCTTGTTCATAGAAACGGGCTGGTAACCAATTGTTATTATACAAAATTTCAAACCCATCTTCGGCAATATCTTCTAATAGAAACGCTTCATCATTTTCATCATCAAAGAATACCCATTCATTGTTTATATATTCTACATTACCGACTGTATGAGCACGGGGCTGGTTATATAAAATATGTTTACGTTGTATCATATACGATTTCTCCTTTATGAAAAGTAGTTATTCCTGTTATAGACAGTTCGTGCGTTCTTTATAACTAGACACATCTAGACATAGGTGGGCATACAATAAAACACGTTTTACTGAGTGAGAATGCTATTCCATATGTGGATAGTAGGTTATCGTCAAGTTTTTCATTTTTTGATCCGCACTCTTAGGGTGGGGATTACTGCACGTTCAAGAAAAGAAATAAGATGGAAGGATGATTTATATGTGCGGGATTACAGGATGGGTGGATTATAAACGCTCATTAGAAGGAGAAAGAGATGTCGTTACGAAGATGGCTGAGACGTTAGCGAAGCGGGGGCCGGATGATAATAAAGTTTGGATTAAAGGAAATGTCGCATTTGGGCATAAACGGTTAATCGTTGTAGACCCTGAGGGCGGTAAACAGCCGATGACTTGTTTAAAAGATGAAACGAATTACGCCATTTGCTATAACGGTGAACTTTATAACACAGAAGACATTCGAAAGGAATTATTAAGAAGAGGGTATACGTTCAAAGGTCATTCTGATACAGAAGTATTATTAGCTTCTTATATTGAATGGAAAGAAGAATGTGTCGATCATTTAAACGGTATATATGCGTTTGCAGTATGGGACGAACAGAAAGAACAAGTATTTATTGCGAGAGATCGATTAGGTGTAAAGCCACTTTTTTATAAATATGATAGCGGACGCTTACTATTTGGTTCGGAGTTAAAAGCGATATTGTCGCATCCAGATGTGAAGGCGGAAGTAACATTAGAAGGGTTATCAGAAATATTCGGACTCGGACCGTCAAGAACGCCTGGCCACGGTATTTATGCTGGTATAAAAGAATTACGTCCAGGTCATGCGATGACATTTTCAAAGAACGGTTTGTGTATATGGAGATATTGGAATGTAGAAAGTAAAAAACATGAAGACTCTTTTGAAGAAACAGTAGAGAAAACGCGCTTTTTACTACAAGATGCCATTACAAGACAGCTTGTTTCTGATGTACCACTATGTACCTTTTTATCAGGTGGTGTAGATTCGAGCGCTATTACAGCTATTGCGGCGAAAGAATACGAGAGATCAGGAAAAGGACAATTACACACGTATTCAATTGATTACGAAGATAATGACAAATACTTTAAAGCGAATGCGTTTCAGCCAAATTCAGATGCTCCGTTTATTAATTTGATGACAGAGACGTTTCAAACAACCCATCATCGTTGCGTCATTTCGAATGAAAAACTAGCAGAGTATTTAACGGAGGCGGTACTCGTTCGTGATTTGCCTGGTATGGCAGATATCGATTCGTCATTATTATGGTTTTGCCGCGAAATTAAACAAGATTTTGTCGTCGGCTTATCTGGAGAATGTGCAGATGAAATATTTGGTGGATATCCGTGGTTTTATAGAGAAGATGATCTACAATCGAGTGCATTTCCGTGGATGCGCTCTACAGAAGCGCGTGAACAACTTCTAAAAAAAGAATGGAGAAATAAATTAAATTTACAACAATATGTACAAAGGCGCTATGAAGAGTCGATTCAAGAAGTTCCTATTTTAGAGGGAGAAAGTCCGCTAGAAGCGAAAAGACGCCAATTATTTTATTTAAATATGGTATGGTTTATGACAACATTATTAGACAGAAAAGACCGCATGAGTATGGGGGCAAGCTTAGAAGTACGTGTTCCATTTGCGGATCATCGTCTTGTCGAATATGCGTGGAATATTCCTTGGGAAATGAAAATGTATAAAAACCGCGAAAAAGGTCTATTACGTAAAGCGTTAGAAGATGTGCTTCCACATGACATCTTATATAGAAAGAAGAGTCCTTATCCGAAAACGCATAATCCGCACTATACGAAAGCAGTCACAGTATGGCTACAAGATTTATTAACAGATAAAGGTTCAATTTTACACGAACTATTTGATAAAGAGCAGTTGAGCGGATTGATTCAGTCTGGCGGCAGTGCATTTCAATCACCTTGGTTCGGGCAATTAATGACAGGTCCTCAACTTTTAGCTCATTTAGCACAAATTCACGTTTGGTTTAAAGAGTATGGGGTAAATATTAGGGAATAAGGGAAAAGCGACTTACTTTTATGTAAGTCGCTTTTTATTAAAGAAATTGTCAAATGAAATTTAAAATCATATTAGAAAAAATACTTATTTAGAATAATTATCTTTACGTACTTATTATTGTTTGTTATAATTGGAAACAAACGTTCTTGAAAAAGATTCTCATTTATAAAATTGAGGTGTTATATAGATGCCAAAGAAAAAAATAGGTTTACTCGTAATGGCGTATGGAACGCCAGAATCATTAGATGATGTAGAAGCGTACTACACACATATTCGCCACGGTCGTAAACCTTCCAAAGAGGCACTCCAAGATTTAATCGAGCGCTATAAAGCGATTGGTGGAATTTCGCCGCTTGCAAAAATTACGAAAGAACAGGCGCATAAATTAACAGATTCAATGAATAACATATTTACAGAGTATGAATTTACTTGTTACTTAGGTTTAAAACATATTGCACCATTTATAGAAGATGCGGTAGAAGAAATGAAGCGTGATGGGATTGAGCAAGCGATTAGTATCGTATTAGCGCCACATTACTCTACATTTAGCATTAAAGCGTATAATGACCGTGCTATTCGTCTTTCGCAAGAAATTGGTGGTCCTGTTATTGAACCAATTGAACAATGGTATGATGAACCGAAATTTATTTCGTATTGGGCAGACCAAATAAAAGAGACGTTTACAGAAATTGATAATAAAGAGAAAGCAGTCGTAATTTTTTCAGCGCATAGTTTGCCAGAAAAAATTATTGCAACAGGAGACCCATATGTAGAACAACTAAAGCATACGGCAGATTTAATTGCAGAAGCTGCAAATATTCAAAACTATACAATCGGTTGGCAAAGTGCTGGGAATACTCCAGATCCGTGGATTGGTCCAGATGTGCAAGATTTAACGAAAGATTTATATGAAGAGCATGGGTACGAATCTTTCGTATATTGCCCAGTTGGTTTTGTAGCGGAGCATTTAGAAGTTTTATATGACAACGATTATGAATGTAAAGTTGTAACGGATGAATTAAATGCCAAATATTTCAGACCAAATATGCCGAATGCACAATCTGCATTTATCGACTGTTTGGCTGAAATTGTTTCCAAAAAAGTGAAGGAAATAGTTGACAAAGATTTAGTTTTGAATAATAATTAATTTATAATAATTTTAAATAAATAATGATTACTACGAAAGAAAGAGGAGGATCCCCCTAGATGAATCCAAATAATCGCTTAACAACAAACCAAGGTGCTCCAGTTGGAGACAACCAAAATTCTCGTACAGCTGGTCGTCGTGGACCAGTATTATTAGAAGACTATCATTTAGTAGAAAAACTTGCGCACTTTGATCGTGAACGTATTCCGGAGCGTGTTGTGCATGCACGTGGTGCAGGTGCTCACGGTGTATTCGTAACGAAAAATAGTATGAAGCAATATACGAAAGCAGCATTTTTACAAAATGAAGGAACTGAAACGCCTGTATTTGTTCGTTTTTCAACGGTTATTCATGGTCAAGGTTCTCCTGAAACAGCACGTGACCCACGTGGGTTTGCTGTTAAATTTTATACAGAAGAAGGAAACTACGATATCGTAGGTAATCATTTACCAGTTTTCTTCATTCGTGATGCAATTAAATTCCCTGATATGGTACATTCCTTAAAACCAGCACCTGATACGAATATTCAAACGCCAGATCGTTATTGGGATTTCATGACGTTAAGTCCAGAATCTACACATATGATGACATGGGTATTTTCTGATTACGGTACACCAGCAAGCTATCGTGAAATGGAAGGTTTCGGCGTCCATTCATTTAAATGGATTAATGAAGAAGGTAAAATTGTTTATATTAAATACCACTGGAAACCACAGCAAGGTGTACGTAACTTAAATGCGAAAGAAGTGCAAGAAGTACAAGGGAAAGACTTCAATCATGCAACTCGTGACTTGTTCGATGCAATCGAGAAAGGAAATTACCCAAAATGGGATTTACACGTACAAGTTATGCAATTAGATGAAATGGATTCTTTAGACTTTGATCCACTAGATCCAACGAAAGTATGGCCAGAAGATCGCTTCCCATTAATGGAAGTAGGGACAATGACGTTAAATCGTAATCCGAAAAACTTCTTTGCAGAAGTAGAACAAGTAGCGTTCTCTCCAAGTGCAACTGTAAATGGTATTGAGCCATCGGAAGATAAATTATTACAAGGTCGTTTATTCTCTTACCCAGATACACAGCGTTATCGTCTTGGTGCAAATTACTTACAAATTCCTGTAAACTGCCCATACG
This sequence comes from Bacillus sp. 2D03, assembly GCF_003946765.1. Taxonomy (NCBI): domain Bacteria; kingdom Bacillati; phylum Bacillota; class Bacilli; order Caryophanales; family Bacillaceae; genus Bacillus; species Bacillus sp. 2D03. The sequence goes on along the minus strand of NZ_RPSJ01000007.1, from coordinate 186,421 downwards.
CAGCTGTTCAGAATCAACAACGTGATGGTGCGATGCAAGTAAATCAAAACCCATCTACAATCAACTACGAACCGAGCCGTCATGCAGAGAATCCGGTTGAAGACAAAGCTTACCGCGATTCAACTATGAAAGTAGAAGGTTATGTATCTCGTGAAAAAATCGAGAAACCAAATGACTTCAAACAAGCAGGTGAGCGTTACCGTTCATTCTCTAAAGAAGAGCAAGATAACTTAATTGCAAACTTAACAAATGATCTAAAAGACGTAAATGAACGCACAAAATTATTAGCTGTTTGTAACTTCTTCCGTGCAGATCAAGAATACGGTATGCGTTTAGCGCAGGCATTAAATGTTGATATTACGCAATATGTAGGAAATGCTCCGAAATAAATAGGAAAAGACGACCGGGCTTCGGTCGTCTTTTTTGTGTGTAAATTTATGCCGGGGTATTTTTCATCTTCTTCATGTTGGAATTTGTTGGTAAATAGGTATCCTGTGTCGGAACGTCGATATATTCCTGACAGTATATTAAAAAGAGATGCAATCTACTATCGATAGATTGCATCTCTTTTTTAGTTTGCTCGCTCTGCATGTTCATAAGCCTTCTCACCATGCATTGAAATATCAAGACCCATGTGTTCTTCATATTCATCTACTCGAACAGGGAGGAAGAAGTTGATCGCTTTAATAATGGCATACGTCATGATGATTGTGAATGCATATGTTGCGCCAATCGCTATAAGTTGTTTAAACAGTAACGCGGCGTTTCCGTAAAACAATCCGTTCGCACCATCCCCGTTTACGGTAGTAGTTGCAAATAGTCCTGTTGCAATACCGCCCCAAGTTCCTCCGATGCCGTGGCATCCAAAGGCATCAAGTGTATCGTCATACCCAAATTTTGTTTTTAAGAAGAAAACGGCGCCAAAGCATAATATGCCACCAATTGCTCCGATAAGAAGGGCGGAGAAAGGTGTAACGAACCCGCAAGCTGGTGTAATAGCGACTAGACCAGAAACAACTCCGCAAGCAGCTCCCATTGCGGTTGGTTTTGATTGGAAGAACCATTCAGAAAGCATCCAAGTTAGAGCGGCGGCAGCGGCGGCTATATTTGTATTAATAAATGCAGTTAACGCTACGTCGTTTAAGGATAATGCGCTGCCGACGTTAAAACCGAACCAGCCAAACCATAATAAACCTGCTCCTAACATTGTAAATGGCAAATGGTGAGGAGAAGAACCATTTATGTTTTTTCGTTTTCCAAGGAAAATAGCTAATACAAGACCGGCAACTCCAGAAGTGATGTGAACGACGTTTCCGCCAGCGAAGTCTAGTGCACCAAGTTCCCTTAGCCACCCGCCGACGCCCCATACCCAATGAGCGACAGGATTGTAAACGATCGTTGTCCATAGAAGGATAAAAATAAGAAAGGCAGAAAATCGCATTCTTTCAGCAAATGCACCTGAAATTAAAGCTGGAGTTAAAATGGCGAACATGAGTTGAAACATCATGAATAAATTGTGAGGAATAGTAGAGGAGTAGTCTGGATTTGGTGCGTAGGTAACTCCGTTTAGACCGAACCAATCAAGTGTACCGATAAGCCCGTGCCAATCTGGTCCGAATGATAAAGAATAGCCGATAACAATCCATTGAATCGAAACGATAGCCATTGCGCTATAACTATGCATCGTTGTGCTGAGTACATTTTTGCTGCGAACCATACCTCCATAAAAAAGTGCCAATCCTGGTGTCATCAACATGACCATTACTGTCGTTACAAACATAAAAACTGTATCTCCCATATCCATGATCTCTCCTCCTGTAATGTTAGAAAAAATAACATCTATTTGTTATGTTTCATATCATATTCGAAATTAAACTAAAAATCAACTAAAAATTCAGAAAATTATATGAATGATGTCATGAAACCTAACATGAATTATTTTGTGAGGATTAAAATCGACATATGCGTTTCATTCGGATAATTGGTATAATATTCTTACAATTAAAAAACTTGGGGGATGCGTGTGGGAAAAATACGGACTAGGAAACTATTCATTTGTTTTTGCTTAGCTATTGTTTTGTTTGTACCAATACATACTTTTGCAGACGAAAAAAGAGAGTGGCGAGATGAAGTTATATACTCCATTATGATTGATCGCTTCAATAATGGAGAACCGAAAAATGACAAACAGTTAGAAGTTGGTAATTTAGAAGGGTATCAAGGAGGGGATATAAGAGGAATTATAAAAAGGTTGGATTACATAAAAGAAATGGGTTTTACTACCGTTATGCTTTCACCACTTTTTGAAAGTGGAAAGTACGATGGATTAGACGTGCGAAATTTTAAAAAGGTAAATGAACATTTCGGGACAGACAATGATGTGAAAGAACTTGTAAAAGAAGTTCATGCAAAAGGAATGAAAGTTGTATTTCAATTTCCGCTTGGAGAAAACGAACAACAGGTAATTAACGCAATGAAATGGTGGATAAAAGAAGTTGATTTAGACGGAAGTTATGTTATACATAGTGAAAAAAAGCCGCGTTCCTTTTGGGATAACGCGCAAAAAGATATGCAAGTGATAAAGAAAGATTTTCGTATTATGACAAAGGAGGATAGCGAATACAACGAAAAAATAGTAGAGTCGTTTTCTAAAGCAGATGTATCGGTGAAATCGTTATACGATGTGAGTAAAAAAGAAGGAGAATTTGTTACGTTCTTAGATAATCAAGAAACAAAAAGATATGCGCGTATTGCAAAAGAACATATGTATTATCCGCCATCACGTTTAAAACTGGCGCTTACTTATTTGTTAACATCACCTGGAATTCCGAATTTTTATTACGGAACTGAAATTGCATTAGATGGAGGAAGTGTACCCGATAATAGACGATTAATGGATTTTAAGTCAGACGAAAAGTTTATGCAACACATAGCAAAACTAGGTGAACTTAGGCAGGCGAGACCGTCTTTACGACGCGGTACGTTTGAGCTTCTGTATGATAAGAGCGGGATGAGCATACTAAAACGAAAATATAAAGATGAAGTAACTTTAGTAGCAATTAATAATACGAAAGAAACACAAAAAGTCTCCTTACCTGCAAGTGCAATTGGTGAAAAACAAGAGTTAAGAGGATTGTTACAGGATGAAATTATAAGAGAAGAAAACGGGAAATTTTATCTCGTTTTAAAGCGTGAAGAATCAAACGTGTATAAAGTTAACGGCGAAACAGGTGTGAATTGGTTATTTATCTCCTTAATCGTTGGTGTAAATGTATTATTTATTGCGTTTTTAATTGCAGTTAAAAGGAAACGTAGATGAGAAGTTGCTCGTTCTATGTTCATGTCTTCTTATTGTATTTGTAAGTTTGTTCGGCGGGGCAATAGTGTTTATTCTGTTGATATGAAATTTCTTAAGAGAAACGATGCGAAAATGAAAACTTCTCTAATGAGAGGGGGATTTCAGGTTAGGGAGAAAAAGTCTTCTTTCTAACCTGTTTTTGTGTTCATACGGATAGAGGAAGACCTTTGAAACAAACAATAATTGCAACTATATTAATTTTACATTACATTAAAAGTTAGAGAATACTCTTATACTAATATAGTGCTAAATAGTAGGTGAGCAAATGGAGTTTTACGATTTGGGTATTACCATTAAAGAGCTTAGAATTAAAAAAAATATATCACAATCCGAATTATGTCATGGAATATGTTCGCAAAGTCAAATTAGCAAAATAGAAAAAGGTGTGATTTATCCATCTAGTATATTGTTATATCAATTATCAGAAAGACTTGGTATTGACCCAAATAATATATTTGCATTAACTCAAAACAAAAAACTAAAATATGTAGAAAATGTAAAATGCGTAATAAAAGATTGCTTAAAGCAAAAACAATATAATGAACTTTATGAAATCGTGAAAAAAGAGAAAGATGAAAAGAATTTCCAGGCAAAAGAAGATAAACAATTTCTCCTATGGCATGAAGCAATTGCTATATTTGAGGCGAACAGATCCATAAAAACTGCTTTAAAGCTTTTAAATAATGCATTAAAACTAACTTTAACCAATGTTGATTTTTTATCAGAAAGAGAAATAGATATTATGCAGACAATGTCTATATTTTATGCGGAAAATAAAGAATATGATAAAAGTATTACTATATTAAGAAGGTGTTTAACTAATTTTAATAAGTTAGATTTTCCGAGAGATAAAGCGATTAAATTAAAAATCATTTTTAATTTAGCGAAATGTTTAGGTATGACCTATCAATATGAAGAGGCGGTAAAATACATTGATAAAGGAATCAAATTAGCTATTAATCTAAATACTTTATACTTATTAGGTGAACTTTACTATTTAAAGGGATGGAATTTATTAAGATTTAAACAACAGAATGAAGAAGATATTGCAAATAACATGAAAAAAGCATTATTTATATTTGAACTAACAGAAAAAGAAAATCTGATAAAAATGGTTAAAGAAAAATATTTTGAAAACCAAAATGAAAAAAGCCACTCATAATTCATTTGGGGATTACTTGAAATATAATAGAACCTACAGGGAAAATCCCTGTAGGTTCTAAACTTATAAACTTTCTTCTAAAATATTAGTGTTTAATATAAATTTTTGAATAAGAGTTTACTTAGTGTACTTTTTATTTTGAAGTCTGCATCTTTATTAACGATGTATGCTTCTTTTTAAATCCATCCGAATATTATTGGTTCAAGTCGGAGGAAGGCACTTTGGGGTGTCTTTTCTTTAGACCTTTATCATTAACTATTTAATGTTTTTTTAAATGATTACATGACATAGTTTTTTTGTACCAAGCTTTGTTGATACAGTTAGACTTATCCGTTAGTGAATTCGCATTATTAGAACATCCTACAGTATTTAGGGAGAATGTGGCCAATAAAAACCAGAGTATTAATTTCTTCATATAACCACTTCTAACTCTTTTTTAATTAACATTTTTTAAGTTCCTTATTAATTTTACATTACATTAAAGGTTGGGAAATATTCTTATACTCATAAATTGTTACGTTTTGGCGGGGGAGGAATTATGAGTTACAGCGATTTTTAAGATGACTTTGGTCTAGGGTGTAGTTACTAAGAAAAGTAATTCAAATCGAAGGGGGAAACGTCTTGAGGTGTCTTTTTCTTATTTTCAATAAGGTCTGCTAAATACATGTATAAAACAAATTCTACAATAAGGCCTAGTTTAATCATACGGTCACTTGTAAAGTATGCGTATGGTTAGACCCTGTTCACTTAGCAATTTTCACCGCATATACCTTTTTCTATAGTTTGTTCTCGTAATATTGTCTCTACAAGACAAAAAAGAAAACTCCTCTAATTAAGAGGAGTTTTCTTTTTAGCGGTAGTTAATGAACTGTACGTCGATTGGTAAATCAGCGCTACGAACAGCTGCGATTACTGCTTGTAAGTCATCACGGCTTTTTGCTGTAACACGTACTTGATCATCTTGTACTTGTGTTTTTACTTTTAATTTCACTTCTTTAATGATGTTGTTAATTTTTTTCGCGTTATCTTTATCGATACCTTGTTGAAGTGTTGCGCGTTGGCGAACAGTGTTGCCAGTTGCAGCTTCAACTTTTCCGTAATCTAAGTTCTTAATTGGAACGTTACGTTTTACAAGTTTAGAGATAAGAACGTCTTTTACTTGCTCTAATTTAAACTCGTCATCAGAAGTTAAAACAAGTACTTCTTTTTCTAATTTAATATCACTTTTACTTCCTTTAAAGTCATATCGGTTTTGGATTTCTTTTAATGCGATGTTAATTGCGTTTGTTACTTCAGGTAATTCTACTTTCGAAACGATGTCAAAAGAACTATCTTTTGCCATAGTTAGCACCTCCAAATAAATTTCTAATCTTGTTATGTACTGTACATACTAAAGTATATCTGAAAACGAGTCTAGACTTAAGTGTTTTCGTACTTATATTCATGTAACCTCATTTTATTATAGTGAATTTTGGGCAGTTGGACAAATATAGGAAAAATCATGTTATAATTAACTTTTGTTTGGAATGATAAAAAAGATAATTTTATATATATAGAAGGGAATTAAAAAATATGTATTTGCAAATAGGATCGATTGAACAGGTAACTGTTTTACGCGAAACGGAAATCGGATATATGGTTGGGAATGAAGAAGAAGAAATTTTCCTACATAAAAACGAAGTAGCTGGAGAAATTGAAGAAGGCGATACGATTGATGTATTCTTATACCTTGATCACCAAAATCGTATTTCAGCAACAATGAAGGAACCAATTATTACAACTTATGATTGGAACTGGGTAAAGGTTGTAGAAGTTATTCCTAGTTTAGGTGTGTTTGTTGATATTGGTGTGTCAAAAGATATACTAATTCCAGCTGATGAGTTCCCGATTTATATGCCAGTATGGCCAGAAGTAGGCGACGAATTATATTGTACGTTAAAATTAACGAATCGTGATCGTTTAATTGCTCTTCCGGCAAGAGACAGTGATATGCAAGAAATTATCGTAGATGCAACGCCATCTATGCGTAATAAAAACGTAAATGGACGTGTATATCGTTCGCTTCAAGTAGGTTCATTCGTTTTAACAGATGAACATTTCCGTGCTTTCTTACACCATACAGAAAGAAAAGAACAAGTCCGCATCGGTCAGCGTGTAACAGGCCGTATTATTGACGTAAAAGATGACGGTACAATTAACATTTCACTTCTTCCTCGTAAAGAAGAAGGAATGGAAGACGATGCTGCAGTAATTTATGCATATATGGAAGAACGAGGCGGAGCAATGCCGTTTTGGGATAAGAGCCATCCAGAAGATATTAAAGAACGCTTTAACATGAGTAAAGCTGCATTTAAGCGTGCACTTGGTAAGTTGATGAAAGAAGAAAAGGTTTACCAAGAAGAAGGTTGGACTTACTTTAAGAAATAAGATAAAAGATTAAAAAGCACAACCTTATCTAAAAAAATAAGGTTGTGCTTTTTTTAATTTCCTTGCGGAGAAACAAGAGTAAATGTATCTTTCAAATCACTATCATTTATTTTAATATTTGCCTTTTTTAATTCCTCTTGTAACAATTTTTTGCTGAATACAGGATCAGCAGTACGTTCTTCCTCTAAGTTTTTGCGAATAGAGTTTTTTACTTCATCGTAAGGTTTTAAATCTTTTTTATCAGTTAATTTAATAACGTGATAACCGTTTGATGATTTTACGGGGTTGCTAATTTGTCCAACATTTAGTTTGTAGGCAGCCGTTTCGAATTCAGGAGCCATTGTACCTGAATTGAAGTATCCAAGGTCTCCGCCTTTATCTTTTGATAGTAGATCTTGTGATTCTTGTTTTGCTAATTCTTCAAATGAAGCACCAGCATCTAGTTTACTCTTTATTTCTTTCGCTTCATTTTCGTCACTTACTAAAATGTGACTCGCTTTAATTTCTGGCTTATAGTGGTCTTTTACGTCTTTCTCTGTAATGCTTTTCTTAATCGCTTCATTCATAGCAAGTTTGAACTTAATTTGATTTTTAAAATCCTCTTCATCTTTTAAACCATTATTTTCTAATACTTTTTTGAATTGATCTCCATATTGTTTTTTTACTTTTTCTACTTCTTTATTTACCTCTTCATCAGATACTTTATATTTTTTTGTGATGACGTCTTGTGCCATCATTTCGTATAGCATGTCTTTTCCGTAACGATCTTTCAATTGTTTTTCGAAGTTATCCTTTGTAATGGTCGAGTCTGTTGCTGTAGCGACTGTAGCTGAGCCGTTTTTTTGTCCGCAAGCAGATAACATCAATATACTTATTAGTGCAGTAATAATGAAAATATGTTTCCCTCTCATGCCAACACCTCATCCGAATATGTTATCGCTATTGTAGAATATAGAAGTGAACATGAAGTGAATTTTTAATGTTTTTTTCCTTTAAAATGTAAAAAAGTACATCAACATAATTGTTGATGTACGATGGAATCAAAGGTGATCGGTCTTTTTAGAGTATGCACGTTTACCTTGCTGAATATTTTTTTGCTCTTGCTCATTTTTTTGTGTGCGTTTTGCGTTATTATCGCGTGCTTTTTTGTCGTTATCACTCGTATGTGGCATATGTATCAACTCCATTTCTAAACGTTGTACGTTTATCATTTCCTTTTTCGTAAAGACTATGTATAGCGGTGCATTTATGAAGGGTAAAGGTGGATTCCAAATGGATTTGAAGTTGAATTATACTGAACTTATAAAGAAGTTAATCGTTGTAATCATCGCAGGTTTATTAAACGCGATTGGGATGAATTTATTTTTAACGCCAGCAAAAGTGTATGCGAGCGGCTTTGCTGGATTGTCTCAATTATTATCGCAAATATTAGGTGATTTTTTATCGATTCACATATCTACGGGAGTATTGTTTAGCTTATTTAATATTCCTGTCGTTATTTTAGCGTGGAAAAAGGTTGGAAAGGCCTTCACCTTTTTTAGTTTTCTTTGTGTTATATTTATGACTCTGTTTCTAGAAATCATCCCTGTTAGAGCGGTTTCGAATGATATCATATTAAATGCGATTTTTGGCGGGATTATTTCGGCAATTGGAGTAGGGATTGCTTTAAAGTGGGGTGCTTCTACAGGTGGATTAGATATTATCGCCATGATTTTATCAAAAATAAAAGATAAGCCTGTCGGTACATACTTTTTCTTTTTTAATGCAATTATCATTATCGCTGCTGGCTATGTATATGGATGGGAAAAAGCGTTGTATACGCTAGTGACTTTATATGTATCAACGAGAATTATTGATGCAATTCATACTCGTCATGTAAAGATTACAGCATTAATTGTTACGAAGAATGGGACAGACGTAAGAAAGGCGATTCACTCGCGATTAGTAAGAGGGATTACAACGATACCAGCAACAGGTGCTTATACGAATGAAAATAAAGAAATGTTAATGATGGTTATTACCCGTTACGAGTTATACGAATTAGAGAGGATTATTAAACAAGTGGACCCAGGTGCATTTACAAATATACTGCAAACAGTTGGGGTGTTCGGATTGTTTCGGAAAGATTAAAGAGGACCAAAGTTGGTCCTCTTTTTTAATGTAAATTCGTGATGTTTTGCAATTGCTCTTGCATTTCACGGAGCTGAACTTTTTCAGCAGTTGAAGAGTTTGCGTAAGCGGATTGCAAAGCATTTTTTGCTCTATACACGAGATCTTGTTGCTCAGTACCGCTTGAACAAGATACGGCATTTTCAACAGCATCTCTAGCTTGTTGGAATAGTAAGTTCCCCATTTAAACCCCTCCAAAAGAAGAGTTACTTCTTGCTTTTTCTGCCTCAGCTAATGTACCTCTGTACGGGAATCTTGCATCATGCTTCATAACAGCATCGGCTCCTTGTTGGATAAAACGTTTTGATTTGTTCTTTTTACCCATTCGAAAAACCCCCTTTATTTAGCTGAAAACAATCGACGCAATGTCTCATGCGTCTACTTATAGTATGGACATTTGGCAGGAAACTATAAGTAGGGAATTTTTAGATTACAACCCAAGAACCTCTTCTAAATATAAAGCAATACCATCTTCTTCGTTCGTTAACGTCGTATGGTTTGCGAGTGATTTTAATTCAGGGATGGCATTTCCCATTGCGATGCCGTGACCAGCAAATTCAATCATTTCAAAATCATTATCTTCATCACCGAAAGCAATAATTCGCTCTTGTGGAATGTTGTAATGACTAGAAATTTTTTGTAATCCAACCGCTTTATTTAATCCGCTTTTCACAATTTCAATAATTGGCCAAGGTGCGCCCCATTTTCTATGGTCGATTACTTCCGCGTGCATATCGGTTAAATGTTGACGAATTGCAGTAGAATGCTCGTCATGTGCGTCAATTAATAAGCAAGTTGGATGATCGTTTAAAATATTTAATAAGTCTCCCGTAAAAATCTTAGGAGAGCCGAATTCGAAAATATGTTTTTTATCTTCATCAATTTCACGAACATACACATCGTCCATTACTTCCGCGTATATATTTTTTACGCCAAAATCAAAGCAAGCTCGGACAATTTCTTGCGCTGTTGCTAGCTCAAGAGGAGAGTGATGTGTTCCCCAGTTTGAATCAAGAGGATGATGTACGTAAGCGCCGTTAAAGTTTACAATAGGTGTGTTAAGATCAAGTTCTTTATAGTAATCATAACTAGCACGGAATGGACGTCCTGTTGAAATAACAACAATATGTCCCTGTTCCTTTGCTTTTGCAATTGTATGTTTCGTTCGAGTGGAAATTATTTTGTTGTCTGTTAATAAAGTGCCGTCTAAGTCTAATGCGATTAAATGTTGTTTGTTCATAATTTCACCTCTTATAATAATTTTTTTGTATCTATCTGTATTTCCGTTTTTAATATGCAGAAATAAGAGGTTAGACTCGGTGAAATCACCATAGATGGAAATTTCACTATATATCCATCTTACGTCTCAAAGTGCTGTGGTGTCTACTATTTATCGTTGGAAATTAAGAAAAGTCAACATCTTTTTAGAAAGTTCAAACAATGTTTCTTTCATTATGTACAAATTGTGAAAAGGGTTACATTGCTCGTGTGATGAGACATATAATGAACATGTAATCTTCTCGTATATGTTTGACTCTCCTTTGAAACTAGCCTAGGGTAGGTTGGTTTCTTTTTTTTTCTACAAGTAAGAAAGAAATCCCTGCTTACGCTTGTGTCATTCATATATATGTACAAGAATGAGATGTAGTACTGTTTCCTAAACATGACAGAAAAGCTTTCTTTTAAAATGGATATACTAATGAGGCAAGACGTCATGGAAGGAGAATGAAGATGGGACAAAATCGCAGGTTTCGTTCTGGACAAAAAGCGCCGAATGATGGCATTTACGTAGAAATTGGTGAAACGGGAAGTATGGTGAAAGATCCGCAAATGGTGAAATTAACTGCCGGTGAAAAGTTTCCGGATAACACGAATCATAACCGCCAGTGGACATATAAAAGAAAACCGTAACAGAAGCCGCAATCATTATTGCGGCTTTTTTGTCGTTACACATTGTAATTTCATTTACCGTATTTTTAGCAGTATAATGAATGCTCTCTTTTTCTTTTTCAAATAATAAGTTTGAAAATACATAGGCAAAATTATTGTATAAAAAAGTCAGTTGGCGTATAATCAAATAAAAGGTCAAAGAAAGTCAAACTTTTGGAGGGCTGTAAAGATGGACTTAAATCAAATGACAACAAAAACACAAGAGGCGATTATGAGTGCCCAATCTTTAGCGGTATCTCATCATCACCAAGAGGTGGATACTGTTCATCTATTACTTGCATTATTAGAAGAGCAAGATGGATTAGCAGTACGTATATTTCAAAAAATGAATGTTGATATAGAAGCATTAAAGCAAGGTGCTGAAAGTTTAATTAAAAAGAAACCTTCTGTAACGGGGAGCGGTGCAGAAGTTGGAAAATTGTATGTAACGAGCGCTCTGCAACAACTGCTTGTAAGAGCAGGGAAAGAAGCAGAAAAACTGCAGGATGATTACATTTCAGTAGAACATGTATTGCTTGCTTTTTCTGAAGAAAAAGGCGATATAAATCAATTATTTACAAGATTGTATATTACGAAAGATAACTTATTACAGTCTTTAATGACAGTTCGGGGGAATCAAAGAGTGACTAGTCAAAATCCAGAAGCAACTTATGAAGCGTTAGAAAAATATGGCCGTGATTTAGTGGCGGAAGTGAGAGCAGGGAAAATCGATCCTGTAATCGGCCGTGATAGTGAAATACGACGTGTAATTCGTATTCTTTCACGTAAAACGAAAAACAATCCTGTTTTAATTGGGGAGCCAGGTGTTGGTAAAACAGCAATCGTTGAAGGGCTAGCACAGCGTATTGTGAAAAAAGATGTACCTGAAGGATTGAAAGATAGAACGATTTTTGCGTTAGATATGAGTGCGCTCGTAGCAGGTGCGAAATTCCGTGGTGAGTTCGAAGAGCGTCTGCAAGCTGTATTAAATGAAATTAAAAAGAGTGAGGGCCGCATTTTATTATTCATTGATGAACTTCATACAATAGTTGGAGCTGGTAAAACAGAAGGAGCCATGGATGCAGGAAATATGTTAAAACCGATGCTTGCACGTGGTGAACTGCATTGTATTGGAGCCACAACACTAGATGAATATCGCAAATATATTGAAAAAGATCCAGCGCTAGAAAGACGTTTCCAACAAGTATTAGCAGAAGAACCAACTGTTGAAGATACAATCTCAATTTTACGTGGATTAAAAGAACGCTTTGAAATTTATCACGGTGTAAATATTCATGACCGTGCGATTGTAGCAGCGTCAGTTTTATCAGATCGATATATTTCAGATCGCTTCTTACCTGATAAAGCAATTGACCTTGTTGACGAAGCATGTGCAACAATTCGTACAGAAATTGATTCTATGCCGACAGAATTAGATGAAGTAACGCGCCGCATTATGCAGCTGGAAATTGAAGAAGCGGCTCTTGGAAAAGAAACGGATCGTGGTAGCCAAGAGCGTCTAAAAACATTGCAACGTGAATTATCGGATTTAAAAGAAGTTGCAAGTGGTATGAGAGCGAAATGGGAGAAAGAAAAAGAAGAAATTCACAAAGTTCGTGACTTACGTGAACATTTAGAACGTCTGCGTCGTGAATTAGAAGAAGCAGAAGGTAATTACGATTTAAATAAAGCAGCCGAACTTCGTCACGGGAAAATTCCAGCAATTGAAAAAGAGTTAAAAGAAGCGGAAGAAATGGGCGGGCATAATAAACAAGAAAATCGTTTATTACGTGAGGAAGTAAGTGAAGAAGAAATTGCAGATATTGTTTCACGCTGGACTGGTATTCCTGTTGCGAAACTCGTGGAAGGTGAACGCGAGAAATTATTACGCTTAGAGCAAATCTTATCAGAGCGTGTTATCGGACAAGAGGAAGCAGTAAGCCTAGTGTCAGACGCAGTTCTTCGTGCTCGCGCTGGTATTAAAGATCCGAACCGCCCGATTGGTTCTTTCATCTTCTTAGGACCAACAGGTGTTGGTAAAACAGAACTTGCAAAAACGTTAGCCCAGTCTTTATTTGATAGTGAAGAGCAAATGATTCGCATTGACATGTCTGAGTATATGGAGAAACACGCAGTGTCACGCTTAATTGGTGCACCTCCTGGATATGTAGGATATGAGGAAGGCGGTCAATTAACAGAAGCGGTAAGACGTAAACCATATTCCGTTGTTTTATTAGATGAAATTGAAAAAGCACATCCAGAAGTATTCAACATTTTATTACAAATGTTAGATGATGGACGCATTACAGATTCGCAAGGTCGTACAGTGGATTTTAAAAATACAGTTATTATTATGACTTCAAATATCGGATCTGCTCATTTACTAGATGGATTAGAAGAAGATGGTTCGATTAAAGAGGAATCAAGAGACCTTGTAATGGGGCAATTAAGAGGACATTTCCGCCCTGAATTTTTAAACCGTGTTGATGAAATTATTTTATTCAAACCTCTTACAACGAATGAAATTAAAGGCATTGTTGATAAAATTGTAAAAGAACTACAAGGTCGTCTAGCTGACCGTCACATTACAGTAGAATTATCAGATGCAGCAAAAGAATTTGTTGTAGAAGCTGGTTTCGACCCAATGTACGGAGCTCGTCCATTAAAACGATACGTACAGCGTCAAGTGGAAACGAAATTAGCACGAGAATTAATTGCAGGAACAATTACTGATAATAGTCACGTAGTTGTTGATGTAGAAAATAACGAATTAGTCGTTCATGTGAAATAAAAATAAAAAAGAGTTCGGATAAAATCCGGACTCTTTTTTTAGTGTTGTTCTACTGGCTCGTTTGGAATTGCAGCTGAAATTGCTAGTACTAACACAGCAAGAACAACTGAGAAAATAGACGCTTGGTTAAAGTCGTATGTACCGCCAGTCATAGAGCCGATTACATAGCTCATCATGTGTACAAGTAAGAACGACCAAATTAATGCCCAAATGAAACGCATATTTTACACCTCTATTCGTTCAATCTGTCCTTATTGTAACACAATTGAAAAAAGAATATAGAAAAATATTTGTAGATTTTTCAACGCAAATTTGCATTCCGTTCATACATTATAAAAGAGTACTTTTATATGTTTAGAAAATAAGGCGGGGGAAAAATGAGTATTACGGAACGTTTTTTTTACTTAGAAAAAGAACCATGTGTCATTTATTTACCGGAGAAGCCAAATGGATTTTCTGTTATGCTCCTCGGTGATTATAACTACTTTATTGAGAATGGTACAAGTTTATGGACACAACATGCGGGTAAATCTTATTTTTTACATGGTCTTATTGAACAAGGCTACACGGTCTTTTCCTCTAATTTATACGGAAGACATTGGGGAAACGATCAATCTGTTCGTCTGGCAAAACGTTTATATGATGTTGTTTTGAGAAAAGAGACGTTAAATGCGAAAATGCACATTATGGCAGATGGTATGGGAGCGCTTGTAGCACTTGAAATGATGAACAAATATCCTGAATGTATTCGTTCTGTTGTTATGCTAAATCCGTGTTTAGATTTACCGGAATATGTAAGTTTTGAGAAAGAGCATAAATTTTTTTACAAGAGACTCGTGAAGGAATTAAGTTTGGCGTATGATGCCAAAGAAGAAGAAGTAGAATCAAAAATAAATAAGAAATCATTTACGCTTCTTCCATCTTGTGTACCTGTTAAAATTTTCGTATCAACACAAGAAAAAAGAGGAAGAAAACAGCAGTTGCGTAGATATGAGAAAATGAGGCAACTAAATCAATGTGATACTTCTGTCTTGTTCCATCTGCAAGATGTGAAATATAAAATGGTTAGGCAAACGACTGATTTCTTTAAAAAATATGAAGAAGAATTATGAAGCTCCCATATACATAAATGAGGAGCTATTTGTTTCAGAGGGAAAGGGTTGGTGGTATGGAACGCGTGCTGATAATAGGTGCACTTACGTTTGTAGGTTATCACCTTGTAAATAAAATGATTGCAGAAGAAGTGGAAGTCTATGGTCTTGATTTTGATGAATTCGATAGTATGACCAAAATTAATGAAGAGAAGTTATTATTAATTGGGCGAAATGCGTTATTTACGTATTATTCGATAAGAGATGAAGATGGATGGAGATCGGTTGAGGAAGAGAGATTCGATACTGTTTATTTTTGCTTATATGAGCCAAATCAGCAAAGTGGATTTCGGAATGAAAGAGTCATATTACAATATTTAAAGCGAATTATAAGAATGTGTGAAGAACAAAAAGTGAAGTTAAATTTAATTTCTTCTATTGAAGTAGGCAGTACAGATGAATCCGAAAATAAGCGCCTATTTTTGAAAGTAGAAGAAGGATTGAAAAAAGGGAATTTACAATATAGTGTATTTCGAGTTCCAACATTATATGGACCGTGGCAACCGTCCTTTATGATGTTTCATCAGCTTATTTTATCAGAATTAGTTGAAAAAGAGTGGCGTTGTACGATTGAGGAAAAGGGGAATGATTTACTTTACGTTGAAGATGTATGTGAATACTTATGGGAACATGGAACGAACGGGGCGCATCTTGGTATATACAATTTACTTAGTGGTAAACAGTCATTATGGGAAAAAGGTATGAATCTTTTACGCGCGGATGATAAAGTAAATAAAAATAATAACGAAGTAAGAGATGAGGCTATCGAAGTAATTTCAATAAAAAGAAATACTCCGTTAGAATACGGTTTAAATAAGCAACTGGCACACATGAAAAAATATAAAGAGTTATACGAAGGGTAGTACGCGTGTTACACTATTGTATGTGAAAGTTTTAATGGAGAGGAAGAGCATAATATGAACGAAAAAAGCATGCAGTTTTTACAAATTGCAATGAAGCATTTACCGGAAGCAAAGGCAATTTTAGATGATAATGGAATTGCACTTGATATGGAGAAGGCACAGCCGGTGTTAGAGTTGTTAATGAAAGTTATGAACGAAGCTTATGAGCTTGGGAAAGCAGATAAAGAATAAAAAGCATCTTTTTAAGATGGAAGAGAGGCCCGAACCGTGGATAGAAGCGGTCAGGGCCTTTTTTATTCTCGCCTGGGGGAAAACCAGAGATATGAAGAGGATAAAGGAAAAGTAGTGAGGAGAACTCTCTAGTTTAGAAGGAAAGCAGATAAAGAATAAAAAGCATCTTTTTAGATGGAAGAGAGGCTCGAACCGTGAACAGAAGGGTTTGAGTCTTTTTATATTTGAGAGGTATGTTTCTGTTTCTTTTAATGAAAAATAACGTGAATAATGCGTTAGCTTTCTGTTTTATGCGAAATATATTCTAGACAAAAATACATTTATGTTTTAAAATTAGTACCAAGTCATAATAATTGATATAAAACGGAGGGCTGCGATGTGAACGTGGGCATTTTAGGGATCGGAAGATATGTGCCAGAAAAAGTAGTCACAAATCACGATTTAGAAAAAATAATGGATACATCCGATGAATGGATTCGTACGAGAACGGGAATTGCAGAAAGACGCATTGCCGATGATACAATAGATACTTCATATATGGCCGTAGAGGCTGCAAAAAAAGCACTTGAAGATGCAGGGGTTAGCGGAGAAGATATCGATCTTATTTTAGTGGCGACAGTAACACCAGATCGTGCGTTTCCAGCAGTAGCTTGTGTCATTCAAGAAGCGATTGGAGCGAAACATGCAGCTGCAATGGATGTAGGTGCAGCATGCGCTGGTTTTATGTACGGAATGATTACAGCGCAGCAATTTATTCAAACGGGGACTTATAAAAACGTATTAGTAGTTGGTAGTGATAAGCTATCTAAAATTGTAGACTGGAATGATCGAAATACAGCGGTATTATTTGGAGACGGAGCCGGTGCTATCGTAATGGGAGCAGTTTCAGAAGGAAGAGGCGTTCTATCTTTCGAATTAGGAGCAGACGGAAGCGGCGGTAAGCATCTATATCAAGACGAGTATGTTATGATGAATGGCAGAGAAGTCTTTAAATTTGCCGTTCGTCAACTTGGTGAATCTTGTCTTCGCGTGCTGGATAAGGCTGGTCTTACAAAAGAGGATGTGGATTTCTTAGTACCGCATCAAGCGAATATTCGTATTATGGAATCTGCAAGAGAGAGATTAAATTTACCACAAGAAAAAATGAGTATGACAATTGAAAAGTTTGGTAATACATCAGCTTCTTCAATTCCAATTGCAATGGTAGAGGAATTGCAAAATGGACGTATTCAAGATGGTGATTTAATTATACTTGTTGGTTTTGGTGGCGGATTAACATGGGGAGCAGTCGCTCTTCGTTGGGGTAAATAAGGACTGAGAGAAAAAAAGGAGTGTATTTTGTATGGAAAAAAAGAGGGTCGTAATTACAGGACTAGGAGCTGTTACACCGGTCGGAACAGATGTTGAAACAGCATGGGAAAACATTAAAAAGGGTGTATCTGGAATCGGACGACTTACAAGAATTGATCCGGAACTATTTCCAGCAAAAGTAGCAGCAGAAATTAACGACTTTGAAGTCGAGAAATATATTGATAAAAAAGAAGCGCGCCGTATGGACCGCTTTACACAATATGCAGTAGCAGCAGCGAAAATGGCAGTTGCAGATGCAAAGCTTGAAATTACAGAAGAAAACGGACCTCGAATTGGTGTATGGATTGGATCAGGTATTGGCGGTATGGAAACATACGAAGAACAATTTAAGATTTTTACTGAGAAAGGCCCACGCCGCGTGAGCCCATTCTTCGTACCGATGATGATTCCGGATATGGCAGCAGGTCAAGTATCAATCGCAACAGGAGCAAAAGGAATTAACACTTGTTCTGTAACGGCTTGTGCATCTGGTGCAAACTCAATTGGTGATGCATTTAAAGCAATTCAGCGTGGTGATGCTGATGCAATGATTACAGGCGGAGCAGAAGCACCGCTAACAAGTATGGCATTCGCAGGATTTAGCTCAGCGAAAGCATTAACATTTAATGAAGACCCAGCAACGGCTTGCCGTCCATTTGATAAAAACCGTAGCGGTTTTGTAATGGGTGAAGGCTCAGGTATTCTAATTCTTGAAGAATTAGAGCACGCATTAGCGCGTGGTGCTCACATTTACGCGGAAATTGCTGGTTATGGTGCAACTGGAGATGCGTTCCATATTACAATGCCTGCTCCTGGTGGTGAAGGCGGAGTGCGTGCAATGCGTCAAGCTTTAGCTGATGCAGGCCTACAGCCAGAAGATATTGATTACATTAATGCGCATGGTACAAGTACGGATGCGAATGAAAAATATGAAACGATGGCAATTAAAGAAACTTTCGGTGAGCACGCGTATAAAGTAGCGATTAGCTCAACGAAATCAATGACAGGTCACTTATTAGGAGCAGCTGGTGCTGTTGAAGCGATTTTCTCTATTAAATCAATTACAGACGGAGTAATTCCGCCAACAATTAACTATGAGACACCAGATCCAGAATGTGACTTAGATTACGTACCGAATCAAGCGAGACACCAAGAAGTAAATGCAGTATTAAGTAACTCATTAGGATTTGGTGGTCATAACGCAGTGTTAGTATTTAAATCGTATAAATAATAGATAAAATAAGGAGTTTTTTCGCAATATATTGCGAAAAAACTCCTTATTTATTTTTACGCCTTTTTCTCCTGTAGCATATACATAAGAAAAAGGAGGGATAAAGATGGGGATTGTTGAAACAGCTGAATGGCTACATTTATATTATGGGCGGCCAGAAAAACTTTGTGAGAAATTTACGAAGTATATTCCGTTGCCAAAAGAAAGGTTGTATCGCTTTTTAATTTCAAAAGGGATGTATCGCCCGATCATGCGCGGAGAAAAGGAAATTAAAGAATTAGAGGAAAAGGAAATTTGGAAAGAATTGAGCCTGGAGTATGATAAACTGAAAAACTGGTTAAAAGGTCCAGATGTCCCTGTCTTTATTTTATTATCAGATTCCTATAATCGAACTGTACAAGAAGAGTATAACGGTAGGGCTGGATTATCTATGCGTCATGTTATTTTCTTATTCGTATGTGGACGGAATTCGGTAGAAGAATTAAAAGTGTTATTAGCGCATGAATATCATCACATATGCAGGTTACATCAAATTGAGACGAAAGAAACAGAATATACATTACTTGATACGATGATTATGGAAGGGCTAGCTGAACAAGCAGTAACAGAAAGGTATACAGAAAAAAACAATGCACCGTGGACGGCGTATCTTTCAAAGGAAGAGGCTATTTATTATTGGAAAAATATTGTACATGAAAGAATAAGTATAAAACGAGGAACAAGGGAACATGACATCTTATTAAATGGCTTTCACTCTTATCCGAAGATGCTTGGCTATGCGCTTGGATTTCATATTGTCAAAGATTGTGTAACTTTGGAAGGAGAAGATACACTTTCTTTATTATCTATAGATGCAAAAGAAATATTGAATAAAGCAAGTACATTTCATATATAAAAAAACAGGATTTCTATTTCCTGTTTTTTTAGTATTAATAGAAGAAAAAATAATAATTAGAATATATTTCCTCAAGTGGAATAAAGTTAAGCAAAAATGAACATAATGATTGGTACAAACAGTAGTGAAGTGAGGGGTAGTGAATGTTATATCTACATGATGTATGGGTAAATTGGTTTGAAGGTGAAGAAAATGGGTATAACGTTTGTCATTTTTACGAATGGCGGAAAGATGATACGATTGAGCTATTAGATCAAGTGCCATTATTAAAAGTAGATGCCACATTATATCATTACATCGAGAACGAATTGTTAGAGCTTCCGCAAAAAATGCTGGAAGACGTACATCATAAGGCTTATATTCGTAAAAATCATGAACGTTTGCAGCAAGAGTATTGCTTTGTTGTTACAGATGGAAAAGGAATTATTGCGATTGACACAATTGGCTACAATGTACCAATTCGCAAAAGCAGACTTATACCACGCCAAGAGCAGATGGTATATGAGATGGTAGAAAACGTACAAGCAGAAAAGTATGAGTTCCAAGTAGAAGAAACAGAAAAAGAACATCACATTTTATCACCATCGCCTTTCATTATGAATGGCTTGACTCGTAAAGAAAGACAGCTAAAACAATTATTATTTATGGCGTTAGATCAATTACATACAACGAAAAATACAGCAGAAATTCGCTATTGGTTCACAGAGTGGGATCCATCAGCATATGGAATGGTTCAACATATGGAATTTGAAGATATTTGGGTTAAGCTGTATGATGAAGCGAAAACAGGCTGGTCTGATAAGCATGAACAATTATGCGAGCGTCTCGTAAAAGGACAGCCATTTTTTGAAAAGTTATGGGAAATGGAAAATGAGCAAAAGGTAAATTAAAAAACCGCCAATTGGCGGTTTTTTAATTTTGTAGTAATCCAGCTCCAGCGGCAAGAATGTTCGGTGGCTTCGCGCCTTCCTGCGAGGCAAAAAGCGCCTCTACGTCAGGAGCTCCATCCTCCTCACATTCTAAACGAGCCGCTTCCGCTTTATATGTAATCCAGCTCCGGCAGCAAGAATGTTCGGTGGCTTCGCGCCTTCCTGCGAGGCAAAAAGCGCCTCGCAGGAAGGAGCTCCATCCTCCTCACATTCTAAACGAGCCGCTTCCGCTTTATATGTAATCCAGCTCCGGCAGCAAGAATGTTCGGTGGCTTCGCGCCTTCCTGCGAGGCAAAAAGCGCCTCTACGTCAGGAGCTCCATCCTCCTCACATTCTAAGCGAACCGTCTCCGCTTTATATGTAATCCAGCTCCGGCTCCTAGCCCTTCGCGTCTAAGAACCTTCCCCACGAGAAGGTAAAAAGCACCTTCTATGGGAAAGAACCTTAGCCGTCAGGGCTAAACAGTCGCCTCCGCTTTTTGTAGAAATCCAGCTCCGGCAGCAAGCTCTTCGTGTCTAAGAACCTTTCGCATAAGAAGACAAAAAGCGTCTTCTATGCGAAAGAACCTTAGCCAGTCAGAGCTGAACGAGCTGCCTCCGCTTTATATGTTACCTACGTTTTCTGCTTAGTCCCATTGCGTTTTCTACTTTGCGTAGTTGTTTGAATGCAACGCGGTTTGCTTTTTCTGCACCTTTGTCTAGAATTTCGTCTAGTTCTGGTGAGTTGATTAGTTCGTTATATTTGTCTTGGATTGGACGAATTGCTTCTACGACTACTTGCGCTAGGTCGCCTTTGAAGTCGCCGTATCCTTTTCCTTCGTACATTGCTTCAATTTCTTCAACTGTTTTTCCAGAGAATGAAGAGTAGATTGTTAATAAGTTAGAGATACCAGGTTTGTTTTCTTTATCAAATTTCACAATACCTTCAGAGTCAGTAACAGCACTCTTAATTTTCTTTTCAATTGTTTTTGGTTCATCAAGCATACTGATCATTGATTTTGGATTCGGATCAGATTTACTCATTTTCTTCGTAGGTTCTGTTAATGACATAACGCGAGCGCCTACTTTTGGAATACGAATTTCAGGAATTGTGAACACTTCACGGAAGCGTTTGTTGAAACGCTCTGCTAGGTCGCGTGTTAATTCCATATGTTGCTTTTGGTCATCACCAACTGGTACGATTTCAGTGTTGTAAAGTAAAATATCAGCAGCCATTAATGGTGGATACGTAAGTAATCCAGCTGGAACTGAATCTCTACCCGAAGCTTTATCTTTATATTGCGTCATACGTTCTAATTCTCCAACGTAAGCAACAGATTGCATGATCCATCCTAATTGAGCGTGTGCTGGTACTTCTGATTGTACAAATAAAGTAGCTTTTTCAGGATCGATGCCGCATGCTACATAAAGTGCAGCAAGACTGCGGATGTTTTTACGAAGTCCGACGGGATCTTGAGGTACTGTAATCGCATGTTGGTTTACAATACAGAAATAACAGTCGTGTTCATTTTGAAGCTCTGTAAACTGCTTCATGGCGCCTAAATAGTTTCCAAGTGTAATCGTTCCACTTGGCTGAATACCAGAAAAGATAACTGACATAAGTAATTCCTCCTAAAATTGAATGCGTGATGGGGGGAAGAGAAGGCAAACAAAAAAGCCCATTCATCCCAAAAACTATAGGGACGAATGGACCGCGGTACCACCCTAATTATTTCACTACTGTGAAATCTCTCTAATCCATAATAACGTTAGGATATAACGCCAAAGCCTACTACTTTCGGTTCGGTTTGGTGCTCAAAAGCCCATTCCATACTGTACAATTACTTGTTCACACCAACCACAAGCTCTCTGAAATTGCCTCAATATGTACTCTTCTTTATCATCGCATACATATAAATTTATTTATTGTTACTTGAGCTCTTTTAATATGAAAGAACTAAAGTTTTATAACAAAATGTTTTGCTGATTATTATATCATATGGGATAGTGTTTGCAAACTACATCAAAATAGTAAAGCTAATGAGGGTCGAGAACAACCCAAGGAAGATACCTGTAATACAAATTGGATATGTCCATTTGAATGAATATGTTTTATAAATACGTTCTTTCTTATCTGTAGGTTCCTCGACTTCTTCAATTAAAGAGTCAATCTTTTTGTTCGTACCAAATACTCTTTGGAATGCGTAAATGGTTACATTGAAAAAACCATTTTGAAATATGTATAAAAAACCGCCGATAAGAATAAAAAACAGTGCAATATAAAACAAAATGTTGACAAAGTTCAACAAAAATTGAGATGAAATGAGGAATGCACCAATACTAGAAGCAATCATCGCTATAAAAATTAGTATACAAGTATGAAAAAAAACTTTATTCAAAATATTCCCCTCCGTCAAAATATTACTAGAATTATTATACTATAAAAGCTATAATAAGTACTAGGATTAATTTTTTGAAAATTATACGCAATTAAAGGTCTGATTTTAAGATGATGGTAGCAATGTTAATGTATCCCTTTACGAAAAATTAAAAATATAAATATTTTATTAAAAATTTTAACAAAAAAACAAAAAACTATATTCACAATTGTTATATTATATGTATAATGAAAATTGTAGAAACTTGGAGATTATTCTTTCAATTCTACTTTTTAACAAGTGAGGGTACAGGAAGTGCAATTAGGGGAGGCAACACAACATGAAGAAAAAGATACCGTTATTACTTGCATCGACTTTAACTGCAAGTATGTTGCTGGGTGCGTGTAGCTACCAAAAAGATGACGCAAAAGCAAAAGGGAAAGAAAACGCTACGAGTAGTAGTAACGGAAAGCAGACTCTTAATTTAACAGAGTTATCTGAAATTCCGTCAATGGATGCATCGCTAGCATCTGACTCTGCATCTTCTACAGCATTAAATAATACGATGGAAGGTTTATATCGTATTGGCAAAGATCAAAAGAGAATGCCTGGAGTTGCAGAAGATGTCGAAAAGCTAGATGATGGGAAGAAATACATATTTAAATTAAGAAGAGATGCGAAATGGTCGAATGGGGAACCTGTAACAGCTAAAGACTTTGTGTATTCATGGAAAAGAGCAGTAAATCCAGATACAAAAGCAACGTATTCATACATTATGTTCGATATTAAAAATGCAGAGAAAATTCATAAAAAAGAATTACCTGCTGACCAATTAGGTGTAAAAGCGATTGATGATTATACACTAGAAGTAGAATTAGACAATCCCGTTCCTTACTTTATCGATTTAACAGTTTATCCAGTATTTTACCCACTAAATGAAAACTTTGTAAAAGCACAAGGTGATAAATTTGGTTTAGAGGCAAATACAACATTATATAACGGTCCATTCGTTATGAGTGATTGGAAACATGAACAAAGTTTCCAATTCAAGAAGAATCCTTCATATTGGGATAATAAAACGGTTAAAATCGAAGAAATCAACTTTAATATTGTAAAAAATACAGCAACTGATGTAAATTTATATGAGACAAACGCGATTGATCGAGCGGCTTTAACGTCTGAATTTGTTGATAAGTTTAGAAAAAGCCCAGAGTTCCAAACAAGAAAAGAGGCAGGGGTTGCTTACTTAAGATTTAATCAAAGTAATCAGTACTTAAGTAATAAAAACTTAAGAAAAGCAATTTCAATGTCCTTTGACCGTGATAACATTGCAAAAGTTATTTTAAATAACGGCGCAATTGGAGCTTACGGATTTGTTGGAAAAGATTTCGCTGAAGGTCCAAATAAAAAAGATTTTCGAGCTGAAAATGGAAAGCTAGTTGAAACAAATCCAAAAGAAGCAAAAAAGCTTTGGGAAACAGCGAAGAAAGAGCTTGGAACTGATAAAATCGAACTAGAATTCTTAAACTTTGATAATGAAGATGCTAAAAAAGTTGGGGAATTCTTAAAAGGTGAGATGGAAAAGAACTTACCAGGTTTATCAATTAAAATTAAACAGCAACCATTCGCACAAAAAAATAAATTAGAAGATTCTCAGCAATATGATATTGCGTTTGGTATTTGGGGACCAGATTTCCCAGATCCAATCTCATATTTAGATATGTTTGTTACGAATGGTTCTCAAAATAAAACAGGGTATTCTAATCAGAAATATGATGAGTTAATCCTAAAAGCTAAAACAGATACAAAAGATTTACAAGCTCGCTGGGACAACCTTCTAGAAGTAGAGAAGATGTTAATTAAAGAGGATGCAGTTATCACTCCAATCTTCCAAAAAGGTTCAGCGTATGTAGTAAAAGGTGCCGTAAAAGATATTATCCCAATTAACTATGGTGGTAAATTAACTTACAAATGGGCATCTGTTGAACAAAAATAATCTTTTTTTTCCATCGTTTACAAGGGTATATGCCTATGATGGGCATATGCTCTTATTTTAAAAAAATAAAAGTAAGAATATTTTAAACTATCTTATTGCTTTTGAGAAAAACGGGGAGGTGCTTGACTATGGGACGTTATGTATTAAAACGTTTCGTGTACATGGCTTTGACATTATTTTTAATTACTACAATGACTTTCTTTTTGATGAAATTACTTCCGGGTTCTCCGCTTAAAAACCAGGAGAAGCTATCACCGGCACAAAAAGAAATCATTCTTGAAAAATACGGATTGAATGATCCGGTACCAGTTCAATATGCACGTTACTTAGGTAACTTAGCAAAAGGTGATTTAGGGGTATCATTCCAATATGATAACCGCCCAGTAACAGACATGATTGTGGATCGTATTGGACCATCAGCCCAATTAGGTTTACAAGCGATTATATTAGGAACATTTATCGGTTTAATTTTAGGTATTGTTGCCGCACTTCGTAATAATACGTGGGTAGATTATAGTGCAACAGTTATTTCGGTACTCGGAATGTCGGTACCATCATTCGTATTCGCCGCATTACTGCAATATTTCGTAGGGGTAAAACTTGGCTGGTTCCCAGTAGCATTCTGGAAAGGACCAGAGTTTACTGTAATGCCTACAATTGCATTATCGATGGGAGTTATCGCAACAATCGCACGTTTCTCTCGTGCAGAATTAATTGAAGTTATGCAAGCCGATTACATTTTAACAGCGAAAGCGAAAGGAATTAGCCAAGGCGTTATCATTGTCAAACATGCACTTCGTAACGCGTTAATTCCAGTTGTAACAATTTTAGGACCAATGGTTGCGGCATTAATTACAGGAACACTTGTTATCGAGCAAATTTATGCTGTACCAGGACTTGGGGAACAATTCGTTAAATCGATTACTTTAAATGACTATACAGTTATTATGGGAACTACGATTTTCTATAGTGCGATCTTCATTTTAGTTATTTTCATTGTCGATATTTTATACGGAATTATTGATCCTCGTATTCGTTTAGCGGGAGGGAAAAAATGATGAAAGATGTACAAAAATTATCTCCAGATTTATTTCAACAAGCCAATCAAAATAATGTTGATAATGAAGTCATTGCCCGTCCAAGCTTAACGTTTTGGCAAGATGTAAGAAGACGTTTATTCCAACATAAAGGTGCGATGCTTGGCCTTGTATTGTTAGTTATCATTGCGCTATTAGCGATTTTTGGACCGATGGTAAGTAAACACTCGTATAAAGAGCAAGATTTAGGTCGTGCGAAATTACCACCAAAAATTCCAGTTATTGAAAATGTTCATTGGTTACCATTTGACGGTACAGATCAATATGGTGTTGACCAATATGAAAAACGTGATATTAAAGAGTACTTCTGGTTTGGTACAGATGACCTTGGCCGTGACTTATGGACAAGAACATGGGAAGGTACACGCGTATCATTATATATCGCTCTTTTAGCGGCAGCAATTGACTTAGTAATTGGGGTTGCATACGGAGGTATTTCAGCATTCTACGGCGGTAGAGTAGATAACATTATGCAACGTATTATGGAGATTATTAACGGTATTCCATACTTAATCATCGTTATTTTAATGGTAATCATTATGGGATCTGGTATTTGGTCAATTACACTTGCGATGGCGATTACAGGTTGGATAGGGATGTCGCGTATTGTTCGTGGACAAATCTTAAAGTTAAAAAACCAAGAATATGTATTAGCATCTCGTACATTAGGTGCAACAAATACACAATTAATTGTGAAACATTTAATTCCAAACGTAATGGGACCTATTATCGTAATGACAATGTTTACAATTCCATCAGCGGTGTTTGGTGAAGCGTTCTTAAGTTTCATCGGTTTAGGAATTCAGCCACCATTTGCGTCACTAGGTTCTCTTGTAAATGATGGTTATAAATCTATTCAAACGTATCCGCATATGATGTTCATCCCTGCGGTTGTCATCAGTATATTAATTTTAGCGTTTAACTTAATGGCAGACGGATTACGCGACGCGTTAGATCCAAAAATGCGTAAGTAAAAGAGGGGAGAGGCAAAGATGAAAACATTGTTAGAGGTAAAAGATTTACAAGTCTCCTTTGATACACATGCAGGTGAAGTACAAGCTGTACGCGGCGTTACTTTTGATTTGAAAAAAGGAGAAACATTGGCGATTGTAGGAGAATCTGGTTCAGGAAAATCAGTTACTTCTAAAGCGTTAATGGGATTAATTCCGAATCCTCCTGGACGCATTAAAAATGGTGAAATCGTATTTGAAGGTCGTGACTTAACAAAATTAACAGAAAAAGAAATGCAGCAAGTACGCGGTAAAGATATTGCGATGATTTTCCAAGATCCAATGACATCATTAAACCCAACGATGACAATTGGAAATCAAATTATGGAAGGTCTAATTAAACACCAAGGGATGAGTAAAGCAGATGCACGTAAAGTTGCTTTAGAATTAATTGACCTTGTAGGTATTCCAAATCCGGAAGCTCGTTTAAAACAATATCCTCACCAATTCTCAGATGGTATGAGACAGCGTGTAGTTATTGCGATGGCGTTAGCTTGTAACCCGAAATTATTAATTGCCGATGAGCCGACAACAGCGCTAGACGTTACAATTCAGGCGCAAATTTTAGAACTTATGAAAGACATTCAGCAAAAAACAGAAGCAGCAATCATTTTCATTACGCATGACTTAGGTGTAGTAGCAAACGTTGCGGACCGAGTGGCAGTTATGTACGCTGGTAAAGTTGTTGAAATTGGAACTGTAGATGAAATTTTCTACAATCCGAAACATCCATATACTTGGGGTTTAATCGCATCTATGCCAAGTTTAGATGGTTCAGAAGAAGAGTTATATGCAATCCCTGGAACACCTCCAGATTTATTGAAGCCGCCAAAGGGAGATGCTTTTGCACCACGTAACCCACAGGCACTGAAAATTGATTTTGAAATGGACCCACCTTTATTTAAAGTAAGTGATACGCACTATGCGGCAACTTGGTTACTTCACGAGCAAGCTCCAGAAGTAAAACCGCCGGCAGTCGTTGAAAAACGCATTCTTCAAATGAAAGCAGGTGAACAACATGACTAAACAACGTGAGAAATTAATTGAAGTAAAAAATGTAAAGCAGCACTTCGACGTGAGTGGTGGTGTTGTCAAAGCGGTTAATGATATTTCATTTGATATTTACCGCGGAGAAACATTTGGTCTTGTAGGAGAATCAGGTTGTGGTAAATCGACAACTGGAAGAACGATTATTCGTTTATATGATGCAACTGCTGGTGAAGTGTTATTCGATGGTGAAAATGTACATGGTAAAAAATCACGCGCAGAGCTGAAGAAATTCAACCGTAAAATGCAAATGATTTTCCAAGATCCATATGCATCATTAAACCCTCGTATGACAGTAGGGGATATTATTGCAGAAGGTATCGATATTCACGGACTAGCGAAAAGTAAAAAAGAGCGCATGGACCGTGTTCATGAACTATTAAACACAGTTGGTTTAAATAAAGAGCACGCGAACCGTTTCCCACACGAATTCTCAGGTGGACAACGTCAGCGTATCGGTATCGCTCGAGCGCTTGCTGTAGACCCAGAATTTATCATTGCCGATGAGCCAATCTCAGCACTTGACGTATCGATTCAGGCGCAAGTTGTAAACTTACTGAAAAAGCTACAAAAAGAAAAAGGTTTAACATACTTATTCATCGCCCATGATTTATCAATGGTAAAATACATTAGTGACCGTATTGGTGTAATGTATCGTGGCCAAATCGTTGAGTTAACAACAAGTGATGAATTATATGCGAATCCAATTCATCCATATACGAAATCACTATTATCAGCGATTCCACTTCCAGATCCGGATTATGAGCGCAATCGTAAACGTATCGTATATGATCCATCACAGCATAATTATGGTAGTGAAGCACCAACAATGCGTGAAATTCGCCCAGGACATTTCGTACTATGTTCTGAAGCGGAGTACAAGAAATATAAAGAGATTTATCAATAAGAAAAAGAGCCATTCTTCTGTTATGGAAGGATGGCTCTTTTCTACTATATAAAAGAATTGTATACATTTGTCGGTCAGTCGATATATTTAAGGAATCGCCGATATAAATCTCATGTATCATTAGTGATATCCATATGCAAAATTACTGAACTTGAACAGAAACATTCTCCTCTTGTTCTTCAGGTTTAACAAGGGCATAACGCTCCCACGCTCTACTTTTCCAGCGGAAGAACATAATAATGGCACGTGTCCATTCGTCGATGGCGATTGCTAGCCAAATACCAACGAGACCCATATCTAAATGAAAGGCGAAAAAGTAACCTAGTGGTAAACTCATTAACACCATAGAGAATGCACCGATTAAAACAGGATATTTTGCATCACCAGCTGCACGAAGCGAATTAATGATGACGATGTTCATCGTACGTCCCGTTTCAAGTAGTACACTTAGTAAAAGAACACTTGCGCCTAACCCGATAATGTGCGGATTATCTGTAAATAGTCCCATTAATTGTGTACGGAATATAATAACGAGAGCGACCATACATAAAGTTACACCAATTGCCCATTTTACACTTTTCCACAAGCGTTCGTATGCTTCATCCTTTTCGCCACCACCAACGAGGCGGCCAATAATAATGGCTGTTCCCATACCAATCGCAATTGCAAATAAATAAGTGAACATGGAAATGTTAGTAGCGTATTGTCTAGCAGCTAATGATTCCGTTCCTAAGTACGTTGCGTAATAAAGGAAGACGATTTGACAAGCTTGATACATCACTTGTTCAAATGCAGATGGAATGCCAATTTTTAAAATTTTCCCAATGTATTCTTTGGATAAAGTGAAGTAATATTGTAATTTCACACGATATTCCATAACGCGGTATAGTAACCAGAAGAAAACAATAAGTGCGATCAATCGACTGATAGCGGAAGAAATTGCAGCCCCTTGTACACCGAGCTCAGGGAAACCAAATTTTCCGAAAATGAGTACGTAGTTTCCAGCGATATGAATCATATTCATTCCGAGTGAAATAAACATCGCTTGCTTTGTAAAACCGTGTACACGGATAATTGCGGCTAATGAGTTAATAATAGCTTGTAGGAAGATGGCTCCTCCGACGATAGATAAGTAGTTTTGCGCATACGTTAGTACATCGCCTTGTAAGTTCATTGCGAGCATCATATGTTTCGAAAATAAAAGAAAACCAGCGCTTATAACGAGCCCAACTATTAAATTTAATGTGACGGCTAATGCTGATATTTTAGATGCTTCCATAAAGCGTTTGGAACCGAGGTATTGAGATACAACGATAGCAGCGCCGTTCCCGATGACTTCTAATACCAAAATCGCAATATGAAGATATTGATTCGCTGCACCAACCCCAGATACAGCATCGTCTGATAATGCACTTAACATGAAAGTATCAGCGATCCCCATTAACATAAAAAGAAAAACTTCTAGAAAAATAGGCCATGTTAATAAGAATAAACTTAATTTCTCAGTAGGCCCGTTTTTTGCTTGAATTGCTGCCATGTCCGTCCCCTCTTTACCGATATCTATTTTTAGCAAAATGTATCGTAACATACTTTCTTAACCTTTGCACTCATTTTAGCCTACATATTTTTATTATGAAGAGAGTGCTATTTTATGATAAAAACAAAAGGATAATTATACATAAAATATTATGAGATATAAAATTCATTTTTATCTGATAATTTAGAAGAGTGTAAAAAATGTTATTTTTAACACTTTAGTAAGAATAATCAGCAATATGAAACGTTTACAAAGGTATATTTTTTAACGGAAAATTTTAATGAAATAGAAATATAAATATACAAAAAATATATTTGTGTGTATAATATGAATTATTAGAACATATATATATTTCTTTTTGTTTGAAAATGAAAGGGTTAACATTTTTTTGGAGGGTGGAAGTATGAAAAAAAAGATACCAGTTTTTGTAGCATCAACAGTAGCGATGAGCATGATGTTAGGGGCATGTAGCTATCAAAAAGATGAATCGCAAGCAAACGCTAAAGGGGATAGCGGAAAAAGCGGCGCGAAGCAAGTTATTAACTTAATTGAAACACAAGAAATTCCAACGATGGATCCAGCGTTATCAGCTGATGCAGTTTCTTCAAGAGTAATGACTAATACGATGGAAGGCTTATACAGTTTAGGAAAAGATGATAAGCTAGTTCCTGGTGTAGCGAAGGAATTCAAAAAATCAGAAGATGGTAAAAAATATACATTTAAATTACGTGAAGACGCAAAATGGTCAAATGGTGAGCCTGTGACGGCAAAAGATTTCGTATATGCATGGCAAAGAGCGATTAACCCAGATACAGCTGCGAAATCAGCGTACATTATGTATGATATAAAAAATGCAGAGAAAATTAATAAAAAAGAGATGAGTCCGGATCAATTAGGGGTAAAGGCGATTGATGATTATACATTAGAAGTGGAATTAGATAATTCAATTCCATACCTTGTAGATTTAATGGTATATCCAATCTTCTATCCTGCGAATGAAAAGTTTGTGAAAGAGCAAGGTACGAAGTTTGGTTTAGAAGCGAATACAACGCTTTATAACGGGCCATTTACACTAAGTGATTGGCAACATGAACGTAGCTTTAAAATGACAAAGAGCGCGTCATATTGGGACAATAAAGAAGTAAAGATTGAAGAAGTAAACTTTAATATTGTAAAAGATACATCTACGCCAATTAACTTATATGAAACAAATGCAATTGATCGAGCGTCGTTATTAGCGGAGTTTATTGATAAATATAAAGGAAAACCAGATTTCCAAACAGTAGAAGATACATCTGTATTCTTCCTTCGTTTAAATCAAAAAGATCCAGCTTTAGCAAATAAAAATATTCGTAAAGCAATTTCACTTGCTTTTGACCGTAAGCCATTCGTGGATACATTATTAAATAACGGTTCTAAGCCAGCGACAGGATTAATTCCTGATAACTTCATTAAAGGACCAGATAAAAAAGATTTCCGTGCTGTAAACGGGGATATTGTAAAACCAAACGTGAAAGAAGCGAAGAAATATTGGGAAGCTGGTAAAAAAGAACTTGGTAAAAATGAAATCGAATTAGAATTATTAAATGAAGATGTAGAGTTATCAAAGAAAACTGGTGAATATTTAAAAGGTGAATTAGAAAAGAATTTACCAGGTTTAACAGTGAAAATTAAACAACAACCATTCGCACAAAAACTAAAATTAGAAGATGCGGGCGATTATGTCATGTCATTCTCTGGATGGAGTGCGGACTTCCCAGATCCAATTACATATCTTGATATGTTTGTAACAGATGGATCACAAAATAAGATGAAGTACTCTAATCCAAAATACGATGAAATCATTATGAAGGCGAAAAAAGATGGAAGCGATGTAAATGCTCGTTGGAAGAACTTATTAGAAGCAGAAAAAATGTTACTTGATGATGCTGCGATCGTTCCAGTATATCAACGTGGTAGAGCATATTTACAAAGAGATTCAATTAAAAATATGTACAACCATAAATATGGCGGCGATTTAAGCTTTAAATGGGCTTCAGTAGAGAAATAAGAAAAAAAGCAGGTGATCACCTGCTTTTTTTAATACGTTCGTTTCTTATAAATGCCTTTTCCGCCAACTTGGTTCCAGCCAGATTGTACATCCAAACTTTTGTTAACAAACTTCATTTTTTCTTTTCCACCAAAGAGCTTTTCGCCGATGCTATTTGTAATGACACCAATCAATGCTGTTATTCCGATGATGAGGGCAGCAACCGTAATAAAATCAATAAAAAAAGCAATCATTTGAAAACTCCCCCTTTGCCTGTCTGTATGTTTATTGTATGAGATAAAAAATGAAAAAGAAAGAAATGTCAGAAAAATATTTAATTTACTTTAGAAATCATGTAGACAGGAGGGAGGATATTTGTTAAAATAAGAACAAGTGTTCCTTTTTATTCTCATTTGTATAGTCTTACATTTCTTAATTGATTTATCAAGAAAAAGTAAGAAAACGTTCTCTTTTTCATAGGGAAGATTATAGATAAATAACTATATATTATATGAAAAATCTATGGGAAGTGAGTAGTAAAAGGGTTGAAAGTTATTGTTAAAGTACAGCTGAAATGAGCGTAATCATGTTACATAGCAGTGAAATACACGGGAGAGTTTTCTCAACTAGCAGGAAATTTACTGTATATTTCTTGCAAAATCTATTGTATAATGATTATAGAAGTTACTTATTAAAAGTAATTGTTGTTTATTATAAGTTGTTGCTTACATGAAATGTGATTTTTGTACTTTTCAATAAGACAAGTTATCACGAAAAATTGCTGAAGTTAGAAATTAAAACTGTATTTAGTACAGAATTTGTACTCTTTAAGGAGAGTGAGCTTTGTATGGTAACATTATATAGTTCTCCAAGCTGTACGTCTTGTAGAAAGGCGAAATTATGGCTAGAGGAAAATCATATTCCCTATACAGAACGTAATATTTTCTCAGATCCATTAACGATTGAGGAAATTAAAGAGATTTTACGTATGACAGAAAGCGGAACGGATGAGATTATTTCTACTCGTTCGAAAGTTTTCCAAGAATTGAATGTAAACTTAGAGTCTTTACCACTTCAAGATTTATATAAGATGATTCGTGACTATCCAGGGATTTTACGTCGTCCAATTATGATTGACGAGAAACGCCTTCAAGTTGGTTACAACGAAGACGAAATTCGTCGTTTCTTACCACGTACAGTAAGAACGTTCCAATTACGTGAAGCACAACGTCTTGTAAATTAATTATAATAATATGAAAACCTTCTACCTATTATATAGTAGAAGGTTTTTTTTAATGTTTCACATTGCGTAATCGAACTTGTTGTACAATAAAGCCGATGCATAAAATAGTGAAAATGAACAAATAAGGAATGCTTGCAGTGAAACTTGGATTGTTATGAAAAAAGGTTGCAAGTCTGTCTTCATGTGTAACCATTTTTCCTGCAGTATAGGCAAGAATTGCTGCACCGCAATAAATGAGGAATGGAAATCGCTCCATAAGTATTAAAATAAGTTTGCTGCCCCAAATAATAATCGGGATAGAAATGAGTAAGCCGATTATGACGAGTAAAAATCTCCCGTGAGCTGCACCTGCAATGGCAATAACATTATCAAACCCCATAACGAGATCCGCGAAAACAATTGTCCGCACAGCTTGAAATAAAGTTGTTTTTCCTTGAATAGAAGAAAGATCGTTGCTATTATCGGTTAATAAATTGACTGCAATTAATGTAAGTAAAACCCCGCCAATCAATTGTAGAAATGGAATGTCGAGTAAATAGACAGCTAGTATAGTAAGGACAATTCTTAGTACAATCGCTAAAAGAGTACCGATCAAAATAGCCTTATTTCGTTTCGATTCAGGTAAATTTCGGCTAGCTAGTGCGATGACGATTGCATTGTCACCACCTAATACAACATCGATACCGACAATCATTAGTACGGATGTTAAAAACTCTAAGTCCATTCGTCTGCCTCCATTTATGATGTTTTAATAAGCGAACTATATGTATGTGATGAAGAAAGTTGTTGTTAAATAATCTCTTCTAATAGAAGTTTCACTTTATTACAGTGTACGGGGGAATGTGGAAATGTATGTCCAAATTTTTTGTAAGTAAGAAATCGCTATAATAATATATTTACGTAGTTGATCGAGTAAAGATAGGCATATAACTATTTTTGTAAAATAAATCGATTTTATTTCCATTCTGGAGAATCTTATCATAAAATGAGAGTACAAGAATCTATTGATTTGTCATATGAGTGGGGAATCCCTTCATAACAATTCTAAGCAGGAAGGGAGAGTTGTATTTTGGATATTGAAAGAATTAATGATCATACGATGAAATTTTTTATTACGTACATTGATATAGAGGATAGAGGATTTAATCGTGAAGAGATTTGGTATGATCGCGAACGAAGTGAAGAGCTCTTTTGGGAGATGATGGACGAAGCTCGTGATCATGACGATTTCTTTATTGATGGACCGTTATGGATTCAAGTGCAAGCAGTCGATAAAGGGATTGAAGTACTTGTCACGAAAGCAGAGCTTTCAAAAGACGGGCAAAAGCTGGAACTACCGATAGGGGTAGACAAAATTATAGATATTCCTCTAGATGAAGGCATCGAATCATTATTCCAACAAGAATTAGTCGAAGAGGTAGAAGAACAAACAGGAACAAACTTTAATGAAGATGGTACGTTTGGCTTTTTAATTAAGTTTAATGATTTTGAAGATGTCATTTCATTAAGTCATCGTCTTATCTTTGAAGATATAAAAGATGAGCTGTATTCATTTGAGAACCGCTATTATGTATATGTGGAATTCGATGAAGTGCTACATGATGAAGAAGAAATCGATCGTATTTTAAGTATTATTTTAGAATATGGGGAAGAATCAACTTTAACAATTCATCGTGTAAGTGAGTATGGAAAACAAATTGTGAAAGAGCATGCTCTTGAAACGATTCGCAATAATTTTCCTGCTAAAACGTAGGCCGATTTCTGTAGTATGAAATCGGCTTTTTATATGAAGAATAGGAAAGCTTTCTTAGTTAGGAGGTAAGAGATGAAAAATACGTTAAAGCTGATTTTCTTTATACTGCTATTGTTCGCATTATTTGTTTCGTTACGTATGTTTATTGATGTAGCATTTTATTCAGATGTGATTGGGATAAAAGATGTTTCGATTTTAGGTATTATCAGTATTTTATTTACAGTATCTGCGTTTTTAATTGGTTGCGTTATTTTCTTAGAAAATCGACATCCATCTAAAACACTTACATGGTTAATTGTTTTAGGAATTTTTCCGGTATTTGGCTTCTTTGCTTATTTATTATTTGGACAAAATTTTCGGAGAAAAAGAATGTTCCAAAAGAAGGCGTTACTTGATGAACAGGCGTTTTTACAATATAAAGGGCATGAAGATTACGAAGAACGAATTTTACGCAATCATAAGCATCAAGAACTGTTATTTCGTTTAGCGGATCGATTAGGTGCTTTAAATATTTCATTTCAAACTGAAACGAGGACATTAACAAATGGAGATGAAACGTTTCGGGCTATTTTAAATGGGTTAAAACGAGCGAAACATCACATTCATATGGAATATTACATTGTGCGTGATGATAAGTTAGGAACAGAAATTAAAGATATTTTAATACAAAAATCGAAAGAAGGCGTTGTTGTTCGCTTTTTATATGATGCGGTTGGAAGTTTTAAGTTATCGAAATCGTATATTGAAGAATTAAACGATGCAGGTGTAGAAATGATTCCATTCTTTCCTGTGCGCTTTCCGATTTTAAACGATAAAATTAATTATCGAAATCATAGGAAAATTGTTGTGATTGATGGGAACGAAGGGTTTGTAGGCGGTTTAAATATCGGTGATGAGTATTTAGGGAAAAATAAATATTTTGGCTTTTGGCGAGACACACATTTATATTTGCGTGGTGAAGCTGTACAAAGTTTACAGCTTATTTTCCTTCAAGATTGGTTTTATATGACTGGGGAGGCTGTGCTAGCCCCTGAATATTTACAAGCAAAAGCAGTTGAGGGTGATCATTGGGGAGGAGTGCAGCTAGTTGCAGGTGGCCCCGATAATAAGTGGGAAACGATTAAGCATTTATATTTTGCAATGATCGCTTCTGCTCGAAAATCTATTTGGATTGCAACGCCGTATTTTATTCCGGATGATGATATTTTATCCGCATTAAAGGTTGCTGCACTTGCTGGTATTGATGTTCGTTTATTAATGCCGAGTAAACCGGATAAGCGGACTGTCTTTTATGCATCGAGATCGTACTTCCCAGAACTTTTAGACGCAGGAGTAAAGATATATGAATATGAAAAAGGTTTTCTTCATAGTAAAGTTGTCATCGTCGATTCTGATTTAGCTTCAATTGGGACAGCTAATATGGATATGAGAAGTTTTCATTTGAATTTTGAAGTAAATGCCTTTTTATATGATACAGAGAGCATTAGAAGACTTGTTCAAGACTTTAAAGATGATTTAGAAGAATCAAGTGAAATTCATGTTGATCATTTTCATAAAAGACGTCTTCATAGACGAATTGTTGAATCAACGTACCGCTTATTATCACCTTTATTATAAAAAGAGATGTCCGAAATTGGGACATCTCTTTTTTTAAAAGGAATTTGTAACAAATTGTAGAATATAAGGAGCTGAAAGGGTGTGATTACGATATTTATCGCTAAAAGAGAAAACGGAGAAAAAATTCATTTACTCTATAATTGTAATGAAGAGCTTTTGCGCCGTATGCGTCAACAAGAACGATTCTTTTGTGTAGCTTGTGGAAAGGAAGTGCAAATGAAATTAGGGAAACAAAAAAGTTGGCATTTTGCTCATAAAAAAGTGAATTCATGTCTTGCCTTTTATGAAGCGGAATCAACGTATCATATGCATGGTAAAGAATTGTTATATAGATGGTTTAAGCGTCAAAACTTTCAGGTGGATATAGAGTACTACCTTCCAGAAATTAAGCAACGACCAGATGTTTTTGTAGAGAGGGCGGGCAGAAAAATTGCAATTGAATACCAATGTGCAAACCTCGCTATAGAGCAGCTGTACAAAAGAACATATTCGTATTGGCAAGCTGGTATACAGGTCATTTGGATCGTTGGTGGAAATCAATTAAAAAGGCAATCTGCATATTGGATGAAATTTTCCTCACTTATGGCTTTCTCCTTACAATCTTATCCTCAGCCACTTCTTATTTTCTTCTGTCCGAAACAAAAATCATTTATGAAATGTGCATTTGTCACTCCCTTTTCTACAAATGTCTTTTTCTCACATACTATATATTTACCAACTGATACGACTACTTTTGAAATTCTTTTTTCTCCCGTGCCTTTCGGGAAAGAAAGATTGGGTGAAGAGTGGAAGAAGAGAAAGAACTACTTCCGCAAAAATGCCCTGCCGATTTGGAATTATAATTATAAGTCATTATTACGCCTCTTATATCAATTTAAATGTACCCCAGCAAGCTTTCCTTCTGAAATTGGTGTTCCACTCCCTTCTGCATTTGCTTTACAAACAAACCCATTTATATGGCAAGCTTTCCTATATATGAAGTGTGTAGGGGAGCTTGCAGTAGGAGAGTGTATTTCTCTTCAATACGTGTGTAGTTATGTAAAAAGGTATACGAAAAGGCGGATACTTCCGTACTTTTCAAAGCACATATGGAAAGTGGCAGTTACTGAATATATGACATTTTTATGCTATATAGGTGTTTTGCGTAAAGTGGGAACTTATACATACCGGAAAATAAGGGATATCGTGATGTTAAAAACAGAGGAGGAAATTATGAAACATGATGAGATTTGCTTAATACATGCGCTATCTTTATTTGAGGTGAATTTTAACATGAGAGGAGGAAAAGGGGATATAATAAAGAATGATTG
The DNA here is from genome assembly GCF_003946765.1 of Bacillus sp. 2D03. Lineage (NCBI taxonomy): Bacteria > Bacillati > Bacillota > Bacilli > Caryophanales > Bacillaceae > Bacillus > Bacillus sp. 2D03. Next base: position 148,033 of record NZ_RPSJ01000007.1, on the reverse strand, counting down.
TGAAGGAATTACATAAGAAAAAAACGAATTGTACTTAAGTAGAGATATTTAAAGGAGGGCTTAAAGAATGTCTGAACAAAACAAAGCGAAAGCATTACCAGATCGCAACGAGATTGAAGAAGCAAGTACGTGGCGATTAGAAGATATTTTCCAAACGGATGCAGAATGGGAAAAAGAATTCCAAGCTATTAAAGAGCTATTGCCGAAGTTAACTGAATTTAAAGGGAAACTTGGTGACTCTGCGGACAATTTACTTGAGGCATTGCAATATGAAGATGAAATTTCAATGCGATTAGGTAAGTTATATACATATGCTCATATGCGTTACGATCAAGATACAACAAACTCTGTATATCAAGCATTAAATGATCGCGCAACAAATTTATATTCACAAGTATCTAGCAGCACAGCGTATATTGTGCCTGAAATTTTATCGATTTCAGAAGATACACTGCAAACATTCTTGAAGGAAAATAGAGATTTAAGTGTATATGAACATGCATTAGAAGAAATTACACGTCAACGCCCGCACGTATTATCAGAAGCTGAGGAAGCTTTATTAGCGGAAGCATCTGAAGTAATGAGTTCATCAAGCAATACATTCGGTATGTTGAATAACGCGGATTTAAAATTCCCATCTATTAAAGGGGAAGACGGAGAAGAAATAGAAATTACACATGGCCGTTACATTCAGTTTTTAGAAAGTGATGATCCTCGTGTTCGCAAAGATGCATTTAAAGCTGTATATGAAACGTACGGAAAATTTAAAAACACATTCGCGAGTACGTTAAGCGGAGCAGTAAAACGTAATAATTTCAATGCGCGTGTTCGTAAATATGATTCTGCTCGCCAAGCTGCACTGAGCAATAATAATATTCCGGAAGCAGTATACGATCAACTCGTTGAAACAGTAAATGACAACTTACATTTATTACACCGTTACATCGATATTCGTAAGCGTGCACTAGGACTTGATGAGCTTCATATGTATGATTTATATACACCACTTGTACCAGAAGTGAAAATGAATGTGAAATACGAAGAAGCGCAAGACCTTTTATTAAAATCTTTAAACGTACTTGGTGATGAATATGTTGATATTTTGAAAGAGGCATATGAAAATCGCTGGGTAGATGTGTATGAGAATAAAGGAAAACGAAGCGGTGCATATTCATCTGGTGCATATGGAACAAATCCGTATATTTTAATGAACTGGCATGATAATGTAAATAATTTATTTACACTTGCTCATGAGTTTGGTCATTCGGTGCATAGTTACTATACAAGAAAAACACAACCGCACGTATATGGTGATTATTCCATCTTCGTAGCAGAAGTGGCATCTACTTGTAATGAAGCGCTTCTAAATGATTATTTATTAAAAACGACAGAAGATAAGAAAGAGCGTCTATATTTATTAAATCATTATTTAGAAGGGTTCCGTGGTACTGTATTCCGTCAAACGATGTTTGCAGAGTTTGAACATATTATTCATAAGAAAGTACAAGAAGGACATGCTGTTACGCCAGACATGCTAACGGAAATTTACTACGATTTAAATAAGAAATATTTTGGTGACGCTTTAGTAATCGACGAAGAGATTGGTTTAGAATGGTCTCGTATTCCACACTTCTACTACAACTATTACGTATATCAATACGCAACAGGATTTAGTGCAGCGACAGCTCTATCTAAACAGATTTTAGAAGAAGGACAACCAGCAGTAGAACGTTATATTAACGAGTTCTTAAAAGCAGGAAGCTCTGATTATCCAATTGAAGTGCTGAAAAAAGCAGGAGTAGATATGGCATCTCCTGAACCAGTAAAAGAGGCGCTACAAGTATTTGAAGAGAAATTAAATGAATTAGAAGCATTATTATTTGAAGAAAAGTAATGAAAAAAGACGAGGGATTGTATCCTCGTCTTTTTTGTTGAATAGATTTAATGTCGATATTTGTTGAAGAGAAAGGTGGATTTCTTTGTTTTTTCTAACTGAAAGGATAGCTTTACGGCTGATTTTTGAAATTAAAACCCTTTGAATCGTTTTTTATAATTGAAATAAGAGAGTGTGATAACGATGATTCCGAATAAAAGAGGTAAGGCAATAATTTTAGGAAAAGCTTGTAGTAGAGAGAGGATGTACAAGAAAAAAGAAACGATGACAGCTAGAAAGAGAAGAGCAATATAAGATTTTTTCATAAATAAACCCCCTAAATGACCTTTTTTATAGCTTATTCAAAAATGAAAACGTTTAGAATGTGACAAAAGTGTGAAATTCGACAAAAGGGGTTGTCATCTGACGTCGAATCTTGTAATATAATAAGCGTGAACGAATTCACATACAAACATATACCCCTTTGTTTGAACGTGAAAATTTCTCCCATCCCCTTTAATATTTTTATAAGCCGTAAAGAAGAAGACCTGGTGTTTACACCAGGTCTTTTTCTTTTGCTATCCATTTCCAATAACGTTCGCATTTTACTTCTATCATTTGTACTTTTCGTTTCAGTTGTAATTTTTTTAGTTCGCGTTCAATTTCTTGTTGCGGACAGTCATAAATAAATGCTACTTCTTTTGAAGATATAAATTGTGTTGCTTCTAGTAGCACTTCTAAAGGTGGTAATGGTTCTGGCTCAATTTCACATTTTACAAGTTCTTTCAATAATTGTACGTATACATCGTAGGAATAATTTCCAGCGATTTTAATACCTTCTTCATCTGAGTTCGCATGAAAAAAGACGAGGGAAGGTATTTCTGTAATATGCATTTCATTCGTGAATTTCAAGTCACATTGGAAAGCTTTTTTTGCACTAGCAGAATGTAGATCTTTTTTAAATTCTTCTACATCAATATTGCTATCTCTCGCACATGCAAGTAATAGTTCGCAGTCAGGGTTTGATACATTTTCAAGGAAAATGTATTCTTGGAGTTTTCGCAAAAACTTCGAACCTGCTTTTCGGCCTTGCAACTCCGCTGCCTTAATTGCCATCGAAACTAAATATGGTGTTGACGATGCTTCTTGCATATGTACCTTTCCATCACATGAAAAACCTTGTAAACTGGTTGTCTTTTCCCACACAAATCGAATATTAGCAGGTTTATTCCATTTGTGTGAGGAAGCGTTCGTTCCATCCACTTTTCCTGTTACGATATGACGAATAGAGAAGTATTTCCCGTATTCAAGCCATAGTTTAATAATAAAAGGCTCAATTTCCCAGCAATCTTTACAAAGTGGATCAATAAATAAATATGCTTCTACAGACTTATGCTCACATGCGGAAGGAGATGGCATATTTATATGCTTTGCTTCCTGCTTATCCATTACACTTCACCTGTTTCGTTTGGAGTATTAACCATATGCTGAGCGGTTAATGCTAAACGTTCAAAAACAAACTCTCTTATATGACCATGCACTCCAGTATCATCCATTGCTTGCTCCATACATGATAGCCAAGCCTCTGCTCGTTTCGGGGTAATCTCAAACGGGAGATGGCGCGCTCTTAACATAGGATGACCATGTTCTTCAGTGTACAAATTAGGACCACCTAAATATTGTGTTAAAAATTGCTTCTGCTTCCTAGCGGTTTCTGTTAAATCTTCCGGGAAGATGGGAGATAAGTCAGGGTGTTTACTGACATAGGAATAAAATGTATCTACTAATATTGCAATGCATTGTTCACCGCCAATTGCTTCAAATGGTGTCATCGGTTGCTTGCTCATCCTTTATAAACTCCTTTTTCCATGAAATGTATATCTATTGTAGCAATGGAATGTTCGAGAGGGCAAATAAACAGCCTTCTCAAAGACTCTTTGCTTATTCTACGGGTGTAAACTTTTTTAGTGAGATGTATCCACTAGTGAAACATATTCACTAGTGGAATTTTCACTTTAGCGTGCTTTGTTTTGTTTGGCAAGGAAAAAGCGTTTTACTTTGTTATTTGTATGGCGAATAGGTATGTTATGTTGCGTTAATAAATCAATAAATGCAGCTTTTCCTGTTTCTTCATCTTGCACTTCAAATTCAATTTCATAATCATCGTGATTGTAATAGAAACTATGATCAAAGACAAGCGTTCCGCCTTTAAATAATGTTTCTGCTCTTTCTGTTGTTAAACTACCCATATATGTTAAAGCAGAAATAGGAATTTGTAATTTGTGTAATTGATCTACTACTGCTCCTTGAATGATTGTGTTTGTTTCCATCATCATTTTTGCTTCGTCTTCTGTTACGACTTGATGCGTTTCTAATAAACCGATTTCTGCAGGTTGTTTCAACGTTAACGTATAAGTTTCTCCTTTATGACGAATACGAAGTGCAGAGCCAGCTTCTTTTAACGAGAAGTCAGGTGTTTCAAAGTAGTGATTCACTTGTTTTGTAAATGCTTCAATAGAAAACGATTTACATAATGTATCGAATTCTTCTTTTGTAACGATATTTTTGAATTCAATTTCAATTTCTTGTGTCATTGTATAATCTCCTTTTGAAAAATAATTCTTTACACATTATCGCTTTTTCATAAATTTGGTTCAATGTTTTATTTGTTTGCGTCCATGTTATGATACAATAATACTGTTAAGTAAGACAGGAAGTTGAGATGGAGGAGTTAGAGCATGCAAAATAAAATCCAAGTTAAGAGCGTAGAAAAGAGAGAGAATGCTCTTATTTTTTGTGCGGAAAATAGTGAAATAGAGGTAAAGGAGTTAAGTGCGCGTAATCACGTACTTGTAGACTCAGACAATTTATCATTTTTATATATCTTAGAAAATGAATCATCTTTCATTTATGTAAGTATTCCGCACACATGCTGGGAAGCAATGCATGAAGCGATGAATAACGATGTGGTTATGTTCGTTCGCGTGAATGACATTGAAATGGAATTAGAAGGATTAAAAGAAGAAGTAGAATATTTAGTTGAAAATATTGAAGGTAATGCAAATTACGGAGAAGAACTAGTAACTGCTGTAGAAAAAGTATTTCTATAAGCAAATGGATTGATTTTGGTGGTGGTTGAAATGAATCGAAATTGGGAAGAATTTTTAGCACCTTACCACCAAGCGGTGGCAGAGCTGAAAGTGAAACTAAAAGGAATGCGTACTCAATTTGCAATGTTAACAGAGCATTCTCCAATTGAGTTTGTAACAGGAAGGGTAAAGTCGGTTGCAAGTATTATTGATAAAGCGGAGAAGAGAAATGTACCGCTAGACCGATTGAGAGAAGATATGCAGGATATTGCTGGGCTTAGAATGATGTGTCAATTTGTTGATGAGATTAAGCCTGTTGTAGAATATCTTCGAAAACGAAATGACTTTGAAATCGTGGAAGAACGTGATTATGTTACGCAAAAGAAAGATAGCGGTTATCGTTCTTATCATGTTGTCATTAGTTATCCTGTTCAAACGATTCAGGGTGAACAAAAAGTATTGGTAGAAATCCAAATACGCACGCTAGCAATGAACTTTTGGGCAACAATTGAGCATTCTTTAAATTATAAATATAGTGGACGTTTTCCTGAAGATATTAAAATAAGGTTGCAACGTGCAGCTGAAGCGGCGTTTTTATTAGATGAAGAAATGTCTTCTATTCGTCTTGAAATTCAAGAAGCGCAAAAGGCTTTTTCAAGAAAGCAAGAAACGAAAGATTCTGAATCATAAACTAAAGGGTGTTGGGCGATGAAATTTACAATTATGTCAAAGGGAGATCAATCATCAGATACACTGGCAAGCACGATGAAAGAGTACTTGCTAGATTTTGGATTTATAATGGATGAAAAGGAACCCGATATTGTAATTTCTGTTGGGGGAGATGGAACGCTTTTATATGCGTTTCATCGTTATTATAATCGATTGGATGAAACAGCATTTGTTGGTGTACATACAGGACATCTAGGTTTCTATGCAGATTGGTTACCGACAGAAGTAGAGAAATTAGTAATTGCAATTGCGAAAACACCATTCCAAGTGGTGGAATATCCGCTTTTAGAAGTTATTATTCGCTATGTGAATGGAAGTAAAGAGTCACAGTATTTAGCGATGAATGAGGCGACTGTAAAAAGTGCAGAAGGTACATTAGTAACAGAAGTAGAAATACGCGGAGAATATTTTGAAACATTCCGCGGAGACGGCCTTTGTATCTCTACTCCTTCAGGAAGTACCGCGTATAATAAAGCGCTTGGCGGAGCGATTATTCACCCATCTATTGAAGCGATACAAATTGCAGAAATGGCGTCCATTAACAATCGTGTATTTCGTACTGTAGGATCGCCACTTGTATTGCCGAAGCATCATACATGTGTGTTAAAGCCAGCTGCAGGAATGAACTTACAAATTACAGTGGATCATTTAGCGATGGTTCATCAAGATGTGAAATCAATCCAGTATCGCGTCGCAAACGAGAAAGTACGATTTGTTCGTTTCCGTCCATTCCCGTTCTGGAAACGAGTTCGTGACTCGTTTGTTGCAGATAAATAGAAAGGGTTATATATTTGAACAGATTTACATTGAAATGGGATATAGGTCCGGCTGAAGAGGGAACTTTAGTTAGGGAATTTTTGAAAACGAAATGTATTTCTAAAGCCGCTTTAACGGATATAAAGTTTCACGGCGGGGCAATTGAAGTAAATGGTCAACATGCGAGTGTTCGTCATCAGTTGCGTGCTGGTGAAAAATTACGTGTCTTTTTTCCAGTTGAGGAAAGAAGTGAAGGGATGATGGCAGAAGATATCCCTTTAAGCATTGTATATGAAGATGACGCGGTTCTTATCATTAATAAAGAGGCGAACATGTCAACGATTCCGTCTAGAGAACATCCGACAAGGAGTGTTGCCAATGCGCTTTTATCTCATTATGATAAGCAGCACCTTGCAAGTACAGTGCACATCGTAACACGTTTAGATCGTGATACTTCGGGGCTTATGCTTATTGCAAAAAATCGTTTCGTGCATCATCTTTTATCGAAGCAGCATCAACAAAAAGCTGTGAAACGAACGTATGAAGCAATTGTTCATGGAAAGATTGTAGAACGAGAAGGAATGATTGATGCACCAATTGGTCGAAAATCTGATAGCATTATTGAGCGAACGGTTTGTGAGGATGGACAAAGGGCAGTTACTCATTTTAAGGTAATTGATAGTACATATCATAAGACACATGTAGCGCTTGAGCTTGAGACAGGAAGAACGCATCAAATTCGTGTGCATATGGCTCATATAGGACATCCGTTACTTGGTGATAGCTTATATGGAGGGGGAAGGGATGAAATGAAACGGCAAGCACTTCATAGTAAATCTTTGACGTTTTATCATCCTATTTTAGAGAAAGAGATGTCTTTCACTATAAAGCTTCCAAGCGATATGCAAGAAGTGTTGCGGCATACTTAAAAAGGGAACAAAATTCTTATATTATAAAGAATTTTGTTCCCTTTTTTCTTAGCGGAATAATATTAAAATTTGATTTTCACCCGTACGCTTTATAACGAAAAATCCATTTTCGGCTTTTGTAGCAATGCCATTGTCATTTGGACGACAATATCCATGTGCTTCGCAAGTGCCGTCATCACGTACTAACATTTGTCCAATTAATCCGACAGGAAGCCACTCGGCGCGATCCTTTCTTGCTACATATTTGCAAGTTGGATCCCATTCTGTATTTAAAAGAGGTTGTATTTCTTCGGTTTCCGTCCATACATATTGGCGTTTTCCAAAGTTATCTGTTTTATAACGTTTTTGCCAACTTAAAGCCCCGCTATTTCCTATAAGGGCAGGGGTTGCACTAGATATTCCTAAAATGAACGAATCGCGTGAAGTAGCTATCCGAATTTTTTCTTCGTTACTAAATGTAACGAAATAACCGACATCAATAGGTTTATGATCTTCGGTTTCAAACATTTGTGCAAAATCCGTTCCGCTTGCATTGTAAGACGCGCCCTCAATGTACATTTCTCCATTATGAGCAAGCCATTTAGCCCCGATATTATGGTCGGTGTCGCTTACACCATTTGCAATAAACCAAGAATAAGCTTCTTCTGCAGTGCCGAAGCGCCCCATAATATGGCTACCTGCAAAATGAGCTGTTGATGTATGATGACCTTCCGCATGAGAAGAGGATCCGTTAGCGATAGTTGCGTTTCCTTCTGCGTGTGCTGCTTCGCCTAAAGCAATCGTCTGTTTACCCTCCGCATGAGAATAAGCCCCGCCTGCTGTCGTTTCACTTCCCTCACTATGCGAACTATGTCCAGTTGCTTTTGAGTTTGATCCTTCTGCATGAGAGAAAGAACCTTTTGCGTGTGTTAATAAGCCTTCCGCATGTGCTGCCATGCCCTCCGCATGAGAGTGAAGCCCCTCTGCATATGCATATCGGCCGCCCCTTTTAACTTTTGTATTTTCAGGTGTAGGTGTCTCAATTATGAGTGGTTTTTCAATTTGTATATCATTCGATGAAGCTAATGCTTCTTTTATTTTTTTTACTTTGTTTATAATAGCAGCTGGAATTTCTGGTTCCACTTTTTTATTCATTGCTACAGAAATATTTTCTTCCGTCTTTTCTTCTGTTTGGTTAGAATGTAGTATCTGTTCATCTTGATTTGAAAGCTGTTTATTTTTTTGTTGCATCTTTATTTTTCTGCGATCGATTATGCGGCTCATCACAGCATTTTCTAAAGAGACATATGTTGGTTTTACTTTGCTTTTTTTTGATGACTCTTGTTCTTCCAGTTCTTCTATCGCTGCAGCCCGAATACTACACCAGTTGTTAATTCCGTACATGGGCAGATATAAAGGGGGGAATTTTCTTTTTTGTTTAGAAGATTTTTTCTTCATTCTGTCACCTCCTGCGACATTATATGTAGGGTAATTAAAAAAAGATGCACTTTATTGCATCTTTTTTTAATTACTTTACCTAGTTTTATATGAAATCTGCCTAAATAATGCTAAGTAAGGTAGTTATGAAATTGGACGGAATTTCTCAGCGACAAAAGGTAAAGAAGAAGGGACAGAGATAGTCTCCATTTCAGGATAACGTAATCCGGTTAATTTGCCACCAAATACAGCACCAGTATCAATATTGACTGTCTGATTGACGAATCGAGGTTCTGCTACTGGTGTATGTCCATATACAATCCAAGCTTGTCCCTTGTATTCTTGCGCCCAATCGCGACGGACCGGTGAGCCATCGGCATGCTTTTCTCCTGTAATATCGCCATATAATACAAAGGTTTGTACTTTTTTATCTCGTCTTCCTATGTAATCTTGCCGAATCCCAGCGTGACATACGATTACTCTTTTTTCGTCTAGTATGTGGTAGAGTGGTGATTGTTCATAAAGAGTGATAAACTTTTCTTTTATAATGTTTTGCTTATGAGAAGGAAGTGCCTCATATTCAGCAACAGTTGTTTCAAGTCCGTGAGCGACTGTTACATTACGCCCAAGGAAAAATCGATATAGTTTATTACAGTGATTTCCAGGAGCGTAATAAGCTTCTTTTTTATGTATGACAAGTTCCCATACAATTTCAATCATACGTAATGAATGAGGACCACGGTCTGTAATATCGCCAACGAATGCAAGTTTGCGTTGGTCAGGGTGAACCGGTAGACCGCTACTCCAGTTATATCCTAGCTTCTCTGTTAAATTTTGAAACTCTTGGAAACATCCATGAATATCTCCTATAATGTCATATTTCATATTTAAACCTCCATCGTATTTTTCATTAGTATATCTAAAAAAGGATAGAGATAAAAATATAGCGTTTTTGTGTTGTTCATTTAAACATAAAGATTTTCGTTCTTGAGCGAACATTTAAAATGAACCCAATCGCAATCATGTATGTAAGCAGTGAACTTCCTCCGTAGCTCATAAGAGGTAATGTTATCCCTGTAATGGGAAGTAATCCGATTGTCATCCCGATATTTTGGAATACTTGGAAAGTAAACATTCCGATTGTACCAGCGCAAATGTAACTACCAAAAGGGTCATTACTTTCTAAAGCAATATGAATCATTCGAAAAATGAGTAAGAAAAAAAGAGAAATAATGACACTTGCGCCTAGAAATCCAAATTGTTCAGCGACATTAGTGAAAATAAAATCTGTATGTGGTTCTGGAAAATATACTTGTCCATTTTCCCACCCTTTTCCTTGCATTTCTCCGGATCCAGTCGCTAAGAATGCTTGTCTTAATTGATATCCTTGTGCATCATATTTGTAAGGTGCTAACCATCCGTAGAAGCGATTTAATTGATATTCTTTTAAAATATGTGCTTTAAAGAAATCTGTGTGAGTAAAAAAAATATATATTAATGTAGATCCAGCCACGAAAGTAGCTGAAACTAATCCGAAAATAAAACGCCATCGTATGCCAGAAACTAGTATCATTGCTGCAAGCATCGCTGAAATGACCATTGTATTTCCTAAATCTGGTTCCTTTGCGATGAGTAGTAGTGGTGGCAAACTTGTTGCAAATATTTTTCCAAGTAGTAAAAAATCGTCATGTATTGTTTGGAGAAAATATTTCTCATTATGGTTTGCTATAATTCGTCCAATGACGATAATTAAAAATAATTTCATAATTTCAGAAGGCTGAAAATTTCCGATGCCTGGGAGCCTGTACCAAGCTGTAGCGCCTTTAATTGTAACGGCACCTGGTACTTGAAGTTCTAGTCCAATAAGTAGTACCATTGCAAAGCTGTACAAATACCAAGCGATTTTTTGATAACGGTCGAAATCGATAATCATAATAACACCAATGGCTATAAATCCAATGAAATACCATTGGATTTGTTTTAGTACAAAATTGACGTTTTGTAAAAATGGCGGTAAAGAGGCTTGCGCACTTGCAATAGCACAACAACTAACAATCCCAATGGCAAATAAAATAAATAGTAATACGTAGTCTATTTGATATTGAGAATTTGGATCTTTCAATGTAGGTATTCCTTTCTACTGCTCTTTATAGTAATGGATTTTATCCCGCATTAATGGGCAGTAAGACCCCCACCTCAAAATTCAGCGAAAGCGAAGAAGTTCGGTGGGGGATCAACTGCCCGTAAAAGCCCGATTGGTGAGAGCTGATTAAAGTTTCACTTTATAGTATGAGAAAGAATGTATGAACTATACAAATAATTCACATATAGTCCATACACTTTTGATTTTGCAGAGTAGTTTAATTGTTTAACTCTTTAATAATTATATCCAAACAATGGGAAAGACGTACATGTGCGTCAGGAAAAATATCTAGTTGATGAAGATAGTATTTTAAGGAACTTTTACACCATTGGTAAGCACTAAGTAGAGCTGCTCTATAGTCCGTAGTATTTTGTAAAAAGCCATATTCTTTTGCTGTTATAACAAGGTGTGTGAAATCTTCACAACCTTGAAGGAGCTTATTGTGTATTTGTTGTCCAGCATGGTAGCGAAATTGACTTAAAGGCTCAGAAATGTATATTGCATTTCCTTTAGAAAGTAAAGAAATCCATGAGGCCATATCAACACTACAAGAATATTGTCGCTCTTTAAGGGTGCCAAAAGGTTCAGTGAGCAATTCCTTTCGGAACAAAGTAGTTGTAGGCTCACCGATAATGTTGTGTCCGCCCTTTAACATCCAATTACCTAAAAATATCCCGTTTAATGGGGTATCTTCACTATATAACCTTTGTGTTGGATGGGAATCACCTATTAGATTTCCATGATCATCAATACGTACTCGATAAGAAGTAACAAGAGCAAGGTTTTTATTGGGATCTTGCTCAAAATAGGCCATCATTTTTTGTATTTTATGCTTATAAAACACGTCATCGTCCATTAAAAAATTTATATACTCACCATTTGATTTTTCTATGAGCATAAGGTCATTGTGAAATTGTCCTAGAGTAGGGATATTTCGAATGTATGTTATATTTTTATAATTTGGTAAGTATTGTTCACGTATTAAAGTTGCTGTTTCATCATTTGTACTATCATCTCCGATGATGATTTCAATATTAGAATAAGTTTGTGCCAATGCACTTTCTAGAGCAATTTTGAAATAATGAGGCCGATTATAAGTGGGAATAAGGATGGAAACGAGAGGTGGATTTTTTTCATTTATCATACATAACTTCCTTTCAGAAGCTTTTTTTTGTAAGAACAATATCTTGGTAACTTGTATATTCATGTCTGCCGCACCATAAACCGTAATGCGGCTTATTGATTATTTCTAGGCCGTACTTATTCAATAGATTGCAAATATCTGTCTCAGGATAAGCAACTGCGAAATTCGGAATATCTTTATTTACAACGTAGCAATTTTCGATTCGATGATAAAAACCTAGTGTACTTTGTCCTGCATTTAAATAATAGGACGATTCAGGATTTATAAGAAAGAATGTAATGAAACATCTCCCGTCTTTTTTTAATACACGTACAATTTCAGATACGTAATGTTCTAATTCTTTTGGGAGAAGATGCGTAAATACAGAAGTTAAAAAGATAAAATCGAATGTCCCGTCTTCATAGGGAAAACGATATTGAGAGGCATCTTCTTTTCCTTCTGGATTATAGAATTGATTGTATATGTCAACATGTTCAAAGTGAAAATTATTACGCATAGTTGAAATGTTATTTTGACACCAAGTAATTCCATCTTTAAACAAATCAAATCCATAATACGCTCCATCATCATGTAAGTAATTCAATAATGGTACAGCCATTCGGCCGACGCCGCAGCCTACATCTAATACTTTTTCATTTGGTTTTAAAGCGCCAATTTGAATAAAATGCTTTAGGAACTCTTTTCCAACTTTTTTGAAGTCGCCACCTACATATTGGACGAGTTCAGGAGGGGGGAGTAAAGTCATTTCTTTGTTAAGTTCGCTCATGAGTATACCCCTTTCTTGTATGAGAAGATGCAGTAAATCTATTAATAAAATTTTCAATTTGTAGTGAGAGAACACAGGAAAACAATTGTTATATGTAGGGAGATTCCGAAAAAGAATACTTAATTGGATTAGAAGTAAGAGAAGAATGAGTGAAAATGGAATCTCCTATAGATTAAATCTTTTTTATTCTTTTCTCCAATAAACACCAAATACATCAATTTTAGTAATAGGGGCTTTTAAATTCCGTTGATTTCTAAAGTCTGTCACAGCCTCAGCGCATGGTGGTAGCCCGTAGTCATCGATAATTATATAGCCACCTTTAGAAACTTTATCATATAAGTTCACGAGACCATCCATTGTGGATTCATACATATCACCATCAAGCCGTGCAATTGCAATTTTTTCAATTGGTGCTGTTGGTAAAGTATCTTTAAACCAGCCTTTTAAAAATTTCACTTGATCATTTAGTAAATCATATTTTTTGAAATTCTCTTGTACTTGTTCTAAAGAGACGCGTAAGTAATCGAATGTGTGTAAATAATCACCGTAATCTTTTGGATATTGTTCTAGATTCGGTGCTGGCAAACCTTCAAATGAATCTGCAACCCACACATTACGATCCGTAATGTTGTTTGCTTGTAAAAAACCATTCATAAAAATGCATGATCCTCCGCGCCATACACCTGTTTCAATAAAATCACCTTCTATATTTTCACGAACAACGGTTTCCATCGCCTCTTGTAATTGGTTCATACGTTCTCGACCAATCATGCTATGTGCTGCTCTTGGCCAATCCATTCCATCATGGCGTTCACTTTTTGAAACATTTGGTTTTACAATTTTTAAGTTATGGTTTTCAGCATATTGCTTAATGAATAAAGGGAGGGGGACTGTAACTGGTTCGAATTCTGGTTCTTTCGAAATATGTAGAGATGCGGGTAAGTATGCCTCATATTCTAACCATATTTCAAATAAAATTGTCTTTTTTAGCAATTCGAGGTAAAGCTGAACAGCAGATTTACTTTCCATATTTGTGCCTCCTGCAAAATGTCATACAACAATATGATTATGTACATAATGAACGTTTCATGATTGAATTTGAAATTGAAAAAGCAGTAAAACTGATATCAGTTTTACTGCTAAGTAAAAAATTAAGCAATTTTTTCAATAATAATGGATGCACTCGTGCCAAGAGCTAATGATAACCCAAGTCCTGTAACAATTACTTCAACTAATGATGGAGTTGTCGTAATTTGCGTAATGGCTTGAACAACGATAGGTGATCCAACTGAAATTAAACTCGTTCCAGTACCTGGTACAGGTACTCCGTTCACTTGGATTGTAAGACCTCCTAATAGACTTACTGCTGCAGTGTATACGATAACAGTAATTTTATAGAATCCAGTTTCACTAATTACGAAAGTATCAGCATCTAATTGAGAAATTGCTGTACCAAACTGAGATCCAACAGTATTAAATGGTACTGGAGCATTAAGTCCAAGATCCAAAGAAATCCCAGCGGAGTTAAATGCATATAGTCCTGCTGGAAGTCCTAGTCCTGATGGTCCAGTAGGTCCAGTAGGTCCAGTAGCCCCAGTAGGTCCAGTAGCTCCAGTTGGTCCAGTAGCCCCAGTGTCACCAGTCGGCCCCGTAAGTCCAGTAGCCCCAGTGTCACCAGTCGGCCCCGTAGGTCCAGTAGCCCCAGTGTCACCAGTCGGCCCCGTAGGTCCAGTAGCCCCAGTGTCACCAGTCGGCCCTGTAGGTCCAGTAGCCCCAGTGTCACCAGTCGGCCCCGTAGGTCCAGTAGTCCCAGTGTCACCAGTAGGTCCAGTAGGTCCAGTTGGCCCAGTCGGTCCCGTAGGTACAGTCGGCCCCGTAGGTCCGGTCGGTCCCGTAGGCCCGGTCGGCCCAGTCGGAAGGGTAAACGGTGGTATCGGTGGTAATGTAGGTCCTACAAGATTAGGGTCAAATGCACTAGCTGATAAAGATTCATCGGGATTTAATCCATTTGAATAATTATTATTTGACATAAATTCACCTCCATAAAGCGTTCATTATATAGTAGATGCAAAACCGAAAGAAAATGACACGGACATTTGAATTATTGAAAAGAAATCTTAAACTACTTGAACAATTTAAAAAAATGGAAAGTTTAGTATATGTATAACATATGATTGATTTGGAAGAGGGTGATTATGTTGAACAAGCAAGGAATTACAATTAGTTTATGTATGATTGTTCGAGATGAGGAGGAGACAATAGCCCGTTGTTTAGACACAGTTGAAAAAATTGTGGATGAAATTATAGTGGTTGATACAGGCTCCGTCGATCGAACGAAAGAAATCGTAGAGAAATACACTTCTAACATATATGATTTCCAGTGGATTGATGATTTTGCAGCAGCAAGAAATTTTTCTTTTTCAAAAGCGACGCAAGAGTATATATTGTGGCTAGATGCAGATGACGTCTTATTAGAAGATGCTCAAGAAGCATTGAAACTTTTAAAAAGAGAATTAGATCCTAAAATTGATGCTGTTTCGATGCCTTATCACCTTGCAATGGATTCTAACGGGAAACCTTTATATTGTACAAAAAGAAATCGACTTGTAAAGCGTGAAAAACAATTTCAATGGTTTGGAAAGGTTCATGAGTATTTAGCTATTTCTGGTGAGGTTTTTAGTAGTAATGTTGCTATTACACATAAAAAAGAAAAAAAAGTAACAAATCGTAATTTGAAAATTTTTCAAAATACTGTAGCGGCAGGTGAAGAATTAAGTCCGAGAGATTTATTTTATTACGCAAATGAATCTACGGATAACCAAAAATATGATGATGCAGTTCTTCTATATGAAACATTTCTTAATCAAGACGAAGGATGGTATGAAGAGAAAATTTATGCATGTGGTAAGTTAGGAGATTGCTATGCAAAGCTCGGAATGTGGGAGAAGGCAATCGAATCTTGTGTGAAGTCGTTTCGGTATGACGTCCCTAGAGGAGAGAATTGTACAAGAATAGGATATATATATATGGAACAAGAAAAATATAATGAAGCGATATTTTGGTTTAAACTTGCTACGGAAGTACCAATGGCAACGGAAAGTCCTTTCCATAGTCCAGCTAGCTACACATGGCTACCCTATTTACAAATGTGTATTTGTTATAGCAGGTTAGGAGAGCAGGATAAAGCATATTATTACAATGAATTAGCAGCTTCTTATGTTCCGAATAATGCTGCAATTGAATATAACCGTAAATATTTTCGTGGAGTTTTTGATAAACCATATAAAGCGTAATAGGTTTCGTTTTTTGTAGAAATGATTTATCGTTATTCTAACTCTAATAGATTGGTTATATATTAGAGTATCAGTAACGTAACCAATATAGATAAAAAATTTTATACTGCTATTTGCGGACTAATAATCAATGGGGAGGAACAAAAACTGCACTTTATAGAATTCATATGAGATTTATATTTCTAATTCAATTTGCATAAGGAGTGTGTGAAATGAATCGCGAAAAAAGTTCTTTATATGAAGAAAAATCCGAACATTATTATAATGCAGCGAATCCGAATTTATTAAAGCATATAAAAAAGGAATGGAAAGAAGTTCTTGATATTGGTTGCTCGAGCGGTGCATTGGGAGCGGCTATTAAAGAAAATGGTACACGTGTATCAGGAATTGAGGCGTTTCCAGAGGCGGCAGAAAAAGCGAAAGAAAGACTAGATCATGTTATTTTAGGGGATATAGAAAAAATAGATCTTCCTTATGAGGAGGGGCAATTTGATTGCGTCATATTTGGGGATGTATTAGAGCATTTATTTGATCCGTGGGCTGTAATAGAAAAAGTAAAGCCATATATAAAGCAAAATGGTGTGATTTTAGCAAGTATACCAAACGTTGCTCATATTTCAGTATTAGCTCCCTTACTTGCTGGAAATTGGACGTATACAGAATATGGTTTATTAGATAAAACACATATTCGTTTCTTTACATTTAATGAAATGCTAAGAATGTTTTTAAAAGCAGGATATGTTATTAGTAAAGTAGATCGTGTATATGTTGATCATAAAATGTATGAACCGCTTATTGAGGAGTTATATGGAATTTGTAAAAAATATCGTCTTGGAAGTGGCTTCATGGCTGAGACAGTTGTATTTCAGTATATTATTGAAGCTGAAAAATCACAATTATGAGTGCTGCAGACAAAACAATATTATTTGTTACATGTATAAATGATCGGAAATTGTATGCAAACTGCGTGCGTCATATATTGCAATTGTTAGTACCGCCAGGGTATATTGTACAATTTATGCCGATTCGAAATGCGAAAAGTATGACGAGTGGATACAATCAAGCCATTTCGCATCCAGCGAAGTATAAAGTTTATTTACATCAAGATGTTTTTATTATAAATAGGGCTTTTTTATACGGATTACTTCAATTATTTGAGGAACATGAACACCTTGGGATGATTGGGATGGTTGGAGCGCAATATGTTCCTCCGACTGGCGTATGGAACGAAGGGCGTGGAATTGTAGGAAAGGTCATTGGTTATATGAATGATTTGTTTTATATGGCAAGTTTAGAACAACCGTATCATGAATCAAAAACATTTATTCCTGTAGAATGTATTGACGGTTTATTAATGGCGACACAATATGATGTTCCGTGGCGAGAAGATTTATTTGACGGATTTGATTTTTATGATGTATCTCAATCATTTGAATTTAAAAAAGCAGGATATACAGTCGGTGTACCTGTACAGCGCGATGCTTGGTGTATCCATTATCATTTTGATGTGAATATGACGAACTATGAAAAGTATCGGAAAATATTTGTGGAACACTATATGTCAGATGTAAATAAGGAAGAATAAAAGGGGGGACAAAAATGAAAGATCATACAATATTAGTCGTTGTTTGTGTAAATAATGAGGAGCTTTTCAAACAATGTGAGAGCCAAATAAGAAACATTTTTGTTCCCCCAGGTTACACAGTACAAATTTTTCCGATACGAGATGCACAAAGTATGGCAAGTGCTTACAACCGAGCCCTTTCATATCCAGCGAAATACAAAGTGTATATACATCAAGATACATATCTTATTAATCGAGACATGTTTTCTACACTTATATCTCTTTTTAAAGAAAATGAAAAGCTTGGTTTAATAGGAGTCGCTGGGGCTCAGTTTTTACCGAATAACGGGATATGGTGGGAAGGGAAAAATTTAGTAGGGAAAGTGATTGAGTATAGAAGACGGAATTATCAATTATTAAATTTAGATCAGGTTTTTTATGGCAATCAACCATTTTTGTCAGTTCAGGCAATTGATGGTTTATTCATGGCAACGCAGTATGATATTCCGTGGCGAGAAGATTTGTTTCAAGGGTTTCACTTTTATGATGTGTCACAGTCTTTAGAGTTTCAAAGGGCTGGTTATTTAATCGGTATCCCAAATCAAGCAAATTTATGGTGTATTCATTACAACGGGGATGAGTTTGATGCGGATACATATGAGAAGTACCGGAAAGTGTTTGTAGAACATTACAAAGATATATTATCTCCATCATAAAGGAGAGATGCAAAGTGAAAGGAATTATTTTAGCAGGTGGTACTGGATCGAGATTATATCCAATAACGAAAGTAACGAATAAACATTTACTTCCTGTTGGTCGGTATCCGATGATTTATCATGCGGTATATAAGCTAAAACAATGCGATATTACAGATATTATGATTATTACAGGTAAAGAGCATATGGGGGATGTTGTTAGCTTTTTAGGGAGTGGTCATGAATTTGGAGTGTCCTTTACGTATCGTGTGCAAGATAAAGCGGGCGGGATCGCACAGGCGTTAGGGCTTTGTGAAGATTTCGTCGGGAATGATCGTATGGTAGTTATATTAGGGGATAATATTTTTTCAGATGATATTCTTCCGTATGTTGAAGAGTTTGCAAACCAAAAAGAAGGTGCGAAAGTGCTATTGCAATCTGTAGAAGATCCCGAAAGATTTGGCGTAGCACATATTCAAAACCGAAAAATAGTTGAAATTGAAGAAAAGCCGAAAGAGCCGAAAAGTTCTTATGCGGTTACGGGAATTTATTTGTATGATTCGAAAGTCTTTTCTTATATTAAAGAATTAAAACCTTCTGCACGGGGAGAACTTGAAATTACAGATATAAATAATTGGTATTTAAAGCGAGGGGTACTTACTTATAATGAAATGAGCGGCTGGTGGACTGATGCGGGAACTCATGCTTCGCTTCAAAAGGCGAATACGTTAGCACGGGATATTAATTTTGGGAAACAGTTTAACGGAGAATAGGTGAGAATATGAAAGTTGTAGAAACAAATTTTACCGATGCAAAATTGTTAGAACCGAGGTTGTTTGGAGACGATCGTGGCTTTTTTTCAGAGAGCTATAATAAGCAGGTGCTAGAAACATTAGGGATAACGTATTCATTTGTACAGGATAACGTATCTTATTCGGCTAAGGCAGGAACGATTCGGGGACTACACTTTCAAAAAAATCCGAAAGCACAAACGAAACTCATTCAAGTTATGCAAGGGGCAATTTATGATGTTATCGTTGATTTACGAAAAAAATCACCGACATTTAAACAATGGAAAGGATATATTTTAAGTGCAGATAACCATCGGCAATTACTAGTGCCAAAAGGGTTTGCACATGGATTTTGCACGCTTGTCCCGCATACTATCGTTATGTATAAAGTAGATGAATATTATAGCGCAGAGCATGACTCAGGATTACTTTGGGAAGATAAAGATTTAGCAATTCCTTGGCCAGTAACCGATCCTATATTGTCCGATAAGGATCAGATATTACCATTACTAGAGGAATATGAAGATAGTTTTTAAGTAGGAGAGTTGTTTATGAATATATTAGTAACAGGTGGGGCTGGATTTATTGGAAGTAATTTCGTTCATTACATGCTACAAAGTTATGAAACATATAAAATTATTAATTACGATGCATTAACATATAGTGGGAATTTAAATAACGTAAAATCTCTTCAGGATCACCCGAATTACTCTTTTGTAAAAGGAGAAATTCAAAATGGAGAGCTATTAGAACACGTTATAAAAGAGCGAGACGTACAAGTGATTGTAAATTTTGCAGCTGAATCACATGTGGACCGTAGTATTGAAAATCCGATTCCTTTTTATGATACAAATGTAATTGGAACGGTCACTTTATTAGAACTAGTTAAAAAATATTCGCATATAAAACTTGTGCAAGTGTCAACGGATGAAGTGTATGGCTCTTTAGGAAAAACAGGGAAGTTTACAGAGAAAACACCGTTAGCTCCAAATAGTCCATATTCTTCAAGTAAGGCGAGCGCGGACATGATAGCTCTATCTTACTATAAAACATATCAATTACCGGTTATAGTAACGCGTTGTTCTAACAATTATGGACCGTACCAGTATCCTGAAAAATTAATTCCATTAATGGTTACGAATGCACTAGAAGGAAAAAAACTACCGCTATATGGTGATGGTTTAAATGTAAGAGATTGGTTACATGTAACGGATCATTGCAGTGCGATTGATGTTGTTCTGCATAAGGGACGTGTCGGAGAAGTATATAATATAGGTGGAAATAATGAAAAAACAAATGTAGAAGTTGTGGAACAAATTATTACTCTTTTAGGAAAAACAAAAAAAGACATTGAATATGTTACAGATCGTTTAGGGCACGATCGTCGTTATGCGATTGATGCAGAGAAAATGAAGAATGAATTTGATTGGGAACCGAAATACACGTTTGAACAAGGATTACAAGAGACGGTGAAATGGTATGAAAAGAATAAGGAATGGTGGAAACCACTAAAAGACCAGTAAGGGGCATGTTAAATGAAAGAGAGGGTTATCATAACAGGAGCAAACGGTCAATTAGGAAAGCAACTATTTGAAGAGTTAGACTCTGAAGAATATGATATATATCCATTTGATAAAAAGTTATTAGATGTGACAAATATATCCCGAATACAACAAGTGGTACAAGAAATAAAACCACATATAATTATTCATTGTGCTGCCTATACGAAAGTAGATCATGCGGAGAAAGAACAGGATTTTGCGTATAGAATAAATGCAATCGGAGCTCGAAATGTAGCGGTTGCTTCACAATTAGTAGGGGCGAAGCTAGTTTATATTAGTACTGATTATGTATTTCAAGGTGCCAGACCAGATGGATACGACGAATTTCATAGTCCAGCGCCGATAAATATATATGGGGCCTCTAAGTATGCGGGGGAGCAGTTCGTCAAAGAGTTACATAATAAATATTTTATCGTTCGCACATCGTGGCTATATGGTAAATATGGAAATAATTTCGTGAAAACGATGATGCGATTAGGAAAAGAAAGAGATGAAATATCCGTTGTAGCGGATCAAGTTGGCTCTCCTACGTATGTGGCGGATTTAAATATGGTTATTAATAAGCTCATTCATACTTCTTTATACGGTACATACCACGTATCAAACAGTGGTTCATGCTCTTGGTTTGAATTTGCACAAAAGATATTTTCGTACGCCAATATGAAAGTGAATGTATTACCTGTTTCAACGGAAGAATTCGGGGCTGCAGCTGCGAGACCCAAATATTCTGTTTTTCAACATAACATGCTACGATTAAATGGTTTTTCACAAATGCCGTCTTGGGAAGAAGGATTAGAGCGGTTTTTTATAGAAACCAAAAGTCATTAACAAATTTCTGTTAATGACTTTTTTGTTTGCCTTTAAGCGGTTTTATGGTACTATAATTATAGTATCAGGTACTAATAACAAGTATAAGTATTTCTGGGAGGATATATCATGGAACTATTACAAGGGAAAACATTTGTTGTTATGGGCGTTGCGAACCAAAGAAGTATTGCATGGGGAATTGCTCGCTCTTTGCATAATGCAGGTGCAAAATTAATATTCACATATGCAGGAGAACGTTTAGAAAGAAACGTTCGTGAATTAGCGGACACATTAGAAGGACAAGAATCACTTGTATTACCTTGTGATGTAACGAATGATGAGGAACTTACAGCTTGCTTTGAAACAATTAAACAAGAAGTAGGTACTATTCACGGTGTAGCACATTGTATTGCTTTTGCAAATCGCGATGACTTAAAAGGTGAGTTTGTAGATACTTCTCGCGATGGATTTTTACTTGCACAAAATATTAGCGCATTCTCTTTAACAGCTGTAGCAAGAGAAGCAAAAAAAGTAATGACAGAAGGCGGAAATATTTTAACGTTAACATACCTTGGCGGCGAGCGTGTTGTGAAAAATTATAACGTTATGGGTGTTGCGAAAGCTTCATTAGAAGCGAGCGTGAAATATTTAGCGAACGATTTAGGTCAACACGGTATTCGTGTTAACGCTATTTCTGCAGGACCAATTCGTACGTTATCTGCAAAAGGTGTAGGCGATTTTAACTCAATCTTAAGAGAAATTGAGGAGCGCGCACCACTTCGTCGTACAACAACGCAAGAAGAAGTTGGCGATACAGCAGTATTCCTATTCAGTGATTTAGCACGCGGTGTAACAGGAGAAAACATTCACGTTGATTCAGGGTATCATATCCTAGGATAAATATAATATTAATTTTTAAAGGACAATCTCTAAATGCTGAGATTGTCCTTTTTATTTGTTCTGAGAAAGAACGATTTTTAACGAAAGTTCTTACTACGTAATGAATATAACTATAATAGTACACGATTTATTCAGCTACGTATGGAAGTGGGAGGGACGAGTGTGAAGAATAAAAATAAAAGTTCAACAGTTGGAAAACCGTTGTTATATATCACGCAAGTAAGTTTAGAACTTGCTGCACCGAAAATCAAAAGGATTATTCTGACAAACTTTGAAAATGAAGATCAAAAAGAGAAAAGTAATGGACATGAAAATATTGTAAGCAGTGCTGTGGAAGAGGTAATAGAACAAGAACAACAAGAAGAGCAGCAAGTGGAAGAAAAAATAGAAGAAGAAAAAGAAGAACACATAGAACAAGAAGAGCAAGAACCAGAACCAGTAAGAACTGTCCCGTATAATAAATCATTTAAGGATATGGATAATGATGAAAAAATTCATTTTTTACTAAACCGCCCTCATTACATTCCGAAAGTAAGATGCAGAATAAAAACAGCTACAGTCTCATATGTTGGATCGATCATATCGTATCGTAATGGCATTGTATCTATTATGCCGCAAAATAGTATGAGAGATATTAGGTTGTCTATAGATGATATCCAATCGATTAGTATGGCCGGTTTTTAAATATGTAAAGGTGGTAGAAAGCTTCTACCACCCCAATAGTTTTTTAGTTTACTTTACGATAGAAACGTCGCGTAAGCATTGAATCGCACAGAAACAGCTTAAATCAACAGTAATGCAAGTAGTTGTAGATATTAATCTTGCATTTGGTACAGCTAAAAACGTACAAATTGGATCGTCACCAGGTGGTACTGGAGAACTGTCACCTAATACTACAGTTAATACACGTAGCACAGCACAGCTATCATCATCTACACTTTCCACACGGAAAATTGGAGATCGGCAGCTAGTAAGGCTTGCTGATGGTGCGAATGCTTCAAAAGGTTCTCCAGTTTTTGTGTATAAAATAAAAGGGCGTGTATTTGCTACTGATGCAGTATTGTGTGCACCTAAAAATGGGATTTCACAACCAGATCCACATGTTGTTGTAGAACAATCTTGTAATTCATTGATGAATTTTACAACGTCAACTACACAATGAGAAGAGCCATGGTGTTTATTTTCGTTACAACTCATTAATGTCACTCCTTATCTTCTTGTTTGTATTTACATTAATAAGATATTGGAGTCGAGGAGATTTGGTCACAATCTCAAGACCTTTTTTTTTAAATAGGCGAAAGAGGATAAGGGAAGGTGAAATTATGCTGTTTACAAGCTGGCTTTTATTTTTTATTTTCGCGTTAGCAGCTTTTAGGCTCACTCGTTTAATTGTATATGATAAAATAACAGCCTTTTTGCGAAGACCATTTATTGATGAATTAGAGATTACGGAGCCGGATGGAAGTGTATCAACGTTTACAAAAGTGAAAGGTAAAGGATTAAGAAAGTGGATTGGCGAATTATTAAGCTGTTATTGGTGTACAGGTGTATGGGTTAGTGCTTTTTTATTAGTTTTATATAATTGGATCCCTATCGTTGCGGAGCCGTTACTTGCATTATTAGCTATTGCAGGTGCAGCAGCAATCATTGAAACGATTACAGGATATTTTATGGGAGAATAATATATTTTCATAATACGAGAAAAAGCGGAGTTTAAAAGAATGAGGGAACGGAAATAAAAAGTTGTTCATATAGTAAATAGACAGAATTGACAGTAGAGGAGATGTTTGCTGTGAGCAATAATCCAAGGCAAAATTCATATGACCTGCAGCAGTGGTATCAAATACAGCAACAACACCAAGCACAACAACAGGCATATCAAGAACAATTACAACAACAAGGATTTGTGAAGAAAAAGGGATGCAATTGCGGGAAAAAGAAGAACACAATAAAACAATATGAAGAATGAAACACTCATGCTACTGTGAGTGTTTTTTATTATGTATAAAAAGCGGTATTTCTGTATTAGAAATACCGCTTTTTACTAGCTAATTTGTGCAACTGTTAATGCTGCCGCACGGATGTCTACAGTTCCAATTAACTCAACTGGCACAATTTGAATTAAGTCACCAGGATTTAAGTTAATAAGAATGACACCACTGGATACATCTACTTCACCAGTACCAATAACGTTAGAACGAACTGCTGTACCTGATCCAGGAATAATATTAGCTGGTGTATTTAATGATAAGAAGAAACGACCAGCTTCTGGTGCAGTAGGTACGTTATCAAGACTAATTGTTAATGTATAACTAATTTGATAAATACCAGCTCGTAGAATTCGAATGCCATCTCCGACACTTACTGTATCGTTGATTACAGGAACAGTAATATTTGGGTTTGGACTTACACTAGGTAATAGTAGTGGTGTAAATAGTGAAGCGAACTGAGGTGCAGAAGCATTGAAAGCAAAACCAAAGGCAGGTAGTGTACTAGCTGGTTTTGCCTCGCAATCGATTTTAGTAAATTCGCAATCAGAAGAGAACATGTTTTTCACTCCTTTATCTGTTTCTACTTTCAGTTAATGAAAAGGACAGGTTCTATGTTCTAGACAAGTTCCCAATTTTAAGAAATTTACATAAGAATACTCTTTAAGCATGGATTGGGTGGCAGAATTATCTGCCACCCAATCCATGCTTAACTCATTATTTAGTTTTAAATAGAAACATCACGTAAGCATTGAATAGCGCAGAAGCAACTTAAATCAACAGTAATGCAAGTGGAGGTTGATATTAGTCTTGCATTTGGTACAGCTAAAAACGTACAGATTGGGTCGTCACCAGGTGGTACAGCGGTACCATCACCTAAAACTACAGTTAATACACGCAATACAGCACAGTCGTCATCATCTATACTTTCTACGCGGAAAATGGGAGATCGGCAACTAGTAAGGCTTGAAGATGGTGCAAATGCTTCGAAAGGTTCTCCGGTTTTTGTGTATAAAATAAAAGGACGTGTATTCGCTACTGATGCATTGTTATGTGCACCTAAAAATGGAACTTCGCAACCAGATCCACATGTTGTCGTTGCACATTCTTGTAGTTCATGTATAAAACGAACGACATTCGATACACAGTTGAAATCACACTCATGTTGATGATCTTCATTACAATTGCAGCTCATTATGTTCACTCCTTCTCGTGAGTTCTGACATACACTATTACAATATGAGTGGGATATGGCTGATATTACGTTAATTCTCACGATAAAAACAAGGAATTTATATAGGAGGGATGTACATAGCGTGATATAAAAAAAGACATCCTTATTTAGTGGATGTCTTTTCAGGTAAATCTTTTCGCACAGTATATAAAAAACGAGATATATCTAATTTCTTTCCTCTGAAAAATTGCGGAGAAGAAATGTAAAGTTCTTCTTTCGCACGTGTAATGGCGACATACAGTAACCGGCGTTCTTCTTCTAACGCTTCAGAAGTTTCCGTAACACGATCATTTGCATCTTTTAAAGAAGAAGTATGGGGCAGGATTCCATCACTCGCTCCAAGTAAAAAGACACATGGAAATTCAAGGCCTTTTGCGTTATGAATTGACATAAGTGAAACGGCATCTTTTTGCGGCATTGTTTTTAATGCTTCCATTTCTTTTTGACCTTGAATCGCCTCGTCGATAAATTGTAAATAAGCTGGAATATCGGTGAAACGAGTGGCAGACTCCATTAATTCTTCCAACATTTCTTCTTGTATGTCTTTATGCATTGTAAAGGAAGAACGATCGTTACTTTGCAAGTACTCTAAATATTTTCCTTTACCATGAATGATTTCTTTTAATGCTTTTTTCGGTTCTAATTCTTTTATAAATTTAATAAAATCGATGCGCTCATTTACCTTTTTCACTTGAAAAGGTTTTAAGCTTGGATTTAATAGTAAGAAATGAAGAAGAGAAGGGAAGCGCCCCTCACCATATTTCCATTGTTCACGTTCAATAAATGAAATACAATCATCACGTCCGATATACATCGTCGGCAATATGTTTGAAAGTGATTCTAGTCGAAACGGCTCAATCACAAGTCGTAGATGATCTAATACAGGCTTAATTAAAGAATGTTCATAAAATGATTGGCTCGCTCCATGTTTAATAAACGGGATTTTATGAATGGTAAGCTGATCAAGTAACGAACGACTTACAGAATGTGTGCGATATAGTAAACAAAAATCTTTATAGTTTCGTTCACCGCTATCTACTTTTTCTTGAATGAGCTGCAAAATTTGATTTGCTTCATCAAGAGTTGTAGCAGGTCTTGCATAAAAAGGTTGTACACCTTCTTCACGAACGGAGTATAGCTCTTTATCAAAACGTTCTTGATTTAATTTTATAACTTCATTTCCAAGCCCGACGATAAAGGGATTGGATCGATAATTCGTATTTAGTGCAATGATTGTTGTGTTATCAAATTCTTTTGGAAAAGATAAAATAATTTGGTGACTTGCTCCTCGCCAGCCGTATATCGCCTGGTCGTCATCACCTGCGATAAATAAATTATTTCTTGGCGTGGCTAACAATTTTACAATTTCATATTGTGCATAGGATGTATCTTGAAACTCATCTACTTCAATGTAGTGAAAACGTTGTTGTAATTGAGTTAGTAAAGGAGCATTATTTTCTAACATATAATATGTTTCCAATAAGATGTCATCGAAATCAATATAATTGTATCTTTGTTTTACCTCTTCAAAACGTTCGTATACTTCTTTAAATTCTTGTTCGACTGGTGTTTTCGCTTTTACATCTTTCGGACGATTTAATTTGTTTTTCTCAAGTGAAATCATCGCGAGCATCGTTTCCGCATCGTAATCGTCTTTTAAACGCAATTCTTTTAAAATTTTTTTTATCATAATTTGTTTATGTTTTTCATTTGCTAAAATTTGCTGATTATACCCTTGACTACGAAGCAATTTTAAGAAAACAGAGTGGAATGTACCAGCAACAACGTAGCTACTTGCTGCATGATTCATACCTGGTAACTTCGCAACACGACTTCGGATTTCTTCAGCTGCTTTTTGTGTAAATGTAAGTAATAAAATATTTCGTGGATGAACTTGTTTTACATTTACTAAATAACCAACGCGAGTTGTTAAAACAGATGTTTTCCCGCTTCCGGCACCAGCTAGTGTAAGAACAGGACCTTCTGTTGTGCGCACGGCTTCTAATTGTTTTTCGTTTAAAAAAACATTTTGTTGCTCGAGAGCGCGGAAATAAGCCGCATCTACATCTTCTTCCATAATTAAATGGGTAGATGTTTTTGGAATATGAAATGTCGCACGCGGAATATCAGCGTGTGTTAACGATTTTTGTGAAAATTTTTCTTGTGTCATATGTTCACCTTCAAAACTATAGCATCAACATTTAACTTTAGCGGAAGAAAAAGAAAATAGCAATGTAAAAAAACAGGAGGGGTCACCTCCTGCTTTCAAATTACAATTCTTTTATCATTACGACGTGCGGGATATTTGCTTCCATAAATACATCAGAACTTGTTACATATCCAAGTTTTTTATAGAAATCTTCAGCATGTGTTTGAGCGTGAAGTTTCAATTTCGGTAGCGAATTTTCTTTTGCATACGCTTCAAGCGAATCCATAACAATTTTTCCGATGCCTTTTTTACGATGGGAATTTAGCACGCAAATGCGTTCCATTTTTCCGATACCATCAAGGGTGCGAAAACGTCCAGCACCAACTGGAACATCATTGTCATATATAACAACGTGTGTTGAAGTTTCTTCAAACTCATCGTACTCTTCTTCAGCAGAGACACGTTGTTCATTTACAAACACTTGTTTACGTACAGAGAATGCATCTCTTAGTTGTTCGTCCGTTTGTACAATCTGTGCGTGCAAATTAGTTGTTCCCCTTTCCAAGACGGAATGTTTCGTGTACAGTCCATGTTCCATTTTCTAATTGATATAGAAGATGGAAACGATCAATTGGTTGTTCGTAATAGAAATCTTTCATACGTAATCGGCCCAACACATCAGCATGCTCTGCATCTGATAAGCCTTGTCCGATTGTTAAATGAGGTACGAAAGCATATTCGCGTTCTTGCGTGAATAACCCGCTATGCATTTCTTCATTTAAGAAAGTAAGTTCAGGTGTTTTTTCTACTTTAAAGTAAAGGACGTTATTAACAGGTGCGAATGAACCAACTTTCCCAACATGAAGGGTGAAAGGGTTCGTTTTACTTGCGATTGTATGTAACTCGTTTACAATCGACTCTAATTGTTCATCTTGCGCCTCAAAGGGTGTTTTCAATGTAATATGTGGCGGAACTAATGCGTAGTGCGGGTCATAACGTTTACGCAATCCGTTCGCTTTATCTTGAATCATTTTAGATGGAAAAATTACAATGCCTAATTTCATGTTCCAATTCCTCCCTTTGTAAGTCTAGTTAGATTTTGAGATAAATAAATCTCTTTATCTATTATATCAAATTATTCTGAATACTGCTCTCTATTATTTCATTGATAGAATATGAGAGAAGGCTTTCGGTAAATCAGTCTGCCAATATTTCCAAGTATGATTGCCTTCAAATTCCTCGTAATGCGTGATGAAGTTTCTAGCTGTAAGAAGCGTATTTAACTCACGGTTCGGCCCTACGAAATCAGATACTTGTCCATCAGTACGCTTTACAGCCGTTTCTTCTGTACCGATGACGTGATACAGTTCTAATGCCTGTGGATCTTTGAATTCTTTTGCTAAGTTCATCACTGTCTCATCCACAAATGGTGATTGCATAACGACTTTACCGAATGTATGCGGATACATAATTGCAGTCATAAAGGAAACTGTTCCGCCAAGAGAATCACCAATTAACACACGACCTTTCCCCATTTGGTACGTTGGATAATTTTCATCAATATATGGTGCAAGCTCGTGAGCAAGGAAACGAATATATGCAGCATTTTTTACTTCATTTGGGAAATATTTTTCTTTACGATCATGTACATTTTTATATGGAATACCGACAATAATTGTACGGTCAATTTCTTCGGTTTCACGAAGGCGCTCAATTACACGGTGCGCTTTACCGAGCTGAAAATAATCTCTACCATCTTGTGCAATTACAACTGTATGTTTGTGCAGTGGTGTGTAATTTACTGGTAAATAAACGAGAAGTGTAACGTCTTCTTGAAGTGATGCGCTATAAAATGAAATTTCTTCAATTCTCCCTATTGTTTGACTCATGTAGATCCCCCTAAATAAAAATTTACTGTAACGATTGTAAGAGCGACGCTTGTAGTGAAAAGGAAAGAAATATTCACTAATTGGTGCCTTAATTTCTATTTTACCATAATGGTACGAAGAATCTAAAAAATTAGTATTTAAGTTACGAAAGAAAACGGATATAATGAAGTGGGATTTTTGACAGGTGAGAGGGGAGACAGGATTTGAAACAAGAAAAATCAATCGCACTACCATTGGCTATTTCTATAATTGCCATTTCCTTTGCAGCAGTTTTTGTAAAGATGTCCTCAGCACCATCTTCAATATTAAGTATGTACCGCTTATGGATTATTGTACTTATTATGCTGCCTATCGTATGGAAAAAAAGAGAGGAATTTAATAAGATTCAAATGAAAGATTGGGGCTTTTTAATTGGATCTGGTTTCTTTTTAGCACTTCATTTTCTTTTATGGTTTGAATCTTTAAAGCATACAACAGTTGCTAGTTCAACAATTATTTTGGCACTTCAACCGATCGTATCTTTAGTTGGAGGTTTTTTTCTATTTAAAGAAAGAACAACATATTCAGCCATTGCAACGATGGGAATCGCTATTTTAGGAGTAATGTGCATTGGTTGGGGAGATTTAGGTTTAAGTAAGCAAGCAATTTATGGTGACATATTATCCTTTCTAAGTGTAATAGCAGTTGTCGGTTATTTATTTATCGGGCAAACGACAGTGAAGAAAGTATCACACTGGATTTATAGCTTTACAGTCTTTGCGTGCGCAGGTCTTTTTATGGGGATTTATAATGTCATATTACAAGTACCCTTTACAGGTTATACGAAGTGGGATTGGACTGTTTTTCTTTTACTTGCGGTTGTGCCGACAGTGTCACATGTAATTAATAATTGGCTGTTAAATTATGTGAATGCAACGACAATTTCAATGAGTATTTTAGGAGAACCTGTTGGAGCATCTATACTTGCGTTCTTCTTACTTGGAGAAAAATTAAATGCAATGCAGATTATCGGTAGCATGCTCGTATTGTTTGGTGTATCTGTTTTCTTACTGCAGCAACAAAAGCGAATAGCAAAAAATGTCGTAAATGAGCCAGTGTATACACAGGAATTATAATGTTGGAGAAGAAAAGAGAAGTTATGATACTTCTCTTTTTGTTTTATAGAAATGCGGGCGTAGAAGGGGGAGGAAAATGGAAGAGATAGTAAAGAAGTATATGAATAGATTTACAACACTAAGTGAAGAAGAGTAGCAAATGATCCTCAGTGAATTACAAATTGAAGAATATAAAAAAGGAACAGTATTCCTAAGACAAGGAAATGTTTCGTTAAAATGTTATTTTGTATTAAAAGGATGCGTTAGGCAACATAGTATAGATCAAGCAGGGAAAGAAGTTACATCAAATTTTTATACAGAAGAACAGGCAATTTCGAATTTCAACCATCATAAACAAGATAAATCTTCATCTTTTTTTATTAATCTTGTAAAAAGTAAAAACTCAAATATTGAAATCAAGTAAAAGAGTGGCTACGAAGCCACTCTTTTACTTTGGATTTGTCATATAAGGTTGTACATGAATGACACATAGGTCACGGAATTTGCCTTCAGCAGTTGTGACAATTACGACTGCTTTACCTGCACTTTTTCCAGTAATCGTTACGGTGTCATCTTTTGGATATATGGTGATGATATCAGAATTCATATTTGACCAAATAAGCTCTTTATTCGTTGCTTGTATTGGTAAAATGGAAGCTGATAACACAATGTTTTGTCCCGTTTTTATTTTTAATTTATGTTTTTCCATATGAACACCGATGACTGAAATAACAGAAGGAGCAATTGAAATTTTAGGCGGATTAGGTTGCATGTTTAAACAAGACGCAGAAGTATTTGTGATAGGTGAAAATTTTCGTGTTTGTTGTTGCTGGAAAGCTGCTAACATGTTGGAGTCCCCTTTCTGTATAAGTGCTGATACTCATACTATAAAGGAGTAGTGTTATGTTAAATTTAACGAAACATAAAGAATTTGTTAAATTTGATAAGAAGATTGTCGAACTGTAAAAAATCTCTGCTGTTATGATAACAGCAGAGATTTTTTTATAAATTATGAAGATGTTGTTTTTCGAAATCCTCAAATTGCTCTTCAACTTCTTTTGAAGGTTGTGTTAGTAAACTAACAATTACGATGGCTAGTAAACTAATAGCGAAGCCTGGAATCATTTCATATAAGAAATCTTTTAAGAATTTGAATTGAGTCCATATAATAACAGTAGCGGCACCAGAAATCATACCGACAAGTGCGCCCCATTTCGTCATACGTTTCCAATATAAGCTTAATAAAATAGCAGGTCCAAATGAAGAGCCGAACCCAGCCCAAGCGTATCCAACAAGAGCTAAAATTGTATCATTTTGTTTAAATGCTAAAGCGCATCCAACTAATGCAATAACAAGTACAGCCATACGACCGACAAATACAAGCTCTTTATCAGAGGCAGAGCGTTTAAAGAATGTACGATATAAGTCTTCCGTTACTGCACTTGAAGTAACGAGTAACTGAGATGAGATTGTACTCATAATCGCTGCTAAAATAGCGGCTAATAAGAATCCAGTAATAAGTGGATGGAATAAAATTTTTCCTAGTTCAAGGAAAATTGTTTCCGGGTTAGATAATGTTAACTCTTGTTGTGAATAGTAAGCAATACCGATAAGACCAGTAAACATAGCTCCGACAACAGAGAAAATCATCCAGCTCATACCAATTCTTCGTGCGCTTTTCAGTTCTTTTACGGACGAAATCGCCATAAAGCGTACGATAATATGAGGTTGTCCAACATAACCAAGCCCCCATGCGAATAAAGAAATCATTCCTAAAGTAGAGGCACCTTTAAAAATATCTAAACGTGTTGGATCTACAGAGCGGATTGTATCAAATGCAGGTCCAAGTCCATTCGAATTCATAATTGTTACGATAGGAACAAGAATAAGAGCGACTACCATAATGATTCCTTGCACGAAGTCTGTCCAACTTACTGCTAAGAACCCACCAAATAATGTGTAAGCTACAACAACGCCTGCAACAATGAATAATCCAACGTGGTAGTTCATACCAAATGAATTTTCAAATAATACAGCGCCTGAAACTAATCCTGAAGCTACATAGAAAGTAAAGAAAATCATAATAACAAGTCCAGATACTAAACGTAGCATATGAGATTTGTCGTGGAAACGGTGTTCCAAAAATTCTGGAATAGTAATAGAGTTATTTGCAATTTCTGAGTAGGTACGTAAGCGAGGAGCAACATAAAGCCAGTTTGCGTATGCGCCTAGTGTTAGGCCGATCGCAATCCAACTACTACTTAATCCAACGCTAAACATTGCACCTGGTAATCCCATTAAAAGCCAACCGCTCATATCGGATGCTCCAGCACTTAATGCCGTTACTGCGGGGCCTAGTGTACGCCCGCCAAGCATATAATCTGTTAAGTTGGACGTTCGTTTATAGGCGAAATAGCCGATTACTAACATCCCGAGCATGTAAATAGAGATTGAAGTTAAAGTTAACATCTGCGTACTCATGAAGTTCCCCTTCCTTTTGTCATGTCTTTTGATGCGTTAATACCTGATTGATTAAAGTTTCACTTTATAATCTATCATGATTATTCTGAAAAATCCATATAGAAATACGAATTTTCAGAAATGTAAGCGTTTTTTGATGTTATTTTACTTTTTTAATATATAATATTCATACAAAAAACCTTATTTTTAATAGAGTATTTATTATATTTACATAAAAAGAGGTTGTTTTGTCAATATAATATTGAAAGGAAAGAAAAATAAAATTTTTTAAAAAGTATTGACTTGTAAAAAAAGTCAGGTCTATAATGAGTGCAACTTAAAAAAATGCAAGCGTTGATGAAGAAGAGTACACATGATGAACATGTCAGAGAGCTGATGGTTGGTGCGAATCAGTATGGAATTGATGTGGAATGGGCTTCGGAGCTTCCAAACCGAAACGAAAGAAGTAGGCTTTGGCGACATGATCTCATCGATACAAGAGACACGTATTGTTTTTGATACGGTAAAGTGCGTTACATTTGTAACGAATTAAGGTGGCACCACGGGAGTACCCGTCCTTTCTATAGGATAAGTACTCCCTTTTTGTGTATAAAAAATTAAATAAATGAAATCGTTTAAGTAAGAAGAGTACGTATATTGGAGACGTTACAGAGAGCCGGGAATAGGTGGGAGCCCGGTACGGTGCCATATACGGAATGGGCTTACGAGAGGTATGCTGAACAATTATTTTCAGTAGGCAACCCGGGTTCCGCCGTTACAAGGATAAGGTATAAATTTTGTACCTGAACAAAGCGGGATGCTTTTGCATCCAACACGAGGTGGTACCGCGGTATATTTATCGTCCTCTACATATTTTCGATATGTAGGGGACTTTTTTATTTTTCAGGGTGAGGTGAAGGACATGATGACGAAAGAAGAATTTATAAAACAAAAAAGAGCGAGAAAGACATTTTTAGTAATCACTGAAGAAGAAGGAGATAGCATTACGCCAATTTCTTTATATAGACGTATGAAAGGGAAGAAGAAATTCTTATTAGAAAGTTCACAGCTTCATCAAGATAAAGGGCGTTATTCTTACTTGGGATGTAATCCTTATGGAGAAGTGAAAAGCGTTGGTACGGAAGTGGAACGAACGATTTACGGCCGGGCAGAAAAGTTACAAGGTAACGTACTGCAAGTGTTAGAAGAAGTAATCGTACCATCACAAGTAGACAGTCTATTTCCATTTTGCGGAGGAGCAGTTGGTTATATTGGATATGATGTCATTCGGCAGTATGAAAACATTGGAGCGGATTTACACGACCCATTAAATATTCCGGAAGTACACCTTTTACTATATCGTGAGTTTATCGTTTACGATCATTTACGCCAAAAGTTGTCGTTTGTATATGTATGCAGGGAAGATGATTCAACAGATTATGAGGAAGTATACGAAAGGCTACGAGTATACAAAGAGGAAGTGCTACAAGGAGAAGAAGCTGAAGTAAATGCAATACAATCCACATTATCATTCACTTCTTCTATAACAGAAAAAGAGTTTTGTGAGATGGTAGAAATTGCGAAAGAATATATAAGAGCGGGAGACATATTCCAAGTCGTACTATCACAGCGTTTACAAAGTGAATGTATTGGGGATCCATTCTGGTTATACCGAAAACTTCGAATTGCAAATCCATCACCATATATGTTCTATATCGATTTTCAAGATTATGTTGTACTCGGTTCTTCGCCGGAAAGTTTACTATCAGTAAGGGAGGATAAAGTGATGACGAATCCAATTGCTGGTACAAGGCCGAGGGGGAAAACGAAGAGGGAAGACGAGGAAATCGCAAAAGAACTGTTAGGCAATGAGAAAGAGCGAGCAGAGCATATGATGCTTGTAGATCTTGGGCGAAACGATATTGGTAGAGTGAGCGAAATCGGCTCGGTTACGATAGATAAATATATGAAAGTAGAAAAATACTCTCACGTTATGCACATTGTATCTGAAGTTTACGGAACATTGCGAAAACAAATGGGCGGATTTGATGCGTTAGCGTATTGCTTACCAGCAGGAACGGTTTCTGGAGCTCCGAAAATTAGAGCGATGGAAATTATAAATGAACTAGAGAATGAAAAAAGAAATGTATACGCTGGTGCAGTTGGATACGTTAGTTTTTCAGGAAATCTTGATATGGCGCTCGCTATTCGAACGATGGTCGTAAAGGATGAAAAAGCATACGTTCAGGCAGGAGCAGGAGTCGTTTACGATTCAGATCCAGTAGCTGAATATGAAGAAACATTAAATAAAGCGAGAGCGCTTTTGGAGGTAATGAAATGATTGTACTTATCGATAATTACGATTCGTTCACATATAACTTGTATCAACTGTTAGGCGAACATGAAGAAGAAATTGTAGTTGTAAGAAATGATGAAATAACGATAGAACAGTTAGAAGAGATGAATCCAAGAGGAATTGTACTTTCACCAGGACCAGGAAAACCAGAGGATGCTGGCATTTGTATCGACGTCATCCGTCATTTTTATAAGAACGTTCCCATATTAGGGATTTGTCTTGGTCACCAAGCGATCATAGCTGCATTTGGAGGAGACATTGTTAGAGCAGAACGTATTAAACATGGAAAAACATCGCGTGTGAAACATAACGGAATGTCAATCTTTTCATACGCTACACAGCCGTTAACGGCAATGCGCTATCATTCCCTTGTTGCAGAGCAAACGAGCTTGCCAGAGTGTTTTGACATATTAGCGACAGCGATGGACGACGGAGAGATAATGGCAGTCCGTCACAATTATTATCCGCTCTTCGGATTACAGTTTCATCCGGAATCAATCGCAACAGAAGAAGGCGGAAAGTTAATACGTGCCTTTTTAACAGAAGTAAAAGAGGAGGAAAGAGTATGAATAACTATCTTCGTAAATTAGTGGAGGGTCAACATTTAACAGAAGAGGAAATGTATAAAGCAGGACTACTTTTATTAAGTGAAAACATATTAGAAAGTGAAATTGCAGCTTTCTTAGTCTTACTGAAAGCGAAAGGTGAAAATGCAGAAGAAATATACGGTCTCGTTCGAGCTCTTCGCGAAAAGGCACTACCATTTTCGAACCATATACAAGGAGCAATGGACAATTGCGGGACGGGTGGTGACGGTGCTCAAACGTTTAATATTAGCACAACATCAGCATTCGTACTGGCAGGAGCTGGCGTAAAGGTTGCAAAACATGGTAATCGTGCTGTTTCTAGTAAAACAGGAAGTGCAGACTTATTAGAAGAACTAGGTGTAAATATTAGTAGTACGCCAAACGAAATTGATTATTTACTAGAGCATGTGGGCATTGCATTTTTATTTGCACCAGTGATGCATCCAGCACTAAGGCGCATTATGAAAATAAGAAAAGAGTTAAACGTGCCGACGATCTTTAATTTAATTGGTCCTTTAACAAATCCAGTGAATTTAGAAACACAATTTGTCGGTATTTATAAACGAGATATGTTATTACCAGTTGCACAAGTATTACAAAAGTTAGGCCGGAAACAAGCGCTTGTCGTAAATGGAAGTGGTTTTTTAGATGAAGCGTCATTACAAGGGGAAAATCACGTAGTCATTTTAAAAGATAATGAAATAGTAGAAATGAGTATTGATCCAGAAAAGTATGGTTTTTC
This sequence comes from Bacillus sp. 2D03, assembly GCF_003946765.1. Lineage (NCBI taxonomy): Bacteria > Bacillati > Bacillota > Bacilli > Caryophanales > Bacillaceae > Bacillus > Bacillus sp. 2D03. The sequence continues at coordinate 111,077 of NZ_RPSJ01000007.1, read as the reverse complement.
AAGAGTGAAAAATGAAGAAATTAGAGGGGGGAATTCAAAAGAAAATGCAAAGATTACAGTCGGCGTATTGAGCGGAGAAAAGAGTGTTTATCGTGATACCGTTTTATTAAATGCAGGTCTAGCTCTTTTCGCAAATGGAAAAACGGAAACGATTGAAGAAGGAATTAAACTCGCGGCACATAGCATTGACTCTGGAAAAGCATTAACCAAATTAAACTTATTAATTGCAGCAAGCAACGAAAAATTAGAAAGGGTGAACTAAAGTGGGGACGATTTTAGATAAAATTGTAGAACAGAAGCGAAGGGAAGTTGCGGAGTTGTATGAAATATATACACCAGTAAAAACAAAAAGAAAGACACATTCACTTGTAGAAGCGTTACAGCAGTTTACTGTCATTACAGAAGTAAAGCGAGCATCACCATCAAAAGGAGATATCAATTTACACGTTGACGTACGAAGACAAGTGCAAACATATGAGAAATGTGGTGCAGGAGCAGTCTCTGTTTTAACAGATGGTCAATTTTTTAAAGGATCGTTTCACGATTTACAAACAGCAAGAGAAGAAAGTAACATTCCGCTTTTATGTAAAGATTTCATAATAGATAAGATTCAAATCGATAGAGCGTATGAAGCGGGAGCAGATATTATTTTACTAATTGTAGCAGCGTTAACGAAAGAGAAGTTAAAAGAGTTGTATAGCTACGTGTTAGAAAAAGGATTGGAAGCGATTGTTGAAGTTCATGATGAACAGGAATTAGAAACTGCGATTGTATTAAATCCGCACGTTATTGGTATTAATAACCGTAATTTAAAAACGTTCGAAGTAGATTTAAGCCAAACTGAAAAGCTTGGAAAAAGATTGAATGAGGAGAAATTACTTTGGATTAGTGAAAGCGGGATTCATTCAAAAGAGGATATTATTCGTGTTAAAAAAGCCGGAGCAAAAGGTGTATTAATTGGAGAGGCACTTATGACATCATCTTCTATTAGTAACTTTTTTGAAGACTGTAAGGTGAATATATGAAAGTGAAAATTTGCGGCATCACTGATATGGAAACAGCAAAACGTGCTTGCGAATACGGTGCAGATGCACTCGGATTTGTTTTTGCAGAAAGTAAGCGAAAAATCACTCCAAAGAGAGCGGAAGAAATCATTCAGGAGCTTCCAGCCAACGTGTTAAAAATCGGTGTTTTCGTAAATGAATCAGTAGAAGTGATCCAGAAAATTGCAGATGAGTGCGGGTTAACACATGTACAACTACATGGAGATGAAGATAATTATCAAATTAGAAGATTGAATATTCCGTCTATAAAATCACTAGGAGTAACTTCAGAGAGTGATATGAAAAACGCTCAAGGGTATGAAACGGATTATATATTATTTGATAGCCCGAAAGAAAAGTTTCATGGAGGAAATGGAAAGACATTTTCATGGGAACTACTTGGGCATATGCCAAAAGAATTGCGAAAGAAAACGATATTAGCTGGTGGATTAAACGCTCTTAATATAGAAGAAGCAATTCGAACTGTTCGGCCTTATATGGTCGATGTGAGCAGCGGAGTAGAGACAGAAGGAAAGAAAGATGTAGAGAAAATAAAACAATTTATTATAAAAGCGAAGGAGTGTTCCAAATGAACTACGCATATCCAGATGAAAAAGGACATTACGGTATATACGGAGGACGATACGTTCCAGAAACGTTAATGCAATCTGTACTAGAACTAGAAGAAGCATATAAAGAAGCGATGCAAGATGAAGCATTTCAAAAGGAATTAAATCATTATTTAAAAACGTACGTCGGAAGAGAAACACCGCTATATTATGCTGAAAATATGACGAAGTATTGCGGTGGTGCAAAGATTTATTTAAAACGTGAAGATTTGAACCATACAGGAGCTCATAAAATTAACAATACAATCGGTCAGGCACTACTTGCAGTGCGAATGGGCAAGAAAAAAGTTGTCGCTGAAACAGGAGCCGGACAACACGGAGTTGCAACAGCTACTGTATGTGCTCTTCTCGGGTTAGAATGTGTTATTTTTATGGGAGAAGAAGATGTAAGACGTCAAAAATTAAATGTGTTCCGAATGGAATTACTCGGAGCGAAAGTAGAAAGTGTAGCAGCAGGTAGCGGTACATTAAAAGATGCGGTAAACGAGGCGCTTCGTTACTGGGTTTCACATGTGCATGATACGCACTACATTATGGGATCTGTTCTCGGACCACATCCATTCCCGCAAATTGTCCGTGATTTCCAAAGTGTAATTGGGAATGAGACGAAGAAACAATATGAAGAATTAGAGGGGAAATTACCAGAAGCAGTTGTTGCTTGCATTGGTGGTGGGAGTAACGCGATGGGAATGTTTTATCCATTTGTACATGATGAAGAAGTTGCTCTTTACGGCGTAGAAGCAGCTGGAAAAGGCGTTCATACAGAAAAGCATGCAGCAACTTTAACGAAAGGAAGTGTCGGTGTTTTACACGGATCAATGATGTATCTTCTGCAAAACGAAGATGGGCAAATTCAAGAAGCACACTCTATTTCAGCAGGACTTGATTATCCAGGTGTTGGTCCAGAACATAGCTTGCTAAAAGATATTGGCCGCGTTTCTTATCATTCGATAACAGACGAAGAAGCATTAGAAGCATTTCAATTATTAACGAAAAAAGAAGGCATTATCCCGGCGCTAGAAAGTTCACATGCTGTCGCATATGCATTAAAATTAGCTCCGAAAATGAAGGAAGAAGAAGGACTTGTTATTTGCTTATCAGGCCGCGGTGATAAAGATGTAGAGAGTATAAAACGTTATATGGGAGAGGTGTAAAAAATGGGAGTAGAAAAAATTAAATCAGCGTTTGAAAATGGCAAGAAAGCATTTATTCCGTACGTAATGGGCGGAGATGGCGGCCTTGAAAAATTAAAAGAAAGAATTCGTTTTCTAGATGAAGCTGGAGCAAGCATCGTTGAAATTGGTATTCCGTTTTCGGATCCAGTTGCAGATGGGCCAACGATTCAAAGAGCAGGAAAGCGAGCGCTAGATAGCGGCGTAACATTAAAAGGCATTTTTCAAGCGTTAGCAGAGGTAAGGAAAGAAGTACAAATGCCCTTTGTTCTTATGACATATTTAAATCCTGTACTTGCATTCGGAAAAGAGAGATTCATCGAGAACTGTATAGAAGCAGGTGTAGACGGCATCATCGTTCCAGACTTACCGTATGAAGAACAAAATATTATTACGCCGTTACTTCGAGAGGCAAACATTGCGCTCATTCCACTCGTTACCGTAACGAGTCCTATTGAAAGAATTGAAAAAATTACGAGTGAATCAGAAGGGTTCGTTTATGCTGTTACAGTAGCGGGCGTAACGGGAGTACGTCAAAACTTTAAAGAGGAGATTCATAGTTACTTAGAAAAAGTAAAATCACACGTCAACTTACCAGTAGTCGCAGGATTTGGTATTTCAACAAAGGAACATGTAGAAGAAATGATTACAATATGCGACGGAGTTGTCGTTGGAAGTAAGATCATTGAGCTTTTAGAAAATGAAAAGCAAGAAGAAATATGTGAATTAATATATGCAACAAAACAAAAAGAAGAGGCGTAGTCTCTTCTTTTTGTTTTGCGTAATAAATGTTAAAATATACAGAAAATACATATAATTTAGAGGGTGAGAAGGCATGCTAAGACGTAAACTACTATATCTATTTTTAACTGTACCGCTATACGCTTGGCTTATTAGCATGACGAAAATAGAGTTAATGGCTCTATTTTTAGGGTATGTATTCATCTTTTCCAATTTAAATCGCATTCAAGAACAGTCTATTTTAGAAATATGTCTATTTTCGATTAGTATAGAATTATTTAGTATCGTTTCGATTGTATTATTAAACGAATTATTTCTACGGATTCATTCATTTGCATTAATGAAATTTTGGAATATTATATTGCAAGCAATATGTACTTACATTGTGTTTGTTGTGTTGAAAGAAATAGTCGGAAAGCAGACAGTTTTTCAGGATAATAGAAAATGGGAGTGAATAAAAAGGAGCCGTTTGGTTCCTTTTTTGAATCTGTTGTAAAAACAATTGAAAATTATGACATCTGTTATATAATAGTTAAAAATTGTATTTTTAATGAAAAGAGATGATAACATGGCCATATTGTTGGCACTTATCCCAATTATGATGATTTTCATTTGTTTATTTTTATTTAAACAAACGTCATTAAGGTCCTCGTTAATTTCTTATGCTGTGTCTGTTGGAATTGTTTTACTCTCGCCAATGTTTCAATTAGGGATAAGTGAAACTGTGCACGCAACGATTAAAGGATGGTTAATTTGTTTTATTGTCGGGTACGTTTTATTTTTCGGTATTTTTTTATTTCACCTCATGAACAAAATGGGGTACATCGATCAAGTAGCACGTTTTCTAGAAGCAGTTACTCAGGATCGCTTATTACAAATGCTGCTTATGTGTTTTGGCATTTGCCCGCTTATTGAATCAGTAAGTGGATTCGGTATTGGCTTCATGGTTGCAGCACCTATTTTTCTTTCACTAGGATATAAACCATTTCAAGCTGTACTACTCTCATTCATCGGCTTACTAGCTAGTTCATGGGGCGCAATGGCAACTGGTACGATTATCGGTTCGCAGCTAATAAATATGCCTCTTACAACACTTGGCACAAATACAGCGCTATTAAGTATTCCGATGTTTGCTTACTTCGTTATTCTTTCTTTACACGTTGTTGGCGGCTGGCAAGCGGTTATAGAAAAGTGGAAAGAAGGAGTAGGGTTCTTTCTATTATTTTCTCTCGGAATCTATCTTTCTAATGCGTACGTAAGTGTTGAACTAGCCGGGATATTAAGTTCTATCGTTACGATTACCTTTGGCTTTTTTATCATTAAATTAAAAGGAAAAAGTGGGCAAAATCTTATAACAGAACATGCGGCTGCAACGGAGAGAGAAGTATCCATTATAAAAATTATTAGCCCTTATATATTTCTAACAGTTTGTATTTTACTTTCTCGCCTCGTTCCAGCATTACATGATTTGTTCAGATCATATGCGGTTCTTGATTTGAAATCATACTCTTACAAACTAGAGTTACTATATTCACCAGGATTTTGGCTCGGTATGACTTGCTTATTTACTATTATTTTCTTCCGCATCCCGCCTAATATTATTAAACAATCACTCTCACAAACGATAAAACAATGGATTCCATTTGCTATTACGACGACAATGTTTATCGCCATTTCAGAACTAATGGGTGCATCAGGCATGCATTCATTACTCGCAAAGACAGCTGGTGAAACATTTGGAACCTTTTTCGTTTTCGTTGCTCCGTTTATTGGCGCTATTGGTGGATTTTTAACAGGTAGTAACGCAGGATCAAATGCAATGTTTATAAAACTACAAATGCAAACCGCACAAAACGTAGCACTCCCGTGGCAATATGTCACAACACTTCAAAACACTGCATCATCAGTAGCTACAATCGCTTGTCCATCACGGATTACACTAGGTGCTTACTTATGTAATATCCCTTACCGTGAAAATGAACTATTAAAGAAGACGACGTTAATGATCTTTGGTGCGGTTTTGCTTGTAGTGGTAGAAGTTATTGTTTGGTATATGTTGAGAAATTAAAAATCCTCCTAACATAGGAGGATTTTTTTTATGAGTGGATAATGATTTAAATATGAATAGCTTCTACTAAATGAATAGGAGATGAAATGTATGCCCCTAAAAAACTACGGTGTGTTAAAAGGTACAGTTATACAATCAAAGATTGGAAAAGGGAAAACACCTCATTATCAAGTTCATTTACAGGGCGAGACAGGAGTAGATTATCGTATTGCAATTAACGTAAAGTCGCAAAGTTATCCATCAGAAGTTTTATATTTTGCGAGTAACAATATTAAGTCAGAGGCGATTCATATTTTACCGACATTACCATTCGGTTTTACAGAAATAAAAAACAATGAACCGAAAGTAGCTTTAGATTATGTAAGAGGAAATCTATTTGACTCAAATCAAATGATTCCTTTACCTCCCGAAAAAGCAGGAACAGATAATGATTTAAATGAAAAAATAGAACGTTATATAAAACGAGCAATAGAAGAAAAAGCAATTATTTACGCGTTTGGTGAAAGATGGGGACCAGAAGAAAATACACCAGATTCCTATTTTCATTTCAAACCAGGAAACGGTATACATGATATTCATATGAATCAAGGGAATGTAGAAAAATGGCAAGGTGATGATGGCATATGGCAAGACGGAGGAATACTCATTCACTTTGAAAAGGAAGAAGAATGGATTGGTATCTTTCTTGCATTCCAATCACAGTCATGGTGTACCGATGAAGAAGGGCATGCTCGCGTTCCGGTTGAGCATTGTGATTATAAGGGGAATAATTAATAAGAAGAGGGCGTTTAAAAAGAACGCCCTCTTCTTATTTTATAAAACGAAAAACTAACAAGTGTAGAAATACAAGAGAAAAGCAGTGCTACACTAGAAAACGCAATGAGATACATATTATATTTCATAACCTGTCCAATTAGCTGGTTACTGTCGTATTGAAACAGTCCCGCGATGATGTTGAATAAAAATAAAACGATAAACATGACGATAACACCGTCTATTGATCCTTTAATGTCTGGTTTACTTAAAGCGATATGTGCGGAAATGCAAATGGCGATAAATAAAAATAACCAAAAGGAAGGATTCAATAAATTGCCGATTGTAAATAAGCTTTTCAATAATACAAACGTCGACAAGAGCATGTTTTGGATCATTTCTACATTAATAGAAGTAGAAGCAATCGTTTTTTCGAGAGTTGTATTAAATAAAAAATATGATTCTGGTACGAAATAGCGCATTAAAAGGATTAGTGCAGTAATACCAGAAATAATAGGCCCAATGCCGATGAAGAAATTCCCAATCCGTTGATACACACTTTTTTGATTGTATTGATGTTGTACGTAACCTAAAGCCCCTTGACTTGTATCTGTCGGGAAGAACTGCGTTGCTACAATCTTATGACGGAACAGCACGCACATAATGGCATGTCCAAGTTCGTGAATAGGAACACCAATCCAAGCCGTTAATAGGAATCCTTTTCTTCCAAAAGCTCTCGACCAATACATGCGTGTGAGAGATTCTAAATAGCCTAATAGAAATCCAATTACAATGATAACGCCAATTAAAGATAATAATTGGATTACGCTTGTAAGGAGTATTTGAAAAATTGAGTTTACCAATTCCATTGCCAGTCATCCAATCTGTTAAAAATATTATTTATTCTGTTTCATAATAGCATTTTTTTTCAAGATTGCTAGCACATATATTTCTTTCAAAAGAAGGATTTCAGAATCTTTTTCTTGTAGTCATGTTTTATGTACAAATTCATATATTGAATTTGTAACACCCTATACGGTATATCCTTAAGGAGGGATAAGAGAATGAAATGTCCGTCATGTTATACAGAAAATGCATCAGAGGCAAAGTTTTGCGGGAATTGTGGACATTCGTTAACGGAAGAAGTAGTGGCAAGTAGTGGCCAAGAAGAAGGGCCGGAACAAGCACGTGCGGCACCAGCAAAGGAAGCTCGGCCAAATGAAACGGTAGAGCAAGCGAAGCGGTTTGCGAGCGGCTATTTTCAATTTTTTAAACATGCATTACAAGCACCGACAGCGATTATGAAAAGTGGCGCTATTGAAGTGCGAAATGGAATTGTAAGTCTTGTTCTTATTTGTTTTTTAGGAGCATGTATTTTTTATAGAATGATGAGTGCAGCATCAGCAGTTACGAGAACATTTACACCAGATATATCTACTCCCACGTTTTTTGGAGAATCTATAACGGTCTTTTTCTTTTTATTAATTTTAACTTTATTTGTCGGATTTATTATTTTTGTAAGTGGTAAGATGATGAAATCATCTTTTTCATTTCTTGAAGTATTCGGTATATGGGGAACGATAGCGACGCCGGCTATTGTCATATTAGTCCTTTCTTTTCTTTTTAGTTTCTTATTAATTTTTTTCTTACCGATATTATTATCGGTAGCTGCAACTTATATAGGGATTAGTATAACTGTAGCCGTATTAAAGCTAGACAATGGCGGATTAGATCTCGTTTACACACTTATTATTGCAAATGTTTTAATTGGAATTGCAACATTCATTGTACTTTGGTCTTACATTAGCACGATAATTCAAGCCTTAACACAGGGAATAACTGGCTTCTAATGAAAAGGTGGTTGACTGGATGAATGTATGTACAAAGTGCGGAATTCAGTTTGAAGATGGTGTGCAATTTTGTCAAAACTGCGGGACGAAGAGGAGACGTTCTGTAGTAAAGAAGAACATGAGCGGTGGTGCAAAAGTTGGCATTACACTGTTAGCGCTATTTGTTATAGCAATTATTGGATTGTATTTGTACGGATCGTCGTATTATACGCAGGTGGCACAAGTAGACCGGATAATTACGATTTTACAAGAGAGGGACGGAGAGAAATTAGCTGAGATCGTTACGGCAGATGATCCATCGGTTATGATAACGAGAGAGAGTGTAACGCCTCTATTTTCATATATAAAAGAAAATCCATCTTACGTAAATGAATTAAAACAATATTTGAGACAAGGTGAAAAACAACGGGACGGAATAGAAAAAGCTGATTTTTCATTAACGAAAGACGGAAAGTATTTCTTTATATTTGATCGATATAAATTGAAAGCAAAGACGTACTATACAACTTTGCTTACAAATGAAAAAGACGTATCGTTAAAAATGAACGGAAAAGAAATTGATAAGACAGATGACAAAAAGTTTGAGAAGCAATATGGGCCATTTCTTCCGGGAAATCAAGTGTTTCAATCAGAGTATAAAAATGACTACGTAAAATTATCTCGTGAGGAAAAGGTTGTACTTATGAAACAAAGCCAAAATAACGTAACGATAGATTTAACGTTGCAAGGTCAATATATTACAGTTCAAACGAACGCGCCTGGTGCAACATTGTATGTAAATCAAAAACCGGTTACAGCGCTGGCAGGAGAAGAAATTACATGGGGGCCTGTAGCGACTGATGGAAGTGCGACGGTTTATTTAGAACGAAATGGAGAAAGTGGACGAGAAACGACAAAAGTAGAGACGGTAACGGCACTTTCGTCTTATAATCTTCCATTTCAAAAGAAAAGTACAGAAAAAACAGTTGTTTATAATGTTACTCCAACGCCCGCGACTGGGTATGTATATAATGGTTTCATCTTTCCTGATAGTGATATTCGAAAATTAACGAGCGCAGATTTAACATATTTATCGAAAGAGCAGTTGAAAATTGCTAGAAATGAAATATATGCAAGGCATGGACATATTTTTCAAACGAAAGATATGCAAGCATATTTTGCAAAACAGCCTTGGTATAGAGAAAATCCTTATTTTAAAGGAACGTTAACAGATATCGAAACTTATAATATTGAACTAATCAAATCAACAGAATAGAGCGCTTGAAAAAGGTACAGTGTATATTGCTGTACCTTTTCTATCGTTATTTGGCTGGAGCAGGTTCCCTAGAGAAAAAGATATGAAAGAGAAATGTGACTTTACTTGCCCCTCCTGATGTACTGGCTTGCACATCAGATAAAGAACTAGACGTTAAAGCAGCTTCAGAATGTGGAGGGACGATTATTTTAAGAGCATCTTCTGATTCCGATGATATAGTAACCGTTATTGTATCATCAGAAACATTTACAATTTTAACAGTACCGACTGGGAAGATGGACCTACCAGCGTGTGATGCAGAAGCGAAGCGGGTAGCTTTCCAAATAGTTTGAGAGAAAGTGTCATTGTCTGATAACCAAGCGCGAGCACTGTATAATGTTGCATTAATGGTAAATTCTTGTTCAAGCGGGAGGGCGGCTTTCGGTTCTTTCGGTTCCTCTGGAAACTGAGCGAGAAGACCAGCGCACATGTATGTTTCACCTACTTTCAATAGTTACTGTTATAGCATATTAAACATGTTGTTTATAAGACACGACAGTTACCTATTCATACATAAGTTTGTGCACCAAATTTGAAGATGAAATTCTCTTTCTTTACAATGGAAGTAGGTGTTATTTCTATAAAATATGGAAAACGTAAAGAGTATGTAAAAAAGAAGGAGTGGTAAAGTGAACTATGTCATTATTGGCGGAGATGCAGCTGGTATGAGTGCAGCGATGCAAATTATTAGAAACGATGAAAATGCAAATGTTGTAACTTTAGAAAAAGGTGAAATTTATTCGTACGCTCAGTGTGGATTACCGTATGTCATTAGTGGTGCTATCGCTTCAACTGAAAAGTTAATCGCGCGCAACGTGAAGACGTTTCGTGAGAAATATGGAATTGATGCGAAAGTGCGTCATGAAGTAACGAAAGTAGATACGGAAAAGAAAATGGTGTACGCAGAGCATACAAAGACGAAAGATGTCTTTGAATTTTCGTACGATCGATTATTAATTGCGACCGGGGTACGTCCTGTTATGCCGGAATGGGAAGGACGGGAATTACAAGGCGTTCATCTTTTAAAAACAATTCCGGATGCTGAGCGTATATTAAAAACGCTAGAAACGAATAAAGTTGAAGATGTAACCATTATTGGCGGTGGTGCAATCGGACTGGAAATGGCAGAAACATTCGTCGAACTTGGTAAGAAAGTAAGAATGATTGAGCGAAATGATCATATCGGTACGATTTACGATGCAGATATGGCAGAGTACATACATAAAGAAGCAGATAAGCATCATATTGAAATTTTAACGAATGAAAATGTAAAAGCGTTTAAAGGGAATGAACGAGTAGAAGCAGTCGAAACGGATAAAGGTACGTATAAAGCAGATCTTGTTTTAGTGTCGGTTGGAGTGAAACCAAATACTGATTTTCTTGAAGGGACAAATATACGTAAGAATCATAAAGGAGCAATCGAAGTAAATGCATATATGCAAACGAATGTGCAAGACGTATATGCAGCTGGTGATTGCGCAACACATTACCACGTTATAAAGGAAATTCATGATCATATCCCGCTCGGAACGACTGCCAATAAACAAGGGCGACTTGCTGGGCTGAATATGCTTGATAAACGAAGAGCATTTAAAGGCACGTTAGGCACAGGCATTATTAAATTTATGGATTTGACGCTCGCAAGAACAGGCTTAAATGAAAAAGAAGCGAAAGGGCTACACATCCCGTATAAAACAGTTAAAGTAGATTCTACAAATATGGCGGGCTATTATCCAAATGCAAAACCACTTTATTTGAAATTACTATACCGTTCTGACACGAAACAATTATTGGGCGGGCAAGTAATTGGAGAAGAAGGTGTAGATAAACGTATTGATGTGATTGCGATGGCGCTTTTCAATAAAATGAGCATTCATGATTTAGAAGACGTCGACTTAAGTTACGCACCACCATATAACAGCGTGTGGGATCCAATTCAGCAAGCGGCAAGGAGAGCAGAATAGCACTTTTTAAAGTGCTATTTTTTTTACAATGAGGGAGTAAATAAAGTTTCACTTTATTTTGAATATACCGTTCCCTCTTGAAAACATAGTACGTATCGCTTATATTTTCATATAGTATTTATTTTTTAAACGAAGCAATGAACGAACCAGGGGGCGCAGTATGGCAATTAACATGAAAACAATTGAAGAATGGATTGCTGAATCAAATGCAAGACATGAAGAAGACTTTGGACACGTTGTGGAAGAAATGAAAGAAGTATGTGTCGGACTTGATAACGCGACATTAATTTATACGAAAAATGTATTTTGTTTCGGTAAAAAAGTAGAAGTATTTTTCTTCTTCCAAGACCATGTCGTGATTGGACAAGAAAAAGACGAATATGTTGAGATTGAAAAATTAAAGTATGATGACATTACAAATAGTAACTTAAAAACAAATGACAAAAATACTACGTTAGAATTAAAGTTTGCTAACGGACAATCTATTAATTTAGATAGTTTAAATGATAACTACGGTACGAAAAATTGGTTATTTGCTAGACAAATTAAGAGTATCTTTAAATTAATCTAGTAAAAAAGCACGCCGTCCATCGGCGTGCTTTTAACTATGCAAAGCCCCCTTTAACCAATTCCGCGCTCGATACGCCCCAACTGGAACTTGAATAAGAGACGTTTCATTCCCAGCATCAATACCGTACAATTGATCACATGAATTTGTATCAAAACTTAGTAACGGATGCCCGCCCATCCCCATAGCAGTTGTAGCAAAAACGAGTTTATGAACGAGTATACCTGCTTCCATTTGATGAATACGGTACCCTCTATAGCCTAGTGCATTTGTATAATAATCTTTCTTTCCGACTACATGTAAGCAAAGTGGTACTTGAAAAAGGTTTACGTTATCCATCGTCATACTAGACTGAAGTGGGTAGCGAAGGTCTCCATATCGAATTGGTTGTATGGAATGTGTTTTACTGTTATAAGCGTAAGCCCCGTTTTCAATATTTTTCACGTTATAAAAACATCCATATAAGGAGACGCGTGCATTTTCATTTGCATACTTACCGTCAAGGTCGTTGTAATAGGGGAAGGAGAGGCTCGCTTCTTGTAGTAAAGTAGCGAGCTCAGCTGCATCCCATTTCGTTAAAATAAAGTCCGCATCAGGAGAATATCGTTTTTTACAAAGTTGTAGGAAATCATACGATAACCGTTCTACTTTTGGTAGCTGTACAGCGTACGCATTATGTTGATAGTGCTCTTCATGAAGTAGTGTTTGGAAGTGTGCTGTCGATTCGATCATAGAAGCTTCATTTATTTTTGTTATCATCGGATATTCATCTACATGTTTTGAGCGAACGAAATGTTCATGTGCGAGCGGCGGAATTTGTTGCAACAACTCATGAGAAGTAACTATTTTATTTTCACGGTAATCATTGTGAAACCAATTAGTTTCTGGCTCTGTACTTAAAGGAATAACGGCATACACACTTTCTTCACCTTCTGACAATCCGAGTAAATGGTTCAGTGCACGGTCTAGAAATTGAAAGTATACGCCGTTCGTATAACCGAACTGTTTTGCACATTCTAGCAATTGTCCAATGAGAACCCCGCTATCTAATCCTTGCAGTCGATATGAAAAATTATTGTATTTAAAGAAATTTTTCCAAAACATAGTGGATACGAATGCAGCACCGAAACAATCATGTATATTACAGCGATTACCGAGTGCGTCTTCTAAATAAGCATCGAAATTTCCTTCGCGAAGTAAAATAAGTCGGTGATGCGCGGCGTCATAATGGTAAATGCCGTCTGGGTAATCGTCAATCTTTAAATAGATATACAATTCATTCGGGTATAAGGCACCGCCTGAAGGAATGGATCTACGTAATACATTTCTCTCGCTATTTAGCTGACATAATTGTGTTACACCAAATGAATACCAAAGGTAGTGACCAATCTCATTTAGAGTAGGTGTAGTAGAAGAGTTCGATAAAGATAACGGGATTTCTAAGGAGAGCGGGATGGTAGGTACATTTCGATATAATTTATAAGGAAGCGGTGCGTCTTTCCAGTCCACCTCATGATTCGGCATAATTTCATCGATAGAGAAATGGAGATGATGTAAAAAAGTATCTAGCTGCATGAAATCCCTCCTTTACTATGGAAACGGATGTGGATGTGGATTTAATTTTTCATTCGTTAAAGGTTCGTCTGTATATCCAAGTGTCATCGGTACGGTATATACCCGGTCTAGTCCTGTAACCCGAGTAAGATGGTGTCCGAACGTCATTGGTAACATGCCTGGAATAATAACTTTTACACAATGTAATCCGTTCTTTTCTATAAGGGGAACGGTTTGATCTACTACGATTATTTCAAGATTAGATTGATGCAAACGATTTAAAAGTTGGTGGAGATCGGATGTTAAATCCATATCAAATGATTGTGGTACATTCATTTCTTGGAACGTTTGCACCGGTGCATCTTCTCGTAAAAGGAAGTGAAGACGTTCTTCCGTTTCTTTCAATCCATACAGCATACTATGGTCTTCCATTTTATTAACGAAATAAGAATCTTGTAAGCATTTTTCGTAGTATTCTCTTTTGTGCTCGAGCTCATCGTCTGTTATAAGTAACATGCCTGCTATTTCTTGAATGGCGCTTTTTAAGGCTCGAATAGGATCTAAATGAGCGCCTCCTGCACAAACAACGTTCATTCCATTTTCACGCGTATTTTTTGCAATTACCCATAAGCTCGGGATGCCGTGTTCCATCGTCGCATTAAAAGCGTGTAATTCGTACCCGGTAATCGTACGTAACCGCTGGATCATTAATTGTAATTCTGTATCATTTGCTGAATTAAGATCCAGGCGGGGAAGAGGTAATTCGGCATACCAAGTGAGTAAGAAGGCATCACGCTCTACAATTTCTAAAATGCCGTGAAAAATCGCTTCTTCTAAACTACCGCCAATTGCACATCCATTTGATGTTTCATACACGAAAGCATCTCGATGACCGAGGCTATAATAAGCAATTGATTCAGGAACTAAAAGCGGTCTGTTTTGTGATAAAGAATATCCCCATACCCAGTTTTGCTCATAATCAGGATCAAACGGTTTAAATGGAAAACCATCACGATTATAATGTTCATTGGTATGTACACCGAGCGAGAGGGGATTTAGTGCATGTTCCTCTAAATCATGAAAACTACCATGCACATTTGTCTTTTTCCCTCGAGGTGACATACCACAATATCGTTCTAAACCTTCTAAAATAGCAGTTGCTTCACTTACTGCAAATGAATGGGTTCGGCCTGCAACACCTTCATTTCCAAACATCAATGGCATGTTTATAATGACGTCAGCGAATGGTAATACAGAATGCTGCATTTTGCCGTTCAACATACCGACCCGATAATCTAAATAGTCTCTCGTTAAAAATGTGTTTAATTCATGAATGGAACGGCAGCGATACGTTTCGGTGCTTACTTTTAAACTTGGTTGTAAAGAAACTTCCGCCGCATCCGCAGTATCATCAGGTAAATTACTACATACAGGACAGAGAGGATCTGGAAGAAAAGAATGCCGCGTACATTGTAATGTTTGTAAGTTTAGTAAAATAAGTTCATTTTCTAAAGAAGAATGGTTATAAGTTAATATTTTTTCTGTTTCTGCGCAAATAAGATGGCACATTTGCAACATTCCATTTTGGGTGGCACGTACATCACGTCTCGTTACATTATCTGCTTTAAAGGCATATTTCCGCTGTAGTTCCCACATTTCTTTTTGATCAAAGCCAGCGATAAAACGGCGTCCATCAGAACAATGGGAACATCCGGGCGTAAGAGGATGAATGTAAGGACCGATAATACCTTCACCAAATGAAGTAAAACCACGTAGCCACGGAATATGATTTGAACGAAAAATTAGCTCAGCATCATGATGAATAGTAGAAGGAGATCCATCATGTAATACGAGAGCGAGATGAATATTTTCAGGAAGTTCTTCTGTAAGAGTATGCTGACGAATGATGGAATATTGTTTGCATAATTGATCATGTACATAGTCTGCAAGAAGGCCATCTCCTATAAGCAATATATTTTGAATCATAAACCGTCCTCCTTTGCAATTAATACCCCATACACACCGTCTAAGTTTTCTTTCAAAAATGGTTCAATCGCTAAATCAAATACGAAGGGGTAAAAATTATGTTCTTCTAAATGTTGTAAGGCGAGTTGTAAAGATTGTACGCTTGGAATTTCTTCTTCCGCTTGTATTTCCACTCTAAAAGAATACGTGTCATATAAAATAATAGAGGATTCAGGCAAGATATTAGCTCTGTAAGGAATTTCTTCATTTTGAACGTGAAAGAGTGATAGTTGTAGTGCGTTTCGTAACGCTAACGTCATATTAATATTAGATGCACCGTACCATCTATCATTTATACCAACCCAAACGACTGGAAAACTGAGAATCTCTTCACTCATTGCGATTTTAGGCGTTTCATGGATTGTAGAGAGAGCATCGTAATAAAATCTACAATGTTTATCTTGAATATCAGTTAACTCAACAGTTGTAAGTTCCTCTAGCATATGTGACTGCCGCTCATACAGTTTATTGTTTAAATGTTGTTGCAGTGCGCGGTAAAATCCTTCTGTCATCGTTTCTCCAGCACCGATACCGATATTGTTATGTTCAGGAATAAGGCGGTGAATGATTTCTGCTACATATGTTTCAATTCCTGTTAAACCAGCTTCTCGGCGTGCTTCATTATGAGTCAATCCACTGCGAGTCATAAGAGGCAGAAGGGAAGCTGGGCCATCTGATAGTGGAGTGGCTACTTGAATATAGCATTGTGATAACGGTAATTGATATGAATCTTGTTCATCCCATACATGGAATATACCGGCTTCTTTAGAAGTTAATGAGTCGAAAAATCGGAATACATCAGTTGAAGTATGTTGGCCATACCGATGCTCAAGTTTTTCAGAAAGATTTTCTATCGTATCAATTGTAAAACTTTCATCAGTTGCAAGAGGGTGTTTTATAAAAGGATGCCACGTTCCTTCAAGTGTTTCATAGTTTAATAAAAAGAATTGTGATTCTTTTTCACGATATGAATCATCCGCGACATGTTTAAATAATTCAAAAACGATTACATTTGCTAACATGGCAGATGTAATTGGTGAGACGGAATCCGATGAATTTTCATTTTGCAAAGTCGTTTCATGTAGCCGATGCCATGCGGATTCCCAGCATTCATCACGATTTTCTGTTACGACAGGTCCAGCTATACCGAGTGTTGATAAACAAATAGCTGGTATGAAATTCTTTTTCGTTTCTCTACAAATAGTGTGAACTGTTTTTAAACCGTCAATGTCTCCGTTTTGAGAAACATATAAAATCCAATCAAAAGGTTCGAATACCTCATGTAAGGGACGGTCAATTGTAGTATCGATTTCTTGAAGGAGTACACTGTTATCAACTTCATATGCACGTTCTATTAGCTCATGTATTCTGTCATAGTTTGTTTCATCCCGATCTGTAACGAGGTAATGAAATGTAGGTAAACCAGATTCTAATAAAGAAGAAACTAAGGAAGTAAGCATATTACCAGAACCAATTATAAGGACATTTGCCGCGCGATACGTTTCGAATTTTAGAGCACCTGAATGAGAATCTGCTTCTAAAAATTCAATTTGCGAAGCATATCTATCAAGTAATGCGCTGTTTAATTCATGAGGTGCATCTTGACTTACATCACGGACAAATCCATTTGTATATAAAATCTCTCCAATTTCAAGTACACGATTTTGATAGGGAAGAGGGAGACCATCCGTTATTTCTGCTAAAGAATAATTACCGTCAAACATCGGCATTAATTTTTCAATCCAGTTATAAATTCCGTCACCGTCCATACGAAATGAACTGGCGTTATTTCGAAAATAGACACCCCCGTTTGAATCGGGGAGGAAGAAAGTATCCTTATTTACTTTAAGTTTTGCATGAATTGGAAGGTTATTCATTTTAATCCTCCTTACGTTTAGGCATACATTATTACCTTATGTCATGAAATTTGTCCCGTATGAACACAATAAAAAAAGGCTGTAGAATGAATCATTCTACAGCCTTTAATAGATTTTTAATCTATCAACCTTCTAATAATAATGACTTTGGATCTTCAAGCATATCTTTAACAGCAACAAGGAAGCTAACTGCTTCTTTACCATCAACAATACGGTGATCGTAAGATAAAGCAATGTACATCATTGGGCGGTTTTCCATACGCTCGTTATCAATTGCAACTGGGCGTACTTGGATTTTATGCATTCCTAAAATACCAACTTGTGGGCTATTTAGGATCGGTGTTGACATTAGAGAACCGAACACACCACCGTTTGTAATTGTAAATGTACCACCTTGTAGTTCTTTTAATGAAAGTTTGTTGTCACGTGCTTTTTTACCTAATTCACGAATTTCACTTTCAATTTCAGCGAAATTTAATTGGTTAGCATCGCGTACAACTGGAACAACTAATCCATCTGGAGCTGCTACTGCAATACCGATATCATAGAATTTTTTAATGATAAGCTCGTCACCTTGAATTTCAGCATTTAATAATGGGAATTGTTTTAATGCTGCAACAACTGCTTTTGTGAAGAATGACATGAATCCAAGACGTACATCATGTTTTTTCTCGAAAGCATCTTTGCGTTCTTTACGTAATTCCATGATCGCACTCATATCAACTTCGTTAAATGTTGTTAACATTGCAGATGTTTGTTGAACTTCTACAAGACGTTTTGCAATTGTTTGACGGCGGCGGGACATTTTCACGCGCTCAACTGGTTTTTCGAATTCCGTTTTTGCAACTGGAGCAGGAGCTGGACTCTTTGGAGCAGCTGGTGCTTCTTTTGGTGCTGCAGCATGAGCTTGTACATCATGTGGTCTCACGCGTCCAAGTGGATCTGTGCTACGTACGTCGTTTAAGTCGATTCCTAATTCACGAGCCATTTTTCTAGCAGCTGGTGATGCGATAGGACGGTTTGTATTTGGTAACCCTTGTAGTGTTGCAGTTTGCTCAGCATTTGGTGCCGCAGCTTTCGGTGCTTCAGTCGTTTCTTGTTTTGGTTGCTCAGCCACTGGTGCAGGTGTACTTACTGCAACTGGTGCTCCATTAGCATCTAAAATTGCGATAGTTGCGCCAACTTCAACTGTATCCCCAGGTTCGCCTAGTAACTTCGATACAATACCTGAATCTTCTGCAATGATTTCTACATTGACTTTATCAGTTTCAAGCTCAACAACGCTGCCACCTTTCTCAACTTTGTCGCCTACGTTGATAAGCCATTGTGAGATAGTTCCTTCAGTAATAGATTCTGCAAGCTCAGGTACTTTAATTTCGATCATTTTAAATGTCCTCCCCTTATTTGCCTAACGGTGTGTTTTTTCTTCTTTTGTTTTCGGTAATCTCCATTTGTTAGCCTGCCCCTGGGCAGAATATCTGCCCAAGTAACAAGCTAGAAACTTTCATTGTTACTTTCTAGTTGCTGAAAACTTCAATTTCTTGTTTATCTTGACGGAAGTTATACTTCACATCTAAAGCGTGTGAAACAATTAGTTCTTGCTCAGCTTTGTGAGCGAATGGATCGCCACCAGATGGGCTAGAGCGATCTGGGCGTCCAATATAACCTGTTTTCACTTTATCTCCAGCTAGTTCGAACAGAATTGGAGCCATGTAATGCCATGCGCCCATATTACGAGGTTCTTCTTGAACCCAAATAATTTCTTCTAAGTTTTTAAAGCGTTTAATAATAGATTGAATTTTCTCAGCAGGGAATGGGTATAGCTGTTCAATACGAACGACATGAATTTCATCTAAGTTGTAGTCATGTTTACCAGACTCGATTTCTGCTGCTAAGTCAATCGCCATTTTACCTGTGCTTAAAACAAGGCGTTTTACTTTGTTTGGTTTCGTGCCAAGGTTTTCTTGTTCTAGAGCAGGTTGGAAACGTCCTTCGCTTAACTGACTAGCAGTTGAAAGCGTAAGCGGGTGACGTAATAAACTCTTCGGCGTCATCAGTACTAATGGTCGAACAGCTTCTGTTCCTAAGATAGATGCTTGACGACGCAGGATATGGAAGTATTGTGCCGCACTCGTTAAGTTGGCAACTGTCCAGTTATTCTCAGCAGCTAACTGTAGGAAACGTTCAGGACGTGCACTAGAGTGCTCTGGTCCTTGACCTTCATAACCGTGTGGTAATAGAAGAACTAAACCAGATTTTTGACCCCATTTTGCTCTTCCAGCTGAAACATATTGATCAAATAATGCTTGCGCAGTATTTGAGAAGTCACCATATTGCGCTTCCCACATAACAAGCGTTTCTGGAGCGAATACGTTATAACCATATTCGTAACCAACAACAGCAGCCTCTGATAACGGACTGTTATGAACAGAGAATGAAGCGTTAATGTTTGGTAAGCGATGTAATGGTGAATATGTTTCATTTGTATCAGTATCGTGTAATACGATGTGACGATGAGCGAATGTACCACGCTGTGAGTCTTGACCAGTTAAACGAATTGGCGTACCTTCTTGTAAAATAGAAGCGAATGCTAATGACTCAGCAAGTGCCCATTCAATTTTACCGTTCTCTTCAAGAGCATCTTTACGGCGTTCAAGAATTTTCTTCACTTTCGGATATACGTTAAAGCCTTCTGGCCAAGATAGTAGACCTTCATTAATTGCACGAAGTGAGTCAAGCTCAACACCAGTATCAATTGACTGAATGCCCTTTGCAACAACATCTGGCACTTTAACGTGAATTGTTGCATCGCTCGTATCAGCTGGTGGTACTTGTGCATAGTCAGATTTTAATTGTTCTTGTGTAAACTGCGTAATTGTTTCAATCTCATCTGCATTTAGAACACCGGCAGCTTGTAATTGATCTGCATAAATTGCTCTTACAGTTGGGTGATTCTTAATCTTTTTGTACACTTGTGGTTGCGTAACTGCTGGGTCATCCATTTCGTTATGACCGTAGCGGCGGTAACCAATTAAATCGATTAAGAAATCTTTTTTGAACAACATACGATATTGAATCGCAAGGTTAGCAGCTGCAAGACAAGCTTCCGGATCATCAGCGTTCACGTGAACAATCGGAATATCGAAACCTTTTGCAAGGTCGCTTGAATATTTCGTAGAACGAGAATCATAGCTATCAGTCGTAAAACCAACTGCATTGTTTGCGATAACATGAATCGTTCCGCCTGTTTGGTACGCGTTCAATCTGCTTAAGTTGAGCGTCTCAGATACAATACCTTGACCAGGGAATGCAGCATCACCATGAACTAAAATTACGAATGATTTTGAAGTATCTTGATCTGGAAGACCAGATTTTTTACGATTCTCTTGAGCCGCACGTGCGAAACCTTCTACTACAGGATTCACGAACTCAAGATGACTCGGGTTATTTGCTAATGTAACGCGAGTGCTAACTTCTTCGTTACTAACGACTTGTTCTCTACCTAGGTGGTATTTCACGTCGCCAGTCCAGCCAGAATTAGCTACTGCGCCTTCTATTTTTGCATGTTTGAACTCAGCAAACATGTGGCTATATGGTTTTTCTAATACGTGAGCAAGTACGCTTAGGCGACCGCGGTGAGCCATACCAATCATGACATCCTCTACGCCGTTCTTAGCACCTTCTAGAACAATTTCATCTAAAACAGGTACAAGCATATCAACGCCCTCGATAGAGAAACGTTTTTGCCCAACGAATGTTTTATGCAAGAATTGCTCGAAACCTTCAACAGCTGTTAAACGTTTTAAAAGAGCAGTTCGTTTTTTATTTGATAGTGGTTGACGCAATGAATTTGATTCCACCATTTGATGCAACCACGCGCGTTCTTCACTATCTTGTATATGAGAAAATTCATAAGCTAAAGATTTTGTATAAACGTCTTTTAATCTATGAATTACATCAAGTGCAGTGTGAATACCTTCTGGTGCATCTGGCCATACTGTTTTCGCTGGAATCGCTTTCAAGTCAGCATCGCTTAGTTCGTTCATTGCTTTCTCAAGAAGAGATTGTCCATTTGCAGCATCTTCCATCGGGTTGATGTGAGCCAACGTGTGCCCGAAAGAACGAATCTGCTCAACAAGTTGAACGACTTTAAGAATTTTTTCAATATTACCTGTGTTTTGAGGAGAAAAATGTGTTGCTGTGTTGTCCCCTGTTACGACATCATCTTGAAACGAAGGAGCTCCAAAAATTTCAAAAAGCTCTTGTAATTCCGGATCAACAGAACCTGCTCCAGTTACGTAAAGATCATACTGCTCAATAACATAACCAAGGTTCGGACCGTGGAACTTGGCCCAAGGGTTTGTCGTTGTATTCTTCCTCGTCATTTGTTTAAACCTCCCAATGCATATAATCCTTTTCCATACAAAGGTGCATTTTGCTCTTTTTCAATAAGTAATGAATCAGTAATCAATGTAAATGTTTTCTTTACTCTTATGTTATTACAATAATTTACATAATACCAAACACTATTACTTATCTGTTTTGTAAAAAAACATTCACAATAACTTATCACCCAAGTTAATCTTTCATGTTATAAAGTAATTTTACAGAAAAATGGGGTGGATATATTTGGTATGCCTATACTAATAGCTATAATTGCTGTATTTAAATATAGGTATAATAGTTAGAATGTTTCGATAAAAATAGTTTGAATTATGTATATTGAAATAATAAGCGCTTTCATAGGTATTATACAACAATATAACGGAATATAGTATAAAAAATAAAAAATTATGAATTTATCGTAAACTTTATTTAGATAGTGTTAAATATTGAAAGGAAAGTGAAGGATTTCTACAAAAAAAGTTGCTAAACATAAAAAATGCTCCATAAACAGTTAGTTTCTATAAATATGACGAAAAACACCGTAAAACAAATAACGCATTTCGTGAAATAAAGAAATAAATGAAATATTTTAAAAGGATAAAACAAATATGGAGATATTAAATTTTAAAAAAAGAAGTGAGGAGATATAGTAACATTTATTTATAGTGTTCCGTGTTTCGCTTCAAAATAGACGTGCTGAAATTTAAAAAAGTTTCTTCTATATAAATAGCGTGAATAATAATCAAAATATATGTAAAGGGAACTTGACGTAAAGTTTCCTTTACATATATACTCGGTATATGGAAGGAGGGAGAAATTTCCTTGGAAAATAAAATGGTCGAATACCGAAAAAAAATTGGACTATCTCAAGAAAAGTTGGCTGAGAAACTTGGAGTTTCCAGACAAACCATTATCTCAATTGAAAAAGGGAAATACGATCCATCACTTCCGCTAGCATTTGAAATAGCGAAAACATTTCAGACAACAATAGAACATGTATTTATTTATGAAGGAAAAGAAGAGGGGGAATAGGGATGAATTATTCACAAAAGTACTTTGTAATTATGGGGATTATTTTTCTATTTATGAGTGGATTTATGATATTAACAGGTATAATGACGCATTCTGCACCGCCAGCCATAACGTATCCATTGCTGGGGATGATGATTATGAGTTTCTGTCTAAGCTACTTGCATCCGCAATTTAAAGAAAAAGACGAGCGAATGAAACTTATTCGTTATAAAGGAATGTTTGTAACCTTTTTTGCATTAACGGCATATTATCTTCTTTTCTCTATCGGCTTAAACTTAAAAATACTTATACTATCAGCTACTGAATTATTGAATATACTTATGGCACTTACAATGAGTACCGTCTTTATCTCATTTGTTGTTTTGGCAAAAAGATATTAAGATGGAGGAGAGAAAGGAAGATTAACATATGCAAATGATGTATGCTTTTGGCATTGGGCTTGTATTATTTTTAGCCGTATTCTTATTTATTCGTAAAGACGTTCAAGGCGGGACGTTAACGAAGCGAGGATTTTATAAATTAATCGGCTGTTTAGTTGTTATGCTTATAGCAATTATTGTAATGATCGTATTAATTAATCAGTCACTATAGAATGTAAAAACGGAACCTTACTTCGGTAAGGTTTTTTTATTATTAAACCTAAAAATTACCACCAAATCCATTTACCGTAAATAATTTGTGTTATATAATCCAATGAAATGATAGATAAGGAGTGTAGTATATGAATAAAAGAACTATCTTCTATTTATTAACTTGTATACTACTGGTAGCTAGTACTACTTATATAATATGTAACAAAAGAGAACAAGTGCCACCTATATTAGTATGGGACGAACAAGAATACTATGTTACGAATGAACCTGCCAAAGTAGAAGAAGTTGGGCAAAAACTTGGCGAAGTAACAAAGAAAATTAAAACAAGTAAAAAACCTACTAAAAATAGAGAATCTAATACATTACAAGAGAAAACAGAAGTATTCATAATGATTGAGGAAGAAAAAAGTGATTACCCGCCTTTAATCATAAAGGAAGCTTATAGTGATGAATATAGGGTAGTGAGACCGATGTTGAAGCAAGTATTATGATGAAAAGGGGATTCATATGCAGACAGTAACTTTGTATCCGTAGTCGTTAAGAAAAATATTTGTCTTTTTCCTCCTATTGGTGCCGCTTACATTTTGATGAATAGAGGAGCAATACAAAAGAGAGATTTCATTTTATATTTATTATTTGCTACTATGAATATATCGCTTTGGTTATCGCTTATGATTTTTGATTGGAGTATGTGGATGGTATTAGATAGTAGGGAACAGAAAATGTGGTTCATTTGTGCTACGGATACAGATTGATATAAGAGAGGCCTTGTAGGAATGCTGCAAGGCCCTTTACCTTTTGGGAATTAATAGAAAACGAATCATATAAATGCTATACTAAAAAATGTTTGTAATGTCAGTTTCATAATATTGTATGATGCTGACTTACTAGAAAAGATAAGAGGAGAATGAGCGTGCAAAAGATAAAGAGATTATTGCTATTAATGATGGTAGTAGGATTAACAGCAGGTGTTTTAGCAGGGTGTGCAAATCCGAAAGATACTACAGAAGAATTTTTAACAGCGATACAAAAAGGTGATGTAGAAAAGGCTCGTACATTTGTTGAGAGTGACAAGGAATTTAATAAACTAAATGAAAAAACAGATGATGCTGAGGCAAAAGCAATGCTGAGTGCAATTACGAAAAACTTTAAATTTGAAAAGCTAGAAGAAGTATCGAAAAAGGATGACAAAGCAGAAGTGAAAGTGAAAATTACATCTGCAGATCTATCCGTTGCTGTAACAAAAGCAGTGGGAGAAGTTATGCCAATGGCCTTCGCTAGCGCATTTAGTGAAGACAAAGAACAATCTGAAAAAGCGATCGAAAAAACAATGACCTCAACTATCATCAAAAACTTAACGGATAAAGATGCAGCAATGGCAACTCGCGAAGTTACATTGAACTTAAAGAAAGACAAAGATGGCGACTATAAAATCGTTGCTGACGATAACTTGAAAGAAGTATTGTTTGCCAATGCGAAGTCTTTGGAGAAGATGTTTGGTGGAAAGTGATTGAATTAGATAAAAAGAGACACCATATCACGTAGAAGGTTGATATGGTGTCTCTTTTTTATGACCCCGGAGAGGCTCGAACTCACGACCTCCACCCTGTCAAGGTGGCGCTCTCCCTGCTGAGCTACGGGATCCCAACTATAAATATTACGACCAGCAATATGTTTTCATTCATATAATAAGATAATTTATTGAATATTGTAACATTTGGTGTATTCCTATAATAGCAACAAACTTCAATAGTGTAAAGATGAAATTTTCGTAATATTAATGCTCGAATTTTTATATAAAAAATAAGCCCCGAAGAGCTTATTTTAATAATAATATCACCGCAATTATCAATGATAGTATCAAAAATACAATCATAAATAATGCAACTCAGTCATGAGCTATCGCCCTGTAACTGTCATTCCTGCTGTGTAAATTGTATCAATAGAACCGTCAGCGCCTTTTATTTCGACTTTATAACGATATGTTCCATCCTCATAAATATCATCGCCATATCCTGTGAAAGTTGCAATTTCATCATTGCTTCCAGCTGGGACCCATTGATTTTGCCAACGGAAGTTGGTTTCAAATTCTCCCCATCTATCGCCATATTTCTTTTCAAGGCTGACATTGTAATGAATTTCTTCAGCTCGGTCATTTGTAATTCTTGCAATTACGCTGTTACCAAAAGTAACTTGTGTAGAGTGTACCTGAACTGTAACACCGTTCACCGTTTCACCAGGACCACAAATGTAATGACAACCATCCCATTCGTCAGCATGTGCCTTCGGTGTATCAATGTTCATAGCTGTTAAACCGCCTAAAGCTAAAGCGCCTGTTAATAATACCTTACTAAATGCGTTCACTTGAAATTCCCCCTAAGTATATTCTCAATTCGTTCGATAGATATCACATTAATCTAATCGAACGTTTTTTCCTTAAGTGTATTCGCTATGAATCTTTCATCTTGTAGTAATCTAATCACTACATAAAATTTCATAGTTTTGATTCCATATATGTATCATGATTTATATAGAACAAATCTGTTAATAGGCTTTGGTTATTTACTTATTCCACTACTTCTTATTACCTTTTATTGGTAAAATGTTGGTTTTATTATATAACATTATTATCTATTTACAAGAGAAAATAATACTGTATGCAAAAATGCATAATAAAAAACACTGCTTGTATTCTAGATTACAGATTAAATGGAGTGTTGGGTTTCAATTAATATTTGAGTGGAACTTAATGCTAATTTTTATGCTTAACAGTATGCATATATCATCGTTTATTAAAGGCATAATTGATAAACCTTGTTCAGGGGACGCTCTTCCTGCTGAGCTAGAGAATCTTCAAAAGGGAAAGTATAAGCGATTATGCTAGTAATGTATGAAGGAATAATGATGAGAAGCGAATTTAGTAGAAAGTAGTCTTTGGATGTAGTGGTTATATTATTTACGATACCAATCCGAAGGACCTTCAGCACTCAAATCAACAAGAAAAGGGAGTAAGAAATGTAAAGGTAAGCTTATAAGTTCTGGCATAGCGTTCACCGTTTTCTTTGATAGATATTGTCTCATAAAACAATACGGACAATCCTTTTCAAATGTCACGAGTATTGCCCATACATCTTTTATTGTCCACTTCGTTTTACAATACGTACAACGCGTCATGAGGTTCCTCCTCATTTTAAGTTTTCTTCTAGTATACTCCATTCCATTGTAAGAAAGTCATTTGTATTTGGTGTGGTAAAATGTAAGTTATTTTATTTTTATGTGAATCTATTTAGTCATTTATGATCAATTACATATCATTTGATATTTTTGCAGAATGATAGATTTTCAGTTTCAATATGCCAATTGGCCAATATATCCTTTTTACAATTTACTGAAAATCATGTATAACAGAGATACATGATTATTTTATCTCGCTATTTGCGGGCAGTAAGATCCCTTACCTCGAAATTCAGCAAAAGTAAAGAAGTTCGGGTCGGAATGCCCGTAAAAGTCCGATTCGTGAGGGTTGATGAAAGTGTCACTTTATAAATATTCAGAAGTAGAGGGAGAAAAGTTGTAATGGTAAGAAAAACGTTCAAGATGCGCGTGTCTAAAAATAGAACGATTTCGATTAATGGATCGATTCTTGATGTGGATGTTACACATGATGAATTTTTACAAGAGTTTGTTGAGTGGGTTGATTCTAAAGGTTGGTCGTTTATGGGAATAACAGATGAGATTACGCCCGAGGAAGCTAGTCAAAAGTTAATAGATTCGTTGATTGATGAGAAGGATAAGAAAGAGTAATTCCTTCTTATTTTTATTGTATATTTATGTTCTTTATCGTAAAAGTATGATATAGTAAAAAATAGTGAAAATTCTTCCAATATAATACAAATTACATATGATTGGTAGATTTATTATTTTGTTAAGGAGTAAATGGAAAAGGGAGAGTCATATGGTAAATTTTAAGAAAATTTTGGTTTTTATTACAGTTATTTGTTCGTTTTTTTTGACGCCCATAACATTGCGTGCTGAGACGAATATTGGAGTAAATCCAGAACAAGTTGCACCACCACCTGCGGAAGGACCGAATGTTTTTAGTCAGTTTGCAACGACAATTGATGCAAAAACAGGAGATGTTTTGTATGACAAAAACGCATATCACCGCGCATTTCCTGCTAGTACGACGAAGGTGTTAACAGCGATTTTACTCATGGAGCATACAAAGCCAGAGGATCAATTTACATTTTCACAATTAGCATTAGATCAAGAGAAGAGTAATTATCAAATTGAGTTTCAACCTGGAGAGACAATTAATAGAAATACTGCGCTTATGATTTTAATGGTGCTGAGTGCGAATGATGTGTCGTATGCGATTGCGGAGCGGATTGGCGGGAGTGTTGAGAATTTCGCTAATATGATGAATGAGAAAGCGAAGCAATTAGGGGCGAAAGATAGCCACTTTGTAACACCGAATGGATTGCATGATCCGAACCATTATACGACGCCGTATGATATGGCTATGATTACGAAGGGTGTGCAAAAGTATCCTGAAATTTTACAAGCGATGAATACGAAAAGAACGACAGTTACGACGTCTAGGCAGACGGTGTCTATTTTTAATAAATCTAATTTTTTTGAAAATCCATATAGCATTGGCGGTAAGACAGGGTTTACGAATGAAGCACGTAATACACTTGTTTTATTAAATGAGAAAGATGGAAATCGTATTATAAGCGTAGTA
This sequence comes from Bacillus sp. 2D03, assembly GCF_003946765.1. NCBI lineage: Bacteria > Bacillati > Bacillota > Bacilli > Caryophanales > Bacillaceae > Bacillus > Bacillus sp. 2D03. The sequence continues at coordinate 82,784 of NZ_RPSJ01000007.1, read as the reverse complement.
ATGGCTTCTCAAAGACCTGAAATTTATGAAGATTTGAAGCAGATGGCGGAATATTCTTTCGGTCAATTTACGAAGCAAATGGTGCTTGATAAACATAATTGGCATCAAAAAACAACATATTTAAATAAAGATGTTAATTCTGAGTTGGAACAAAGTGCGGAGCTTATGCTTAAGAAAGATGAAGGGAAAAATGTGAAAACTATTTTCCGGGCGGCTTCATTAGATAAAGAATCTTTATATCATAAAGGAATACATCGTGGTGAGGTAGTTGGTGCAGTTGATATTACGAAAAATAATCAAACAATTGCGACGGTAAATGTTCTTTCAACAGAAGATGTCACTTTTACGATGCCTAAAAAAGATACAACTATGCCTGAAGTAAAAGACTCAAATGTGAAAGTAATAAGTGTTGGGATAGGTGCGATTATATTATTTGGAGCAATTTTATATGTAGTGTTGCGCCGAAATACAAAAGGAATGAAATCAGAAGGTAAATAAATTACTAATAAAAAGACTGTGTAAAATTTTGGCACAGTCTTTTTTCTATATTTTAAATAACTAATAATTGTAAATTTTCTTATTGCAATAACTTAAAGTTCGTTATATCATTTACTTGTGTTCTTGTTAAAGAACAAAGTGGATATTGCATACTTCAAATAATATAAAACAACGGAGAGGGAGAGAGACGATGAAATTAATATGGAAGATAATTAGCAACGCGATCTCATTTGTTTTATTTGCATTGATGGTTTTTTTAGCTTTTGTAGTTATTTCTTCAAAAGCAAGCGGTGGTGATCCGACAGTGATGGGATATCAATTTAAGAGCGTTCTTTCAGGATCAATGGAGCCGACGTTTTTAACAGGATCAATCATTGCAATAGAACCAAACAAAGATGGTTCTAAATATCAAAAAGGTGATGTTATTACCTTTAAAGAGAAAGATCAAAAAATTATCACTCACCGTATTATCGGTGTGAAAGATACAAATGGAAAATTAATGTATGAAACAAAAGGGGATAACAACAACGGACCAGATTTAGAGCCAGTACTTGCAGAAAATGTAGTTGGAAAGTATGCAGATATTACAGTTCCGTATGTTGGTTATTTACTGAATTATGCGAATTCAAAAGCGGGAGCAGCATTACTTCTTATTATTCCAGGAGTCTTTTTACTTGGGTATTCCGCGATTTCTATTTTTGGTGCTATTCGTAGCATTGACGGAGAAAAGAAAGATAAAAAAGTAGAACAATCCGTCTAGTTCGTTTGGTTATACTTTCCGTTTAGGAAGTTAACAAATATATATTAAGGGGATATGGACATGACTTTAAAGAAAAAATTAGGAATGGGTATTACATCAGCAGTATTAGGAGCAGCTTTAGTTGGTGGAGGAACATTTGCATTTTTCAGTGATAAAGAAGTGTCAAATAATACATTTGCGGCTGGAACACTGGATTTAGCATTAAATCCATCAACAGTTGTTAACGTATCGAATTTAAAACCTGGGGATACAATTGAAAAAGAATTTAAACTAGAAAATAAAGGCTCTTTAAATATTAAAAAGGTTCTACTGAAAACAGATTATAATGTAGAAGATGTAAAGAAAGACAATAAAGATGATTTTGGTAAACATATTAAAGTAACATTCTTAAAAAATGTAGATAAGCATGAGACAATTGTGAAACAAACTACTTTAGATAAATTAAAAGGTGACACACTTACAGCTGTAGATAATGATTTATCGGCTTGGTTCTGGGATGAAAAAGGTATTTCAGCAGGTAAATCTGATAAATTCAAAGTGAAATTTGGGTTCGTTGATAATGGAAAAGATCAAAATCAATTCCAAGGCGATAAGTTACAATTAAATTGGACGTTTGATGCACAACAAACAGCAGGTGAAGAAAGATAATAAGAAAAAGGGTTATCACATGGATAGCCCTTTTTCTATTTTTCTAGTATTTGTCTATCAATTTTAATAGTTCTTTACTATAATATAGATAATGTTCTGTATAAAGAACGTAATGTTCGATGGGAGAGATTAAGATGCTGAAAAGACCGCGTAATTTTAAAAAGATGCTTATATTGCCGTGTATGTGTTCTATTACGTTTTATTTAGGATCTCAAATTATGACGCATACAGAAGCGGCGTTCATTCATGAAACGAAAGTAGAAGCGACGCTTTCTACAGCAATTATATTTCCGAAAACAGTTAATACGTTAAAAGAGCAATCTGAGAAACATAAACAGTTTATTGAGCGTGAGTATGGAACGATGAAGGGAAAATCGAAAGCAACTTCTATTGAAGAAATAAAACAGGCGATTTCTGTATGGCAACAAGGGCGTGAGAAAATTGTTGCTGAGAAGGAAGCCTTGCAAAATGTATATACTGAAATAGAAGCTCCTTACAATCAAATACAAGAAGAATTAAAGGTAAATAAAGATGAGTCGATGCAGCAAGTGTCCATATATGTAAATGAAGGCTTCCGCAGTATCAAAGAGAAGCGTGACTATATTGAGAAAGAAATTAGCTTGAAAGCTATTGATGAGCAAATTCAGGCTCTTCAGCAACAATTAAACGTTGCAATTGAAGCGGAAGGACAAAAGAAAGCAGAAGAACAGAAGAAAGCCGAAGAACAAAAGAAAATAGAAGAACAGAAGAAAATAGAAGAACAGAAGAAAGTAGAAGAACAGAAGAAAGTAGAAGAACAGAAGAAAGTAGAAGAACAGAAGAAAGTAGAAGAACAGAAGAAAGTAGAGGAACAGAAGAAAGTAGAAGAACAGAAGAAAGCAGAGGAACAAAAGAAAGCTGAAGAACAGAAAAAAGTAGAAGAGCAAAAGAAAGCGGAGTAACTACTTTAGTGAAACAGCCGGAAAACAAGAATGTGGTGTAAGAGAGAGTGAACGAATAAGCAAGACTAGTAATATTTATACGAGTGTGAGGGAACGTTAGCCCTCACCTCTTTGTTTTTCTTTTTTCTTATAGTATTAAATGATTTGAGTGTGAAAAAAGTTATAAATTATCATTGTTTTTTTCTGAAAAGTCTAAATGATATTGAGAAATAAAAATAACTGAAAATATTAATAAATATGTGTTGTGTTTATATAGGGTTGTTCGTTATAATGAACATAAGGTTTTTAAAAAAGAACGCATATTAGCTAAGCTAATATAGTTTTCTTTACATCTCTTATTGAAAAATAAGTGATAAAAATATAAAAAAAAGCTAGGGGGAATTGATTGTGAGTCTGAAAAAGAAATTAGGTATGGGAGTTGCATCAGCAGCATTGGGGTTAGCTTTAATTGGTGGAGGAACATTTGCATTCTTTAGCGATAAAGAAGTATCAAACAATACATTTGCAGCTGGGACGTTAGACCTTACATTAAACCCTAAGACGCTTGTAGATATTAAAGATTTAAAACCAGGGGATTCTGTTAAGAAAGAGTTCTTATTACAAAACAGCGGTTCGTTAACTATTAAAGACGTTAAATTAGCAACAAAGTATACTGTTAAAGATGCAAAAGGTGATAATGCTGGTGAAGACTTTGGTAAGCACGTTAAAGTAAAATTCCTTTGGAACTGGGATAAACAAAGTGAGCCTGTATACGAAACAACTTTAGCAGACTTACAAAAAGTTGATCCAGATCTTTTAGCTAAAGATATCTTTGCTCCTGAGTGGGGAGAAAAGGGTGGATTAGCAGCTGGTACAGAGGATTATCTATGGGTACAATTTGAATTTGTAGATGATGGAAAAGACCAAAATATCTTCCAAGGTGATACATTGAATTTAGAATGGACATTCAATGCTAACCAAGAAGCTGGGGAAGAAAAATAATAAAAAAGCGGGTATTCCCGCTTTTTTTTATAAAGAAAAAGAAGTGCTGGTTGTAAGCACTTCTTTCTATTATTATTTTTGATTTTGCTTCCACTTTGTAAATTCAAGAAATTCACGAAATTGTTCTTTGGAGACACCAGAGTTCATTGCATCTTTAACGAGTTGTGTCCATTCGGAGTCTAGGTTAGTTTCCCTTGTTGTTTCATCATGAAGTAAAGTATCAACTGGAATTTGTAGAACTGCTGCGATCTTTTCAAGAAACTGAATGGAAGGGTTTTTTTGTAAATTTCGTTCTATAGAACTAATGTAAGATTTAGCAACGCCAGCTTTTTCGGCAAGTTCAGTTAATGAAATCCCTTTTTGTAAACGAAGGCGTTTTATACGTTCTCCAATCATATTTGCGCACCTTTCTATCAATATGTAGTTGTCTTATGATGTCATTATTATAACATAAACTTCGTTAAAAAGAACAAACCTATTGAGCCTGACTGGATGGCTTCATACGTTGGAAAAATTGCTCGATGTCTTGCATGGCGATACCAGCATCTAGAGCTTCAAGTATTAAATCAATCCATTCTTGATCCAGTGCGTCTGTCTTATCTTTGTACAAATGTAATTCCTCCCTAATTATCGGTCATAATTGCTGCTACAGAATACGTGATAATGCAATCCGCTTTTGTGTTTTATATAGTGAATTATCAAATATTGTGTAGATGAAACAAAGATAAAATCCCCATTAAACTCCCTCTATGGAAATTATAAATTGTTCGATAAAAACTTTCAATATTTTCAGAAAACATTGTTGAATTGTGATATATTCGTATGCTAACTATGAAATTTTTACAAATATATTAAAAACATTACATAATATGACTAAATATTGAAAAAATATTGAATTTTTAATAAAATTCAATTTGTAATACATATTATTTATTAGGGGAGGAAATAAGGGATGAACAAGAAACCGTTCAAAGTTTTGTCATCAATCGCATTGACAGCTGTATTAGGCCTTTCATTCGGAGCTGGCACTCAATCTGCATATGCTGAAACGCCTGTGAATAAAACAGCTACGAGCCCAGTTGATGATCATTTAATTCCGGAAGAACGTTTAGCAGATGCATTAAAAAAACGTGGGGTAATTGATTCGAAGGCTTCAGAGACAGAAACAAAGAAAGCAGTCGAAAAGTATGTAGAGAACAAAAAGGGTGAAAATCCTGGGAAAGAAGCAGCGAATGGGGACCAACTTACGAAAGATGCATCCGACTTTTTAAAGAAAGTGAAAGATGCGAAAGCAGACACGAAAGAAAAATTAAATCAACCAGCAACAGGCACACCTGCAGCGACAGGCCCAGTTAAAGGCGGTCTAAATGGTAAAGTACCAACTTCTCCAGCGAAACAAAAAGACTATAACGGTGAAGTTCGTAAAGACAAAGTACTCGTTTTACTTGTAGAGTACGCTGACTTTAAACATAATAATATCGACAAAGAGCCTGGATATATGTATTCTAACGATTTTAATAAAGAACATTATGAAAAAATGTTATTCGGCAACGAGCCATTCACATTAGATGATGGAAGTAAAATCGAAACGTTTAAACAATATTACGAAGAGCAATCTGGTGGTAGTTACACAGTGGACGGAACAGTTACAAAATGGTTAACAGTTCCTGGTAAGGCGGCTGATTACGGTGCAGATGCTGCTAGCGGCGGCCATGATAATAAAGGACCAAAAGGGCCACGTGATTTAGTAAAAGATGCTTTAAAAGCAGCTGTAGATAGTGGTATTGATTTATCAGAGTTCGACCAATTTGATCAATACGATGTAAATGGTGATGGAAATAAAAATCAACCAGACGGTTTAATCGATCACTTAATGATTATTCATGCGGGTGTTGGACAAGAAGCAGGCGGTGGTAAATTAGGCGATGATGCAATTTGGTCGCACCGTTGGACAGTTGGAGCAAAGCCATTCCCAATTGAAGGTACACAAGCGAAAGTACCATATTGGGGTGGAAAGATGGCAGCATTCGACTACACAATTGAACCAGAAGATGGAGCGGTTGGTGTATTCGCACATGAATATGGTCACGATTTAGGTCTTCCAGATGAGTACGATACACAATATAGTGGTCAAGGTGAGCCGATTGAAGCTTGGTCTATTATGAGTGGCGGAAGCTGGGCTGGTAAAATCGCTGGAACGACGCCAACGAGTTTCTCACCACAAAATAAAGAGTTTTTCCAAAAAACAATCGGTGGTAACTGGGCAAATATCGTAGAAGTAGATTACGAGAAATTAAATAAAGGTATCGGTCTAGCGACATATTTGGATCAAAGTGTTACGAAATCTAACCGTCCGGGTATGATTCGTGTTAACTTACCAGACAAAGATATAAAAACAATTGAGCCGGCATTTGGAAAACAGTATTACTACAGCACAAAAGGTGATGATCTTCATACGAAGATGGAAACACCACTGTTCGATTTAACAAATGCAACGACTGCAAAATTTGACTTCAAATCATTATATGAAATTGAAGCAGAGTATGATTTCCTTGAAGTACACGCTGTAACGGAAGATGGTCAACAAACGTTAATTGAAAGACTTGGTGAGAAAGCAAATAGTGGAAATGCAGATTCGACAAATGGAAAATGGATTGACAAATCATATGATTTAAGTCAATTCAAAGGCAAGAAAGTAAAATTAACATTTGATTACATTACTGATGGTGGTTTAGCATTAAATGGATTCGCTCTTGATAATGCTTCATTAACAGTAGATGGTAAAGTAGTATTCTCTGATGACGCAGAAGGTACACCACAATTAAAATTAGATGGTTTCGTTGTATCTAACGGAACAGAGAAGAAAAAACATAACTACTATGTTGAGTGGAGAAACTATGCTGGGGCAGATAACGCGTTGAAATTTGCTCGCGGTCCAGTATTTAACACTGGTATGGTTGTATGGTATGCAGATTCAGCTTATACAGATAACTGGGTTGGTGTACATCCAGGACACGGTTTCCTTGGTGTAGTTGATTCTCATCCAGAAGCAATTGTTGGTACTTTAAATGGTAAACCAACAGTTAAGAGTAGTACACGATTCCAAATCGCTGATGCAGCGTTCTCATTCGACAAAACGCCAGCTTGGAAAGTCGTATCTCCAACGCGTGGAACATTTACGTATGATGGTTTAGCAGGCGTACCAAAGTTTGATGATTCTAAAACGTATATTAATCAACAGATTCCAGATGCAGGACGTATTTTACCGAAGCTTGGTTTGAAATTTGAAGTAGTAGGACAAGCTGATGATAATTCTGCAGGTGCTGTTCGTTTATATCGTTAATACAGTAAAACTACCGAGAGATTTTCTTTCGGTAGTTTTTTTGTGAGCAATGAATTTTATATAGCTGAAAAAGTCATATATAATGTAACCTTAAGAATAGAGATTTGTTATATATGAAGTCTATATAAATAATGAAAGAATTGGATAAAAATAGTGGGAGAAGGTGAGTGAATGAGTATTTCCTCTATTGTAAGTAGGCAAAAGGAATATTTTTTAAAAGGGCATACGAGAAGCATCGAAATGAGAAAGAATAATTTGAAGAAGCTTTATGAAGGCATTCAGCGTTTTGAAGAAGAAATATTTCAGGCATTGAAATTAGATTTAAATAAGTCAGTTCACGAGTCGTTTACAACGGAAGTTGGATATGTATTAAAAGAAATTTCCTTTCAATTGAAACATATGTCATCGTGGAGTAAACCGAAACGAGTTCGAACAGCACTCACTCATTTTGGATCAAAAGGAAAAATAGTGCCAGAACCGTATGGTGTGACGCTTATTATTGCACCGTGGAACTATCCTTTTCAATTAGCAATTGCACCACTTGTAGGAGCACTGGCAGCTGGAAACACAATCGTTTTAAAGCCGTCAGAGTTAACGCCAAGCGTTTCAAAAGTGCTTAAGAGAATGTTAGATGAATTATTCCCAGAAGAGCTTGTAGCGGTAGTAGAAGGTGGCGTTGAAGAGAGTACATCTTTGCTGAGGGAACCGTTTGATTATATTTTCTTTACTGGTAGTGTTGGAGTTGGAAAAGTTGTAATGGAAGCAGCAGCGAAACAGTTGACGCCGCTCACTTTAGAACTTGGCGGGAAAAGTCCTTGTATTGTACATAAAGATGCAAAGATAGAGATGACAGCAAGAAGAATTGTTTGGGGTAAGTTTTTAAATGCAGGGCAGACGTGTGTAGCGCCTGATTATATGTATGTGCATTCTTCCGTGAAAGAAAAGCTAATTGAGGCACTGCGACATGAAATTACAGAGCAGTATAGTAAAGAACCTTTGCAAAATGAAAATTATGTGCGTATTGTAAGTGAGCGTCATTTTGAACGATTATGTGGATTCTTACAAGATGGTCAAGTCGTAATTGGTGGAAACTATAAGAAAGATACATTACATATTGAACCGACAGTACTAGCGGATATTACATGGAAAGATACTGTTATGGAAGATGAAATTTTTGGTCCGATTTTACCAATCATAGAGTACGACAACATAGAAGATGTAATTGGCACAATCCAGCAACATCCGAAGCCGTTAGCGTTATATGTATTTTCTGAAGATAAAGAAGTACAAAAGAAAGTGACGAGTAATATTTCATATGGTGGAGGCTGTATTAATGATGTTGTCTATCATCTTGCCACGCCATATTTACCTTTTGGGGGTGTTGGAAGTAGTGGATTAGGGGGTTATCATGGGAAAGAAAGTTTTCGGACTTTTTCACATTATAAAAGCATTTTAGCCCAATCTACAGCATTCGACATGAAAATTCGTTACTCTTCTACAAAAAGTGCTTTAAAATTCATACGAAAGTTGTTAAAATGATGATGGTGTTTATCAGTAGGCGTAGCCGTATGATAATAGCCCCTTCGCAATGGAAGGGGTTTTTCTGTTCGACGTTATGTATCATGCGAAAATGAATCCAACATACTACATAAAGAATAGAAACGAACGCTTGTTAAATAACCATTTTTGTTTGGATCGAAACAAAAAATAGTCTATAGAACATAAATATTTATTCATGAATATAAAAATTAAAAATTTAAGGTAGATAGGACGGGAAAATGAAAAAGATTATTAAAGTTGAAGCAGTTGAAAAACATTTTGGAAATCAAGTGATTATCCCACCTCTTTCTTTAGATATTAAAGAGGGAGAGTTTTTAACAATTTTAGGGCCGAGTGGCTGCGGGAAAACGACTTTACTTCGTATGATCGCAGGATTTGAAACTCCAACTAAAGGGAATCTTTTATTAGATGATGAAAGAATTAACGATTTGCCGCCATATAAGCGTCATATGAACCTAGTGTTCCAACATTACGCACTATTCCCACATATGACAGTAGAGAAGAATATTTGTTTTGGTATGAAAATGCAGAAAGTATCAGCAGCAGAGCAGAAAGAGCGTGCTGAAGAGGCAATGCGTTTAACGCAGTTACTTGAGTTCCGTAATCGTAAACCTGCGAAGCTTTCTGGTGGACAACAGCAGCGTGTTGCAATTGCAAGAGCGATTGTAAATAATCCGCGTGTATTACTATTAGATGAGCCACTTGGAGCGCTTGACTTTAAGTTACGAAAAGACTTGCAACGTGAATTGAAAAACTTACAACGTAATTTAGGAATTACGTTCATATACGTAACGCACGATCAAGAAGAAGCAATGAGCATGAGCGATCGTATTGTAGTTATGAATAAAGGACATATCGAACAAATCGGAACACCGAAAGAAATTTATAATAAGCCGAAAACATTGTTCGTTGCGACATTCATCGGTGAAAATAATATTGTGAAAAACGGGGAAGGCTATGTAGCAATTCGCCCTGAAAATGTAAAAGTACGTTCGGTTGAAGAGTCAATTTTAAAAGAATACCATCTTGGACATATTGAAGATATCGAGTTTGTCGGAAATATGGAGAAGCTTTATGTACGTGATGAGAAAACATCAGAATTACTAATGGCATATCAAACTGCTGAAGAGGCAGCGCAGTGGAGCATTGGAGATAATGTATATGTAGGCTGGGAGCAAGAGGACGAGGTGACCTTAAATTGAAAAAAGGGAAATTACTCGCACTACCTACAGTCGCGTGGCTGTTAATTTTCTTCCTAACCCCGCTCGTATTCGTATTAGGATTCGCCTTCATGCAGCGCGGAGCTTACGGGACAGTAGAAATGCAATTTACGCTGGAGAATATATCCCGTGTGTTTGATCCATTGTACTTAGGAACGTTATGGGAAACTGTTAAAATCGCAGTTATTACAACAGTAATATGTTTATTAATTGGCTATCCGTTTGCGTATACAATTACAATTGTTGACCGCAAATACCGCTCTATTCTTTTATTATTGGCAACGATCCCGTTTTGGATTAACTTTCTTGTTCGTTCATACGCATGGATTGTTATTTTACGTTCACAAGGTCTTGTGAATACGTTGTTATTAAAGCTTGGCATTATTAGTGAACCGTTAAATTTATTATATAATACTCCTTCTGTAATACTCGGAATGGTCTATTCTTTATTACCATTTATGATTTTACCAGTGTATGCAGCAATTGAGCAGCTGGATAAGCGTAAGCTAGAAGCGGCTTATGATTTAGGAGCAACACCAATAAAGGCATTTTGGAATATAACAGTGCCGATGACGATGTCAGGAATTGCGACTGGTTCTATTTTAGTATTCGTTTCTTCTATCGGAATGTTTGTTGTATCAGACGTGATGGGCGGATCGAAAGTAGCATTAATCGGAAACGTTATTCAAAATCAATTCTTAGGTGCACGTGACTGGCCATTTGGATCTGCGTTATCGATTATCGTTGTTCTATTCTCTGTTCTGTTAATTTACTTATATTATCGTGCAACGAAAGTATATAAATATAATGAGAACGGAGGGGAATAGGCAAAGATGAAGAAGTTTTTAGTTTCTTATTCTTGGTTAATTTTGTTATTCTTGTATTTTCCAATGATGGTTTTAATGGTCTATTCTTTCAACGACTCTCGCATTAATGCGGAGTGGGAAGGTTTTACATTCCATTGGTATACAGATTTATTTCAAAAACAAGATGTTATTGATGCATTTGTAAATAGTATTACGATTGCAGTTATAACAACGATTGTGACAACGGTACTTGGTGTATTCTTTGCAATTGCTTTACATCGTTATAAATATCGTTTCGAAGGGGCTATTAATGGCCTTGTATATTTACCAATTTTAATTCCTGATATTTTAATGGGATTATCTTTACTAATTCTTTTCAGCCAGTTAGGAATGGAACTTGGACAAACAACGATTATTATTGCACATATTACATTTAGTATTTCGTTTGTTGTTGTTATTTTAGCTGCGCGTCTTTCAAGTATGGGACGTGACTTAGAAGAAGCTGCAAATGATCTAGGAGCAACGCCTTGGCAAACGTTTCGTTATGTAACGTTCCCAGCAATTGCACCGGGAGTTATTTCGGCAGCATTATTAACATTCACATTATCAATTGATGATTTTGTAATTAGTTTCTTCGTATCAGGACCAGGATCAACAACATTGCCACTATACATTTACAGTATGGTTAAGCGCGGAGTATCACCAGAAATTAATGCTCTTTCTACAATTTTAATTGTTGCTATCGTAGGATTAATGGTTCTATCTGAAATCTTCCGGAACAAAGGTGCAGATGGTGAAGAAAACTCTGGAGGACACCTTCCTTTATAATACGAACGATATAGAAAGTACAAGGGGGTAATAAACCGATGAAATTAATGAAAAGAATAGCTGGCGCAGCAATTAGTTTTAGCCTTGTTGCTGGTGTGCTTGCTGGTTGTGGTGAAAAGAAAGAAGAATTAAATATTTATAGTTGGGCTGACAATTTTGATGAGCAAGTGCTAAAAGATTTTGAAAAGAAATATAATGTGAAAATTAACTATGACAAGTACGCAAGTAATGAAGAAATGCTTGCGAAATTACAAGCTGGTGGCGCAAAGTATGACTTAATCCAGCCGTCGGATTACATGGTTAAAACAATGGCGAAAATGGACTTATTAGCGCCGTTAGATAAAAAGAATATCCCGAATATCGAAAATATGGTTTCTAATTTCAAAACACCTGCGTTTGATCCAGAGAATAAATATTCTTTAGTGTACACTTGGGGTGTAACAGGGATTGCATACAATAAAAAGTATGTGAAAGAAGCACCTACAAGCTGGGCGGACTTATGGAATGAGAAATATAAAGGACATGTAACGTTACTGAACGATTCTCGTGAAGTATTAGGAGTGGGTCTTAAGAAGCACGGGTTCTCAAACAGTACGAAAGACGATGCACAATTAAAGACAGCAGCAGATGATTTAAAGAAGCTGCTTCCAAACTTATTAGCATTTGATACAGATAACATTAAACAAAAATTCATTACAGAAGATGCTTGGATCGGAACAGTTTGGTCTGGAGATGCAGCATTTATCGCAAAAGATAATAAAGATGTAGAATATGTTGTACCGAAAGAAGGCGGCACAATTTGGGCTGATACGTTAGCAATTCCAAAAGGTGCAAAACATAAAGAGCTTGCTGAGAAATTTATGAACTACTTACTAGATGAAAAAGTAAGTGTGAAAAACTACGAGTCAATTGGTTACAGTAATCCAAATGAAAAAGCTCATCCTCTTCATAGTAAAGAATACCGTGATAATCACATGATTTTCTTAACGAAAGAAGAGTTAGATCGTACAGAATGGCTTGTTGATGTAGACGATAAGTTAAAAGACTATGATCGTTACTGGACAGAGCTAAAAACAAAAGGTAAATAAGTAAGGAAATGCGGTTTCTAAAGTAGAAATCGCATTTTTTCATAGTAGGAGGAAATCGTTTGAATAAGAAGTTACATCAGTATGAGGTAATGTGTATCGGTTTGTTATTTGCTGTATTTGGTATTGTTGCTTGGCGCGTACATGCAGGTGGCGTTACAGTGATGGATACATATGTCCGTGGATTAGTAAGAGGGCTACAAACGGAAAGTTCTCTTATATTTTTCTCGTACTTTACAAAATTGGGATCAGCAATTGGGATAGTCGCTACGCTCGTTATAAGCTTGCTTGTTTTTTGGAAGAAGCGTTATTATGCTGCGATGATTGTATATCCAATGGGAATTTTAATAACACATCTTGTGAATAAAGGGATAAAAGAGATTGTAAAGAGAGAACGTCCGTCATTAAATGAAGCGCTAGATGCACTTGGATATAGTTTTCCTAGTGGACATGCAATGCTATCGATTATGACATTTGGATTTCTTACTTATATCATTGCTGCTAATTTGAAAAGCGTAGCTGGGAAATGTGTCACAACGATTTTGATGGGTATAGTAATTCTATCGATTGGATTAAGTAGAGTCATTTTAAATGTACATTACCCAACTGATATTTTAGCTGGTTACTGCGTAGGTGGTATTTTGTTAATTATCGCGATTTACTACCATCGTTTACTTACTGAGAGATTAGGGCTTAATAAAGAGAGATAGAAAAACGTCTGGAAAAACTATTATTATAGTTTTTCCAGACGTTTTTTGTTTATATCAAGATGTGATACAGTATAAGTGACAATTGAATTATTTAAAGTAGGTGAAAATGTGTGAAGACAAACGTACATAAAGTTGATAAGTGGGGGAAGTTAGGAGCCTTTTTGTATCAGTTTCGTTATACAGTAATTCTAGCGTTACTGTTGCTCGCAATCGCACTTGGGATTTTTGCTCCAAAGCTACCGGGAGTATTAGGTGGTGACGGTTTCCAAACGGCAGGCGACTATCAAAAAACAAAAGAAATTTTAGATCAAGATTTTAAGAAGACTCAAGATACGCTTCTGCTCGTTTTTGAGAAAAATAAAGATGCTTCGCATGAGGAATTTAAAAAGCGAATAGATGAAATTGTAAAGAATGTTCAAGAGAAAGAGAGCTATGAATCTTTCCATCACCCAATCCAAAATAAAGAAATGCTACAAGATGACATCGGTTATGCGACAATTTTATTTTCCGGGAAAACAAATAAAGAAAGAATGGAAAAGACATTACAATTTGCTGATGAGATTGAGAAAGAAAGTAATGTAGCATTAAAAGTAACACCTACAGGATTTCCGAAAATTAATCAAGAGATTAATGAAAGAACGCAAAATGATTTAAAAGTAGCAGAAATGATTGGATTACCAATTGCGTTTCTTGTATTACTATTTTCGTTTGGTAGTCTTTTGGCATCAATTTTACCGATTTTGAATGGGGCGCTTAGTGTTATTAGTACGATGGGGATATTGTATTTCATCGGTGTTGATAAAGAACTATCTATTTTCGTGTTAAACGTTGCACCGATGATTGGACTTGCATTATCTATTGATTTTGCGCTATTATTTGTGAACCGTTTTCGAGAGGAAGTTGCTAAACGAACGGTAAAAGAAGCGATAGCAATTACATATCAAACGGCAGGACGTGCGATTGTATTTTCAGGATTATGCGTATTTGTTGGGTTATCCGGTTTGTTTTTCTTTAAGATAGATTATATTCAATCTGTCGCGATTAGCGGAATGATTGTTGTCATTATGAGCATTTTATTCTCACTCACACTTCTTCCAGCACTATTATCGTTAATAGGTAAAAGAATATTAAAAAAGAATCAAGTAGCACATACGCCGGCAAAAGCATGGCGTAAATTTGCACAATTTGTGATGAAACATCCAATTGCAATGATTATTGTTGTTACAACATTTATTGTTATTTGCTTATTACCATTACGTACAGCGAATTTGCAGTTCCCTGGTGTTGAAGCTTTACCTGAAAAGAGTGATACAAGGATTGCATATGAAAAGTATGAAGAAGCATTTAATGAAACTTTCAAAACACACGCTGATGTTACGTTAGTTGTAGAGACGAAAAAAGATATGAAAGAAAAAGAAAGTCTACAAAAGATAGAAGAAGTCGTTCAAAAGTTAAAAGATGATAAGAAAGTACATGAAGTAAGAAGTTTATACGACGGGTTAACTGGAATGAAAGCAGATCAAGTTGTTGGAATATTGCAGTCGCCAGAATCAGCGAAACTAATTCCTGTATTTGAAGCATACACGCAAGGGAATAAGACGACGATAGAAATCTTTTTGAAAACAAAACCACGTACAGAGACTGCAAAACAGTGGGTACGTGACTTTAAAAAGAACTATAAAGAAACGGATGTTACGTATTATCTAGGCGGAATGACGACGTTTCAACAAGAATTAGAAGATGAAATTAAAGATAAAGTTGTAATTGGTATGTCTGTTATATTTGGATCGACCTTTGTTATATTATTATTTGCATTCCGATCTATACTCATTCCAATTAAGGCAATTGTTATGAATATACTTAGTTTAAGTGCAACCATTGGAATTGTTGTTTGGTTATTTGAAGGTGGTCATTTCGGTTTAGAAGCGAGTCCGGTTCTGTTTGTCTTACCAATCTTCATTTTTGGCCTCGTATTTGGGCTTAGTATGGATTATGAAGTATTTCTTATTTCACGTATTCATGAGCTCTATGAAGAAACAGGAGATAACGATCAAGCAACGTTAGAAGGGCTCGTTTCAACAAGTAGAATCATTACATCAGCTGCTTTAATAATGATTGTTGTAACTGGTGCATTCGCATTTACTGATATTTTACCAGTAAAGCAGATGGGGCTTGGCGTTGCATTAGCAATATTTCTTGATGCAACAATTATTCGTCTTATGCTCGTACCAAGCTTAATGAAGTTATTTGGAGACTGGAACTGGTGGTTACCATTTCGAAAAAAACGAGAAAAATCATCATAAAAAATGCTCATCATATTGATGAGCATTTTTTATGAATAGCAAAGCCTACATTTTGCAAATAGTATGTGATAAGAACATTACATAATAAGTAGGTGAAGGCAATGTTTCGTTATTTTAAGTTTAAGTTAAATGATACAGTACAGTTTGCCGAGAACGATGGGCATATGTATCGCATTGTCGGTTATCGGTTAGAAAAAGGATTTTATCCAAAAGATGAATGGACTCATATCATTTATGAACTACTTAGAGAATTTGACGGGTATACGATGGATGCAGAAGAGGAAGAACTTGTAAAGGTCGTTCAAGTAGAGGATGAGTATTACAAAATACAAGAAGTATCAGGTTATCGCTATCCAGTAAAAATGAAACAAAAACAACAAGTGATGAAAATAGAAAAGATGGACGATTTATTAGATGCTTACAATGATTATAAAAGGTTGGCGGATTTCTTTAAAGATTTATCGTATGAGCAAAAAGCTGAAGAAGTATTGTTAGAAATGAAAAGACTTAGAGCTTGAGGGGCAGTCTATTATAAGACTGTCCTCTATTTTTGGCAGTGCATCAAAGTGTGTTTTCCGTTACAATGAGAGAATCAATAGAAATAAGGTGATAAACAGTATGGAAACAAAGAAAAAGGGCGAATGGTGTGAAATTATCGTTCCAGCTAAATGGAATGGTATAAGTATTGAATCGGTATTAAAAGTAGAATGGGAAATACCGAAAAAGCTATTACATCAGCTTCGTATGGAAAAAGGTGTTACAGTTAACGGGGAACAAAGAAGATGGAATGAGCTTTTAAAAGAGAACGATAAGTTACAAGTCCATATGTTTGCGGAGGAAGAGTACGGTGTAGATCCAGAATATGGTGAATTACATGTAGTATACGAAGATGATCACGTACTTATCGTAAATAAACCAGAGCAAATGGACACACACCCTGCTGAAAAAGGTGGAACCGGGACGCTTGCAAATCTTGTTGCTTTTCATTTTCAAATGCAAGGTTTAGAGACGAAGGTGCGTCATATTCATCGTTTAGATAAAGATACGACAGGTGGTGTCGTGTTTGCTAAGCATAGAATTGCTGGTGCAATTATGGATCGTCTATTAATGGAAAGAAAAATTAAAAGAACGTACGCAGCGCTCGTTGAAGGGAAAGTAAAGAAGAAACAAGGAAAGATTGATGCTGCTATCGGAAGGGATCGCCATCATGCTACAAGGCGTCGTATTTCTCCAAAAGGTGACCAAGCTATCACATATTATAAAGTAGAAAAGTATTTTAAGAAGCAAAACACGACTTTCGTAACGTTACAATTAGAAACGGGTAGAACACATCAAATTCGTGTTCATATGAGTCATAATGGTAATCCACTAGTTGGGGATGTATTATATGGTGGACAAACAAAATATATGTCCAGTCAAGCATTGCATGCGATGAAGATAAATTTCTTGCATCCAATTACGAAAGAAGCAATTGAAGTTGATGTGCCGTTTCCTACAAAGTTAAATAATAAAATAAAAGAATTTCAAAAAGAAAATGCGTAAAGTATAAGTTTTAACTTGAAAAAAGTAGATTTTTGCAGGGATTTCTCTAAAAGAAGCGAAGCCGTTAAGAGAAAAGAGAGGTGAGAATCACTTGATCAAATATAAGTATGTACTTGGAATATTTTTCGCTTGTCTTTTACTTACTCTATTTCTCTATCCCTATTTACCAAATCGTATGGCAGTACATTGGAATGTAAATGGTGAGCCAAACGAGTTTATGAGTAAACAAGTTGTTGTAGCATTTATTCCTTGTTTTATTATTTTTTCATATGGATTTTTGTATATTATTTCACATAATATATTTAAGTTTAATGAAAGAGAGCATGGTATTATAGGCGGATTTATAAAGAAAATTACGTTATTTATGTTGTTTATTCATATGCTTATCCTCTTTATTAATTTTGGGGAGTTGATATCCTTTCAAACAGGATTAACGATTGGGATTAGTATGTTTCTTTTTATGCTGAGTAAAGAATTTAAGAAAATAAAAGGCAAAGAAAAAGATCCAATTAAATTACAAAAAATTCGTTTAGTAAGTAGACGAATTTTTCAAGTGATGGCATGTGGCATATTGTTTTCATTGTTTTTGAACTTAGAGTGGGGATTTTATGTATTGCTTAGTGTAATAAGCTGTGGATCTATGTTGTTTATGTTATATATTTTCTATTCATACATAATAGAAAGCTATGAAACTTAAAAAAGAGTCTTCTCATGAGAAGACTCTTTTAATCTATTTATTTCGTAATAAATTGTTGTGTCCAGTAGTTGCCGCTTTCTACATAGCCAACACCGATGTGAGTGAAGCCGTTATTTAAGATGTTTGCACGGTGTCCAGCGCTGTTCATCCAAGCTTGTACTACTTCTTCAGGTGTACGTTGGCCTTGAGCGATGTTTTCACCTGCAGATGTATAAGAAATACCAAATTTCTTCATCATATCAAACGGAGATCCGTATGTAGGACTGTTATGATCAAAGTAGTTGTTTTTTTGCATATCTTCAGACTTAATACGTGCTACTTTACTTAATTCAGTATCGATTTTTAGTGCTGGTAAGCCTTGTTTTGCACGCTCAGCGTTTGTTAATTCAACAACACGTTGTTCAAACTCGCTTAAAGATTTTGCTTCTTCAGCAGGCTTTTGCTCAGCTGGTTTTTGTTCAGCAGGTTTTTGAGTATTGTTGTTTTCAGCAGGTTTTTGAGCTTCTGGTTTTTGAACTTCTTCAGCAGGCTTTTGCTCGGCTGGTTTTTGTTCAACTGGCTTTTGAGTTTCTGGCTTAGCTGTTGGTTGCTCAGTTACAACATTTTCAGTAGGTTGTTGACCAGGAATGAAGCAGTTTGGTTGGAAGTTTCCTTGTTGCCATTGTGCTAATGATTCAACTCCCATAGATTGTAAGAATGCTTGTAATTCTTGTTGGCTCATTTGTTTCATCATCACTTTTGAATGCTGAATATTTTGAACCTTTACGTTAGATGGTTGTACTGTTGCAGCTTGTGCATCTAGAGAAGATACTCCTAAAGTAAGAGCTGTTGCAGCAGCTACAGATAATAAAACACGCTTTTTCATGATGTGTGTCCCCCTATATAAAGTTTTAATTTGTTTTCACACGATTTGTTTTTGACAGCCTGTCTGACTGACAAATTCATCGTAGCATACAATTTGCGAGAAAAAAGATGGAAAAAAATTCATAGACTTTAAAATTACCTAATTTATCCTAAGAGAAGAAGGGAGCAAAAATAAGAGAAATATAGAGTATAAAAGGAATTTATAGTGTTTTTATACTTGGTTTTAAGAGGGGATTTTTGGATAAAGTTACCTAAATAGAAAATGAAGAATCCTATTGTATCAATGGTTTGAGCGTTTTTTTGAGGAATATAATGGATTGATTTTTACAAAACTGTAATGTTTCTGTTGTTCTTTTTTATAATAAAGTAACATATTTTTAATGTTGTAGCAGACAAAAAAGCGGCTATCTCTTTACATAGACGAAGGAGATAGCCGTTTTCCTATTATTACGTATGTTACGAGTTATTACGAGTTAGTTTCAATTGCTTCTAATAATAAATCCACAATGTGAATTCCTCTCATCTTATGAGAAAGCCCTTCTCGCTCAATACCCAATTTCATTTGTAATAAACAACCCGGATTTGCAGTAACAATGGTTGCTGCTTCTGTTTCATGCACACGGTCCATTTTGTAATCTAGAAATTCCATTGATAACTCTGAATGAACAATATTGTAAATACCAGCAGAGCCACAGCAACGATCGGCATCTTTCATTTCTCGATATGTTGCACCTTGGATAGCCTCTAGTAACATACGAGGTTCAGAAGATGTGCGCATAACATTGCGTAAATGACAAGAGTCTTGATACGTAATAACTTGCGGCGTGAGTCGTAAGTCAGTTCGCTTATGGAAGTCTAGTTCTACTAGTATAGCAGTAATATCTTTAATCTTAGAAACAAACTGCTTAGCACGTTCAGCCCAATCCGGATCATCCTTTAAAAGATAATCATAGTCTACGAGGTAAGCTCCGCAACCACCTGCATTCGTAATAATATAGTCGATGTTTAAGTCTTCGAATGCTTTTATATTGCGCTTTGCTAATTCTTTTGCTCCACTCTTTTCACCAGCATGTCCATGCAATGCACCGCAGCAACTTTGTGTTTTCGGAATAATGATATCACAACCAGCTAATTGAAGAAGTTTCATCGTTGCGTTATTTGTTTCTAAAAACATCGTATCCATTAAGCAGCCTGTGAAGAATGCAACTTGTTTTTTCTTTGTACTTTCTGCAGGTAAAAATGAAGGACGATCTTTCATCGCTTTCATTTTAGGGACTTTTGGTAAAACGAGATCCATCGTTGCAAGTGTTTCGGGGAATAACTTCATAATCCCTGTTTTATGTGTTAGCGTTTGTAAACCAGAACGTTGATAAAATCCGATTAGTCCAGTTAATGTTCTCATTCGATTTTGATGGGGGAATAATCCTTCAAAAACGACTTTTCGAACAGCTTTCACTGGCACCGAGAATTTTTTATTTTGATTAATAATATCACGAGCTTCTTCTAATAAATGCCCATAATTTACACCAGATGGACAAACAGGCTCACAAGCACGGCAACCAAGACAAACGTTTAATGTATTCTCAACATCTTCATCTGGTTCGATTAAACCATCAACGACAGCTTTCATTAATGCGATACGTCCGCGCGGTGAATGTGATTCTTTATATCCGGATTGAATGTAGGTAGGACAAGTAGGTAAACAAAAACCGCATCGCATACAGTTTAGTAATTCATCTTCACTTAATCGTTCTTTAAATTCTTTTTGAATATTTTCTTTATTCAATGTCGTCATCGCTCAACCACCACTCTTTTTCGGGTGTCTTTCGCGAACATTTTTCCAGGATTCATAATGTTATTTGGATCGAAAGCTTGCTTTATTCCTTGCATAGCTGCAATACCTTCTTTACCTAATTTCATTTCTAAATATGGAGCTTTCATCGCACCAACACCATGTTCACCAGTAATTGTGCCACCAAGTTCAATTGCTTTCGCAAATATTTCAGCAAAAGCTTGTTCAGCTCGGTGCATTTCTTCTGCATTACGAGCGTCTGTCATACAAGTTGGATGTAAGTTACCATCACCAGCGTGTCCAAACGTACAAATAGGAATATTATATTTTTTTGCAATGGTATTAATAGCTTCAACCATTGGAGCTATTTGTGAACGTGGTACAGTTGCATCTTCTAATATTGTAGTAGGTTTTAATCGTGCGAGCGCTGATAGGGCACTACGGCGAGCGGTACGAAGCGCATCTGCTTCCGTCTCATCTTTTGCAACGCGAACATCAACTGCATTCATAGAGTGACAAATGTTAGCCATTTTTTCAATATCACGATTGACTACTTCGGGTGGACCGTCTTGTTCGATTAATAAAATTGCTTTTACATCTGTAGGTAAACCGATTTGTGCAAACTCTTCTACTACTTCAATTGTCGGTTGGTCTAAAAACTCCAGTGTTGCTGGAATGATTTTATTTGCAATAATAGAAGAAACAGCACGTGCAGCTTCATTAATATCTTCATATAATGCAAGCATTGTTTTCTTTGTTTCAGGCATAGGAACAAGTTTTAATATGGCTTCTGTTACCACGCCAAGTGTTCCTTCAGAACCGATAAATAAACGAGTTAAATCGTAACCAGCTACATCTTTTGCTAATTTACCACCAGTGCGAATAATATCACCATTTGGTAAGACAAGTTCAAGCCCCATTACATAATCACGTGTTACGCCATATTTCAAACCGCGTAATCCACCTGAGTTTTCATTAATATTACCGCCGATTGTAGAAATTTTCATCGAGCTTGGATCTGGTGGATAAAATAAACCTTTTTCTTCTACCGCTTTAATAATATCAAGTGTAATGACACCAGCTTGTACAGTAATTGTTAAGTTTTCTTCATCAATTTCTAAAATATTGTTCATATGGCGGAAAATAAGGACGATACCGCCTTCAAGTGGACATGTTCCTGCGCAAAGATTTGTTCCAGACCCGCGCACATACACAGGAATTTTGTGAGTGTTACATACTTTTAACACTTCAGCTACTTCATTTGTATTACGAGGAGCAATGACTGCATCAGGCATTGCTTGGAAGTTTGGAGTGGCATCATAACTATAAGTTAAACGCCCCATATTGGATGTATCTACATTATCTTCGCCAACAATAGATACGAATGAATGAATAATTTGTTTTTCTAACATTGGAAATCCCCCTCAAACTGTTAACGTGTTTAGTTATAATAAACAACGTGGTAACAGTGCTTTCATTATAATGATAAAAAAGTCGAGGGATTCTTTCTATGTATAATCATCTAAAGATTAATCTGTTTTATCGTTCTTTTTTGTATGATTATCTAATAGGAGGAGTGCGAAGTATAAAACGTTTAAGTCTTTGAATTGTTTTGGATCAAGTCCTGTATGTTCTTCAATCTTTTTTAGCCTATAATGTAAGGTGTTAATGTGTATATGTAATTGTTTAGCTGTCTGTTTATAAGATTGGTTATAATCGATAAATAAGCGTAAAGTGTGCATAAGCTCAGGAGATGATAGTAAGCTTTCGATGGTACGCTCTAGAAATTGTTCACGCGTTTCGGCAGAAATATCTTGTAAACACATTTCTAAACGTAAATCTTCATTAAATACAATTTTTTTCGTTTCCAATGATACAGAAAGAGCACGTAATGCTTGTTCGTAACATATGTTCATATTGTTTGGGGTAACTGTTTGCCCAATCCCGATATATAAAGGAATAGAAAATAAAGCTTCGCAGTCTTGTTTTAACCGTTTTAAAAACTGATAAGTTTGTTCTTTGGAGCTCATCGCTGTAAATAAAATAAAACGATCATTTCCCCAGCGAACAAATAGATGCTCTTTTGTTAAAATATTTCGTACATGTTGCCATATTTTACGCTGGAGCATTGTGTCATTTTTGCCAATAGAAAACAAAACAAGTTGTTTTTTCTTATATAAATCAATGCCAAGTGTTTTGGCACGATCAAGAAAACTCGGGGACCACTCTGTATTTTGAAGCCAATCAAAGACAAAAGCTTCATAAGAACGGTGCTCAAGTTCTAATTGCTCTAAAAAGTAGTTTTCATGAATTAATAATTCGGTCATCTTACGCAATATTTCTCCGTAGCGTGAAATATTTTCAGGTTCTCCGGTAATCCCAATGACACCAATTACTTCATCATGAAATAATAGAGGAAGATTCATCCCAGCCTTTACACCTTGCAATCGCCTTTCATCTTCTTTTGTAATGATGACGGTTTTCTTTTGTTTAGCGCAGCGGAGTGCACCTTCATGAAATTGGCCAATTCTTTCTGTATCTGTACTTGCGATAATAACGCCTTCTATATTAATGATAATTATATTTTCTGTAATTAGTCTGCGTACTTCTCGTACAATTTTATTCGCTAAATCAGGAAATAGCATAATTGACACACCTCAAATTCTATTTGTTGTACATTATATATGTAAATTGAGTAAGAAAGGGAAATTTCACACTTTCCACACATTTATTTGTTAT
The DNA here is from genome assembly GCF_003946765.1 of Bacillus sp. 2D03. Taxonomy (NCBI): domain Bacteria; kingdom Bacillati; phylum Bacillota; class Bacilli; order Caryophanales; family Bacillaceae; genus Bacillus; species Bacillus sp. 2D03. Next base: position 59,467 of record NZ_RPSJ01000007.1, on the reverse strand, counting down.
TTTACAATTATAACGAAATCATCTGAAGATGGAGGGAATCTTTTGAGAAAGTATGTTTTTCTTCTCTGTTTTTTATTTCTATTAGTAGGGTGTCAAGGAAGTTCATATACACCAATTGCTAAAGATAAAAATGTTATTATAACTACGAATATAAAAGAAGGCAGTATTAGTTTTATTGATAAAAAAGATAAAAAGTTAATTACGACATGGGAACTAAATGAGCCAATGGCCGGAATCACACTGCTTCCAAATGGCGATGAAATACTTGTATACGGTAAGCAATTAGAATATATGTATGTATATTCACTAGCGGAAGGAAGGCAAGTGGAAAAATATAAAACTGGAAAGGGCATTGTAAATGTGGTCGTATCAGCAGATAAAAAACAATTATTTGCTGCTGATCAAAATGTTCAAAAGGTAAGGTTCTTTACGATAAATGGGAAAGAGACAGGAAATGTTTCAACAGGAAAAGGGCCTATAACGATGGTAGAGTATCAGAATCGGTTATCTGTACTAAACTTTTATGATACGAAACTAACGACAATTGATACGAAGAAAAAAGAAGTTGTTCAATCCTTTATGATTCCGCCAGCATCAACAGGAGCGACGATTAGTCCTGATGGGAAAGAAATATGGATTGGCGGGCATGGTGATGGAAATCAAGTGAATGAGAAAGTATTAGTGTATTCTTTACAGAGCGGTGAAATGGTACGTTCTTTACACGCTCCATTTATGCCTGTGAACATAACGAAAGATAATAAGTACATATATGCATTAAGCCACGGTTCGAATATGCTTAGAAAATTTGATATTAGTACGTATAAAGAGGTAGCTTCCGTTGAAATAGGCTCAAATCCATTTGCATTTTTGAAAAGCGGAGCAGAAGGATATGTAGCAAGTTATGATAGTGATGAAGTGTGCGTCATGGATATGAAGAGTATGAAAATAAAACAAACAATTAAAGTCGGAAAAGGACCGTTTCAACTCATAGAGAGGGAAGGGAAGGACAATGAATAAATATAGAGTGCTAGTTGTAGATGATGAAAGTGATATGAGACAGCTTGTTGGAATGTATTTGGATAACTTTGGATATGAGTGGGGAGAAGCTGAAAACGGAAAAGAGGCTCTTAAAAAACTAGAAACGGATCATTATGATTTCGTTGTATTAGATATAATGATGCCAGAAATGGATGGACTTTCAGTTTGTAAAGAAATTAGAAAAACGTCAGATGTGCCGATTATATTTTTAACCGCAAAAGGTGAAGAGTGGAATAGGGTGAATGGCTTACGTATGGGAGCAGATGATTATATTGTAAAACCGTTTAGTCCTGGTGAATTGGTTGCCCGTATGGAAGCCGTACTAAGAAGATATACAAAGCAAGAACAGCAAGAAGAGATTCAATTTGGACCAATTCTTATCAATGAAAAAAGCAGACGAATTGAGGCGAATGGTGAGTTGATTTCTCTTACTGTAAAAGAGTTTGATTTACTATATTTTCTTTGTCAGCATACAGGACAAGTATTTAGCCGGGAGCAATTACTTGAAAAGGTATGGGGATATGATTATGCCGGAAGTACAAGAACAGTAGATACGCACGTGAAAACGATGCGCTTGAAGCTTGGAGAAAGTGGAAACTACATTCAAACTGTTTGGGGTGTAGGCTATAAATTTGAGGTGTAACATATGTTTACGATGGTACAAAAACTTTGGCTTACAGTAGTATGTGCAGTATGTGTAACAGTGTCCTTTCTTTATTTCGTATCTTTATACTCGTATGAAAAGTTATACGTTGATAATTTAAAAGCTTCGTTAGTAATGGAAGGAAAAAGTCTTGCTGCTCAATATGATAAGCGTGAAGGAATATCAACTTTTGAAGAGAAAGTAAGATCGTTTGATCAAATATCTAGTTCGGACGTTATTTTCGTATCTAATCCGCGTGATTTAAGCGCATGTTTGCCTTTTGATGTGCATCATCATTCTCTTATAAGTGAAGGAGATAGGCAAACGCTATTAGATGGGGAAACTGTGACAAAAATAGGATATGAAGAACATTTTGACCGTAATATTATGGGGGTTGTCATTCCTGTATTGGAAAATAAAAAATTAGTCGGAATTGTCTATTCGTATATTCCTTTAAAAAGTATAAAAGATTTAATCTATGATATGGGTCTTATTTTAGCACCGTTAGCAATTGCTATGATTTTAATTACGATATGGGTTGGAAGAAAAATTATAATTGCAATTACGAAGCCACTTTCGCAAATGGAGCGGGTTGCAAATCATTTGGCTACGGGAGATTTTTCGGAGCGGATTACAGTTTCTTCAGAGGATGAAATTGGACGATTAGGAAAAGCATTTAATAAAATGGCAAATTCATTAGAAACAGAAGATGTAAAGCGTAAGGAATTTTTAGCAAATGTTTCGCATGAACTTAGAACACCACTTAGTTATATAAAAGGGTATAGCGAGGCTATTTTAGATGGTGTTGCAAAGGGAGCTCAGCAGGAAAAAGTAACTCAGCTAATTCATAAAGAAGCAGGTCGTATGCAGCGTCTCGTTCATGACTTGTTAGACTTAGCACAATTAGAAGGTGAGCACTTTCCGTTAAAGAAGCAACCTATCGTTTTTTCACAGCTGATTGAAGACGTATTAGATACGTATGAGATTAAGTTTATAGAAAAAGAAATTCATATTTCAACCAATTTAAATCCAGAGGTCATTGTCATGATTGATGAGGATCGTATGCAACAAGTGCTTCATAATGTGTTAGATAATGCGATACGATATACAAATCAAAAAGGAAATATCGTTATAACTTTAGAGCAAATCGATGATTACTGTGAATTAAAAATAAAAGATACAGGAATTGGCATTGATATAGAGCATTTGGAGAATCTTGGGGAACGCTTTTACAGAGTTGATAAAGCGAGAAGTCGTCAACATGGTGGAACAGGTTTAGGCCTTGCTATTGTGAAACAAATTGTTCATATACATGGTGGACAGTGGAAAATTGAAAGTGAAAAAGATAAGGGAACAACGGTTATTATTAAACTGAATGTACAGGATGAGGGGGGCATGTTCTAATTTTCAGGGCATGTTCTTTATATTGAAGAAAATATTTATCCCGCTATTCGCTGGTCAGTAAGACCCTCACCTCAAAATTCAGCGGAAGCAAAGAAGTTAGGTGGAGGCACTGCTGCCCGTAAAAGCCCGATTGGTGAGGGCTAATAATCAGTGGGGGATGAACAAAACCCTCACTGATTAAAGTTTCACTTTATACGTAAAAATATAAATTAATATGTAATAAATATCGAAAATTTGACTATTTTATGAACAAAACATTTGTACTTCTTATCAATTCGGTCTAAAATAGTTATGATGCAAAGTTCTTATAAATCGTTTCAATTGTTGTTTGGAAGATACTGAGGTGATTTAACTGGAGTACAAATCTATTAAACCGAAAAAAATTTACGAAGAAGTATCTGAAGCTATTTTAACAATGATTAAAAATGGTACGTTAAAACCTGGTGACAAACTACTCCCTGTGCATCAATTAGCTGAGCAGTTTCAAGTTGGCAGATCTGCTGTTCGTGAAGCGCTAAGTGCGCTAAGAGCGATGGGCTTAATTGAGATGAAACAAGGAGAAGGTACATATGTGAAGAACTTCGATTCTTCTTCATTAACGAAATCATTAAACAATAGATTATTAATGAAGAAAGAAGATATTTTGAATTTATTAGAAGTACGAAAGGTGCTTGAAGTGGGGGCAGTTCGAGTAGCGGCGGCAAAACGTACGGAAGATAATTTACAAAATATGAAACATTGGTTAGATGAAATGGCAAAGAGCATTGGAGATGAAAAGGCTGGCGAAAAAGCCGATTTTCAATTTCATATGGGAATTGCAGAGTCTTCGCATAATAGCATTTTGCTTGAACTCATGAATCATGTTTCAGAGATGATTGCTGAAACGATTGGTGAATCAAGACGCATTATTTTATATGGTGAACAAACGACATCAGAACGACTTATAGAAGAGCATCAAGTTATATATGATGCGGTGTTAAAACAAGATGTAGAATTAGCGCAGCAAGCAATGCTAGATCACTTAACAAATGTAGAACATATTGTCACAGGTAAAAACGATATAAATTCGTAATTTAATCTTTTAAAAATTTAATTTTCTGATAAAATAGAGAAAGATTAAGTAAGCGTTTTCTTTAGAAGAGGGAGAGGATAGGCCATGGTTGAGCCTATTTCTTCTCTGCTAAGTCATCTGATGACCATATGTTTGTTGGTGAAGTTGTAAAAAGGGGGAGTAATAGTTATGAAAGTTACTTTATTTGTTACTTGTTTAGTCGATATGTTTGAAACAAATGTCGGCAAAGCAACGGTTGAAGTGTTGGAGCGTTTAGGTTGTGAAATTGAATTTCCAGAAGCGCAAGTTTGTTGTGGTCAGCCTGCTTATAATAGCGGCCATGTAGAAGCAGCAAAAGAAGCAATGAAACATATGATTGAAACTTTCGAAGATGCAGAATATATTGTTACGCCATCTGGTTCTTGTGCGACAATGTTTCATGAGTATCCACATGTTTTCAAAGATGATCCAAAGTGGGCTAAACGTGCACAAAAAGTTGCTGATAAAACTTATGAATTTACACAGTTTATTGTGGATGTTTTAAAGGTTACTGATGTTGGTGCAAGTTTACCAGGGGTCGCTACTATTCATAAATCATGTCATATGACACGTATGCTTGGAATAAAAGAAGCACCAGGAATTTTATTATCAAATGTAAAAGGATTAACTGTGAGAGATTTGCCAAACGTGCAAAATTGTTGCGGGTTTGGGGGAACGTTTTCAGTTAAGATGACTCCAATTTCTGAGCAAATGGTAGACGAAAAAGTAGATAGTGTAATGGAAACAGGTGCAGATTATTTAATCGGTGCAGATTGTGGGTGTTTGTTAAACATTGGCGGACGTATTGAGCGTTTAGGAAAAGAAGTAAAAGTAATGCATATTGCTGAGGTACTGAATAGTCGCTCATGAAGGGGGAACATAAGCTATGTCTATGAAAATCAGTGAGAAAAAATTTAATGATCGCGTTGGTGATGGAATTCAAGATTCGTTTATGCGCGGAGCAGTATCTTCTGCACAAACGCGTTTATATACGAATCGCTTAAAAGCCGCAGATGAACTAGGAAACTGGGAAGAGTGGCGTGAACTAGGTGAACAAATTCGTCAACATACGTTAGAAAATCTTGATTATTACTTAATGCAGTTAAGTGAAAATGTATCAAAAAGAGGCGGACACGTGTACTTTGCGAAAACGAAAGAGGAAGCAGCAAAGTATATTCAAGACGTTGCAAAAAAGAAGCAGGCAAAAAAGGTAGTAAAATCAAAGTCGATGGTAACAGAAGAAATTAGTATGAACCATGCGCTTGAAGAGATTGGCTGTGAAGTGTTAGAGAGTGACTTAGGAGAGTATATCTTGCAAGTAGATAACGATCCACCTTCACATATTATTGCACCTGCACTTCATAAAAATAGAACGCAAATTCGCGATGTATTTAAAGAAAAGCTAGGCTATGAAAATTCTGATGACCCGTATGAAATGACAAAGTTTGTTCGTAAACAACTTCGTGAGAAATTTATGGATGCAGAAATTGGTGTAACTGGTTGTAACTTTGCTGTTGCAAATACTGGCTCTCTTTGTTTAGTAACGAATGAAGGTAATGCAGATCTTGTTATGTCAATTCCTAAAACACAAATAGCGGTAATGGGTATGGAACGTATGGTTCCGACAATGGAAGAATTAGATGTTTTAGTTGGTTTACTATGTCGTAGTGCAGTAGGTCAAAAATTAACAAGTTATGTAACAGTAGCGGGGCCAATTCAAGAAGAGGAAGTTGATGGACCTGAAGAATTTCATTTAGTTGTTGTTGATAATGGTCGCTCTCAAATTCTTGGATCTGAATTCCGTTCAGTATTACAATGTATTCGTTGCGCTGCTTGTGTTAATGTATGTCCTGTATATCGTCACGTTGGTGGACATTCATATGGATCGATTTACTCAGGACCAATCGGTGCGGTATTAACACCGCTTCTAGGTGGATATGATGATTACAAAGAGCTTCCTTATGCATCTAGTTTATGCGGAGCATGTACAGAAGCTTGTCCAGTAAAAATTCCATTGCATGATTTATTATTAAAACATCGTCAAGTCATCGTTGAGCAAGAAGGTCGTGCACCACTTGCAGAAAAACTGGCTATGAAAATGTTTAGTATGGGTGCTTCTTCAGCTGCTTTATATAAAATGGGTTCAAAAATGGCACCAGCGGCAATGAGTCCATTTACATCTGGTAATCGTGTATCAAAAGGTGTTGGACCACTTAAAAACTGGACGGATATTCGTGAATTCCCAGCTCCAAGTAAAGAACGATTCCGTGATTGGTATAAAGATCATAAGAAAGGCGGGGATAAATAATGACAGGATTAATTCAAAACCGTGATGCCTTTCTAGATAACATTGCAAAAGAACTTGGGCGCGCGCGTAAAACAGAAGGCGTAGAGCGTCCAGTATGGAAAAGTAATGTGAATATAGAAACGTTAAAAGATTATTCACAAGAAGAATTACTAGAAGTGTTTAAAGAGCAATGTACAAACATTCATACAACTGTAGTAGAAACGACAAACGACCGTTTAGGTGAAGACCTTCAAAAAGTAATCATGGAAAACGGCGGGGGACCTATTTTATTATCAGCAGATGCGCGTTTTGATGCATATGGTTTAACATCTTTATTTAAAGAAGAACTTCCAAAGCGAGATGTTGAAGTAAATGTATGGGATCCAGAGAGAAAAGACGAAAATATGCGTTTAGCTGAAAAAGCGAATATTGGTATTGCATTTAGTGATTATACATTAGCTGAATCTGGTACAATTGTTGTACAAAGTCATAAAGGTCAAGGGCGTTCTTTACACTTTTTACCGACTGTATATTTTGCTATTATTCCACGTGAAACACTTGTGCCTCGTATTACACAAGCAGTTCAGGATATGAACTCACGCGTAGAAAATGGGGAGACAGCGGCATCTTGTATTAACTTTATTACAGGGCCAAGTAACTCGGCTGACATCGAGATGAATCTTGTTGTCGGAGTACATGGACCATTAAAAGCAGTTTATTTCATCGTATAAAAGAGGGGAAAGCAGGCCAGGAAATGGCCTGCTTTTTAGTAGAATAAAGGATAATATGAAGTAGAAGTTCTCTCCTTTTTTTGCTATGTTTTTTGGGAAAGGAGAGGAAGGGATGTTCACTTATTTATATGCACTGTTAGCAGGGATGGTGTTTGGTTCTTTTTTTATGCTAGTTGCGATGAGGGTTCCATTAGGTGCTTCTATTATTACCCCGCGTTCACATTGTGGTTATTGCAAATATGTGCTAAGGACAAAAGAACTAATCCCTATCATTTCATTTTATATACAAAGAGGCTGTTGTACGAATTGTAAGAGGAAAATTCCAATTATGTATGTAGCATTTGAATGTATAACAGGAGGTATATTTCTTCTTACAGTGTATATGATTGGAATAGAACGAGAGCTTATTATTATTTTATCCCTTTTTTCGCTACTTCTTATTATTTCAGTTACAGATTACTTATATATGTTAATTCCTGATTGTATTTTAATTTCGTTTGCCTTTTTACTCATTCTCGAAAGTGTTTTTGTACAATTAGTTACTTGGACAGATAGTATAGCTGGTAGTGGTGTTATATTTATTTTGTTATATTGCATGCAAAAGATATATCCAGAAGGGCTTGGCGGAGGAGATATAAAACTACTTTCGTTACTTGGATTTATAGTAGGAGTGAAAGGAGTTTTTATCGTTTTATTTTTAGCATCTTGTTTTAGTCTTTGTTTTTTCGGGATTGGTATCGGATTAAAACGTATAGAAGTACGAAAGCCAATTCCATTTGGTCCTTTTATTAGTCTCGGGGCAATATGTTATGTATTGGCCGCATATTCAAATTAGAGAGGGAATCGAAAATGAACGTATATATGGATGATCAAAGAAGTTGCCCGTTCGGGTATGTGCCCGCAACTACAGTAGAATGTGCTTTGCAAATGGTTCGGGATTATGATGTGAATATTCTTTCTCTTGATTTTAATATGGGATGGGGAGCGAAAAATGGACTAGATTTTGTAGAAGCTTTTTGTACAGAGGGGTTATATGTAAATGAAATTCACTTTCATACGAATGATGTTATCGGTATGCACAAGATGAAACAGAGAATGGATAAGGGAAAGGAAGAAGGAGAAATTACTCCTCACCTTGTTGTTAAATACGTGGGAAGCTAAAAACTCCAAAGTAAAACTTTGGAGTTTTTAATGCTTCATATGGGCTTGTAAAGGAATAATCTCTTCTTGTTGAGCTGTTGCGATTTCAGTTTCTTCCTGTTGAACTTCAGGCGTTTTCTTTGTTAAGTAGTGGTATACCATACCGACAAATACTGATCCGCCAATAATGTTACCAATTGTAACAGGAATTAAGTTATGAATAGCACCTGAAAAAGAAATTGTCTCAGGATGCGGTGAAACTAAAGATAAAGCAAAGAGTGATAAGTTTGCAATACTATGTTCGTAACCAGATAAGAAGAATGTGAAAACAAGTAGCATCATGACCATTATTTTTGCTGTGTCACCTTTAACCTGAGAAGGTAAGAAGCAAGCAAGACATACGAGCCAGTTACATAAAATGGCTTTAAAGAATAACTGCATTGTAGGTGTATTCATCTTTCCTTCAACGACTTTACTCATTAAGTGACCGTGATCAATTGCTTCAAAAATTCCAGTTGCGTAAAATAGTAAGGCAAAGAATAATGCGCCGGCTAAGTTACCTGCATAACAAGCAACCCAGTTACGAAGTGTATCAGAAATCGTTGTTTCTTTTCTTAAAGTTGCTACAGTAAAGTACATTGTGTTTCCAGTAAACAATTCAGCACCGCCATATATAATAAGTACGAGAGCAATCCCGAAAAACATAGAGGCAGATAAATAAGTTGCTGGTGAATCTGCAATGTGAAAAAAGTTACCTAATTTAAAACATAGTACAATAATAAAACCGATATAAATCCCCGCAAGTGCAGCACGAATGAAATATTGCATTGGGTTTGTATCTAGTATTTTCTTTTTGCTTTTAGCCAGTTTGACAACATAATCTAGTCCTTGTTCTAGCATGAGTAATACGCTCCTTTAGTAAATCTTCTATAAATACTCCTTATATGAATAAAGTACATGGAATTGTTCCTACTTTCAATGAGTTTGTGCAATGTTTCACAAAAAGGACATACATACATTAAGAAAACGTTTACAAAAGGTAGTATAATGGAATTTTTTCTGGACATTGCGAGGAAGAAAGGAAAAAGAAAAAGCGCTGTAATTACAGCGCTTTTTCGTCTAAATTCTTTTCCACTTTTACTTCTACTTCTTTTGAGAAGAACCAACCACCAACTGCGATTCCGACTAATACAATCCAGAATGTAAGCTTCCACGGAGTGGATTCTGGGAATGAATGTGGAATTACATTTAATGCAGGGTGTGCTAACGTATAAACTGCTAGCTTCACACCAACCCAACCTACAATTAAGAATGCTGCAGTTTCAAGCCCTGGTTTACGTTTTAAGATTTGTACGAAAGCAGTTGCTGCAAATCGCATAATGATTAATCCGATAAGTCCACCTACAAAGATAACAACGAATTGCCCAGTATCCAGACTACCAATTGTACCTAGTCCTGTTTTTGGTAAAGTCATTGCTAGTGCAACAGCAGCTAAAATTGAATCAACTGCGAAGGCGATATCAGCAACCTCAACTTTAAATACAGTCCACCAAAAGTTCTCTTGTTTTTTCTTTGCTTCTTTTTCTTCTGTTTCTTCATCTGTATTCTTTTTAACATATGTTTTAAATAAGTGATTACCAGCGATAAACATAAGGTAGATGGCACCGATTGCTTGCACTTGCCATACATCGACTAAGAACGAAATCATAAATAACGATCCAAATCGGAAAACGAATGCCCCCGCTAATCCGTAAAATAGTGCTTTCTTTCGTTTTTCTTCTGGTAAATGTTTTACCATAATTGCAAGAACAAGAGCGTTATCAGCCGCTAAAATCCCTTCAAGTGCAATTAGGATGAGTAATACCCAACCATACTCCAATAATAATGATACATCCATGTACATTCTCCTCTCATCTCTATAACTTCTAAATAAGTGAAGAATTTCCCCACTATTTAGTTTCCCCATACTCCTGCCTATTAACTTTGGAAGAATCTGGAAATGAATACAAAAAAGACCTCTGCCGTTAATAGGCAAAGGTCTTGCTAGACATATGTAATAAAAATGCCAACAAAGCCGGAAGAACTAAGTTCTACGTAATGACGACTTTGTTTCCAAGATATATTCTTGGACGCTACTCCCCTTTGGAGATATGTTATTGTATTCTCATTATATGGATAATTTATACGGTTGTCAACCTGTTAAAATATCTTCATTCGGATATTTTATTTTTCGGTTCTTTTTACGAGCAAATGAAAATGCCAATGTTAAAGGACCCATTTTCCCAAAAAACATCATAAAAATAATAATCGCTTTTCCAATTATAGTTAAGTGGGGTGTTAAGTTCATACTGAGGCCAACAGTCCCAAATGCTGAAAATACTTCGAAAGCACTCATCAATAGAGGAACTCGTTCAGTAATACTCAAAATTAAAATAGCAAAAAAGATAAATGAAATAGAAATAATAGTAATGGTTAATGATTTGACAATGAGAGTATCTTTAATGGATTTTTTAAATACGACAATATCTTCTTGTTCTTGTAAAAATTTAAATACGCCAAAAAATATGATTAAAAATGTTGTTAACTTAATCCCCCCACCCGTTGAAGCACTACCAGCACCAATAAACATAAGTAGCATCATTAATAGCAGGGAAGGTTTTGACAATGTAGAAATATCAACTGTATTAAACCCGGCAGTTCGCGTTGAAATTGCTTGGAAATAAGAGGCCATTCCTTCTTCAAATGGGGTAAAACCTCTCATAGAAAGAGAGTTATGGAACTCGAATATAAAAATAAAAAGGGTAGCAATAATGTTGATGATTAGAGTAGAAGAGAGCATAAGTTTTGAATGTAGTGTAAGGTTTTTAAAGTTTTTCTTTCTTTTTATGTCTACGATCACTGTAAAACCAATTCCACCTAAAATGATGAGAGAGGAAATGACGAAATTGACAATAATGCTATGAGAATGGGACATTAAATTATCGCTCCACACAGAAAAACCAGCATTGTTAAAGGCTGAGATTGAATGGAAAAAACTATAATAGATCCCTTTGGTAACCCCGTATTTTGGTACCCACTCAAAAGAAAGAATTAAAGTAGCGATACATTCGACTGTAAAAGAGAATAAAAATAATGCTTTGGCAAGACGGATGACGCCGCCTATATTCGTTTGATTTAATGCTTGTTGTAATAAAATACGGTTTTGAAGACCGATTTTTCTGCCGAGCATAATCGCAATTAAGACAGCAAAGCTCATAATACCAAGTCCGCCAACTTGTATAAGCGTTAAAATGACACATTGTCCAAACAAAGTAAATACTTTTCCAGTGTCCACAACACCAAGCCCTGTAACCGTACAGGCAGAAACTGTTGTAAATAAAGCATCGAGCCATGAAATAGACGTTGTTGTAGCGATTGGAAGCTTTAATAAGCATGTACCTATAATTGATAACATGATAAAAGACAAAGTAAGAACGCGGGGAGGACTCATACGAATGTTAATCCGTTTCATGTTATATATCGTTCCTTTCTGTTTGCTCTTACTAGTATGTGAAAAAGTCCGATTATGTATGTGAAAAATAGAAAGAGGCAGAGAATATCTGCCTCTAAGCCATATGTTATATTATTATCCACGTAATTGTTGTTGAGCTAAAGAAACAAGACGTTTTGTTACTTCACCGCCAACTGATCCGTTAGAACGAGATGCTGTATTAGACCCTAAGCTTACGCCGAATTCTTGTGCAATTTCATATTTAAATTGATCAAGTGCTTGTTCAGCACCTGGAACTAGTAATTTGTTTGTTTTTGCCATGATGATACACATCCTTATGAGTAATCCAGTCCAGATAAGTACTTATCTGAATTGGTACTGTTATTTTATGTGGAACCGGCGTGCTCATACGCGGAAGTAATCGGTGTGATTAGAAGTTATTGGATAGAAAAAAGAGTAGCAAATTTGCTACTCTTTTTTTAGTATTGTCGCTGTACCTTCCACGACAATATCATCCGATTGATTATATATATTTGTTTGCAACGTAATGATTTTTTTATCGTCACGCTTCTTAATAACCTCTGCCACAACGCGAAGTGTATCACCGATTTTGACAGGGGCACGGAATGAAACATTTTGGGATAAATAAATCGTATTTTTGCCTGGGAGTTTCGTTCCAAGGATGGTAGAAATAAAACTCGAAACGAGCATACCATGGGCAATGCGTTCTTTAAACATTGTCGTTTTTGCAAAAGAGTCTAAAATGTGAATAGGATTCACATCCCCAGTCAATTTTGCAAAATTGATAACATCTTCATCTGTAATTGTTTTTGTAAGGGATGCTTGATCACCGACTTGAATCTCATCATAACGAAGCTCCGGGACGGTTTGTGCTTCTTGAAATGGATTCATTTTGTCCTCCTTCTTTTCCATATCGAAAAATGCCAGCCATCTTGATGTAGTAGGAGGAAGAAAGAGTTTTGTTTGTGCTGCAGTTAGCTCCCACATTTTTCTTACTTGATGGAAGTAAATAGATTTTTTGAGTTTTCCTCGAACTTTTTTGCGAGTTCCAACTGTTTTGACTTGAACTCTTCCAAAAAACCTTCTAACTGTTTTTGAGCCTCTTCACGTTGTAATTGTTGTTGCTCAATAAATTGTTTTGTTGTTTCTTCAAATTGACCGCTTGTTTGTGTAAGAATTGACAAAGATGTTTTTGTAGGAGAAACAGTAAGTTGATGCATATGAGCAGAAAGTTCCTTCCATTTGTCCTGCCACTCGTTAATTTGATCATTTAAGGAGTTTCCAGTTAATTGTTTCACGTAATCTGTATATTGGTTGTTGAACTGAGCAGTGAGTTGTTGTAGTTCTTTTTCTAGTTCATCTACTCCTGATGTTAATTTATGCAAAGCGTCTTGTTGTTGTTTTAATGTTTCTAAAGTAAGCTGCTCTAATTGTTTCCCAGCTGAAGAGAAAAGGGAAAGTGATTGAGACCAGTTTTTCCAAAATGCATCGACTAATTCGTATGGTTTAGTTTCCATTATTTGACCCCCAAATGTTTTTTTGCATATTGTGAACGCAGATTACTCTGCTGTACCACCAGGTGAAGATGAAGAATCCTTTTCATCCTTTTCTGGAGAAGTAGAAAATGGAAAGAATGCATTGGTGTATAACGTGAAAAACGTTCGCAACATATTTTGATAATGTTCAAAAGAAGTCGCACATGTTGTTAAATATTGCTCTCCATATTCAGTTAAAGAATAAATTCTTTTTGCCGGCCCTCCATCGCTTGTATCCCAAGTAGAAGAAATAAGGTTTTCTTTTTCTAATTTGCGTAGTGTTCTATAAACATTACCTTGGTCAACAGAAGAAAAGCCGATATCCATTAGCATTTGAATAAGTTTGTAACCATGAAGACTCCAGTCTTTTAGACATAGAAGTAAGAAGGGAACTAAGAAGTTTTTTGGCATGGAGTTTGGTTGTTTCGCTTGGTTGCTCTCCAAACTTTCGCGTTGTTCTGGTTCATTTTGTAGCATGATTGTGCATCACCTCATGAATCAGTTAGATGGAATTTTTTGCTTATAAGTGCAATTTACACCTATCTGTTTTTAAAGTCAACACATTTGTTAGAAAATAGAAAAAAATAAAATATAGACTTGAAGTTTTATTCAGAATATTAGAAAATAGTGAATAGGTTGAATTGTTTCAAAAACGAAAAAAGGAGTGTAGGTAAAGTGATTGATCAAAAATTCGATCCACTACAAGCATGGAAAAATGCTTATGAACAAACCGAAACATTTTGGGGAAAAGCGCTCAATGAAACAATTAAAACAGAAGAATATTCTGCTTGGATGGGCAGCGTTCTAGATTTGAATTTGTTTTATCAAAAAGCATTAAATGATACGACAAAAAACTATTTAGAACAAGTAAATGTGCCGACGAAAGAGGATATCGCAAGAGTGGCTACGCTTGTTATTAACTTAGAAAATAAAGTAGATAACATTGAGGAGTTTCTAGAGGAGAAAGTCGATTCTTTAGGACAAGCTCCTACATTAAAGCGTGATGTGACGAAAGTGAAACAAGATATTCGTACGCTTGAAACAAAAGTAGATCAAATTTTAGAATTGCTAGAAAAGCAAAATGCAGTACTAGCTAAACTACAAGTACCTGTAAAAGAAGAGGTAAAGCCTGCGAATAAGCCAGAAAATAAAAAATGATAAAAGCGCTTGTTTATAACAGATAAAAGAGAGAGGGAGAATCTCTTTTCACGTATAAACAGCGAAACATAATTATATATGGACTCTATAGTATGAGTACCAAAATGATTCATAACAATCGTTCACAAATTCATTTAAGGGGGAAAAGAAATGGTTCAATTAAATGGAAAAGTAGCAATCGTAACAGGTGGAGCAAAAGGAATTGGAAAAGCAATTACAGTAGCATTAGCACAAGAGGGAGCGAAAGTAGTTATTAACTATAATAGCAGTAAAGAAGCAGCTGAAAATTTAGTAAATGAATTAGGAAAAGACGGACATGATGTTTATGCAGTGCAAGCGGATGTTTCTAAAGTAGAAGATGCAAACCGACTTGTAGAAGAAGCTGTGAATCATTTTGGTAAAGTTGATATTCTTGTTAATAATGCTGGTATTACAAGAGATCGTACATTCAAAAAGTTAAATCGTGAAGATTGGGAGCGCGTAATTGACGTGAATTTAAGTAGCGTATTTAATACGACAAGCGCTGTTCTTCCATACATAACAGAAGCGGAAGAAGGAAGAATTATTAGCATTTCTTCTATTATTGGTCAAGCAGGTGGATTTGGCCAAACAAACTACTCAGCAGCAAAAGCAGGTATGCTAGGATTTACAAAATCGTTAGCGTTAGAACTTGCAAAAACAAATGTCACTGTAAACGCTATTTGCCCAGGATTTATTGATACTGAAATGGTAGCAGAAGTACCAGAAGAAGTACGTCAAAAAATCGTTGCAAAAATCCCGAAAAAACGTTTTGGTCAAGCTGATGAAATTGCAAAAGGTGTAGTATACCTATGCCGTGACGGTGCGTATATCACAGGTCAACAATTAAACATTAACGGCGGATTATATATGTAATGAAGCAAGAAAAAAGTGCATATCCATAGCAGGAATGCACTTCTTTTTTTTAGAAGGAAATCGACCAAAAAGGAGATAGAAAAATGACTACATTCGCAACAGAATGGGAAAAGCAATTAGAGCTATACCCAGAAGAGTACCGAAAAGCATACCGCCGAGTGAAAAGGGCGAGTGAAATTTTATTACGTGAACCAGAGCCGCAAGTAGGATTAACGCCGAAAGAGGTTATTTGGACGAAGAATAAGACGAAGCTTTATCGCTACATTCCAAAACAAGAAAAAACACAAAGAGTTCCAATTCTGTTAATATATGCTCTTATTAATAAACCATATATTATGGATTTAACTCCTGGAAATAGTTTAGTGGAATATCTAGTGGATCGTGGTTTTGATGTGTATATGCTTGATTGGGGCACATTTGGTTTAGAAGATAGTCATTTGAAATTTGATGATTTCGTGTTTGATTATATTGCAAAAGCCGTAAAAAAAGTAATGCGAACTGCGAAATCGGACGAGATTTCTTTACTTGGTTATTGCATGGGTGGAACGCTAACTTCTATTTATGCAGCGCTTCATCCGCACATGCCAATTCGTAACCTAATCTTTATGACAAGTCCTTTTGATTTCTCTGAAACAGGATTGTATGGTCCTTTATTAGATGAGAAATACTTCAATTTAGATAAAGCGGTTGATACATTTGGAAATATTCCGCCAGAAATGATTGATTTCGGAAACAAAATGTTAAAGCCAATTACGAACTTTGTTGGTCCATATGTTGCTTTAGTAGATCGTTCAGAGAATGAACGCTTCGTCGAAAGCTGGAGATTGGTTCAAAAGTGGGTTGGTGATGGTATTCCGTTCCCAGGTGAATCATACAGACAGTGGATTCGTGATTTTTATCAAAATAATAAATTGGTTAAGGGTGAACTCGTTATTCGCGGACAAAAGGTAGACCTTGCAAATATTAAGGCGAATGTCTTAAATATTTCTGGGAAACGTGATCATATCGCTTTGCCATGTCAAGTAGAAGCATTGCTAGATCATATTTCTAGCAATGATAAACAATATGTATGTTTACCGACAGGACATATGTCTATCGTTTACGGTGGAACAGCTGTAAAACAAACATATCCGACGATTGGAAATTGGCTTGAAGAGCGTTCTAATTAAAGATAAAAAATCCAACTAGCCTATGTTAGTTGGATTTTTTTATGAAAAATAACAAAACATAGAAAGGAGAAATTTATATTTTAGGAGTATAATTATGAAACTTATGATGGGTAAGTTGTTTTGGAATACAGGAGTTTCTGTACCTTGTTATCCACTGTTAGAAAATGATATGATATGTGATGTGCTCGTAGTCGGAAGCGGCGAAGCCGGTGCTCATATAGCGCATTCGTTAGCGAAAATTGGCATGAGTGTTACACTTATTGAAAAAAGAGCCATTGCATGTGGTAGCACAGCTGCTAATACAGGTTTACTACAATTTCTTCATGATAAATCGTTAACCTCTCTTATCCATACATTTGGTAAAGAAAAAGGGGTGCGAGCATATAAGCTTTGTTATGAAGCGCTAAGAACAATGAAAGCGGTAATACCGACTCTTGATATTAATCCCCATTTTATTCTGCGAAATAGTTTATATTATGCAAGTAAAAGTGAGGATGTCTCATTTTTACAAGAGGAGTACAATACGTTACAGAATTATGGATTTCCTGTTGAGTATTTTACAGCATCTGATATTAAGGAGCGTTATCCTTTTATAAAACAAGCGGCATTATATACACACGGTGATGCTGAGGTAAATCCGTATTTATTAGCACATAGTCTTTTGCATAAAGCAAACCAAATGGGAGCTAATATATATGAACATACAGAGGCAATACATATAAAAAAACGCAAAAATGATTTAATTTGTTACACGAAAACAGGGAATCAAATTGTAGCAAAGAATATTATTATGGCGACAGGTTATGAAGCGCTTTTTGGAAAGAAAGAAAAAAATACAACAGTAGACACCTCTTATGCAATTGTAACAAATGAAATAGATCAGTTTGAAGGCTGGCATGAGCGATCGTTAATTTGGGAAACGGCACGGCCCTACTTATATTTTCGAACGTATCAAAACCGCATTATTGTAGGCGGATTAGATGAAGCGATGCAAATTCAAACAATCGGTGATACGAAATTATTGCATAAGCGTGATATCCTTATTAATATTGTAAAAGAGATGTTCCCGCAGTATAAAAATATACAGGCAGACTACTATTGGGCAGCTGTATTTGGTGGTACTCATGATGGTCTTCCCATTTTAAAAGAAGATGAAAAGATACATAATTTATTTTACGCATTGCCGTATGGAGGTAATGGAACTGTATATGGAATGGTCTTTGCCAAATTATTTGAGCAGTTATTTACAAATAAAGAAAGTAAAGATTTTTCTTTATTTAATCGATAGAAAAAAGGTAGCGAAGTGATGGAATGAGAGATATAAAAAAGTTTTTACAAAAATTACGTCCTGTACAACTCATCGTTTTGTTTTATTTATTAGCGGTAGTTGTATCGGTGATATTGCTTAGTTTCCCGTTTGTTACGAAGCCCGGTGTGAAATGGACATTTATAGATGCTCTTTTTACATCGGTTAGTGCGGTAAGTGTTACGGGGCTGTCTGTTATTACGATTCCAGATACGTTTACTACTGCAGGAATTATTGTTTTAGCTCTTATTTTACAATTAGGCGGCTTAGGAATTATGGCGCTTGGTACATTTGTTTGGATCATTACGGGGAAAAAGATTGGTTTGCAAAGAAGAAGATTAATTATGGCAGATCATAATCAAGGGAATTTATCGGGTCTCGTAGAATTGATGCGTTCTATTTTAATTGTAATTATTTCGATAGAACTTATTGGAGCAATCTTATTAGGTACAAGATTTTTACTTTACTTTCCGACTTGGCAAGAAGCTTATTTTCACGGTTTCTTTGCAGCTGTTAGTGCGACTACGAACGGCGGATTTGATTTAACAGGACAGTCATTAATTCCGTATAAAAAAGATTATATTGTTCAAATGATTCATATGTTACTAATTATTTTAGGAGCGATTGGTTTCCCTGTGCTAATGGAAGTAAAGCAATTTCTTAGTAAAAGGCGACAACAATTATTCCGTTTTTCATTATTTACAAAATTGACGACAACAACATTTTTCGTACTCGTTGTTGTGGGTACAATTATGATTTTTTTACTGGAGAGAAATCATTTTTTAGTAGGAAAATCATGGCATGAAACTGTATTTTATACATTATTTCAATCTGTGACGACGCGAAGTGGTGGACTTGCAACAATGGATATACGTGAATTATCACAACCGACGCTTTTATTTATGAGTATATTAATGTTTATAGGGGCATCTCCAAGTTCGGTTGGGGGCGGAATACGTACAACTACATTTGCTGTTAGTATATTGTCACTATACACCTTTGCAAGGGGCGGTAGAACAGTTAGAGTCTTCAAACGTCAGCTACATGAAGAGGATGTACTGAAAGCATCTGTCGTTATGACGATGGGGATTTTGTTATGTGCTACTGCGCTATTCATTTTATCTATTACGGAAAATGTACCGCTTATGAGCTTAATTGTTGAAGTTTGTTCTGCTTTCGGAACGACGGGACTATCAACAGGTGTTACGCCTGATTTAACAACTGTTGGGAAACTTGTACTTATTGTGCTTATGTTTATCGGACGCGTTGGTATTTTAACATTTATTTTAGCTAGTGGTGGAAGGGAACAACCACCTCGCTATAAATACCCGAAAGAGCGGATTATTATTGGATAGTATGAAACCATTCTACCTACGTTAGGTAGAATGGTTTTTTAGTCGTTAATGCCAAATTGTGGATGCATAAAAGCTTCATTTTTATTATCCACTTCGTTTTTTAGTAACTCTTGATTTTCTTCTGAAATCCACCCAATATCATTTGTCGGATGGATCCACTCATCGCCAGCCATAATGGCAGGATCTACTTCATCACTCCAATTGTTAAGCGGACTGTTCTCGGAATTATATTTACTGTCTCCAATTACAACATTATATTGATTCACAAAAGGTTGTTGCATCGTTTTTCCTGTTCCTTTAAAAGATGGAAAATTCATTTGATGCGGGAGCGTTTCGTCTAAAATGGGTGATTGAATCTTTTCTTTTTTCTTCAAAATTATCGCTCCTTTTTATAATGATTTCTTCATATGTAGTATTTCCATCTAACGCCTCTTATGTACTTGTTAACACTTGCCAGTAATAATTATTTTAAGTTGTTTCAAACTAGAGTAGAAAGTGATTTCTTGAGAGCAGGTGAATGTATTGGTAAAAAGAAAAGTGAAACAAAATGCGGCAATCAATAATAATAAAACTCCGAAAGAAAGCTTACCAGATGCAGAATTTGCATTAGAGTATGAAGGAGAAAATAGCGCAAAGTATGCGAATCGTAATTCAAAAAAAGGGAAACAAAAATGAGGCGTTTTTTACAAACGCCTCATTTTTTTGTGGGATTATAAAGGTTTTTTTAATTATTTGTAAATTTAGTGTTTTCTATTAGCGGAAAAATGCGAAAAAACATAGAAGTAGCAACGTATTACACAAAAACAAACAACAAACAAAAGATTAATGTTGGTTTAATACTGCTTTTACACTAGTTGTTTATATTTGAGTTGTACATAAGATTTGTAAAAGGAGAGAGAAACAGTGAAAAAAACAATCTTTAAAGCTGTAGCGACTGGAATGGTATTTTCGTTATTAATGGGGTGTGGTGCAAAGAAGGAAGAAAGTGCTGGAGCGAAAGTGAAAGATGACAAATTATCTGGATCATTAACTGTTTACACAGCAATTGAAGAAGAACTTGTACCAATTTATCTTGATTCCTTTAAAAAGAAATATCCTGATGTGAAATTGAACATTGTACGTGATTCAACAGGAGTTATTACTGCGAAATTGCTAGCTGAAGGGAAAAATACACAAGCAGATGTTGTATGGGGAACTGCGGCATCAAGTCTATTAGCTTTAGATAAAAAAGATATGTTAAAAGGATACTCTCCAAAAGGAGCAGATCGTGTTCTTCCACAATTTAAAGATGATAAGCAACCTGAAAAATGGGTAGGAAATACTGCATTTATGACGGGGATTGCTGTAAATAAAGAAGAGTTAAAGAAGAAAAATTTACCGATGCCAGAATCATATGAAGATTTAACGAAACCAGAGTATAAAGGAACACTTGTTATGCCACATCCAGCATCATCTGGAACAGGATTTTTAACAGTTTCTGCATGGCTACAAATCATGGGTGAAGATAAAGGCTGGGATTACATGAAGAAACTTCATGATAATATGGCAAGTTATACGCATTCAGGATCAAAACCAGCGAAATTAGCAGGAGCGGGTGAATATCCAGTTGGCGTATCAATGGTTTATAGTGCTTTGAAAGAGAAACAAAAAGGTGCACCAGTTGAAGTTGTATTGCCGAAAGAAGGATTAGGTTGGGAAGTAGAAGCGAACGCACTTATTAAAAAAGATAATGCAAAAAATGAAAAATTAGCGCAAGCATTTTTAGATTGGGCGATTACTGATGATGTAATGAAGTTATACTTCGAGAAAAATGGATTTGCGACAATTAAAAATGATTATAAACTTCCAGATGGATTCCCTAAAGATGTAACAGAAAAGTTATACAAAAAGAATGACTTTAAGTGGGCAGCAGAAAATCGTGACAAAATTTTAGAAAAATGGGAAAAAGAGTTTGGCCAAAAAGCAGAACCGAAAAAGTAAGTGAGTGGGAGAGAGAAAAAATGAGCGAATATTTATCAATTCAACACATTCAAAAACAGTTTGATGCATTTACAGCGTTAAAAGATATTTCTTTTACTGTGAACAAAAATGAGTTTGTATGTTTATTAGGCCCAAGTGGTTGTGGGAAAACGACATTGCTTCGAATTTTAGCAGGTCTAGAAGAGGCAACAACAGGTAGTATAGCTGTGAATGGAAAAGATATTACAGCATTACCTCCTGGAAAGAGAAACTTCGGAATGGTGTTTCAATCGTATGCATTATTTCCGAATTTAACAGCACTTGAAAATATTGAATACGGCTTAAAGACAAAAAAATATGGAAAAGCAGAAGTAAAAGAGAAAGCGCTAGAGGCGTTAAAACTTGTAGATTTACTGAATGTAAAAGATAAATATCCTGCTCAAATGTCTGGTGGACAACAGCAGCGAGTGGCACTTGCACGTGCGCTCGCTCTGTCTCCAGATATTTTGTTACTTGATGAGCCGTTATCTGCTTTAGATGCGAAAGTACGTGAAAAGTTACGTAGAGAAATGCGTGATTTGCAAGAGAAAGTAGGAGTAACAACTATTATGGTCACGCATGATCAAGAAGAGGCATTAACGATGGCTGATAAAATTGTTGTAATGAATCATGCGGAAATTATGCAGATTGGAACACCAGAGGAGATTTATCAAAGACCAGCCAATCCGTTTGTGGCAGATTTTATTGGTTCTATTAATTTCTTTTCGAAAAATAACGAAGAGCATGCAATTCGTCCTGAACATGTAACAATTGTACAAAAGGACGGTATTAAAACAGTTGTGGAAAGTATGGAGTTTCGTGGATCTGTATATCGGACGGAAGTGCGAGTCGTAGAAGAAAACACATACCTTTATAATGAGAAAATTGTAGTGGATATATTAGCATCAGAAGTAGAAGTAGCTGATATTAGAAAAGGAAAGCCGATTCAAATCTCTTTCTCAGAAAATCATATGTTGTCATATGGAAAGAAGGTCATTGTATAGATGGAGATGTTAGAAAACTACAAGGTAGAAAGTGCGAAAAAAAAGATTAAGAGAAGTATAGGGAAAGAGGAATGGATCCAAAGGCTTGTAATTATCGGTATGATTCTTTCCTTCCTTATCATACTTGTATTACCACTATTACAACTATTTACACAAGCTTTTTATAATAAAGATGGAGTTTTCATTGGTTTAGCGAATTTCAGTAAATATTTCACAACACCGACTTTAGTTCAGTCTTTACAAAATACGGTATGGATTTCGGGCGCAACAACAATTATTTCAGTTTCAATTGCATTCGTTTACGCATATGCGATTGCCCGTACGAATGTTTTTGGAAAGCGTGTATTTCAGTATGTAGCGTTATTACCATTGTTTGCACCAACGATGATGCACGGTATAGCACTTACATATTTATTTGGTAATCAAGGGCTAGTAACGAAAGGAATGTTTGGGTTATTTGAAGGTATACAAATCCCTTTATATGGACCAGTAGGAATTGTAATAGCTGAAGTTATGTATACATTTCCGCAAGCCTTTCTCATATTACTAATTGCCTTTCAAGGATCCGATTATCGTTTATATGAAGCTTCTAATATGCTAGGGGCGAGTAAAACAAAACAATTTTTCACGGTTACTTTACCTAGTGTAAAGTACGGATTAATTAGTGCAATGTTTGTTGTGTTTACACTTAGTTTCACTGATTTTGGGGCACCAAAAATTGTTGGTGGACAATATAATGTGCTTGCTACTGACGTATACAAACAAGTAATTGGACAGCAAAATATGTCGATGGGTGCAACAGTTGGAATGATTTTATTAATCCCAGCTATATTCGCATTTGCAGTTGATCGTATTACGCAAAGAAAGCAGGCGAATTTCTTATCTTCAAAAGCAGTACCATACAGAATAATAGCTAATAAGAAAAGAGATGTCATCTCATTCATATACTGTAGTGTGATTACATTTATGATCATTTTGTTATTTGTGGCAGTTGGTATTGCTGCAAGTGTGAAAGTATGGCCATATAATATGAGTTTTACATTTGAGCATTTTAATTTTTCGAGTTTAACAGGAGATGGACTTGAAGCATTTAAAAATAGCGTAATTGTTTCAGCAGTTACAGCAGTTATTGGGGCGATTTTAACATTTGTATTTGCATATGCAATTGAGAAAATAGACCAGCTACAATTCTTCCGAAAAACAGGTTACTTTTTCTCTATCGTTCCTTTAGCCATACCAGGTTTAGTACTCGGATTAGGATATGTCTTTTTCTTTAGTCAACCAACGATTCAAATTTTGGGACTATCAGTAACGAACCCGTTTCATTCTTTATACGGAACAATCGCTGTGTTAGTACTAGTAAATATCATTCATTTTTATTCTGTAACATTTGTCACGGCAACGACTGCTTTAAAGAAATTAGATCGAGAGTTTGAGCTTGTTTCGCAGTCGATGGGTATTCCGTTTTATAAAACATTCTTTAGAGTAACGGTACCAATGTGTTTACCAGCAATTTTAGAAATGGTAATGTACTACTTCGTAAATTCAATGGTAACTGTATCGGCAGTTGTATTCCTATATGCAGCTGATTTTAAACTAGCTGCCGTATCAATCGTAAATATGGATGATGCAGGAAATGTGGCGCCAGCAGCTGCAATGAGTGTGCTTATTGTTGTTACAAATATTGTAGTAAGAGTTGTATATGAATGGGGAACGAAAGCACTTCGTAACCGAACTTCACAATGGCAAAAAAGATAAGTAAGAAAGGTGATGGACAGAATGAAAATTGAAGCAGTTATTTTTGATTGGGCAGGGACAACAGTTGATTACGGATGTTTTGCACCACTAGAAGTATTCATGGAGATTTTTCATAAACGGGGTGTAGCAATTACAGCAGAAGAAGCTCGTAAGCCAATGGGGTTATTAAAAATAGATCATGTAAGGGCACTTACTGAGATGCCTCGTATTGCGAGTGAGTGGAATCGTATTTTCCGACAATTACCAACAGAAGCAGACATTCAGGAGATGTATGAAGAATTTGAAGAGATTCTCTTCGCTATTTTACCGCGCTATGCTTCGCCGATTAATGGAGTAAAAGAAGTGATTGCTTCTTTACGTGAAAGAGGAATTAAAATTGGTTCAACGACTGGTTATACGAGAGAAATGATGGATATTGTAGCAAAGGAAGCAGCGTTACAAGGATATAAACCTGATTTTCTTGTTACGCCAGATGATGTTCCAGCAGGCCGTCCATATCCATGGATGTGCTATAAAAATGCAATGGAACTTGGTGTGTATCCGATGAACCATATGATAAAAGTTGGGGACACAGTATCAGATATGAAAGAAGGTAGAAATGCTGGAATGTGGACAGTGGGTGTAATTCTTGGCAGTAGCGAGCTCGGTTTAACGGAAGAGGAAGTGGAGAATATGGATTCGGTAGAACTTCGTGAAAAAATAGAAGTAGTTCGCAATCGTTTCGTTGAAAATGGGGCGCACTTTACGATAGAAACGATGCAGGAACTCGAAAGCGTAATGGAACATATCGAGAAACAAGAACTTATTATTTCATAAAAGGGGAATAGGATCATGACTGAAAATCACTACTTATTATTAACACCAGGACCATTAACGACAACAAAATCAGTAAAAGAAGTTATGCTATACGATTGGTGTACGTGGGATGATGAATATAATACGATGGTGCAAGAAGTAAGAGCTAAACTTGTATCGTTAGCGACGAAGGAAGAAGAGAAATATACAACAGTGTTAATGCAAGGAAGCGGTACGTTTTCAGTTGAAGCAGTAATTGGTTCTGTTATTCCGGCAAATGGGAAGCTTCTCGTTTGTACAAATGGTGCGTACGGTAAGCGCATTGTGCAAATGGCAGAGATGTTACAGATTGATGTAGTGGTCAGTCAAACAGAAGAGTGGGAACCTACTAATATTGTAGAAGTAGAGAAGTTATTGCAAGAAGATAAAGAGATTACGCATATTGCAGTTGTTCATTGCGAAACGACGACAGGCATTATAAATCCAATTGTAGATGTATGTAAATTAGGAAAACAGTATGGAAAGGTTACAATTGTTGATGCGATGAGTAGTTTCGGCGGGATTGAAATAGACAGTGCTGATTTACAAATTGATTTTTTAATTAGTAGTGCGAATAAGTGTATTCAAGGGGTTCCTGGATTCGGATTTGTAATCGCAAAACGTGATGAATTATTGAAGTGTAAAGGGCAAGGACGCTCTTTATCTCTTGATTTATATGATCAATGGGAAACGATGGAAAAACAAAATGGGAAATGGCGTTTTACTTCACCTACACATGTTGTACATGCTTTTTATCAAGCACTACTTGAACTAGAAAAAGAGGGAGGAGTAAGAGCGCGTTACAATCGATATTACAACAATCAAAAACTACTAGTAAATAGAATGGGAGAAATCGGATTTAAGCCACTAGTAGATGAGGAATATCAATCTCCTATTATTACATCTTTCATTTATCCAAAAGAGGGATTCGAGTTTCAACAGTTATATAACGAATTAAAGCGTTTTGGATTTGTTATTTACCCTGGAAAAATTTCGAAAGTAGATACGTTCCGCATTGGAAATATCGGTGATGTACATGAAGAAGATATTAATCGCTTAGTTGATAGTATTGCTAAAGGAGCTGTTATTGGGTGAAAGTATTTTGCTTAGGTGGAGCAGGTAAAATTTGTCACGAAGCTATTTTGGATTTAGCTCAATTTTCATCTTTTGAGACAATTACAGTAGCTGATTTTAACGAGGTAGAGGGCCGTAAAGTAGTAGAATGGCTCAACGACCCTCGTGTTGATTTTGTAAAAGTAGATGTAAAGAATCACGAGGATACGGTTGCAAAAATGATTGGTTATGACATTGTAATGGACGGTACGACGATAAAGTTAAACAGATTGTCGACCCGCTGTATTGCAGAAGCAGGCTGTCACGGTGTGAACTTAAATGGATTTGGTGAAGAAAATGAATCGCATGCTATATTTGTTGAAAATGAAAAGATATGTTTACCTGGATTTGGCATGACGCCAGGTGTAACGCAAATGATGGCAATGCATGCAGCAAATCAATTGGATACTGTAGAGTCTGTCCGTGTAAGTCACGGTTCGTATCGTCCGATTGCTTTTTCTGCATCAATTACAGAGACAACGACATATGAATATGATCCATATTTACCATCGCGTACAGTGTATGAAGATGGTGAATTTAAGCAAGTACCTCCGTTTGCGCGTCCGAGAGAAATAGAATTGCCAGAGCCTTATGGTAAGGCAACGCAGTATATCATTCCGCATTCTGAAACGATTACGCTAGCAAAGGCATTAGAAAATAAAGGTGTCAAACTGATAGAGACGAGAGGAACTTGGCCACAGCAAAATATGCAACTTGTACGTGCTTTATATGATTACGGCATATTGCGTAATGATCAGATTGAAATAAACGGGAAAGAAATAGGCATTATGGATTGTATTTCACAGTATTTATTGCAATCGAAAGAAGGGCAAGAAACAGAGCTTTATGGTTATGCACTTCATGTAGAAGTAATAGGTATGAAAAATAATGAGAAGCAAAGACATGTGTTATATCATACACATCCGTTATCTGATGGTTCTGTTGTAGGATGGGAAAAATTAAGAGCGTATACGAGAAACGTCGGTATTCCATTTGGGATTGCTGCAGAGTTAATTGCAAATGGAAATGTAAATAGGGTGGGTGTTGTTACGCCTGAAGAAGCCTTTGAAAATCCACAATTGATTTTTGATGAGCTAGCAAAGCGCGGTATTCATATTCATGAAGAAGTTTCTACTTATAAAGAAAATTATAGCTTTGTATAAGTAAGGAAGTTTATAAGGGAGATATAAATGAGGTGAAGCTATGTCTGTAGTAGGAGAAGAAAGAAAGCGAACCATTCTTGAAAAGGTAGAATTTAAAGGGAAAGTAAAGGTTTCAGAATTAGCGAGAGAATTTGCTGTATCAACAGAAACGATTCGTCGATATTTAGAAGAATTAGATCGTGAAAAGAAGCTGAAAAAAGTGTATGGTGGAGCTGTTCAACTTCCAGGCGCTGGAGTAGAGGCACCAATGTTAGAAAGAGAAATGCTACATATAGAAGAGAAGAAAAGAATTGGTTATAAAGCAGCGACATTTGTAGAAGACGGTGATGTCATTGCAATTGATGATGGAAGTACACCGCTTCAAATGGTTCCATACCTTGTTCATCGTAAAAACTTAACGATTGTAACAAGTTCATTTCCAGTCGCAACACAATTAATTTCTTCTATTAATAAAAAGATGTTTCACGGTGAAGTTTTATTTATAGGTGGAAAAGTATCTCCAAAGCATTCGCGTGTATCAGGGTCTATTTCTCAGCAAGTCATACAGCAATTTCATTTTCATAAAGCGTTCGTTTCGATTGATGGGTTATTACCTAGTTTTGGAGTTTCCAGCTTTGAATTAGAGAAAGCGAAATTGTCAGAGGCGATGATGAAATTAGCTGAGAAAACATATATTTTATGTGATCATACGAAGGTAGGAGTGAAAGGGAATTATCGTATAGCAGCAATTTCGCGTATTCAACACGTAATTTGTGATAAAAAAATGCCATATAGCTTTGAAGAAGAACTTAAGAAGCATAATATTCAGTGGACAGTTTGTTAAATACAGTGAAAGCACATAAACTCCCGCCTAATTTTTAGGAGGGAGTTTTATTATCTGTAAATCGTAAAATAAAAGATTTGCAGTTATGCAAAAAGTGGACACATTTTCTCACCTCTTTCATATAATTTACCAATACAAAAAAAGTTGGTCGAAGGAAAGAAGGGAGAACATGTCAGAACGAATATATAATAAACTTGTATTGTACGCGAATATTTTGCAAAAAATCGGTGTCATCAATGAGAAGGAAAAAAGTGAAATTCTTCATACGATAGGTAAAAAAGCCCTTTGAATAAAGGGCTTTTTTATTTTTTTATCTTTAAAAATATAAATTTAATGTAATATTCTCATTGACAATGATAATGATATTCATTATCATTTATTTGCGGATGATTGATAATACTTATCAATTGTAAAGATTATATATGATAGGGGATATTATTTTGAAAAAAAATTACATGAAGGCGCTAGTAGTAGCGACAACATTAGCAATTCCATTTGCTACGTACTCTACTCCAGCATTAGCGGCATTAAAAGTTGAAGCAAATCAATCGGTAGCAGCAGCGAGTGATCGCACGTATGATACTGAGATTAAAATATATAAGGACCAAAAAGATGAGCCATCTATGGTTTCTCAATATATAAAAGATCCTAAAGTAACGATTGCAGCTGGCAAAAAAATTGTCACTGTAACAATGCAAGATAGTGATTATTTTCAATATCTTAGAATAGAAGATAGAAACCAGCCTGGTGTATTTCATGATGTGAAGGTTTTGTCAGAAGATAAGAGGAAGAATGGAACGAAAGTAGTTCAATTTGAAATTGGTGAGTTTGAGAAGAAGCACAATATGCAAATGCATATACTTATTCCAGCTATTGGATATGATCACAAATATCAAGTTCAATTTGAAATTAAAGATCCAACTGTAGGTAACAAAGAAACAGAGAAACCAGATGATAACTCTAATTCAGGCAATACGGAAACGGATAATCCAGTTGATAATCAAAATATGATAACAGATAACAAATTAAGAGAACTTGTGAATAAAAAAGTATTTAATAGAAAAGATTTAAATACACCAATTACGAAAGAAGAGTTATTACAAGTAAAGGATTTGTTTTTAAATACGAATGAGATACTTGATTATAGTGCATTAAAATATATGCCAAATTTAAAATCTTTAACAGTTGCGAATGCGAAGATAAAAGATCCGTCGTTCTTTGCGAACTTAAAGCAATTAAGTCATTTAGCTTTGCGTGGTAATGAATTTTCAGATGTAACGCCACTTGTTAAGATGGATAATTTAGAATCTCTTGATTTAAGTAATAATAAAATTACAAACGTTGCACCACTAACTGAAATGAAAAATGTAAAAAGTTTATTTCTATCAGGCAACCAAATAGAAGATGTAACAGCATTAGCGAAAATGGAACAACTAGATTACTTGAATTTAGCAAATAATAAAATTACGAACGTTGCTCCATTAAGCGCTTTGAAAAATGTAACATACTTAACTTTAGCAGGTAATCAAATTGAAGATATTAAAGCGTTATATTCATTACCTTTAACAGACTTAGTATTAACACGTAATAAAGTTAAAGATTTATCCGGCATTGAGCAAATGAAGCAATTAGAAGAATTGTGGATCGGGAAAAATGAAATAAAAGATGTTACTCCTCTAAGTAAGATGACACAGTTAAAACAATTACACTTACCTAACAATGAGTTAAAGGATATTACGCCATTATCAAGTTTAGTAAACTTACAAAAGCTTGATTTAGAAGCGAATTATATTTCAGACTTATCACCAGTTAGTAATTTGAAAAAATTAGTATTTCTAAGTTTTGTTGCAAATGAAATTCGTGATGTCCGACCAGTTATAGAACTAAGTAAGACGACTTATATTAATGTCCAAAATCAAAAAGTATTTTTAGAGGAAACAGAAGTAAATAAAGAAATAAAAGTACCTATATATGAAAAAGATGGTGAAGTTTCTACGAAAATCCGTCTGAAGAGCGATAATGGTACGTATAGTAATGGCGTAGTAAAATGGAGTACACCAGGTGAGAAAATATATGAATTTGGTGTGAAAGATCCATTCGCGGATACAGGAATTTTCTTTACAGGGTCTGTTATTCAAAATGTAGTAGAAAGTAAAGACGGTAATACGTCTAAAGAAGATGAGAAAACAGAAGTGGTAGAATTTAAAGATGTACCAAAAGGACATTGGTCAGAAGAAGCAATTAATTACTTAGCGAAAGAAAAATTATTTATAGGCTATGGAAATGGTGAATTTGGATTTGGTGATAACATTACTCGTGGACAAGTAGCTCTTCTAATACAAAGGTATTTAAAATTAGAAAATAATCTAGTACCAAAAACGGCATTTACAGATACGAAAGGAAATATGTATGAAACGGCTATTGATGCAGTGGTTCAAGCTGGAATTATGACAGGCTATGGAAATGGTATGTTCCGTCCAGATGGAGTATTAACTCGATATGAAATGTCAGTAGTATTACAAAGAGTATTTCAGTTAAAAGAAAATGAAAATAGTGCAGAGAATTTTAAAGATATACCAAATGGCCATTGGGCGAAAGGATATGTGAAAGCTTTAGTGGATAATAAAATATCAAAAGGCGACGGGGAAGGGAATTTTTTAGGAGATAATTTCGTAACACGTGAACAATATGCACGGTTTTTATATAATGCAATAAAGAAATAAAGTGAAACTTTAATCAGTGGGGGGGTTGTTCATTCCCCACTGATTATTAGCCCTCACTAATCGGGCTGCCCGTTAATGCGGAATAAAAAATGAGGAAAATACGCTATTATTTAATTAAAGAGTAGCGTATTTTTTATGTACAAAATGAAATAGGAAATAGATAGGAGTATAGACATATGAATAGCCTATTTTAAAGAAGAACCACGAAACTATATTGACAAAAAAGCGTTCTCATGTGATAATTCAATTAATTTTTAGAATAATCAAAAAATATTCCTTTTACATAGAAAGGATTCGAACCTTATATGAATATTATGCCGGGGGTGACGAAATGTTATTTTTTCTGAAGAAATGGAATGAATTAAAAGATGTGAAATCTGAATTGGCACTTCGTGATTGGTTTTATGGTACCAAAATTAGCTTATCGCTATGTACGTCAAAAGAGCCGTTAACATTCTTAGTAAATGTTGAGGGAAGAGATAAAGGGCTATTTTCGGAAGAAGATTTTATTGTCGTAAATTGCATGTGCGAGTCAGTATTTGAAAATGAAGAAAAACCAGCTGCAGAGTCATTTATGCATGCGGATATTTATAAAAAAAGTAGTGCAGGATGTATTTTACAAGTGCAGACTGTAGATAGTCATTTAATATCAGAGTTATATGGGGAAGAAGGAGAAGTAACGTTCGATAAACGCAGTGTGGAGCGTGTTTTCGGAAAAGAAGGTATAACAGAAATGACAATTCCAATTGTAGAAGATGAAAAAAAATTCGCTGATTTATTAGAAAGGAATGTTCCGAATTTCATTGAAGGTGGAGGAGTAGTTCTTGTTCATAATTACGGCATGATTGTGTGGGGAAAAACGCCAGAAGAGGCGAAAAAATGGCTAGAGGGTATAGAATATTTAATGAACTATCATGTAAAGTTATTAATGATTAAGGGGGCAAGGAGCTCTGTTATATAAAAATGGATGTGATATAGCTACAAGTTAATAAATAAATGAAAGCGTTTTAAAAATAATTTCACTCATAAAATATAGGTCTCCTTATTATATATAGATTACATGTTGACATGTAAGGAGGAACATATTTTGCGAGTTAAATATCATTTTCTGCCAAAGCAGCAAGTAACATTTTGCAAAATAAATGATTCTGGTGAAGAGGCACTGCAAATGATGAACGAAACGGGATTTCGAGCCATCCCGGTATTAGCAGAAGATGAGAAGAAATTCACAGGGATTATTTATAAAGTAGATTTATTAGAAAAAAAATGCAATAGCGGATTAGAGCATGTAAGTGCAGGAGATATGCTCGATGATTCTAATGCATTTATTTTTGAAAAGGATTCCTTCTTCAGAGCTTTTTATGTAATTCGTCGGCTTCCGTTTTTAGCCGTGCTAAATGATTATAATGAATTTGTCGGTATGTTAACGCATTCGAATATATTTGATGTTATTGAAGATTCATTTGGTATGCGAACAGGTGGTTATATATTAACAATTGCAACACAAGATTGTAAGGGAACGATTAAAGAGCTTGGGACATTGTTAAAAGCATATAATATCGGTGGCCTATTTACGCTAGATAACGGTGATCAATATATCCGCCGCGTTATTGTAAATATATCAGATGAGTTAGATGAAACAAAATTAAAGCAATTAATCGGAAAAATAGAGAAAAAAGGATTCAGAGTGAGTCATGTAGATTATATTTAAGTTAAAAAGAAAAGTACCTATCTGTTATATATAGATAGGTACTTTTTTGTCCCGCTATTTGTGGGCAGTAAGATCTTCGCCTCAAAATTCAGCGCAAGCAAAGAAGTTAAGTGGGGGCGGACTGCCCGTAAAAGCCCAATTGGTGAGGGCTGATTATATGTGAGTAATGAACTTTATTTTGAAACAGGAGGCGGGGATAATGCTAGATCAGATAAGAAAATAAAGTCTGCATGCTCACGAATTTTAGGGATAGAAGTTTCAATAACGCGTGATGTAATTTCACCTGGGGGGCCCACATGCCCGATAGCTACCATAATAGGTTTTTCTTGAATTTTTTTGATGAGTAATTGGGCTTGTTTTGAAATATGCCCTGCTGTATATACATCATCAAAAAATAGTTGGTTTTCAATAATAGGAACTCCTAATTCTTTTCCGATTTTTGGGACGACACTATTAGGATTCGTTTTACTATCTAAGTAAAATAAACCGTGTTTTTTACAAGCAGCAAGTATAAGGCGAACAATTCTTTCATCCGCTGTTACTTTTGACCCCATATGATTGTTCATTCCAATTGCATGCGGTACTTCTTGAATCGCTTGTTCAAGTCGGTTGTTTATTTCTTCATCGCTTAAATCAGTTGTAATTGCTTTCGGCCCAAGCCATTCTTTTTTACCTTTTATAGGTTCCATTGGCATATGTATAATAACTTCATGTCCTTTCTTATGGGCAGCTATTGCGTCTTCTTTTGTGGAAGGAAGAAAAGGCATAACAGCAACAGTGAGTGGAATGGGAAGTGATAACATTTGATTAGTCCCCTTCATATTATTACCGAAATCATCAATGACAATAGCAACTTTATTCGTATGAGCATTTGCTTGAATAGGAAATAAGAAAGACGGTAAAAACAAAACAATGATGAATAATGCAATCGTATATTTTCGCATATAAATATTTCCTTTCTATTGTTATCCTGCTATTTGTGGGTAGTAAGACTCCCACCTCAACATTGGGCTGGATAGGTGGGAGATTCACTGCCTACCCGATTGGTGAATGCTAATTATCAGTGGGGGCTGAACAAAAAAACACTGATTAAAGTTTCACTTTATCAATCATCATTATGTTTTGCTTTTTTATATAAATTAAACAAAAAATGTCGAAGAAAAGTAGGTGGAAAATTAAGAATCCCCGGTTTACGTAGGATTTATAAAAAAAGAAGATGAAAAAAATGTCTATTATTGCGAATGTATTTACAAAGATAGAATAATTTGTAATAATTCTCAAAGTGAGGGTAAAGATTTGTAAATTACAGGGAGAAAATGTTAAATTTTCTGATTCTTCAAATTTGCATATGATTAAGTAGTTAAAAAAAGTCAATGGAGAAGTGAAGTTAAGAGCATGGAAGTATAATAAGGGGGATATGGATGTTTACTGTAAAAAGGAAGTACACATTAGAAAAGCTTTCACGTGATATTCATATGAAACGTGAAGAAATGATTCAACTAGGATTAACAAGTGGGCTAAATAGTAGGGAGACAATTCAAGTTAGTCAAGAATTGGACAAGCTTATTTTACAATATCAATGTTATAAAGAAAAACAAACACCGAAATGGTTTTCAATTATAAAAATACCTATTTTCCAAATCGGGTATGAAGGAAAATCAAATAATTTTTGGCGAATGCTTGTGGCTGGTTTTATGAAATAAGTATAATTACCCTTATAGGATAAGGATAATTATACTATGTGTAACGGAATTTCGATATGAACTGTCGTTCCTTCGTTTTCTGTACTGTCGATAAAAATATGCCCATTATACATCTCTACAATTCGTTTACATATGACAAGTCCAAGACCTGTTCCAGTATCTTTATTAGTAAAGAACGGATGAAAGAGGTGTTTTTGAATATGTTGCGGAATTCCTTTTCCAGTATCTGTAATATGCAGTTGTGCGTGTGTTTCATTGTTTTTTACTACAATGGTTAGTGTATCATTAGAAGTCATGGCCTCAATTGCATTTTTGGTAATGTTTAAAACCACTTGTTTCATATGGTCTTTCGAACAACGGATATGAACAGGATGGTCTGGCAAATGTAAATGGAATACAATGTTATGTAAATTCGCCTCAGATTGAATAATTAATGCTACCTCATTTAGAATTGTTCTTACATCATATGTTTGTTCGATGATGGCGGTTGGCTTTCCTAGAATAAGAAATTCACTTACAATTTCATTGATTCGCTCTATTTCTTGTTCAATTACGGAAAAGTAGAACTGATCTTGTTCATCTTTATATTTCTCTTTTAATAGAGCGACGAGTCCTTTAATTCCAGTAAGAGGATTACGGATTTCGTGTGCTGTACTCGCTGCAAAAGTTCCAACTAATTCAATTTTCTGTAGCTCATTTTGTTGTCTTTCAAGTTTTGTTTGACGTTTTAACAACATATATTGAGCAAGCAAAAATAAAATAGACATTAAAAATAAAGTAGCTATACACTCTATTGCAACCCACTGGTATAAGGTTTTTTGATGAATGGGTAATGGAGAAACAGAGACCTTCCAATTCAATCTTTGGAGTGGGGTAGTAAGCATATTAGAATGCGTATCACTTGTGTCGTTATTATCATCGGTTAGAAAAACTACATCATGTTTATCAGTTACCTCAAAATGGTATTGTGGTTTAATGGCATTTAAAGAAGAGGAAATGTAATCAAAGCGTAAACTAGCTAATAATAATCCTGAGAGCTCCTTCTGTTTATTAAATATGGGGGCAGCAATCATAATAGCTTTATGTCCAAGAACGCGATCAGTAATGACTGATGATACAGTGGTTTTTTTAGTTTGGAGCGCGTCTTGAATATATTTACGGTCTGAAACATCTATAGGCTTTGATTCATCTTCAGATGCGATTGTAATGACTCCTTCTGGTGTAGCGTAATATAGACCAGAAAAGCGTGCATCGTTTCCATCTGTATCATGTACAATTTGTTTAATGCCATTTATATTACCAGTCTCGGTGCCTACAACTTTTGCAAGCATGTCTAAAGCAGAAATTGTTTCACCAAGATGATGATCCAAATAATCTCTATATAAAAAGAGAACTGTATGAGCAGATAATTTGTTTTCCTGTTTCATTTTATATGTATGATACGAATAAAATGTAGCACCAATCCCTATTGTCGGTAGGATAACAAGCAATATATATATAATTATGCTTTGGAATTTGACTTTCAAATGTGGTACTCCTTCTTTTTTTATTATCATTATATATAAACTATGTTAAAATTGTCATGTTTTTATTCAAGAATGATTTTTAATATATTAGGGGAGAAGAAATGGATGAGTGAATGCTCATTCGGAATTCACATGAAGTATGAAGTGGTATTTTCTTTTTATTGCTGAGAATTTAAGTGAAGGGTTGAAAGTTGTATGACATCAAATAATGAACGAGAAGATATTTCTCAATCTTTAAAAGTATTTATTGCATTATCTCGTGTACATCGTTCTGTTATGGATACTACAAATAAATCTATACAAAGTAACGGGTTAAATCCAACTGAATTTGCTGTATTAGAACTGCTATATCATAAAGGCGGTCAACCACTCCAGCAAATTGGTGAGCGCATTTTAATAGCTAGTGGCAGCATTACATATGTTGTAGATAAGTTGGAGAAAAAGGGATTAGTAAAGAGAATCCCATGTCCGAATGACAGACGTGTTATTTACGCGCAATTAACTGAGTCTGGCGAGAACTTTATTGCTTCTATTTTTCCGGGGCATGAGAAAGTTATACATCAGTCTTTTGAAATGTTAACGAAAGATGAAAAAGATGAATTACTTGATTTATTAAAAAAAATTGGGAAGTATGAAAAATAATATGTTCCAAAGGAGCTTTGGATAAATAAATCCAAGGCTTTTTTATTTGTAATGAACTCAGGGCAGTCACTGCCGAAATTTGTTGAAAATTAAGAGGGGATTCGAGAATACGTATTGAATTATAATAAAGGTATGTAATGGAGAGGAGGCTCGTTCATGTCATTTAAAGACTATGAATATAAACGCCCAAATATTGAAGAGTTAAAAGAGAAATTTACTGTTGCTTTAGAGAAGTTTGATAACGCAAAAACTGTAGAAGAACAAAAACAAGTCATTCATTCAATTAATGAGATTCGCAACGATTTTGGTACAATGGGAAACCTTTGTTACATTCGCCATTCTGTTGATACGACGGATACTTTTTATAAGGAGGAGCAGGATTTCTTTGATGAATTCTCTCCAGTTGTACAAGGATATGGTACAAAATATTATAAGGCACTCATTAATTCTCCATTTCGTGAAGAATTAGAGGCGTATTATGGAAAACAATTATTTGCTCTAGCAGAATGTGATTTAAAAACATATTCAGATGAAGTCGTAAAAGATTTACAATTAGAAAATAAATTATCATCGCAATATACACAGTTATTAGCATCTGCAAAAATTGACTTTGCTGGAGAAGAAAGAACGTTATCGCAACTGATTCCGTTTATGCAAGGAAAAGAAAGAAGCGAACGTAAAGCAGCAAGTGAAGCATACTACGGATTTTTAGCTGGAAATGAGGAAGAACTAGATCGTATTTATGATGAGCTTGTTAAAGTGAGAACGAAAATCGCAAAATCTTTAGGTTTCAAAAACTTTGTTGAACTTGGATATGCAAGAATGTACCGTACAGATTATAATGCGGAGATGGTGGCTAATTACCGTCAGCAAGTGCTGGATTATATCGTTCCTGTTACAACGGAATTAAGAAAGCGACAACAAGCACGTATCGGTGTAGAGAAGTTAGCTTATTACGACGAAAATTTTGAGTTTGCTACAGGTAATCCAACTCCAAAAGGAGATGCGGATTGGATTGTTGATCATGGAAAGACGATGTATAAAGAGTTATCGGCTGAAACAGATGAATTTTTCAATTTCATGCTAGATAATGATTTATTAGATTTAGTTGCGAAAAAAGGAAAAGCTGGCGGCGGATATTGTACATATATTGAGAATTATAAAGCGCCATTTATTTTCTCAAACTTCAATGGAACATCTGGTGACATTGATGTATTAACACATGAAGCAGGTCATGCTTTCCAAGTATATGAAAGTCGTAAATTTGAAATTCCAGAATATAATTGGCCAACATATGAGGCATGTGAAATCCACTCTATGAGTATGGAATTCTTTACATGGCCATGGATGAAGCTATTCTTTGAAGAAGATGCAGATAAATATTACTTCTCTCACTTAAGTTCAGCACTCCTGTTTTTACCTTATGGTGTATCTGTTGACGAATATCAACATTATGTATATGAAAATCCTGAAGCATCACCGGAAGAGCGTAAGACAGCATGGCGTAACATAGAGAAGAAATATTTACCGCATCGTGATTATGAGGATAATGATTATTTAGAGCGCGGTGGTTTTTGGCAACGTCAAGGACATATTTATAGTTCGCCGTTCTATTATATTGATTACACGCTTGCTCAAATTTGTGCGCTACAATTTTGGAAACGTGCAAGAGATAATAGACAAGAGGCTTGGGAAGATTATGTGAATCTGTGCCAACAAGGTGGAAGTAAATCGTTCTTAGAATTAGTAGAAGTTGCAAATTTAACATCACCATTTGCTGAAGGCTGTGTGAAAAGTGTTATTACAGAAATTGAAGCATGGTTACATGCGATTGACGACACAAAATTGTAAAAAACATGCGCTTTTTTTCACATGTTTAACATCGACATAATGGGAAAATGATGAGATAATAAAAGAAAATTCAGAATACTAAAGAGGTGTTTCTAATAAGGAGCACCTCTTTTCACAAACAAAAGGGGGGAACAAGTATGCTTCAATCTAATATGGATGTAAGTTTAGAAAGTTTAGTAAACTCATTACAGTCTACTCGAAGCACGCTATTATCAGAAATTGAAATGTTAAATGACACAGAAGTGAATGTAAAGCCACGCCGTGATAAATGGAGCATTATTCAAATTTTACACCACTTGCATTTAGTTGAACAATCTGTCACGTCTGCCCTTGTATATGCTTTACAAAAAAAGGAAAGAAACATGACTCCATTTAAAGACCTCCAACTTACGCTTGATCGCACACATAAACGAGAAGCTCCTCAGCAAATGCAACCAACAGAAACTTTAATGAAAAAACAGCAAGGAATTCAATTACTAGAACATTCACGCCAAGAACTATTACACGCGCTTCATAGTGTTATAGATGAAAAAGATTTATTTGAAAATGGATTAAAGCATCCTGTTTTTAATGATCTGAATTTGTATCAATGGGTTCAATTTCTTGATTTGCATGAACAAAGACATCTTACGCAGTTAAAAGAGGCGAAACATGCAATTTTGCAACGCTAAAGTGGAAGAAGTGGGAAACCACTTCTTTTTTGATACGTGCATAGTTTTCTTTCTTATTTTGGAATACTACATGGAGAAAGAAAAGAAGGAGCTGAAAAAACATGTCTAAAAAGAAGCGAGAAGAAGAGCGCGCCTGGAAAGCACGTAAAGAAAATCAACAACCGCACGGAAAAGTGAAAGCTTTTGCTGAATTAGTTGAAGGAACAGAAAAAACGTGATGATTATTTCATCACGTTTTTTGTATGAGTGGAAAAGTTAATAAAAAGGTTGTACCGATTCCTTTTTCACTTATAATATCAATTTTTCCATTCATAGCTTGAACAACACTGAATACGACCATCATTCCAAGTCCAGTACCTTTTTCTTTCGTTGAATAAAAAGGAGAGCCAAGACGTTTTACTTGTTCTGAATCCATACCGACTCCTGTATCTTTTATATATAACTGAATATGCTTATGATCAGGAACTAATGTGAAATAAAGGTCACCGCCTTTTGGCATAGCCTCAATGCAATTTTTTAAAATATTTAATAAACATTGATTTAGTTTTTGCTTTTCACCAGCGATAAAAAAAGAAGTGCTTTGCTTTATATAATGAGTACGTACATTTGTTAAATTAGCAAGCGGTGTAATTAACGACAATGCATGTAGTAATTCTTCTTCTAACTGTAATGTTTGTTCTTTTTCAATGCTTGGTTTAGCAAAGGTTAAATAATCTGTAAGAACATGATTTGCTTGTTCGATGCCGTTAATGGCAATGTCGATATATAATTTTCGTTCCTGCTCAGTACAGGTATCTGATTGTAACAGTTGTAAAAACCCTTTCGTTGAAGTTAATGGATTGCGAATTTCATGAGAGATAGACGCTGCCATTTCACCAATTAAATGAAACTTTTCAGCATTTATAAGTTCGTTTTGGAGACGAACTTGAGTTTGTAATATGTGTAGTAAATATAGAATTAGAATCGTACCAAGCATTGAACATAACTCATACACAATAATATGCGGTATATAATCAGTCTTATTTGTAACCTTTGAAAGGAAGAAGGGTATCCAAATAAATCCGTATGTGAGACTGTAGATAATAGCAAGTGTTATTTTTATACGATTAGAAGTTCGATTAAAAAATTTATATGTTAATAGTAGAACAATAAATAGAAGAACAGAACCGATAAGAGATGGGAAAACACCTACCCCCCCTAATAATAAGCGATATATGTTTAATACAACTAAGATAGAACCACCAGCAATAGGCCCTCCCGTTAATGTACCGACAATTAATACAATATGGCGCATATCAAATTGAAAACCATTATTTGTTTTTGCTGCAAATGTAATACAGAGTACGGTAGCGAGGCAACAGAGTACAATGAATATAGCTGAATTTAATTTAGGAGAGCGTTTCCCT
The DNA here is from genome assembly GCF_003946765.1 of Bacillus sp. 2D03. Lineage (NCBI taxonomy): Bacteria > Bacillati > Bacillota > Bacilli > Caryophanales > Bacillaceae > Bacillus > Bacillus sp. 2D03. The sequence continues at coordinate 19,280 of NZ_RPSJ01000007.1, read as the reverse complement.
TTTTGATTCCAAAATAAATGATATACGAGCATTGTAATCAGGATGAATAATATATTTAAAAAGAGATAAATAATAAAGGATTTCAGTGGGATGCCTCCTCTCTTCTTAGATTAAATTAATCATACTATAAAATGAAAGAAATGAAATAATAAATAGCAGAAAAATCAGAAATTTTTACGCTAGTATACAATATGTTACAATAAGCTGTGTCAATGAAAGAAGAAATTCCGTGCACCGCGCGGGAGAGGTTCGCGAACTCCCTCTATAAAAAACTATGGAAACAACAATATCCTTAGGTATTGTTTTGTTTTTTTATTGTGACAGTTCAAGAACGTTCTTTCTTCTTATTTATAGTAGAGAAGGAGAATGAGTGAAATGAAAAAAGAAAAAGCAGTTGTTGTTTTTAGTGGAGGACAAGATAGTACGACATGTTTATTTTGGGCAATAGAGCAGTTTGCAGAGGTAGAAGCTGTAACGTTTAATTACAATCAACGTCATAAGCTAGAAATTGATTGTGCAGTGGAAATTGCAAAAGAGCTAGGAATAAAGCATACGGTACTAGATATGAGTCTATTAAATCAACTTGCTCCAAATGCGTTAACGAGAACGGATATGGAGATTACACATGAAGAAGGTGAATTGCCATCGACATTTGTAGATGGACGAAATTTACTCTTCTTATCATTTGCTGCTGTATTAGCAAAACAAGTTGGAGCACGTCATATTGTAACGGGTGTATGTGAAACTGATTTCAGTGGTTATCCAGACTGCCGTGACGTGTTTGTGAAATCGTTAAACGTTACTTTAAATTTATCTATGGATTACCCGTTTGTTATTCACACGCCACTTATGTGGATTGATAAAGCTGAAACATGGAAATTATCAGATAAACTTGGAGCATTTGAGTTTGTTCGAGAAAAAACATTAACATGTTATAACGGAATCATTGGTGATGGTTGCGGTGAATGTCCAGCATGTCAACTTCGTAAAGCAGGATTAGATACGTACCTACAAGAACGCGAAGGAGCGAATAACTAATGGATAACTTTTTTGGATTTCGCATCGTAGAGAATTTGCAAAAAATGGACAAGGATATTCAGCGTAAACAACTCAAATACCATAATAAAAGAGTAATGGTCAGCAAGGAATTTACATTTGATGCAGCACACCATTTACACTGTTATGAAGGGAAATGTAAAAACTTACACGGTCACACATATAAAGTTGTATTTGGAATTAGTGGATATGTAAATGAAATAGGTCTTGCAATTGACTTTGGAGATATAAAAGAAATTTGGAAAAATGAAATCGAAATTTATCTAGATCATCGTTATTTAAACGAAACGTTACCTGCAATGAATACGACTGCTGAAAATATGGTCGTTTGGATTTATGAAAAGATGGCAGAAGCACTAACAAAAGAGAATCGAGTGAACGAATATAAAGGAGCTCGCGTTGAATTTGTTCGTCTATTTGAGACGCCGACTAGTTATGCGGAAGTAAGACGGGAGTGGATGCTCGATGAGTAAAATCCCTGTCTTAGAAATATTCGGTCCGACTATTCAAGGTGAAGGAATGGTTGTAGGGCAAAAAACAATGTTTATCCGTACAGCTGGTTGTGATTATAGCTGTGCTTGGTGTGATTCTGCTTTTACGTGGGATGGATCAGCTAAAGATCAAATTAGACAGATGACACCAGAAGATATTTGGGATGAGCTTGTTGCAATTGGAGGAGAAAATTTTTCTCATGTTACGATTTCAGGTGGAAATCCGGCATTACTGAAAAATATTGAGTTTCTTCTTTCTATATTAAAAGAAAATGGAATGCGAACGGCAATTGAAACGCAAGGGAGTAAATGGCAAGATTGGTTACTTCAAATTGATGAGGTAACAATTTCTCCAAAACCACCAAGTTCAACGATGAAAACAGATTTTCATAAGTTAGATGCTATTATTCAGAAACTAGCAGGAAAAGATATTAGTTTAAAAGTAGTAGTATTCGATGATCATGATTTTGAATATGCAGTTAAGATGCACGAACGTTATCCAAAGGTACCATTTTTCTTACAAGTAGGAAACGATGATACAAAAACAGTGGATGATGCGATGCTTATTAAAAAATTATTAGATAAGTATGAGTGGTTGATTGATAAAGCTGTAAATTGTAAAGAGATGAATGATGCAAAAGTATTGCCTCAGCTTCATGCGTTAGTATGGGGAAATAAACGCGGCGTATAATGAGAAGGGATGTTTAAAATGACAGGAAGATTAGATGAAGATTTGAAAGATGTAACATTATTAGGAAATCAAAATACAAAATATTTATTTGAATATAGCCCAGAAATATTAGAGGTATTTGATAATAATCATCCAAACCGTGATTATTTTGTAAAGTTCAATTGTCCTGAATTTACAAGTTTATGCCCGAAAACAGGACAACCAGATTTTGCAACAATTTATATTAGCTATATTCCAGAGCAAAAAATGGTAGAGAGTAAATCTTTAAAGTTGTATTTATTTAGTTTCCGCAATCATGGTGATTTCCACGAAGATTGCATGAACGTTATTATGAACGATTTAATTAAATTAATGGATCCGCGTTATATTGAGGTATGGGGGAAATTCACACCACGTGGTGGCATTTCAATTGATCCATACTGCAACTACGGTCGCCCAGGTACGAAGTATGAACAAATGGCTGACTACCGCATGATGAACCACGATCTGTATCCGGAAACAATTGATAATCGTTAATAGAAAGAAAGGGCCTGTATACTATACAGGCCCTTTCTTTCTATTATATTATGCATTTTGATTAATGACAGTATAGTTTTTATGACTTACAACTGTAAGAGGTTCCATATCTAGTTCTCTAAAATTCTTCATAATTGTTATATCAACAATAACAGAGTTTTGATTTACTTTTTGAACACGGCCTTGCATTCCACCTTTAAATTCGATGATATCTCCAGTTTCTGCGATCTGCATAAGCAACTCTCCTTGTTACAGTTTTCCCAAAAAAAGAATAAATTTGGGTTTTTTTATTTCCTCCTATTTTGAACCATATTTCCTACTTTGTAAATGTTTCCAAAGTAAAAATTCGAAAAATATTCACTTTTTGTAAGAAAATATGTAGAAAATCCATGTTTTTTAGAAAAAATAGCAAAAATACGAGAATCTTTATATCGAGGTATAATGAAAAAGTAGAATAACCTGCTGAAGTGGGAGAAATTAGAGGCGGTAAAATGATGTTTGAATTTGTGGGGAGTGTTATAGCTTTAGTTTTATTTTTATTTTCTTATATGCATTTAAAAAAGATTCGTCAATATGATACGAGTACATATTTTGATGGGATGGATGGTATCCATGCTTCGATAACACATGATAGTGGTGGGGAGATGTAAAGGTATATAACTTTATTTTTTTGCGTGGTATGATGTTTAGAACTAGTGCATAATAGAGTTCATAAGTGATGAATGGAGAGTGAAAAGAATGAAGATTTCTTTTATTCGTCATGGTTGTTTAAGTCGTATAAGAGAACCGATGACAATTAATTCATTTCACGAATGGATGAAACAGTATGATTCCGAGTCAATGATACAAAAAGCTAAAATACCGATAGAAACAATAGAGGCAATTGAAGCAGCGAAATTTGTCTTAACAAGTGATCAAAAGCGTGCTGTACAATCAGCAGCTGAATTGACGGATTCTTTATCTTTTATGCAAAATTCTCTTTTTAGAGAAGCTGAAGTTCCTTCATGCTTTTTTGCTCCGAAGTGGTTGAAATGCACAATTAAGGTATGGATGTTCATTGGACGAACATTATGGATACTTGGCTACCATAAAGATGTTGAGTCTTATAAGGAAGTAAGAGAGAGGGTAAGGCAAGCGGCTTACCTGTTACATCGTTATGCTCTCGTGCATGGAAGTATAGCTCTTGTAGGTCATAATTATGTGAATGTAATGATTGGTGCCGAACTGAGAGCGATGGGATGGTCTGGTTCTCCTATTTTGCACAGAGAGCCATGGGGATGTACAACATATACGTTTCACGAGGCGATGGATGGAAATATATTAAATACAAATTTAACATAAAAGCACACGATTTATATAAATCGTGTGCTTTCTTTTTAAGATATAGAAATTTTGACGTTTAATGGTTTTACGAGATGAGCATAAGGTTCCCCTACTAGCATAACAATTTCATCTTTTTTATAACCTAACTTTTCGTATAGTGAATAGGCGCGTTTGTTTTCTAAATTAACAAGTAAAGCGATTTTTTTATGCCCTTTTTCAGTTGCATAGATTTCGGCAGCTTCAATTAATTTAGAACCTATACCTTTTCCGCCGTGTGCACTTGAAACTGATAATGTATCAATGTAATACTCATCAAGCTCAGCTTCTTTTTCTAACGTAATTGATTCATCTTTATGTAATGCTCTTAAGTGATGTACAATTGGTGCGTCAAGCTGTGTTGCTTCACTACCGTGATAAGCGACAATAATTCCAACTGCACTCTCGTCTTGTTCATAGACAAAACAGTTTTCGTAGCTCAGACGGTTATTTTCTTTTGAGAACCATGTCTCAAGTCCTAGTAATACTTCTGCTTCAACTGTGCTACCTGTGATTTTTTCAGCAATTTCATGCAGAGCATTATACAATAAAGGAGCTATTGCCATTGCATCTGTCTTTTTTGCTTTCCGAATCATAGTATCCCTCCTAGTTCTATTTGTATATTGTAGCATAGTGGTATGGAACTTTGCATAATTGAATGCCGAAATGTTTGATATAGAGAAGTAGCTATGTTAGTATATGATATTTAGTGGACATATAGTAAAACAATATTGTTTGCGAAATAACGAAAATAAAATCATGGCATAACAACGAGATAAAGTGAAACGTTAATCAGTAAGATTTTTTGTTCATTCCACGACTGATTAGTAGTCAACACCAATCGGACTACCTGCAAATAGCGGGATAAATTTACAGTTGTTGACCTATAGAATATAAGATAAAATAAAATATTGCAGAGAGGTGAAATACATGGATAAAGAATTAGCAAATACAATTTTAGATCAGCTAAAAAATGGTGAAATAAAGGAGTATGTTGTTACGAAAGATGTATTTTATACGTTCAGAGAAGTTGTTGTAAATAGAGAAGACTTTAAGCATTTCATTGGTAACGCACAGCGAGGCGGGCAAGTGATTTATACATATTCAGAAACGCCACGTTCATAAGGGGGAATTTTGATCAGCAGGGCATCTCTCACTGATTAGTAGCCTTCACCAAACGGACGTTTCATGCGGGATAAATAAAAGATAAAGGAGAGGGGAATTATGGGCGATTTTAAACAAGGCATTTTACCACATTGGGATTATATGTGGAAAGATAGAGCCGGCAATCGATTTATGGGAATGGTTATGTATCCAGAGAAACGAAAATGTTCAGCAAAAATGCTTCAGAAAATAAAAAGAGCATATGAAGAAGCAATAGAAATTAAAGTAACTGTACAAGTTCAACATACATATCAGTACGTAGAAGGACTGATTGTATACTTTGATGAAGAGGCTCCTGTATGTACAATGATTGATAAAGATGAAAATCCACATCATATATTTGTAAAAGATATTTTGCGCATTGAGTACTCTGAATAAACTTTTCATAAATAAATTGAAGTTCCATAATAATAATCTTTTTCTATAATAGTTATCTTTTAGTATGTAACGAAAAACGAAAGTATATGTATAATATATTTAATAAGGTAAATTTGATAAATGTAATCGTTTTTTAGAGCAGATTATCGTTTCATATCTGTTCTTTTTTGCGTGATGCTGGAGAAATATATTTCTTCAGCATCTACCGTTTTATGACAAAATATATTATTAACTTTTTTAAAAATAAGGTTAAATTCGTTGACAACTTTTTTGAAAAGCACTTTATTGACATGAGTTTTAGAATGTTGTTTCATAGTCATTGTATTGAAAAAAAACGGCTATCATGTCGAAAAGTAAAAGTTAAAAAAAGAAAGAATTTATACATATATCTTGTGTCTTATTTTGAAACGTAATACAATATATAGAGAAATCAAGAACGACATATAGAGAATATAGATTTGAGAGGGAGGGTCGGAAATGTTAGTTGCATATGATTCTATGACAGGAAACGTGAAGCGTTTCATTCACAAATTAAATATGCCGGCCGTTCAAATTGATGAAGATCTAGTAATAGATGAAGACTTTATTCTTATTACGTATACAACAGGTTTTGGAAATGTACCAGAACGTGTTTTAGACTTTTTAGAGCGCAATAATGAAAAATTAAAAGGCGTATCTGCAAGCGGCAATCGTAACTGGGGAGACATGTTCGGTGCAAGTGCTGACAAGATTTCTACTAAATATGAAGTGCCTATTGTATCAAAATTTGAGTTGTCTGGAACAAATAACGATGTAAAATATTTTAAGGAAAGGGTGCGGGAGATTGCGACACATTGAACTGAATAATGAAATCACGCAAATGCAGGACGGTTTTTATCAGCTTCATAAAGATAAAGAGGCATTAGAAGTCTTTATGGAAGAAGCTAGAGAGAATACCGTTCCTTTTAATAGCGTGGCAGAGCGAATGGAGTATATGAAAGAACATGATTACTATTACAACGTTCTGGACGAGTATAGCTTGGAGGAAGTAGAGGAAGTATATAACATCGCTTATGGTGAAAACTTCGAGTTCCAATCTTATATGGCAGCATCTAAGTTCTACAAAGATTATGCGTTAAAAACGAATGATCAAAAACAATACTTAGAAAGCTATGAAGATCGTGTAGCAATTGTGTCATTATACTTAGGACGCGGTGATGTTTCGAAGGCAAAACAATTCGCAAGCATGATTGTAAAACAAAACTACCAACCAGCGACACCAACCTTTTTAAATGCGGGAAGAAGCAGAAGAGGAGAAATGGTGTCTTGTTTCTTGTTAGAGATGGACGATAGCTTAAATTCAATCGGCTTTAACATTAATACAGCAATGCAATTATCGAAAATCGGCGGTGGAGTAGCTTTAAACTTATCTAAGCTACGCGCACGTGGTGAGCAAATTAAAGGTATCGACAACGCTGCAAGTGGTGTAGTACCTGTTATGAAATTGCTTGAAGATTCGTTTTCATATGCGAATCAGCTTGGCCAACGAAAAGGTGCCGGCGCAGTATATTTAAACATTTTCCATTGGGATATTATTGAATTCCTTGATACAAAAAAAATAAATGCCGATGAGAAGAGCCGTATTCAGTCTCTATCAATCGGAATTATCGTTCCAAGTAAGTTCTTTGAACTTGCTGAGAAAAACGAACCTTTCCATGTTTTCGCGCCTTATACGGTTTATAAAGAATATGGCAAGCATTTAGATGATATTGACATTGATGAAATGTACGATGAATTAATGAGCAATCCGAAAGTGAAGAAGAAGCCACTAGATATTAGTGCACGTGATATGCTTATTAAAATCGCTATGATTCAGCTTGAGTCTGGTTACCCATACTTAATGTTTAAATCAAATGCAAATAATCAACATCCATTGAAGGATATTGGAACTGTGAAGATGTCGAACTTATGTACAGAAATCTTCCAGCTTCAAGAAACTTCAGAAATAAATGATTACGGTACAGATGACATTATCCGTCGTGATATTAACTGTAACTTAGGATCGTTAAATATCGTAAACGTAATGGAAAATAAAGAAATTCGTGAAGCAGTTCATGCGGGAATGGAAGCTTTAACAGCTGTTTCTGATATGACGATTATTCCAAATGCACCAACTGTGAAAAAAGCAAATGACGAGCTTCATTCAGTTGGACTTGGAGCAATGAACTTACACGGATATTTAGCAAAAAATAAAATCGCTTATGAAAGTGCAGAAGCGAAAGAATTCGCTCGTACATTCTTTATGATGTTAAATTACTACTCTATTGAGAAAAGTATGGAAATCGCTACAGAAAAAGGCGAGACATTTAAAGACTTCGATAAATCTGATTATGCGAATGGCACATACTTCGAAAAGTATGAAACGACAGATTACAGCCCAGTAACTGAAAAAGTTCAGCAACTATTCGAAGGAATTCATATTCCAACAAAAGAAGATTGGACAAGTTTAAAAGAGCAAGTTCAGAAGAATGGTTTATACAACTCATATCGTCTTGCCATTGCTCCAACACAATCAATCAGTTACGTTCAAAATGCAACTTCAAGCGTAATGCCGATCGTAAGTCAAATCGAATCAAGAACATATGCGAACGCGACAACATATTATCCAATGCCGTATTTATCAAAAGATACGTTCTGGTACTATAAATCTTCTTACGATATGAATCAGTTTAAATTAATTGATTTAATCGCAGAAATTCAAGAACATATTGACCAAGGAATTAGTACAATTCTTTACGTTAATAGTGATATTTCAACACGTGAATTAGCACGTTACTACATCTATGCACATAAAAAAGGCTTAAAGAGTCTGTATTATACGAGAACACGTAAATTAAGCGTGGAAGAGTGTGTGGCTTGTACCGTTTAATATAAAAAGTGAGACATGATGAGCAGGGTTTTCTGAACCCTGCTCATGCTTAGTTATCATATTTAGAAAAGGGGCGATTTAATGCGTGCGGTAAACTGGAACAAAAAAGAAGATGATTTTAGTTTAATGTTTTGGAAGCAAAACATCGCTCAGTTTTGGACAGAAGAAGAAATTGCGGTTTCGTCTGACAAAAATACTTGGGTGCAATTATCGAAAGAAGAGCAAATTGCTTATAAACGTGTATTAGGTGGTTTAACACTTTTAGATACGAAACAAGGTGGCGAAGGAATGCCACTTGTACTTGTTCATCTTGAAAATTTACAAGCGAAAAGTGTATTAGCTTTCATGGGAGCTATGGAAGAAGTACATGCGAAAAGTTATAGTCACATTTTCACAACACTAGCTACAGAAGAAGAGATTGATGATATTTTTGACTGGGTAGACAATCATCCGTTACTTGAGAAAAAAGCTGGTATTATTACTAGTTACTATCGTCGTTTATTAAAGCCTGAAGTAACAAAAAAAGAGTTATACATGGCAATGGTAGCAAGTGTGTTCTTAGAAAGTTACTTATTCTATAGCGGATTCTTCTATCCACTTTACTTAGCTGGTCAAGGAAAACTAACAGCAAGTGGTGAGATTATCAACTTGATAATTCGTGATGAGTCAATTCACGGCGTATTCGTCGGTATTTTAGCACAACAAATCTTCGCAGAACTTTCTGCAAAAGAGCAACAAGAAGTGCAAAAAGAAACACAAGAGTTATTAATGGAACTATATGAAATTGAAATGGCCTATACAGAAGAAATTTACACTTCTATCGGTCTTGTAGAAGATGTAAATCGTTTCGTTCGTTACAATGCAAATAAAGGGCTTATGAACTTAGGGCTTGAGCCGAAGTTTGAAGAAGAAGAAATTAACCCAATCGTTTTAAATGGTTTACGTACAGATACGAAAAACCATGATTTCTTCTCTGTAAAAGGAAATGGTTACGTAAAAGCAACGAACGTTGAAAAGTTAGCTGACGATGACTTCGTGTTTAACTTTTAATATAGGATTATAAAGAAAAACTGTCTTATTCATTGATAAGACAGTTTTTCTTTATAATTTTGTTTACATAACACTATTATTTTTGTATAGCGATTTATATTTGGGAAGTTCTATTCGTTTAACGGATAGAACTTTTTTGTAATTAAATGGGTATTTACAAACCTTTTGTATCGGTGTATTATTTAACTAGTACACTGATACAAAAGGAGGGAAGAAATGAAAATAGAGTTTTCTCCAAATACACCAATTTACATTCAGGTAATGGAATACATAAAAAAAGAGATCGTAACAGGACATTTATTACCTGGTGATAAAATTCCCTCGGTCCGTGAATTAGCGAGTGAATTACAAGTGAATCCAAATACGATTCAGCGTACATTTCAAGAGCTAGAACGGGATGGAGTTGTTGTCACACGTAGAGGAATGGGACGGTATGTAACGAATGAAGGGGAGAAAATTATGGAGCTACGAAAAGAGATGGCGAAAGAATTACTTCATTCTTTTATAGATGGAATGGACAATTTAGGTTTTTCAGAAGAAGAAATTCTTACAATTCTTCGTTCTTCATTACATGAGAAAAGGGAGGAGAGCGAATGACAGAGCTATTAAAAATAGAAAATTTATGGAAGAGATACGGATTAAAAGCAGTGATTCGTGAATTAAACATAGAGATTCCGGAAGGGAAAATCGTTGGGCTTGTTGGAGATAACGGGAGCGGGAAAACGACGTTATTGAAAATGATTGCAGGCTTGCAACACCCTTCTGAAGGTAGTATTACAATAGACGGTAAAAAGGTAGGATTACAGACGAAAGAAATCGTTTCATTTATGTCCGATAAGCCAATCTTTGATGATTGGATGACTGTAAAAGACGCTTTATTTTTCTACCGGGATTTTTACAATGATTTCGATATTCAAAAAGCGGTAGATACGATTGCAGAATTTAAAATACCGTTAGAAGAAAAAATTACAGCTTTATCAAAAGGTATGGTTGAAAAGCTTCAAATTATATTAACGTTTTCGAGGAAAGCGAAGTTATACGTATTAGATGAACCGCTTGGCGGGATTGATCTTGTTTCTAGAGAGCACATATTGAATCTCATTCTACAATTTTATAGAGAAGATTGTACGATACTAATCTCGACGCACTTAATAAACGAAGTTGAAAATATTTTTGATGAAGTGATCTTTTTAAAAGATGGGGAAATTGTATTGTATGAAAATGTAGAAGAGTTACGTTTTCAGAGAGGAAAAGCTGTTACAGAGGTGTTTAAGGAGGTGTTTAGTAGATGAAGCCGAGCTTAATATATATGTACAATATAAATAAAAAGCAAATAATTATTTCTTTGTTAACATTTATATTCGTTGTCGCTGTAGCTTTCGTAAGTTTGGGGAATTATATTAAGCAAGAATCAGGAGAAGTAAGACAAACAATTATAGTTAGTTTCGTTATTCTAGTATATATAACTTTTTTAGCAATGATAGTTATTCAGGCGGTGTCTGCATTTGGAAAAATGACTGAAAGCACATTATTTCGGTTAACATCGATATCCGGTAAAAAGATTGTTTTAGCAATATTGTTATACGCTGTAATTTATTTACTTATTTTCGAATTAATAGGATCTATTTTTTTATATGGTATTTCTATGAAAATAATAAAAGGTACAGAGCTCTATGAGGTATTATTTACTCAAAGTGTATTCAATCCACTAAAGCACCTCTTTAGTACTATGTTATATGTATTTAATTTATCAAGCATATTGCTAGTATTACTTTTTTCAGTAGCAAGCGTTAAAGTGTTTTCTTTGAAAAAGAAGAAGTTAAAATATCCACTGGTATTTTTCTTATTTTTACTAGTAACAAAATTATTAGGTACTATATATGGAATGTTGGGTGGTCTTGCACCTACGACGCCTTTAATAGCAAAGTTAGTATATATAGATGAATCATCAGAAGTGAATGTGTTTCTCTATCCAGAAAAACTTATGAATTTATATAGTATTGCTTTTTCAATCGGTATATTTGTTCTACTTATTTATATAACAGGTCGCATTATCGATAAAAAACTAGAAGTCTAAAGGAGGAATCAGCATTGGGAAACGTAGTAGTAAAGTTAGAGAATGTTCGAAAAAAGATTGGTGGAACGGAAATTATTCGTGGTTTATCATTTGAGGTTCGTGAAGGAGAAGTATACGGTTTCCTTGGACCGAACGGTAGCGGTAAGACGACGACGATCCGTATGATGACAGGTCTTATTTCAATGACAGAGGGCGATATTACAATTTGTGGACATAGTATTCGCTCGGAGCGTGAAAAGGCACTAGAGCAAATTGGAGCGATTGTAGAAAATCCTGAACTATATGATTATATGACAGGAATGCAGAACTTAAAGCATTTTGCGAATATGGCCATTACACCAATTAGTAAAGAGCGCATTGCTGAGATTATAAAGCTTGTTGAGTTAGAGCATGCGATTCATAAAAAGGTGAAAACATATTCACTTGGCATGAAACAACGTTTAGGAATTGCACAGGCATTACTTCATCAGCCGAAAATCTTAATTTTAGATGAGCCGACAAATGGATTAGATCCAGCTGGTATTCGCCAAATTCGTGATTATTTACAACGTTTAGCGAAAGAAGAGAATATTGCTGTAATCGTATCAAGTCACTTATTGAGTGAAATTGAATTAATGTGTGATCGCGTTGTTATTATTAAACAAGGTGAGTTTGTACAAGAGTACAACTTACATGAAAAAGTGAAACATGATGAGGCAGTCGTTGTAGCGTTTGAAGTAGATGAAGTTCAGAAAGCAAATGAAATCATTAAAGGCAAAGCAAAAGGGAATGTAATTGTAGCATCTGTAACAAAAGACAACATTCCACAACTTGTAAAAAAACTTGTTCATGCTGATGTGCTTGTATATGGCGTTACTGTTCAAAATAAAACGTTAGAGGATGAGTTCTTAGCGATTACTGGGGGAGTGAAAGCGTAATGTTTAAATTAATTCAAAATGAATTTTTAAAGTTGCATGCGAAAAAAGGTATGTATATTTTAATTGGTGTCATTGCGGCACTCGAAATTTTAGGTACTTTAGCAATGTTGAAGTGGGGAAAAGGTGATGAGTTTAAGGGGTCATATTTAGATTATGCAAACTCAGAGATTGGCTTAATTGTTTTATTTACAACGATTTTTGGGATTACACTTGCTGCCCGTACTCTTACTGATGAGTTCCAAAAAGGTACAATTAAACAATTGTTAATCCGTCCAAGAAAAAGACTTGCAGTTTTATTTTCTAAATATATTACAGTGTTATTAGCAATGTTATTTATCGTATTAGCTGGTATGCTAATTGCAATGATTATTGGCAGTATTGTAATGGATGGTAGTAAAACAGAATTAACATTAGGAATCGTAATGAAGTCCACTTTATATCAACTACTTTCACCGTTCTTTTTTGCAACACTTGCATTTTTCCTAGCAAATGTCTTTAGAAAATCTGTATTACCATTAATTATTACGATGTTCCTATTCTTCTTACAAGGTGCAATTAATATGGTATTAATAATGTTTGCAAAAGGTGTAGCGAAGTTTGTAGTATTCAACCATTTGGATTTAAGAGCTTACGATAGTAATAAATTAATCAATGGTGGAATGGAACCAACATTTACAGAATTTACGTTTACAACTTCATTATTACTTGTAGCTGCATACTTTGTTGTGTTACTTGTAGCATCAAGTGCATTATTCCAAAAACGTGACGTATTATAATAAAAGAAATCCCCGCTTGTAAAAACGGGGATTTTTATTACATAAATTTCTCTTAGATTGCAACCTGAAGAACAGCGATATGTTATTTTAAGAGATATGCTGTTTGAAATGATTTGAGAAAAATAGGAAGAATTTCAACTATATTCATATTATAATTTAGTTATCCTGCTATTTATAGGGAAAGGATTGCCTATAAAGTATTGATTAAAGTTTTATTGTATTTTTACTATCTTTGGGGGTGTTCTATATGCACTATGCATTTTCACGTATAAGGCTACGTAGCTTTTTTGGATGGATGATTATAGGGGTGCTCCTTATAATGATCCCATTAGGTCTAGCAAATGTTTCTGAGAATACGATGGAGGTTATTTCACAAATAACTGTATTTTTTGTATTTCCGTTACTTTGGCTATACGTAAAAACAAATAAAAATAATATTGTATTTAACAGTTTTTTTTATAAGCCAGGACATTTACCTTGGGGATTAATTGTATTAGCAACGATAATGGGAATGATTTTTTCAGTTGGCATATCTCAGATTCAATTTTACATATTAGCACATACGTTACCGAATTTCTTAGTTACTATGCTAGAAGACGGAAATGTTATTAATACGAGTAACGTATATATGACGATATTTACTTTCATTTCAGCATGTGTGTTAGCACCTATTATGGAAGAGGTTATTTTTAGGGGATTTTTCTTACAGCGAATGGCTTATAAATGGGGAATTAAAAAAGCTGTAATTATATCTTCAATTATTTTTGGCTTAGGACATTTTGATGTTATTGGTGCGTTCATGTTTGGTGTCGTTATGTGTCTTTTATATATAAAGACACAAAATATATGGACGAATATAGCTGTGCACGCTCTAAATAATTTGATTGCAACAAGTATGCAATTTTTTGGTGGAGAAGAAAGTGGTACAATCTCAATTACTGAATTACAAGCGCAAAGTAATTTATGGATTGGTATCGGTCTTACAGTTGTTGGATTACTTTGGTTAATTCCTTATGTTTGGAAACAATGGCGTACAGTAAAAGAAGTTGGCGTGCCACCAGTACGTTTTATAAATGAGCAAAAAGTAGTGAGTTCATCACAAGAAAATGAAGTGTATAGTCAAGTGATCGTAACCGATAGATTGATGGCCATAGAGTTACCAGATGAGGCTGTAAATAAGCTTAGGTTAGAAGAAAATGATTATGTAACAGTATCTGTAGAAGAAGATAAAATCGTTATAAAGAAAGCACATAATAGATAATTAAAAAGTAGCTCCTTAAGAGCTACTTTTTAATTTGTAATAATTTCCACGCGGAAATTATTACCGTTCTTTACATATTTAATATCTGTAACAGTGCGGACTGTTTTTAAAATCTCAACTTTTTCACCAATTCGCGGGATGGTCGGAACATTGTCCCAAATACCAAGCAAGTCATCTAATTGTGCCGTTTTTTCATAAAACCAGATTTTCAATGTAAAGCCCCTTTCTCGAACCTTATGTATTTTAATACATAATATATTATTTTTATTCTTATTGTAAGGGGTTTTTTTATATTTTATGAATAAAAATAAATTAATCTTCTGGGAAGATATGTTCAATATCAGGAGTAAGAGATACTTCTGATAATACGATATGAGAAACGGTCGTTGCATATGAAGAAACATCATTGATAAATTCTTCAAGTTCAACGAGTGAAGGAACAGAAATTTTTACAATGTAGCATAAGCTTCCTGTTACTCGGTAACAAAAACTTGCAGATGGATAAGACTGAATAAACTGTTGCATACGTGTTGTATCACCATTTTTTAAAGTGATTTCTAAAATACAATCTAAAACGAGTCCAGCCTTTTTATAATCAATATCGATTGTGTATTTTTGAATAACACCTTCGCTTTCGAGCTTACGAACACGTTCTGAAGTAGACGGAGCAGATAAGTTTACTCGTTTCGCCAATTCACGCATCGAAAGGCGACTATCATTATATAATTCATTTAAAATTTTTCGATCAACACGGTCTAGTTGCATTTGTAAATATACCTCCAGTAAAATAATGATTTTTGTAAAGGAAAAATATAAATTAAGATTCATATGAAATGTAAAGTGAACGTTATTTATTTTACAATAAAACAGAAGGAAATAGGAGGGGAAATGATGGAGAGAATTTCATTATCAAATGTAGGAGATACAAAGTTTCAAAAGTTATTAGGGCATAATTCGGATATATTACATTCGTGGAGTACGTTAGAAGATACACTGTACAATAAAGGAACTCTTTCAGCAGAGTTGAAGGAGCAAGTGAGAAGAACATTAGCGTATGGGAATGAATGTCCGTACTGTATGGCAAAAGGAAGACCTGATGATGTGCAAAAGGCAGAGGAGATTGGTGTAGCTGTTATTTTTGCGCATACATTTGTTCATGACCGAAAAGCAATAGATGATACTATGTTTCACGTATTAAAACAATATTGGACAGAAAAAGAAATTGTAGAGCTTTGCGCCTATGTTTGCTTTATTACTGCGTCACAACAACTTGGTTTTCTATTTCAATTACAGCCAAATTAAGGGGGAAATGATGACAAATCAAATAGCACTTATCATAATCGATGTACAAAAGGCATTTCAATTACCAGATTGGGGCGAGAGAAATAATATTTTTGCTGAAGAAAACATGAGAATTTTATTAGAAGAATGGAGAAAAAGGAAACGACCAGTTTTTCATATTCAACATGTAAATAAAGAAAATGCGCAGTCAATGTTTTATGAGAGAGCGGAAACGGTAAACTTTAAAGAAGAAGTGCAACCACTACTTGGTGAAGTGGTTATTCATAAATTCGTTAATAGCGCGTTCATTGGGACAAATTTAGAAGAGCAATTAAGAGAGAACAAATGTAATGCAGTAGTGGTTGTAGGATTAACGACAAATCACTGTGTGGAAACTACGACACGAATGGCAGGGAATTTAGGATTTACAACATATTTAGTGAGTGATGCAACGGCTACTTTTAACCGTAAAGGTTTAGATGGTAAGGAGTATAGTGCAGAAGATATTCACAGTATGACACTTGTAAATTTACATGAAGAGTTTGCTACGATTGTGACGACAAAAGAAGTATTAAAATTATTTTAAGAAAATAATTACAAATTATGTAGAAAAAAATAAGAATATTTCGTATAATCTAAGTACAATCATTTTGAAAATAGGGGTGGCATCATATGGAGCAAATTTCAGTAAAGAAATTAGAAGAGGTACTTGTTGTAGCAGGGGATGATAAACAGAAGCAAAAGGAATTTTATGAATTGCTCTTATCTACTGAGTTTTATGTTGCTGGTTCACTAGAAGCAGAGGACGGGGCAACAGAGGGAATACTTCGTTTGCGTCATTTCCAAGGAGAAGGTAGATGGATCGTTCCGTTCTTTACACAAATGGAATTTGTAAAAGATGTGTTGCCAGAAGGAACGCCCCTTATTACGATACGTGGGAAAGAGTTATTTGGTAGCATTGAGAAAGATGCTACAGCTGTATTAAATGTTGGTACTGATATAAGTAAAACATTTATTCCAGAAGAAATTGCAGATATCGCATCTGGACGAATTTTTAATTATTATAAGTAAAAGGAAAAGCGTAATCGCTTTTCCTTTTTAATTTGAATATGGAGTGGCTATACCGGAAGAAATAGAGACTGTTTTATTATTCGTGTTTATTGTCGCTGTAGCTCCAAGTGGAATACCGATGTTTGGATTTATATGTCCAATTGGTAAACCGAATAGGACCGGTATATGATATGGTGCGAAATATTCATATAATATTGTTTGCAATGATTGAGATGGCTTTGAAGGAGTGCAGTCGTGACAACTTGTGAAAATAACGCCCCTACATTCATTAAACTTTCCAGATAAAAGTAGCTGATTTAACATACGGTCAATGCGGTACGGTTCTTCACCAATGTCTTCAAGTAATAAAAGTGTATTGTCCGTATTTATCTCGTAGGGCGAGCCAATTATACTTGTTAACACAGCTAAATTTCCTCCAACTAACGTACCTGTAACTGTACTGTGAGAGCTAGGTACGATACATTCTGATGCAGATAAAATGGTTGAATACGGATGGAATAGCTGATTGAAAGAAGATAAAGAAAGAGAATCTACACCTTTCCCTAATTCTTCAACCATTGGGCCATGAAATGTCACAAGCTTTGCATAACGTGAAACAGCAGTATGTAAAGCTGTAATATCGCTATATCCCCAAAAGATTTTAGGGTTTTGCCGAATGATTTCATATTGAATGTGAGGGAGGAGACGAGCACTTCCGTAACCACCTCGTGCACAGAAAACGGCCTTCACTTCATTATTTGTAAATGCTTCATGTATATCGTCAAGCCGAACTTGATCACTTCCGGCTAAAAATCCATATTTCTCGTAAACACTCTTCCCGATTATTACGGATAACCCCATCTCTTGTAATACATTCACACCTTTTAATACATTTTCGATTGTAGGTGGACCAGATGGTGCAATGATCATTACTGTATCACCTTGTTTTAATGCATCTGGATAAATCATTAAGCTCAGCCTCCTTCTCTTTCAATATATTCGCTTCATATGAAGTTCAACCCTTGCAAAAGCAGGGGAAAGCTTATCAAATAAAGAAGATATAAGGGAAATAGGAGGGGAAATGATGTTTACAAGTCGAGTAACAGACATATTAAAAATTGAGTATCCCGTTGTTCAAGCCGGTATGGCAGGCGCGATTACGACGCCAGAACTTGTTGCAGCAGTAAGTAATAGCGGAGGATTAGGGACGCTTGGAGCGGGCTATATGAGCCCAGAACAAATTCGTGAAGCGATTTATAGAATAAGAGAACTAACAGATAAGCCTTTCGGTGTTAATTTACTTGTAACGAAAGAGATAGAAATAGAAGAAGAGAAGGTAAATGAGGCGAAAGTATTACTAAGCGGAGTGAATAGAGAATTAGGTATAGAAGTAGAAGGAACGTTAAAGCTTCCAAAAAGCTATAAGGAACAATTACAAGTGCTATTAGATGAAAAAGTACCGGTCGTTAGCTTTGCATTTCAAACGTTAGAAAAAGAAGAAATAAATGATTTAAAAAGAAGTGGAATAAAAGTTATCGGAACAGCTACCCATGTGAAGGAAGCGAAAGTACTTGCTGAGCTAGGAGTAGATATTATTATTGGGCAAGGTAGCGAAGCAGGAGGGCATAGAGGAACGTTTATTGGGAAAGAACGAGATGCTATGATTGGTACTTTTGCGTTAATACCTCAGTTAGTAGGGGTTATTCCGCATATCCCAATTGTCGCAGCAGGTGGTGTAATGAACGGACAAGGGCTTGTTGCGGCATTGGCACTAGGAGCAGAAGGTGTTCAAATGGGATCGGCCTTTTTAACAAGTGAAGAGAGTATTACGCACGATGTGTATAAAGAAGCGGTTTTACATAGTACAGATACGAGCACAACTGTAACTCGTGCGTTTTCTGGGAAATATGCGCGGGGTATTCGGAATGAATTTATAGAGAGACATGAAGGAAAAGAAGAAGGGCTGCCGATGTATCCAGTGCAAAACGTATTAACTTCTAAAATACGCCAAGAGGCAGCGAAGCAAAATAAGGAAGAATATATGTCACTTTGGGCAGGACAGGCAGCATCATTAGCTCGAATCGAATCAGCTCAGCATGTAGTGGAGCGAGTTATGAAAGAAGCAGAGAATGCAATCGAACAATTACAAAATATATACAAAAAGACCACTTGAGTAATTGAAGTGCACCCCAATTGTTAGACACATAACTAACAATTGGAGGTGCATTTTTTATGGCTAAATTTTCTTCAAAAGATAAAATAAAAGCAGTAAAACGATATCTAGAAGGTACGGAAGGCGGAAAAA
>NZ_RPSJ01000006.1:271121-351011 GCF_003946765.1 Bacillus sp. 2D03 | reverse complement strand
CTGTACCAACTGCAGTTGCCCCCATATTTACTTCATATAAATGTTGACGCGATTGTTGAATTCGTTTCATATCACGTTCAAGTACGCGAGAGTATGCTTTAAACTCTTGTCCAAGACGAATTGGCACAGCATCTTGTAAATGTGTACGACCCATTTTAATCACATGATCGAACTGTTCTGCTTTTAATTCAAATACATCGTGCATATAACCCATCGTTTGTAATAAACCTTCTAATGCGTTTAATGTAGCGATATGAATCGCTGTTGGGAATGCATCGTTTGTTGATTGCGCCATGTTTACATGACTATTTGGACTAATATAGTGATAGTCTCCCTTTTCCATTCCTAATAATTCAAGAGCACGATTGGCAATGACTTCATTTGCATTCATGTTCATTGAAGTACCTGCTCCGCCCTGAATTGGATCTACGATGAAATGATCATGCCATTTTCCATCAAGAATTTCTTGAGCAGCCTCTGCGATTGCGCCACCCTTGTTCAATTCCAATCTTCCTACATCTGTATTAGCAAGCGCTGCTGCTTTTTTTACAATTGCGAACGCTCTAATTAAGCCTTCATGGATTTTGTATCCTGTAATCGGGAAGTTTTCAACTGCACGCATCGTTTGCACGCCGTAGTATGCATAGTTTGGTACTTCTTTTTCACCTAAAAAATCTTTTTCAATTCGAACACCATTTTTAACTTCAGTTAATGTTGCCATGATTATTCACTCCTTAACGATTTCTTATGCTGCTTTTGTTTCTTTGACTGTTTCTACATATTGTTTTGCTTTCTCATTATCGAATTCGCCTTCCCACTTCGACATAACAATGGCCGCTAATGCATTTCCTAATACATTGACAGATGAGCGAATCATATCTAAAATGCGGTCAATTCCCGCAATTAACGCGATACCTTCTAGTGGTAACCCCATTGAACCTAACGTTGCTAATACAACAACGAACGATGCACCTGGAACTCCCGCCATACCTTTGGATGTTAACATGAGAACGAATAATAACGTTATTTGCTCTGTCAGTGACATGTGCACACCGTACATTTGTGCAACAAACAATGCCGCTAACGCTTGATAAATAGCCGATCCAGTCAAGTTAAATGTATAACCTGTCGGAATTACGAAAGAAGCAACTGCCTTTGGACAACCGAACTCTTCCATTTTTCTCATTATATTAGGTAAAACAGCTTCTGAACTTGCTGTCGTAAATGAAAGAATCAGTTCTTCTTTTAAAATTTTCATTAATGTAAAAATGTTTACGCCAACCATTCTTGCATTAATACCTAATACAATCACAACGAATAGTATAACAGTTACGTATACAGCTAGCACTAGTTTTCCTAAAGGAAGTAGTGTTGCTACACCAAATTTTGCAACCGTAACGGCAATTAATGCGAATACACCAAATGGTGCAAATTTCATAACTTGATTTGTAACCCAAAACATCGCTTCGAGTACACCTTCAAAAAAGTTAAAGACAGGCTTTCCTTTTTCCCCAATTGCTGCAACTCCTAAGCCGAATAGTACTGAGAAGAATATAATCGGTAATAGGTCACCTTGTGCAATCGATTCAAATACGTTTTTCGGTACAATGTGAACAATTGTATCAGCAAAACCTTTCTTCTCTGTTGCATCTGCAGTTTGTTTATAAGAAGAAATATCACTTTGCTGTAAATTACTCATATCAACACCAGTACCTGGTTGGAATATATTCGCTGCAAGTAATCCCATTAAAATAGCAATCGTCGTAATAATTTCGAAATAAAGAATTGTCTTACCACCCAGTTTCCCAAGCTTCTTCATATCTCCTACACCAGCTACTGCAACAATTAATGCTGAAATAACAATTGGTACTACAATCATCTTAATTAAGTGAATAAATATATCCCCAATTGGTGTGATATAAGAAATCGCCGTTTTATTGCCATAAAAGACTGCCCCTACTACAATCCCTAAAACAAGCGCGACAAAAATTTGTGTTGCCAATCCGAATTTTTTCATTTATGTTCATCCCCTTCATGCGAACGCTTTCAATTTGAATTTATAAAAGCTACTCACACATCTTATAAGCGAACCTACAAAATCATACAAAAACCTACAAGTTCGTCACAAAAAATTCAAATATTTTTCTTCTTTTTTTCATTGACACCATTTTGTTAAAAAACGATAAAATAAACTTGATAAGTAATCAGATTGTTTCGTATAATCAAAAAGATATATACTTAAAACAAATCAAAATGAAAAGGAGTGGATGTTATGAAAAACTATACAAAGCAATTCGTCCTATCTTCTTCTTTTCTTTTTCATTTTCTTAAAAAGGAACAAAGGCATTCGCCTTTGTTCCTTTTTTATTGCGATCTATATAGGGGGAATTGTTATGAAGCCATATAAACGTGTCTTAATTAAATTAAGCGGCGGTGCACTTGCCGATCAAACTGGAAATAGCTTTAACTCCAAACGATTAGAACATATCGCAAACGAAATTTTATCCATTGTTGATTTAGGTATCGAAGTATCCATCGTCATCGGTGGCGGTAACATTTTTAGGGGGCATCTAGCTGAAGAATGGGGAATCGATCGCGTAGAAGCTGATAATATCGGTACGTTAGGTACAATCATTAACAGCTTAATGCTTCGCGGTGTTTTAACAAGTAAAACAAATAGAGAAGTACGCGTTATGACTTCCATTCCATTTAATGCAGTAGCTGAACCATACATTCGCTTGCGTGCAGTCCACCATTTAGATAACGGCTATATCGTTATCTTTGGAGGCGGAAACGGGCAACCGTTCGTGACGACAGATTATCCAAGCGTACAAAGAGCTATTGAAATGAATAGCGATGCCATATTAGTCGCAAAACAGGGTGTCGATGGCGTTTTTACAAGTGATCCGAAGCATAACAAATCAGCAAAAATGTACAGCAAACTAAACTATAATGATGTCGTTAGACAAAATATACAAGTCATGGATCAAGCGGCATTACTGCTTGCCCGGGACTACAATTTACCAACGCATGTCTTTAACTTTGATGAGCCTGGAGTCATGAAAAAAATATGTTTAGGTGAACATGTGGGGACGTTGATTAATGATGATGTTACGATGCTGGTGCATGAAAAATAATGATTTCCCACCAAAAAGGGTGCCTTTTGTAGGCACCCTTTCCTAATCCATCATCACAAATAGAACTCAACCAATCCCGCCACTTTCTCCTTACAACGCTCCCAAAAAGATAACTTCTCAAAAAACTCTTTCGTCATTTCTTTCGAATCATGAAAATCCTCTGTTAACGCCTTATTAACTTGTCCTACAATAGGACCGCCATAAATATAAAAATTCATTTCATCATTTATATTGAAGCTACGCGAAGTAAAGTTTGTTGTACCAATAACAGTTAATTCATTATCAATAAGCATTAATTTGCCATGGAACATTCCTTTTTTATACCCATATACAGTAATCCCATTATTAACAGCTTGACGTATGTATGGATACGCCGCTTCTTTTATAAGAGGTAGATCTGGTTTATATGACCAAAGTATTTTTACTGTAACACCACGCTTTTGTGCTGCGATTAAAGCATTCATGGATTCTTTATTTTTTGCTATAAAATACGGCGTTGCAATTACAATGGAGTGCTGAGCTTGTTTTATGAGCTCTATATATTTTTCAGCAACGTAATGCCCATTGTAACTAGTCATAGTATGTAATGTATTCCCTTTACTAGCTTTATTCGTACTCCTCTTTATCTCTTCTTTCGTATCTCGTTTCCAATCTAAAGCAAACTGCTCTTCTAAATCTTTTGCTCCTTCTCCTTTAAGCCGTACATGATAATCACGCCAATATCCAAATCGCTTATCTTTCCCTAAGTACTCATCTCCTATATTAAATCCGCCTGTATAGCCAATATCCCCATCAATCGTCGTAATACGGCGATGATTACGATGGTGAAGTGAATAAAATCCGAATGGCAATGCAGGTTTTCTACTATATGTAAAATGCACACCACTTTCCCGCAATTCATTTATCATCTTTCTTTCAAATGATAAATCATTAATGCGATCAACTGATAAATAGACGTTTACTCCTTCTTTTGCTTTCTCTTTTAATAAGTTTAAAAAAGTATGACTACTTTTATCATCCGACAAAATGAAGAAATAAGTGTAGATGGAGCTTTTGGCTTCTCTTATATCAGTAAATAATTGTTTATAAAAAGACTTCCCTTCTACATATAATTGAAAGTCACTATAATGAGGCGCATACTCTGTCGGCATGTTTTTTCCAGCTTCCATTTTCCTACCTAAGGTAACATCGATATGCATACAAATTACAATAAAAACGAAAATAGCAATAATAATAGAAGTAACTCTTAATATTTTTTTAATCATTTTGGTTTCCTTCCAATCATATTCCTTACTATTTCGTAGTGTTTCATTTAAATATGTTTTCATACGAAATGTATTTCTTATTTTTATTGATACTAAACAGTTAAAGGAGATACGAATATGAGAAAAGGAAAAACTCCTATTGTTTTTATCCCAGGTCTTTTCGGTTCAATGAGCAATATTATTATTCCCGGCACTGGTAATTGGAGTTTTGGACTTTCTGCATTTGTTTACGAACCATTCATCATGATGCTAGAAAGTATGGGGTACGAACGAAATAAAGACTTCTTCATCTGTTTTTATGACTGGCGGCAGCGTATTGTTTTTTCTACACAAAAATATTTATTACAAACGATTGCTTATGCTAAAAAGATTACAGGTTGCGATAAACTAAATTTAATTTGTCATAGTATGGGCGGCCTTCTTGGACGTTCTTACGTTCAAAGTGACGAATATAAAAATGATGTGAATCAACTTATAATACTCTGCACACCAAACGCTGGATCTCCACCAAATTATAGTTATTGGACTGGAGGCAGTCTCCCTATCCATGCCTCTTCTAAAATAAATATCGTTCATTTTTATATGGAACAATATATTTGTTACTTAAGCATCTTACATAAAATGAATAAAGTTGAGGCAATACACATTTACTTTCCAGGATTACAAGATGTTATTCCTTGTAAAGATTACGGAAATTATTTATTTATAAAATCCAACTCTTCTATTACATTTCTTCCTTATAGTAAGATGGAAACGAAAAACCCTTTCCTCGATACATTAAATAAAAATAGATTTATTATACAAAAAAGAAATATTGAAACGACACTCATTGCCGGAGATGGAGAGGAAACAACTCAATATTTACAAGTCGTCCCTTCACATTCCAAACTGAAATGGACAGACGGCAAAGTCGTCGGTGATTTACTTACAAAACATGGTGACGGTAACGCTGTTCTACATAGCGTTTTTCTTCTAGAGGGAAATAAATATGTTTTGCATGCTTCACATAACGAAGTGCTCTACAAAAGCATTCCTATACTACAAAAGATACTCTAAGTTTCAAACAAAAAAGGTATGGCATTAAGCCACACCTTTTCACATTAAACAAAATTTCTCGCATCATTATTTCTTCCAAACTTATAAATAGCAATTAAGAAGAATGCAATTGCGAAAGCGAATAAAATTAAAATGTTTAAATACAACTCCGAGAATGGTATTCCCTGCTGTAGTTTTGATATCGTATCTAACAACCAGCGCTGCGGAAGAAAATTAGCTACTTTTTGTACTGCACTTGGCATAATATCATATGGGAAATAACATCCAGCAAGTAAGCATGTTGGTACAATGATCATATTTTGCATCGCATTTGCCGATGCTGAGTTTTTCGAAAAAGCTACAAGGACTAATGATATTCCAATTGCGATTAATGCAAATAGCATTAGTACGCCCATCATCACTATGAAAGGCATATTGATATTCGTATGAAAAACATTCGTTAGGAATAGGATTGTAATCAAAATTTGTACTGTTAGTATTATCATATTTACTCCGACATTAGATAATATAAACTTCTTCCCATCTATCGGCGTTGATAATAGTCTAAAGTACGTTCTATTCTCTTTTTCTTTTAAAATATGACCTGATAAGTTCGCTGCTGAAAACAGCATAAACATAATAAGGTAACCCATCGTTTGATTTGTCATATCTTTATTTTTCGAAGTATCTTCTAGCGTCTCAGTTTTCATTTTAAATGAACTTTTTTGATACCCTGCGTACATATTGTCGAATGTGCTTTGATCTGTTCCTGCTATTTTACTAATAGCTGCTATATTATCAATATAATTATATAAATATGATTTTATAAATCCTGTTACTTGATCACCTTTAATCGATGAAATTTCAATATGCTCTGGTTTCCCTTCTCGAACACTTTTTGAAAAACCAGAAGCTAATGTAATAACTCCATCAAGTTTTTTGGAAGTGAGTTTATCTTCTACTTCAGACTCCTTCACCTTACTCACATTCACATGATTTAATCCTTCTAAAAACTTTATCGTATCATTTGCTATCGGCTCATTTTCTTTATTTACAATCCCGATATTTAACGTTCCTTGCCCTGCATTTCCGTATATCGAGAAGGAAATGAGCGTCCCTATTATCGGCAAGCTAATTATAATGAGTAAACTTTTTTTATTTTTCAAAAGCACAGATAACGTTTTTTGTATGAGCCATAAAATATCCTTCATACTATAGCCCCTCCCGTCTACGTAATGCAATAATTGCAATTAATAAAAAGAGTGCTGAAATTCCAAGGTTTAAAGAAATGACTGGTAGTGCTGCCCCTACATCATTTGCATAAATAATTTTCATAACAGCTGTATTTGCCCAAGTTAATGGCGATAAATTCGTAACGAAATTTTCTTCTATTACGAAATATGCACCTCCAAAAATAGAAGCTAATTGCACACCAACCATAATAATTGCCCTGGACGCTTCAGCTGTTTTCGTAATATATCCGATTCCTAAACCGAAACTAATTGCTAGAAAGACTTGTGTTAATAAAATAAGAAATATGATTCCAAGATGGTCGCCCCAATTCGCTTGAAAAACAAATTTACTAAATAACATGACGAGTAATATGCACAGGGCATTTGCTACTAGGCTACCAAGTACTTTTCCAATGAATATTTCAGCTTTACTTATAGGTGCAGCAATGAGACGATCTCCTGTTTTACGTATTCGTTCTCCTCGAATTAAAGAACTCGCTCCCATCGCAGCATACAGTGCAATCATCGTTGTCATTACAACCGCATAGTAATCCATAGAACCTGGTTTTTTCGCAGCTTGTAAGGATGTTTCTTTTATATAATCATTATGATTTCCGTTTGAAATAACTGTGCTCACCTTAGTAGGATCTACTTTTGCAACTTCGACCGCTACATTGTACTTATCAACAAATGTTGTAAGCATTCCTTCCACAATACTCCCCTCAATACTACTTTTATCACTTCCGTAAAATTTTGCACCATCTTTATTTAACTCTACATAAGCAGCATATTTATTTTTCTTCACTTCTTCTTTCCCATCTATACTGCCGGAAGCTTTTTTAAAATGAATACCTGATTTATCCACTTCTTTCGTAAATGCTGCAAATGATTGAGAAAACGTGCTACTCGCTTCATCTTTATATAGCACTTGTATATCTTTAATCGAATGACTATCACTATTAAATGCGTTGGTTAACGCTGTTCCTAACACAAGCATAAGTACAATCGGAAATGCTAACATAAAAACTAAAGTTCTTACGTCTCTGAAATCTCTTTTAATATGCATAATTGCAATATTGAAGATGTTCAATTGATGAACCTCCCTTTACCTTTTCTTCATTTACCTTTTATTTATCTCGTAAGTTTCTTCCGGTTAACGTAAGAAATACTGTTTCTAAGTTTGGAGCCTGCTCCTCTAACGAACGAATTTCAATGTCATGATTAATGAAATGCTGAATAATTTGATTTAAATTATTTAATCCTGCATCCGAGTTTACCTTGAT
Source organism: Bacillus sp. 2D03 (assembly GCF_003946765.1). NCBI lineage: Bacteria > Bacillati > Bacillota > Bacilli > Caryophanales > Bacillaceae > Bacillus > Bacillus sp. 2D03. The sequence goes on along the minus strand of NZ_RPSJ01000006.1, from coordinate 343,059 downwards.
TACGTTCTCTTCAATTTGAACAGCTTTCACACCGTTTATCTCTTTTAACTTTTCTACATCTAAATTTTCTACTGACTTCACTTCAATCCAAATATCTTTCGTATCTGTAATAATCGCTTTTAACTGTTCTTTCGTACCTTCTGCAATCACTTTACCGTGGTCGACAATTGCGATTTTCGTACAAATCTCTTCTACTTCTTCCATGTAGTGGCTCGTGTAAATAATCGTACTTCCCATTTCATTTAATTTACGTACTGACTGCAAAATGTAGTTTCTTGACTGTGGATCAATTCCAACTGTCGGCTCATCCATAATAATTAACTTCGGTCTATGAGCAATCGCACAAGCGATATTCAGTCTTCGTTTCATCCCGCCAGAAAAGTTTTTCGGATAACTTTTATGTTTATCACTAAGTCCTACAAATTGAAGTGCTTCCTCTACCCTAGCTTTTAATTCGGCTCCTCGTAATCCGTACAACCCAGCAAAGAATTTCACATTTTCATAGGCAGTTAACTCTTCATAAATCGCAATATCTTGCGGAACGATACCGATATTCATCTTCGCAAATCGGTTATGTTTCTTTATATTTTTTCCTAGTATGCTAATTTCGCCTTCATTACTTCTTAACAAACCAGCAATCATATTTATCGTTGTACTCTTACCAGCACCATTCGATCCTAAAAAGCCAAATATTTCTCCTTCTTTAATAGATAAAGACATATTATCAACTGCGATGAAATCACCAAATTTTTTCGTTAAATTTTTAATTTCTAATGTATTCATCATTTCACCCCTATTTCGGTTTCTCTGCTTTTAGTATAAACAAAAAGAATGAACCTGCTCAGTGCAGAAGTTCATTCTTTTCACATGAGAATATTCACTTTTTTCATATGAGATGGTTCATCTTCGTCCCATTCTCTTATATCGGCAACAACATCGTCACTGAAAAGCCACTTGTTCCATCTACAATAATTTTTCCGTTTACTGAAGCTGTTCGCTCCTCCATCCCCATAACACCGAGACCTTTTTTAACAAGAGCTGCCCCTTTTCCGTTATCCTTCACTTGCACCTTAACCATCTTGTTAAGCACATGAATATCTATAGAAATAACTGTAGCATCAGCATATTTCATTGCATTTGTTAGTGCTTCTGTAACATTCTCACCGATAATTTTCCACTGAATGGGAGAAATCATATCTAAGTTCCCTTTATATACAAAAGGAATATTCACATCATTCTTACCGGCAAATTCCTCTATGAATAATTTCATACGATGAATACCAATTTGCTCAGTTGGTGGCTTCATATTTTTTAATGTAATGCGAATACTTTCAATTCCATCTTTTGAAATGTGAATTGCATTTTGTAATAACTCCGCAGATTTTTCTTTATCTATTTCCATTAACCTTTTTGCTGCTTCCATTTGAATAAGCGCACCCGTCATCGAGTGACCAATTTTATCATGAATTTCTTGCGATAACCGATTTCTCTCTTCTAGCTTAAATGTGTATTCAGATTGTCTTATGTACTCTTTATTTTCATGTAAGCTTTTCGTAAGTCGTTGCATATCTTTTCGCATCTTATCATTTTGCGATTCAAGCTTTACTACACGCGATATATATCGATCTGCAATAGTTAAAACGAGAAAAGAAAATGCAACAATTAATCCATAAGTCATTCGAATACTTTCATCTGCAATCGTAATTGGGAGCATCATAACGACAAAGCGTGGCCAATTCTTTTCTATGTAATAGAATGTAATTTCGTATAAGTTCAAAGGTAAAAACAAAATAAAAAATGGATGAACCCTCCATGTAAATAACATAACTACGCCAATGGACATACAGATTAATATTTTTTTATACGTATCTTTTTTAAATATAGAAATCATTACGTTTACAGAGAGGTAAATAAGTAAAGTAAATATAACCCACGGTAAATTTGCTATATTTGCGTAAATATAACTGAACACAATATATAAAAAGACAATTAATTTACTTACAGTTAACCAAAATTCCATATCATTAATCTACTTTCCCTGTTAAGTAATAAATCGCAATTTGTGTGCGATGTTCAAGTCCAGTTTTCCCTAAAACTGACGTAATATAATTTGCAATTGTTCCCTCAGATATAAAAAGCTGTTTCGAAATTTCTTTATTTGAGAAACCTTTTGCAATTAATGCAATAATACTAAGCTCCCTTTCTGTGAAAAGGCTCTTATCAATTTTAAATTCTTCCTCTTTACTTTCCATTAAATTAGACTTAATTTTATCGAGAATAACATCTTGCATAACAGTTTGACCGTTATATACTCCTTTTATCGCATCACGAATACGCTCCGGATCGTTATTTTTTAATAAATAACCTTTCGCTCCATTTTTTACTGCATCCAAAATATATTCATCATCATCAAACGTCGTTAAAATAAGCGGTTTTGTTTTCGTCTCTTCACAAATGAACTTCGTCGCCTCTACCCCGTTCATATTTGGCATACGAACATCTAAAAGAGCAATATCAACTTCATGCTTTTTACAATACGCTACAGCTTCTTCCCCATCATTTACAGTATCTACTACTTCAAACTCTTCGTATGTATTTAAAATAATTTTCATGCCTTCTCTAATAAAAGAGTTATCATCTGCTATTAATATTTTAATTTTCATGTTTGTTAGTATGGACCTTTCCCTACTAACATTCACATCCTTTCTCCGTGTAACATTTCCTACTTGCTCATTATATACTTCTCTTTACCATTTTTTCACACCTTTTTTCATCTAGCTCTCCCGCAAAAAATATATTATTCTTTTTTTACAAAATGTGTAGGGTGACTTATCATTCTTTACGTCTATATAATAGAATGCGTCAAAAAGGAGGGAGAGACCGATTGAGGAAAAACAATTAATTGAAAAAGCACAGCAAGGAAGCGAGCATGCTTTTCGTATCCTTGTACAAACATATCGTCATTATATTTTTCAAGTTATCTTTTCTATTTTAAGACATGAAGAAGATTCGAAAGATGTTACACAAGAAGTATTCGTAAAAATTCACACCTCTCTCCCAAATTATCAATTTCGCGGATTAAAAACGTGGATGGCACGTATTGCCACCAATCACGCTATTGATTATAAGAGAAAGAAAGCTAGAGAAAGTGAAGAACTCTCCTTATGTAAAGAAGCTGAGGAAAATATACAGTCCTCTCATAATATTGAGGCTTTATTATTGACGAAAGAGCAAAAATTACTCATTGCTCAAAAACTGCGAGAACTTCCCGAAAATTACCGTGACGTCGTTCTCGCACATTACTTAGAAGAAAAGAGCTATCAAGAAATTGCTTTACAGGAAAACATCGAAGTAAAAACAGTCGAAATGAAACTGTATCGAGCACGAAAATGGATTAAAAAACATTGGAAGGAGGAAGAGTTTCTATGATGCATTATTCAAAAGAAGATTGGCGCAATTATACATTAGATTTTATAGAAAGTAATGAACGTGAATCTATGGAAGAACATCTTTATGAATGTGATCATTGTTTAGCACTTTATATGGAAAGTATTGATGAACAACATGAAAACCTTCCAATGATAAATGATGATTCATTTACGAACGAAGTTATGACGCAAATTAATTTTGAAACACTACAGTCTAATGAAAATATAAAAACAACCTCACTAAAGCGCACGATCATTCATTACATAATTGCGACTGCGGCTACAATTATTTTTATGGTAAGTGGTTTATTTCAGTATATTTTTACAGCGACATCAAATTTAGAGAAATCTTCAAAACATAACGAGTCTTCTATTTCACAACAAATTGTAAACAAATCGGTAGACACATCGAAAAAGGACGGAGGTTCAAAGCATGAATAAAAATCCCTTTTTAGCACTTGTATTAGGGCTAATTCCTGGGCTTGGACATTTATACTTAAAAAAGCTAGGACGGTTTATTTTATATAGCGGGGGATCACTATTTCTATTCTCCTTTGCAGTATTTTGTACCATAGTAGTAAGAGAACGTGATATTGCTTTTCTTTCTCTATTTTTACTAGCTGTTCTATGGGTAATTAACTTACTAGATTTAGTTATCACCATTATAAACCAAACGAAAAAGCAAGAAGCTGGAGAAGTGATAAATTCCTCTAAAGAGAGCGAACGATTTTATATCATTCTCTTATCCATCATCCCTGGGCTTGGCCATTTCCAATTAGGACTTATGCAACGCGGACTTACATTTTTAGTAGCTTGCACAGGAATCGGAAGTATGATCATTTTCGTTGCACTTTTAACATCGCAAGAAAGTTTTCTTATCTTCCTTATTACGTTACCTGTTTTATGGATTTATAATTTCTTTGACGTTGTTCAGCAACTACAGAAAAAAGAACGTGGCGAGCAACTAGATGATCGTACTATTTTCGAAGAGTTTGAAGAACATCGTGAACAAGGAAAGAAGAATAAAACATTCGCTTCTATTTTAGCGATGTTCCCCGGAGCAGGACATATGTATTTAGGCTTACAACGCCGCGGCCTTCAGCTTATGGCAGCCTTTTTACTTTCAATATATTTACTCGATTTATTAAGACTTTCTGCGTTTTTATTTTTAGTTCCAATCATTTGGTTCTATAGCTTCTTTGACGCTTTACAGCAAACTGCAAAGTATGGAAAAGAACGTGTAAATGACGAGCCTATCATTGATTATTTTATCAATCATCAAAGATGGATTGGTATCGGGTTAATTACACTCGGTGGTTATTATTTATTAGATCAAACAGTCCTTCCTATTTTGAATGATTACTTTGCAACTATATTTAACATTCATCTTAGCGAGCTATATTATCGCTATTTCCAAACATCTATCGTTGCACTCCTCTTAATTGGCGGCGGCTTTAAATTGTTACTTGGAAATAAAGAAAACAAAGGTGGTACAAAAGAATGAGAACATGGCGTGTTGGAACATTCTCAATGGGGCTTTCTATTATATCGTTAGGATGCTTTTTACTTTTTTCAGTCGTAAAAGGAATTCAAGTATTAGATACACTAACTGCATGGTGGCCAGTTTTACTTATCATACTTGGAGCTGAAGTTTTACTATACCTTCTATTCTCTAAAAAAGAGCAATCTTTTATTAAATATGATATTTTTAGTATTTTCTTTATCGGCGTTTTAGGAAGTGTCGGAATTGCTTTTTACTGTTTATTATCAACTGGATTACTAGAAGAAGTTCGTCATTCTATTAATACAACGAGGCAAACGAGTAATATTCCAGACGGACAATTTGATATACCTGAATCTATCAAAAAAATCGTAGTAGATGCAGGACATCAGCCTCTAACGATAGAGGGAAATAATACAAATCAAATTCATCTTTTGGGAACTTATGAAATGACAACGAAAGCAAATGAAAAACTCAATTTAAAACGAGATGATTTCCTTTCAGTTCAAACGGCTGGAGAAACGATGTATATCACTTTAAAATCATTACCTGTTCAGCATACGTTATTTAATTCAGCACCACAGGTGAAACCAACGCTTGTTCTTCCACAAAATAAAAATGTGGAAATCCGTGCTTCAAATAACGAACTATCTCTTTATCCAGGTCAATTGCAAAATAATTGGTTTGTACAGGAAAGCTCAAGAGTGTCTGTCCATCTTGCAAAAGAGAGTGATGTTTCTTTAACAGCAGTAACGAATCAAAAAGAAACACATGGAAGTACACCTTGGGAACAAGTAGAAGATTTAACGAAAAACGAAAATACTTCTTCAGAAGAACATCCAGAATTAAACACCCAAGAACATTGGTATAAAAATTCGATTAAAACTGGAAATGGGACGTACAAGTTAAATATTGAGAAAGCTTATAATTTGAATATGAGTGTTCTCGAAAAATAAAAAACCTTCCGCAATTGCGGAAGGTTTTTCTCATATAATCGCTTTAATTCCTTCTAACACCAATCCAATCATAAATCCGCAAACCGCCCCGTTCACTCGGATCCACTGTAAATCTTTACCGACGTTATTTTCAATCATTTCGATTAACGTCTTATCATCTAACTTATCAAGGTTTTCTTGTACAAGCTTACCAATTTTCGAATGGTTCTTCTCAACAAGACTTACAACTTGTTTTTGTAACCAATCTTCTATTTTTTGAACTGTCTGTTCATCTTCTTTTATTTTATTCATTTGTTTTTGTAAAAATGGAATAACATATTTATCAGCAAATTCTTCATTATTTACAAAAGCAACTGCTCTTTGTTGTACTTGCTCCAGCATCTCTTTTATTTTGTCAGTAGCATTCCAATTGGCAATCCATTTTTCTTTCCAATTTTCTAATTCTTGTAGTAACGCTTCATTTTCTTTTACATTTATAATTTCTTGACGAATTTTCGATAAAATAAGTTGTCTCGTACTATTATCTGCATCTTGTAAGCTGTTAATATTACTAATGATAAACTTCTGCAAAATGCCGCCAATTTTATCTTCATCTACAATATTCATAAATGATTTCAAAGTAAACTGCAAGAATCCATCTACTTTTATATTTTCCATCGCCTTCATACCTAAGCTACCGAGCTGGTAACGAGCTTCATCTTGCGCTGTCCAATCTTTTACCTTCACTAATATGTAATCAAGTGTCTTTTCATCATATTCTTGCACAACTAATTGATCAACAAGCACTTGTAAAATGTTATTTGTATTAATTGTATGTAAATACGTCTTTAATTCTTTTTCAATAATAACCGCTAATTTTTCTGTATCGATTGAAACAATCGCCTTCTCAGCAATCGTTACAATGCCTTTTTTCACAGCATCAGACTGCATTTCTCTCTCTGCAATTTGTAGCACCATTTGTGCTAGCTGCATTTCTTTTACTTTATTCGTAATACTTTCTTTCGTTAGCCACTCATTTTCTAACGTATTGATGAGCCCTTTCGTTACTCGTTTACGGTTTTTAGGTAACAAAGCTGTATGCGGAATTGGAATTCCCATCGGGTGACGGAATAATGCTGTAACTGCGAACCAATCTGCAAGCCCGCCAACTAACCCAGCTTCAAATCCCCCTTGTATAATCTCTCCAGCTATCGTTCCTTGAAAAGGGATAGAAGCCGCAAAGCCTACACCCATAACCCCAAGCGAAATACCCGCTATATATTTAGTCTGTAATGACATCGTATACACATCCTCTTATTATGTAAAATAAAGCTTTTTTGTTGTATTTATTCAATATTAGTTATCCTTTATATATACTATAAAGAACTATTGTGAAAATAACAAAGATTTTTATGTACATGAAAAAATGAGGCTACAATTAGCCTCATTTTTCTTATACCGTTAACTCCAAACCTTTCCTATAATATTCATTCATTACATCTTTTGGAACCATACTTCCACCCGTTCCCCACACAATATGAGTACCTTTTTTCACCTTCTCTGTTAACTGTTGCTTTTGTAAATACTCATCTTCTTTATATACTTTCACTGGCCCAATCATACCTGCTAGTGCAGAAGGCTCTAAATAAATATTCTCCGTGTCAGCTAGTTCTTTTAACAATCTATATAACTCTTCATCGCTTACTGTGTAATTCCCACTCAAAAATGGTTCCATCGTTTTACCGACAAATCCAGACGGTCTTCCTACCGCTAGTCCGTCCGCGTCTGTTACATTATCGATCCCGATATCTTGAACAGTAATTTTATCATGAAGTCCTGTCATTAAACCGAGTAACATGCATGGAGAGTGCGTAGGCTCCGCAAAGAAGCAGTGCACGTTGTCTTTATACAATAACTTTAAACCAAATGCGACGCCACCAGGTCCGCCTCCTACCCCGCACGGAAGGTAAACGAATAAAGGATGCTCTTCATCTACTACAATCTCTAACTCTTCTAATTGCTTTTGTAATCGCGATGCTGCTACTGCGTATCCTAAAAATAAATCATGGGAATTTTCATCATCTACAAAATAACAGCTAGGATCGGCATCTGCTTGCTGACGCCCCTCTTCTACTGCTTTACTATAATCAGCTTCATACTCAATAACGTTTACACCTTTACTTCTTAATAAATCTTTTTTCCATTGTTTCGCATCTGCTGACATATGAACCGTTACGTTAAAACCTAGTTTCGCACTCATAATCCCAATGCTTAGCCCTAAATTTCCTGTTGAACCGACCGCAATTGAATATTTGGCAAAAAACTCTCTACATGTATCACTATCTAAAATGGAATAATCATCTTCTTCTGTTAACATACCGTGCTGCAAAGCTAGTTGTTCAGCATGTTTCAACACTTCATAAATGCCGCCCCTAGCTTTAATTGATCCTGATATCGGAAGATGACTATCACATTTTAATAATAATTCTCCTAAAATAGGTTGCTTGTAATTTGTCTCTAAAGCTTCTTTCATAGAAGATATTTTCACTAAAGGTGATTCGATTATGCCATTCGTCCCTTTCGTTTCAGGAAAAACTTTCGCAATATATGGTGCAAAACGCTTTAATCTCTCTTCCGCATCTTTTACATTCTCTTCATTAAGTGGTGAATCTTTTATTGCCCTTTCATACTTTTCTATGTTTGGATTTATCCAAAATACTTCTTCTGTTGCAATAAGTTTATTCACTAATGGGTATTCTGCTTGTAATGCCCCTATTTCTTTCATTTTGTTTCCTCCTTATATCCTTGTAGCTCACCATATAATAAATTATAATTAAATTAATTTTAATATAGTTTAACACAAATCGTTAACTTTAGTTAATTTTAATTTAATTTATTTAAATATAATTTAATAACCCTTAAGGAGATTTTCATTATGGAAAATATAGATATTGGTAAAAAAATTGAAAAACAAAGAAAAGAAAAAGGTTTAACTAGTAAAGAACTAGCAAAGATGGCCGATATTACACCATCTATGTTAAGTCAAATTGAGCGTGGGTCTGCTAACCCTTCTATTCAAACATTAAAAGTGCTTGCTAAAGCTCTTGATGTGCCAACATTTAGCTTTTTACTTGAAGATACAAATACAGACGATTTAATTGTACGTTCCCATAAACGAAAGAAAATGATTATTGATAATTTATCATATGAAATGCTTTCACCTGATTTCACTGGAAATTTAGCAACAGCAATTATGACCGTCCCGCCTAATACAGCTTCATCAGAAAATGTGCTAGAACATAAAGGAGAAGAATTAGCATTTGTCTTAGATGGGAAAATCACATTATATTTAAATGAGGAAGAATACGTATTAGAAACTAGCGACAGTGTAAAAATACCTGCTTATTTAAAGCATAAATGGGTGAATCATTTTGAAAAAAATGCCATTGTTTTGTTTTCTGTTACTCCGCCGATTTTTTAATGTATCAATAAAAACAGGATGATTCTTATAAAATGCGGATTATCCTGTTTTTATTAAATAAGAAAGTGAAATTTTTGTTAAAAACTTAACAGTTGGACCCAATCCGAACAATCCTCCTAAAAACATTTTTACAAGTGAAGCTATCCCTCCCATTGATGCTAACGTATCATGAGTCAGATTCATCCCACCACTACCAGAGGCACTTGTAATATTCACATAAAAATAAGAAATACGTAAAAATTAATTAATTTTTCAGAATTTTGTTGAAAAATATGGTAAAATTACTCTTATACTTCTTCTATTTTGCTATTATAGAAATAATTAAATTAGGATACTTTTATCGGATGGGGGAATATATAATGAGTGTGTTATTAAAAGGGCATGAACAGATTGTCAACGAATTAAACATTTTATATCAAGTAATGGTAGCGGAGCAATTAATTGAAGCGAAACAATTAAAAGAAAAAATAGAGAAACAGATTAATAAAATTGAAGCTGATCAAAATCTATCGCTTTACTACTCCCTACTAAACTTTAAATATAAGGTCCTAACCGATTGGACAAACATTAAGTATGATACTTTTAGTCAAATTGTTCGTTTAGACAATCCAATAACTGAAGACTTTATTACTTATTATTATCACTTTTTTAAAGCTGAACATGCTACCATTATTGGAAATTATGATGAAGCAAAAAAAGAATACGAAAAAGCTGAATCCCTTTTAAAACATGTACCAGGCGAACTAGAAGAAGCTGAATATAAATATAAATTTGCTATATTTAATCACCATACAAACAAACCACTTACAGCAATCAATTATGCAAATCAAGCGAAAGAGATTTTCTCAAAATATCCACGTTATGAAATTAAAATAGCTCTATGCGAAAACATTTTAGGCTCATGTTCTGTTTATTTAAAACAATTCGAACAAGCCGAAGAGAACTATAATTCAGCAATCAATATTTTACAAAAGCTGAAAGACGATACACTAATCTTAAAAGTTCGAAATAACTTAGGTTGGCTCTACTCTTCTCAAAATCTATCAACCCTTGCTATTAGACATCTTACAATAGTTACAAACAAATTACCTAAACACCTAAAAGCCAATTTTCTACAAGCCAAAGAACATTTTAGTTTAAATGAAAAAGAACTTGCAAACGATTGGGTTCAAAAAGGCTTAGAAATTTGTAATGAATTAAATAATCAAGAATATAAACACCATTTCACTATCTTAAAAACACAACACACTGGTATTCTAGACGACTTAGAAAACGCAATCATTGCAGGCACTACATATTTTAACAGTAAAGAATTATACGATTATGCACAAGAATATTACGAATTATTAGCAGTAGAATTTCATAAAGTGAATAAAATAGAGAAATCTCAAAAATATTTTTTCAAAACTTACGAAGCAAAACAAAAATTATTAACTAAGGAGGCACTAAGATAATGAAAAAGATTAGTTTAGCTATTTTAACCTTTACATGCATACTTGCTTTTGGCTTTAATAATTTCACTGAAAATCAACAAGCAAAACAACTTCCAAAATGGGATACAGATAAACAAGAAACACATGCAGACCTGTAGAAACCTAAAAACCCCTAATAAAGGGGTTTTTAGGTTTCTACAATATAATAATACGCTTATAAAAGATAGCCATACACAGATACTCTCTGTACATGGCTATCTTTTATTTTTTCGGCACCAACAAAATCCCTAAACTAATAATACAAAAGCTCATTATTTGCTGTGCTGATAGACCAAACAGAACCGAATTTTGTTCACTAACAAGCGAAATAATGATTTGAGCAAAACCCTCAATAATTAGAAAAACACTTATATTCTTTCCATTTCCGAGCCTTTCATTTTTCATCCATAACAAGCCCATTATACAAAGAGCAAGGATGATCTCGTATACGAATATAGGGTGATATAAAAGTTTAGATTCATATATTTTCATTCCCCATGGTAGTGTCGTTGGTGCACCTACTTCATGATGTAATAGAAAATAAAAGATAGTGCACACACACAATCCAAAAGGGAGTACATCAAGTAAAATACGAAGCGAAAATTGTTCCTTTTTACTTTTCCAAACAATGTATACACTAGCAATTACGCATCCTACTACAATATGTTGCATACTTCCAATAGCTAATATTGCTTGCACTGGCGCCCCAAAAGCCCATACAGGATTTAAAATTGCTGGTGCAAACTTCCATACAAATACGATGATAAGAAAAGCATTTGTTAAGGCATCTATCATTTTTTCATATGATACATTTTGATACTTCATCTTTCGTTTCATCAACATAAAACCAAATAGACTTCCAATTATAAGAGATATGGGTTGTAACCTCACGATCCACTCCATCGTCACGAAATCTCCTTTTAATTCTCAATCAATTTCTTAAATTTCTTTTCTAATTGATCTGGTGGTAATACACCTCGTACATGATCTACTATAATTCCATCCTTATTAACAAAAAATGTCGTCGGTAAAGAGAATACTTTATAATCTAGTCCAGCTACTCCGTCCATATCTAGTAGAACCGGAAACTCAAATCCATAGCGATTAGCAAATGCGCTTGCTTCTTGTACTGGGTCACTAACAGTTGCATTCACCGCAAAAATTTCAACATCCTTTTTATATTTATCATACATATGAACTAAGTCAGGTGCCTCCATTTCACACGGCCCACACCATGATGCCCAAAAATTAATAATATATGGTTTTCCCTTGGCATCATTTAACGACTGCAACTTTCCGTCTAATCCTTTTAATGTGATGCCAGGTGCTTTAAAACCTACTTGTGGTAATACTTCTTTCTCTTGTAACTCTGCTTGCTTTGCTTTTCTTTCCTTTTCTTCTTTCTTTGAATTATAAAAGTTAACCCCCGCCCAAACGAGAGCACCTACTAGTATAATAGCAATTAGTTTCTTCACTTTTCTTCCTCCTCATTTTAAAAAACCTGTAAATCCACCGAATAGACGAATAAAGAATGCTGTAATTTTCGTCATTTGATTTGTATACAATAAAATACCTGTTACAATCATCATTCCACCGCCAATTTTCACCATGACATTGGCATATGTAACAATCCATTTTACCTTCCCAATAAAGAATGCTATCACGAAAAATGGAATCGCAAATCCAAGAGTATACGCTGTAATATAAAGAAGTGCCCTTTCAGGATTCGTCGCGCCAAGCATGAGTACAGCTGAAAATATCGGTCCAACACATGGCGTCCAACCCGCTGCATATGTCATACCGACTAAAATCGAGCGAATATATCCAGTCGATTTACTTCTATACTGCACCTTTTTCTCTGCCATAAGCCACTTAGGCTGAAACAAGCCCGTCATAAATAGCCCCATTAAAACAATAAAAATCCCACCAATTTGTTGAATCAATTTTTGGTTAGATGAAAATGTTATTCCAATCCAGCTTACCGATAAACCTAACGCGTAAAATATAACCGAAAATCCGATCATAAAAAATACTGTATGTATAATCGCTGATTTTTACATAATCCCACGATTTTCTTTTAAATCTTGAATAGACACACCTGTAATATAAGATAAATAAGATGGATATAGCGGTAAAGAGCACGGTGATATAAATGACAATACTCCCGCCCCAGCCACAAGCCAAATTGTTAAATTTGCTGCATTCATTTTATTCCCCCTAAAACACTACAATGAGTAGTGTTTATTCTTAAAAAAAGAGGCTATATGCACTCTCCGACAATAAGTACAATCGACACACAGAATAACCCTACTGTTACATATACCGAGTTCGTATGTAAGGGAATAGTAAGCTTAGCAACCTTTTCATTTAACACTTGCTCGATTCGTAAATTTATTGCTGTTTTTGCAAATGAAGCTGTAACACATCGATTTTCCATTGTCTTTATTTTAATTAATTTTAATAACGCGCTACCTAACTCAAATGAAGATTCCATTTTTTGCATCGCATATTTATCTGCTGCTAACTCTTGATACGTATGATATCGTTGTAACAATTCTTTTAATATCGGGATGTACATCATTCCTTCTGCTAATAACGTAAAACAAAATAATTTTAGCGGATCCCAATTATTTTGATGATATTCTTCATGGAAAATAATCGCATCAATCTCTTCATCTGAAAACGTCTGAAGCAAACCTTCCGACATGACAACTTTCGGACGGAATAATCCAATTGTAAACGCTGCAACTTCCGCAGTCGGCAGTATATATATTTGTTTCCCTTTTCTAATAAATGGGATAAGTACTTTTTGTACTTTTTTACTATAGAAAAATTGCCGCCAAATTCTTTTACACACAATCAATACAGTAATTAATAATAACCCCGCTATTATTATACGAACCATTGATAGTTCTTTCATATGTTTTTCTAACTGAAACAAGCAAAACTTTGAAAGGAAGAATGCCTTATTTTGAAAGAGAAATGGATATGTAACATAATACAATAACAAGCTGAAAAAGAGGGTACTAACAATGAGCGCTAACAATACGATTTTACGCATTTGCCATTTCATTTCATCGATCCTCTTTTTTTAACTGATTCAATTTGTCTTCTAATTTTTTTATTAAATTCGGATTAGCCTGCTCTAACTCATCTATCATATGTGTTATAACTAAATCTCCAAATTCCCCCACTAATTCCTGTGTCATTTTCTTCGTTTGATTGGATAAGAATTCTTCTTTCGTTTGTATAGCACGATATATGCCACTTCTTTTCACAGTCTGTTTTTCTAAGTGTAATTTCTCTACTAACCTGTTCATAACTGTCATAACAGTATTAAAATTCACAGGCGATTCTTCACTTAATTTCTGCTGGACTTCTTTAATCGTAATACCATCGCTAGACCAAACAATCTCCATAATCTTCGCTTCAAGCGGTCCAAAGAAATGATTTAATCCTTGCTCATTTAACCTATAGTTTTGCGTAAACATCGTATGACTCCTTTCACACTACGAATTGTAGTACAAATTAAATGAGAGGTCAAACGCAAGTAATACAAACTAAAATTCACTACCTATAAATACGTACCACATTCTATTCATTATAAGCCTAACTTATCTCCAAATGTATCAAAGAGATACTGCTCTAATATTTGTACACTAAACTTTTCATTACGCCCAAGGGCAAATAATTCCCGATCCTTCGCTACGATAGTATCTAACGGAATAACTACATTATCCACTATTTTTGTAATTTCAATTATATTACTTTTTACATTTACTTCTGTTTTAAATTCAACGTTTTCTAACACTATATGTGAACGTCTTCCTGATGCAAAAAAAGTAAAATTAGGATTTTTAACAACGCCAATTTCAGTCTCTAACGCATATAAATAGTGAAAAATTACATCTCTATGTCCATCTTTTATTATTTTTTCATCCTTCTCATCGTCTAAGTATTCTTTCAGCTTCGTTGTAAATTCAAATCGAAAATCCACTTTTTTCACGCTCCTTCTTTGTATTTCATATTAAATAAATATATTGAAATAATTTTACCATATTGTAATACAACTTCCTATTAAAAGTAAAAACTGTTTTAGAAAATCGCTATTATTTCCGATACCCTTTTAAAATATAAGTATAAATTCAATATGAATGAATGCTTCATTACATCTATTTAAACATATTTTTTCCATTTTTTGAAACATTAGTATGAAATATTATATATCAATGAATGGTTTCTAATGTATTGGTATATATAGTCAGTAGTTTCTTTACTATTCCGATATACTTAAGCTACATTTTCTAATTATTGATTACATTACGGAAGGAATGTAACTCTCTTCTATCGAATTTTTATATAACAAAAATGATTAGGTGGTGCTTTACTATGAAATTAGCTGTCATTGGTGGCGGTGATTTACAAGATTCAAATCACTTGCCTATTAATGAACGCCTTATAGAATTAACAAATAAACAGTATCCAAAAGTATTGTTTATTCCAACGGCTAGTCATGATGATGAAAGCTATATAAAATTATTTTTAGACACGTTTGAAAAACAATTACATTGTGAAGTACAAATTTTACGCATTACAACAGATTCACCTTCTAAGTATGAAATAGAGGAGATGATTCATTCAGCCGATTTAATTTATCTAGGTGGCGGAAACTATATTCACATGCTTACGCAATGGAAAGAACATAGACTTGATGAAAAATTATTATTGGCTCTGCAACAAGGAACACTTATTGCTGGTTATAGCGCTGGTGCTATGTGTTGGTTCACGTCTAGTATCCGATCAGATTATGAAGGTTCTGGTTATATAGAGAGTAACGGCTGGGGTATTGTTAATAAAAGATTTTGTCCACATTATAATCAATTAAACAGAATGAACGCCTTCCATTCCTTTTTACAAAATCATCAAGGGAATATAGAAGGAATTGCACTGGAGGATAATTGCGCTTTATATATTACAGAGGAATCCTTTGAGATTATCGGTGAACCGGAAAAAGCGTGGGAGTTTTATATGAGTGATAAAACACTCATTAGACAACATTTTGATATAACTTTAAAAAGCTATTTGTAAACCTGCACTTACGAAAAAATGTCCCTAAGTCTAATAACTTAGGGACATTTTTCTATTTAACTAACTAATCGTGTAATTCGTTTCTTTTGCCATGAAAGCTTATAATATGCATACTGCAATAGTAAGCTGACAATAAATGCTGCTGGATACCCGATCCAAATGCCTTCTATTCCAAGACTTGTATGGTAAGAAAGATAATATGCTACGGGTACTTCTACAAGCCAAATTGAAACAACTCCAATAACAGTTGGCCAAAGTACTGTACCGCTCGCTCGCATTGTCGCACTAATAATTTGTGCATGACCGAAAATTAAATAACTCCATAACGTAATCATAACTAAGCTATGAGCAATTTCAATTGTAGTTTGACTCGTTAAAAATAGTGATAAAATGTCTCTTGAGAATAAATAAATAAGAGATATTAACACACCACCGATGACGTAGTTCATAATAATTCCGGCCTTCACAACTTTCTGCAATCGATCAAATTGATTCGCCCCAATTGATTGTGCTGCAAAAATAGAAACTGTAATACCAAGGCTAACTGCTGGCATTTGTACATAACTTGCAACTTGATTCACAACGCCGTAAGCAGCTGTTGCATCCGAACCGTAACGATTTACAAATGCGATTACGGCAATCTCAGATAATGAAACTAATATCATATTTATACTTGCCGGTATACCGAGCCTTAGCAATAGCTTTAATAACTCCCCATCCATTCGAAGGTATTTTCTAACCGTTCCATCTAGTTGTAATGGGTGATTTTTCTTCTTTAAATACACAAGCATGACAATAAACGTAATAACTGTAGATATAACAGATGCATAGGCTGCTCCATACACATCTAATTTCGGAGCTCCTAACCATCCAAAAATAAGAACTGGTAATAAAATCATATTTAGTGCTGTACTTACAATTAAAAAGTAAAATGGCGTTTTAGAATCTCCTGTACCTCTCATAAATGTTGTATATGCGAAATATAAAAATAATACTGGCATCGATATAAATAAAATCCGTGCATAATGTACACTTATTTCAATAATATTTTCTGGCGTTCCCATTAGACGCATAATATCCATCGCAAAAATACTTCCTATTATCGCCAACACAACTCCAATAATAAAGGTAAATGTCAGCGTCGTACCAACGATAGCTTTTAAACGATCTTCGTTTTTAGCACCAAACGCCTGACCAATTAAAATAGAGCTCCCTGAACCGATACCAATTACAAATGAAACGAGCAAGAAAAATAATGGAAAGAATGCTGATATGGCCGCTAAATCATTAACTCCAAGCCATCTTCCTACTACTACCATACCAAATAATTGTCCAACTGATTGTAGTACATTACTTAATAATAACGGTACTAAAAACATCGACATCGATTTCCAAATTGGTTTACTCTCACTTTCCAACTTATGTGACTCCGCACCTTCTTTATTGTTATCTGCAGGTGGTTTCAAATTTCATTTCTCCTTTTATTAAAAATCTATTTTCAATATCTATCTCTTTGTATAGTTGTTATAATACTGTGCTTCTATTCATTTTCTTTTCATATGATTATAACTTCACCCAATATTGACTTCCATCGGCTGTTCGATCTAAAAATCCATATTCGATTAAATATCTTCTTAACGTTACGAAATCAGGGTATACATTTTCTATCACTGTATTTACTTCTTTTTCAGTATACTTTTTATTACTATCAAACTTCTTCACTAAATGACGCAATATAATTAATTTACGCTTTTGTTTCTTCGGAAATTTAGAGAGAGGTCCATCTAACCCTTCTGTAAAATGAGCTTTTAATACTTCATCATTTTCTTCTTCCGTAATATTGTATCGATCATCCACCATCGTTGCTGTTCTATGAATTGGTACAAATTTCGTTTGTACTTTTGATTTTTCTTCTGATAATTCCATTAGCGCTAAAAATACTTTTGCTTGCTTCATTTTCTCTCGCAGTGTAAATCGATGATTACGAATTGTTGATGTACTTCCGCCATCCAACTCTTTTACAATTTCTTTATCATTCAGTCCCATATAGAAAAACTGAACCATTTTCTTTTGTAAATCCGTTAATCCAGTAAATTTCTTATCCATATTTAGCAAATAATCAAACATAGACGTATGCTCATTTTGAATATGCAATTGGACGAACTTCTCTGCTTCATACAAAACTTGATTATCTTGATAAATAACACCTTTAATAAATGTTTCACCACAAGCTAAGCAAATGTACTCCTCTTTTTCTTCATCAAACACATACCCTTTCTTTAATTCCTCTATTGACGCATCCCAAAACTTCTCTGAAATATCACTCATACTAAACACTCCTTTAAAATGTTTATTTAAAACCAAACAAATAAGCATAACGTTTATTATCACTTCACCATCTTATCACAACGCAAACAAACATTTCAATGTTTCGTTTACCCATTTTATAAACTTTTATAAAAACATCTAACAAAAGGGTTTAATACAACGAAAAGCGAATAAGTTTATACAAATTCATTTTATAGGATGTGAAATAGAACATAAATATTCTTCAAGACCCTTAGTTTACCGTTAAACAAATTGCACAGAATACATATGCGATTAGTGAATATGGAACTGGTATTCACTCATTCCAAAACTTCAGTATTCAATTTTAACTACAAAAAAGATGTTTTCGTATAAGAAAACATCCTTTACTTTTTATATATTCTATTTACAGTCTCTACTAAAACCTTACTTGCTTTTACAAATGTATGCTTTCGATTTCTATCTTCAACAAATTTATTAGCACAACTACTCATAATCATCATACAACTAATTATGACTAACGCTATCTTTCTATTCTTGTAAGTCACTTCATGCCACTCCACTATTACAAAACTTCTTTTGAATTTATCCCATCAAGAAATTTTACATGAATAATAAAACGTGCGAATATGCAATTCTGCATATTCACACGTTTTATCACAATGTTATGATTTAATTTAGTTAAAGAACAAGTATACCGAGGTGACTAACTTGAAGTTTAAAGCGAAAAAAAATCCATTCCACGTCATTTTCATTACATTATTTATAATTATTTTTTTCGTTTCGTTATTCTTCCAAAATGAAAATTCTATTTTTTTCACTCTCATGATGCTATTAAATATCGTGAATCTTTCTTCATTCTATTTCTCTCACTACAACGTAACGGAATCATCTCTTGTTGTAAAACACGGTTTCATACTTCGTACTGAAATCCCATTTAAAGACATTCGCCATATTAAGTACTCTGGCAAAAAACTTCGTTCAAAAAAATGGACTAGGCAACAATTAGAAATTAATTATAATTTATTTGACTCAGTGACCACTTTCGTACCACAAGAAGAAGAAAAATTCATTTCACTCTTAAAAGAGAACTGCCCACAGATGAAAGTAATGAATACGCCTGCTAACAAATAATATATTTTGAAGCTTGCATTATTGCAAGTAGATGAAACTTAAAAATGGACATCAAAAAAGCCAAGATTCTATACTAAGAATCTTGGCTTTTTCTATTACTCTTTTGGAGCAATCATTTTCTTTGGATCTACAATTTCATCAAATTGCTCTTCTGTTAGTAGTCCAGATTGCAACGCTGCTTCTTTTAAAGTTAATCCTTCTTTATGAGCATGCTTCGCAATTTTCGCTGCATTTTCATATCCGATATGTGGGTTTAGCGCTGTTACAAGCATTAGTGAACGATTCACATTTTCATTAATTACTTCTTCATCTGCTTCAATACCAACTGCACAATTGTCATTAAACGAAACAATTGCATCCGCTAATAAGTGAGCTGATTGTAAGAAGTTATAAGCAATAACAGGTTTAAATACATTTAACTCAAAGTTACCTTGGCTCGCAGCAAATCCGATTGTTGCATCATTCCCCATCACTTGCGCTACAACCATCGTTAATGCTTCACTTTGCGTTGGATTTACTTTACCAGGCATAATAGAGCTCCCTGGTTCATTTGCTGGAATAATAATTTCTCCAAGACCACTACGTGGACCACTTGCAAGCCAACGTACATCGTTAGCAATCTTCATTAGATCCGCAGCTAATGCTTTTAATGCACCGTGAGTATATACAACTTCATCATGGCTCGTTAATGCATGGAACTTATTTGGTGCAGAAACAAATTGTTTACCTGTAAATTGACTAATTTCCTCTGATACCATCTCACCAAATTTAGGATGAGCATTAATACCTGTTCCAACCGCAGTTCCACCAATTGCTAACTCTTTCATATATGTATTGCTCTCTGCAATCATACGCTCTGTTTTTTCAAGCATACGGTGCCATCCGCTAATTTCTTGCCCTAAAGTTAACGGCGTTGCATCTTGTAAATGTGTACGACCAATTTTTATAATATGTTCAAATGCAGTTACTTTTTCTGCTAAAGTTTCTTTTAATTTCGTAATTGCTGGTAATACGTGATTTTCTACTGCGATTACACAAGCTACATGAAGAGCCGTTGGAAATGTATCATTTGAACTTTGTGACATGTTCACATCATCATTCGGATGAATATGTACGTCAGATCCCTTCTCTTTCAAAATTTGATTCCCACGATTTGCAATTACTTCATTCACATTCATGTTTGACTGTGTACCACTACCTGTTTGCCATACGACAAGCGGAAAATGTTCATTCCATTTCCCTGCAATCACTTCATCCGCAGCTTCTACAATTGCTTCTGCTTTTTCTTCTGATAGCTTTCCTAATTTTTGATTGCTAAGCGCTGCACTCTTCTTTAAAATTGCAAATGCTTTTACAATTTCAAGCGGCATTTGCTCTGTTCCAATCGGAAAGTTTTCTTTACTACGTTGTGTTTGTGCTGCCCATAATTTATCAGCTGGAACTTTTATTTCTCCTAATGTATCTCTTTCAATTCTGTACTCCATGTTTTCATCCCCTTGAAAATATAATACCTACATCTCTTATAATAACAGACTTTCTCTTAAATGATAAGAATTCTCACTCTTATATATAGATATTCTATATTTATTTAAAAAAATTCCTCTTGACCTAAACTTAAGTTTAGGCTGTATCCTTTCCATTGTAACCTACTATAACACTACTGGAGGAATTCAATATGAAAAAATATGCTTTTATAACAGGTGCGAATAAAGGAATTGGATATGAACTTGTTCGTCAATTAGCAGAAAAAGATTATCACGTATTTTTAGGTGCTCGTAATGAACAACTTGGACAACAAGCCGTAGAATCTTTAAATGTTTCAAACGTTTCCTATATTCAAGTAGATATTTCAAATTCACAATCCATTCAAGAAGCAACAAAGAAAATTTACGAAACGACTGACCACTTACATTTATTAATTAATAACGCAGGCATAGCGCTAGACTTCAATACGCTACCTAGTGAATTAAATATTGAAACTTTACGCCAAGGATTTGAAGTTAACTTTTTTGGAACTTTCCAAATGATGCAAGCCTTTTTACCATTATTAAAGAAATCAAGCAACAGTAAAATCATAAATCTAACAACTGACATGGCCTCACTAACAATGTTTGCTAATGGTGAAACACATCCAATTAATACACTAGGATATAATTCTTCCAAAACAGCTATTAATGCTTTAACATTAGCTTTTAGTAAAGAATTTGCCACTAACGGTCCAGAAGTATTTGGAGTAACTCCTGGTTTTACAACTACGGATCTTAATGGAAATTCCCCCGGTGGCCATACAACCACTGAAAGTGCTAAAATTATTATTAAATATGCATTAAGTGAAACAAACTATAATGGCAAAATACTAAATAAAGATGGCATTATACCTTGGTAATAAAAGGATGAATGATATGTATTATACAATTGGACAAGTCGCCAAGATGCAACACTTAACAATTTCTCAAATACGTTATTACGATAAACAAGGACTGTTCCCTTTTCTGCAAAGAAACGAAAAAGGAGATCGAGTTTTTGATGAAGAAGCACTGAAATATTTAGAGATGATTTTGTGTTTAAAAAACACTGGTATGCCAATTCAAAAAATAAAACAATTTATCGACTGGTCTATGGAAGGAGAATCTACCATCCTTCAAAGGTTAGAATTAATGAAACAACAGGAGACCAATGTCTTACAGCTCATTCAAGACACTGAAAAAAACTTAAAAAAGATACAACAAAAAATTGCTAAATATGAGAATGAAATAACTTCAGCAAATGCTATTAAAAAATAAAAAAATCACCTTCTACATATTGTAGAAGGTGATTTTTATTTTATGATGCTTGCTTTCCTTTATCTGCATCATCTACATACCAGATGAATTTGCCTGTATATCCGTAAATAACTGCTAAAATTAACGATACGAAGCTTAACCACATAAACGGAACGTATGAGAACGTTGCTACACCTAAAATACCAGCCATAAAAATACCATTATCAGACCATGGAACCATACCTGAAGTTAACGTTCCACCTACTTCTGAGTTACGCGCTAATACACGACGGTCTATTTTTAATTTATCATAGCTATCTTCCATAATTTTTGGTGTTAAAATTAGTGATACATACATCGCACAACCAAATATATTAGCTAAGAATGCCACGATTAATGTAGACAATGTTACATTACCTGCAGAATTTAATTTCTTCTCAAATTTTGATACGATTACTTTTAAAACACCTAGTTTTTCAAGTAATCCACCAAATCCTAAACCGAAAATAATAACGGCTACTGAGCCAAGCATGCCGTTAATTCCACCACGGTTTAATAACTTGTCAACAAACTCAACACCAGATTGAATTGAGAATCCGTTATAAGCTGTTCCAATCGCCTCTCCAAAGTTCATCCCTTGGAAAAGGGTTGCCCAAATTGCACCAATTAAAGCTCCCATTGCAATTGTTGGCATAGACGGTTTCTTCATCGCTAATAGAACGATAACAATGACCGCCGGAACAAGCATCCATATTTTAATATCAAATTGCTTTAATAAAGCTTCTTTTAAAAATTCTACTCGATTCAAATCTACATTATCGCCGCCATACATCCAACCAGCTACAGTAAACATAATACTAGTAATAATATAAGCTGGAACATCTAATACGAGCATAGCTCGAACGTGAGCAATAACATCTACTTTCGCCATAGAAGCTGCAAGAACTGTGCTATCAGAAAGTGGTGATAATTTGTCGCCGAAATAAGCTCCTGAAAGAACTGCACCAGCAACAAGCGGAAGTGGTAAACCAAGGCCTTCACCAATCGCCATCATAGCAATACCTGCTGTTCCCACTGTTCCCCAAGACGTTCCTGTTGCGATAGAAGTTATAGAACAAATAATTAATGTTGCTAATAGGAATATGCTAGGGTGAATAAATTCTAATCCATAATAGATTAATGTTGGTACTACCCCACCAGCAATCCATGTTCCAATTAAAGCACCTACTGCAACTAAAATCAGTATCGCTTCTAATCCGTTAGAAATCCCTTTCGTAATTGCATCTTGCAATTCTTGATAACGAAATCCTAATCTTAATCCAAGCGCAATTACTAAAAACCATGAAATAAATAGCGCTAATTGAATTGGGAGATCAAAAATCGTTTGGAAGGAAAAGACAACAGCAAGAAATAGTAATAAAAGAACTATGATTTCTAGCATCGATGGTAATCTTACACTTTTCATTTTTTTCTCTCCTTACAAGTCGATAACATGACGTATGTCGTCTTACATGTATGTAATATACAATTAGCGAAGACAAAACAAAATTTTCATATTATTTCGATTTATTTTTCCAGTATAATATATTCACAACCCTTTCTATTGTAAAAGTAGATTACGTTTTTCGCAATGAAAAATATAAAAAATGTTGTATTTTTATTTATCCCGATATTTTCGGCCAATAAGACCCCCGTCTCAAAATTCAGTAAGTGCAAAGCACTTAGGTAAGAAATTAACTACTGTAAAATTCCGAATTGATATGAACGTATTAAAGCTTCACTTTATTTACAAAGAAAAATCCCATACTAACTTTTTTAATATTTGCTGCAATAAAACTTTTTACAACTATCTTCACTTTTTAATTCACACTATTATTTTCCACACAAAAATAGGACACACATCATTAAAATGATGCATGCCCTATCTTTATTTATACATATTTTGTATTTCTTCTTTATTTTCAAGTATTTCCTCAAACTTATCACTACAACCCTTCGGAAATAACACTCCCAGTCCATATGAATGCGCAAATTGAAAATGAGGGTACTTCGCTTTTACCTCATCCCAAAACTTATATACGCCGAAATCACTACTTCTAACTTCAATATCATGAAATAATACAATACCGTTTTTCGCGACTTTCGGTAGCCATGTATTATAATCGTGAGAAACAGCTTCATACGTATGATAGCCATCAATATGCAAAAGATTTATCGTTTCATCTTGAAACCGGTCTACAGCATCATCAAAAGTAGATCGAATTAAATTTCCTATATTAAGGTAGTTATCGCTCACTACTTTTTCTACTATTTGAAAAACCCCTTCTCCATATGGACCTGTATGCCCATCTCCAGCCCAAGTATCTACTGCAAAGCATTTAGTCGATAACCCTCCATCTTTTACTCCCTGACAAAAACTAAAAAAGGAAGCTCCTAAATGTGTACCTAACTCAACTAAAGTTTCTGGTTTTTCAAATCGTACTAAGTCATATGCAAAATCTAAATGTCCACTCCACGCAGATTGTGACCGAATAATAGGACTAAATGTTTCAAATTCAAATGATGGTTTATGAGTAACCCAGTTCATCGCATAACTCCTTCTGCACATATTTTTAACAAACCAAATTACTCTTATCTTTATTTTTTTATCGCCTTGATTATGATTCTATTTCATGAAAATATGAAGAATTTATTCTTTTCTATTGAGGTAAAGCATCATATACATATGGGTCAGTTGGCTTATTAATTTTCTCGATTTTGTTTACTTTTACAAGTGGAAAAACTGTTCCTTTATATGTCGTTTCATCTAATAATCCTGTTATTTTCACCCATGTTTCTTCTGGAATTTTTTCAATATTTTTCCCGGTAACAATCATACCCCAGACTGATGCATCCGCAATACAACAAGTTATGCCATATCGAGCCACTACTGCTTTATTACCCGTCACATCTTTATCCTTATATATAAACCCTAAGAATGTAATTTCTTTCCCTTTAAACCAATTAACATTTTGACCAATTACATTCATTGTTTGAACATAATCCTTATCCTTTACTTGTAGTTTACGCTGTCCTAACATACTTTTTATTACTTGCTCTTCCGTTTTATAAGTCGTTGCTAAATTTGATGTTTCTTCTGAATCAACTAATACTTCTCGCTCATCAAACTTAACCTGTTTCCCCTCTTTTTCGTTTCTTTCCAGACTTCTCGCCTGTACACTTTGATTCATACCCCTTTTTCCTGCTAAACTTCCATCAATTGTTACACTTCCAAAGAGAAAAGCACTAACTATCGGAACAACAAATAAAACATATACAAAGAAACTTTTTATCCCTGATTTTGATGTTGTATGATGTTTACAACAATTATAATCATGCTGTTTTTCTCTTCCATCCCCCCAAACTTGTACAATACCAAAAATTAAAATTACTACAAAAGCTATATACGTAAATTTGATCATTTTTGGAGCGATAAAATTATAAATATTCCCTGTTACAAGTAGTTTAAATAAGAGCATTGCTAAACCAATTAAAATAATGCCACGAATATAGCGATGATATGCCTTCTGCTCCTCTTTCTCCATTCTTTCTCACCTCCTATAACATTATGATTTGCACGATGGTATACACAGATACAATGACAATTCCCATCAAAAAGAATACAAATCTCTTTTGAAAATACGCAAATAGCATTAACGTATTTTTCATATCAAGCATAGGCCCAAACACAAGAAATGCGAGAAGTGCCTTTATCGAGAAAACATGTCCAAAAGACGCAGCTATAAAAGCATCGGCTGCAGAGCAAATTGATAAAACATAACCAAACCCCATCATAATAATGGGAGCAATTACTTCGTTATGTGCTACTGCATCCAGTACATTCCGATCAAAAAACGTTTGAAATACACTTGCTAAAAAAGCACCAATCAATAAATACTTACCAGTATCAAAAAACTCATCTACAGTGTGATTCATAACATCTTTCCAACTCTTTTTTTTGCTTGTTTGAACTGAAACCTCTAAGTCTTTTAAAACATTTCTTTCGCGATAGCAATAATACACAATTAGACCTATGAATAGAGCAACTAGAATTGTTATCCCAAAGCGTGCATATACAACGTAAT
The DNA here is from genome assembly GCF_003946765.1 of Bacillus sp. 2D03. Classification (NCBI taxonomy): domain Bacteria; kingdom Bacillati; phylum Bacillota; class Bacilli; order Caryophanales; family Bacillaceae; genus Bacillus; species Bacillus sp. 2D03. Next base: position 316,827 of record NZ_RPSJ01000006.1, on the reverse strand, counting down.
CATTTTTTTGAAACGCATATACAGTAGATAAAAAAACGACTGGATTCATAATGGGTGCACTCAGTAAAATAACAATGCCTACATGAAGTGGTAACCCCTTTTGAATGAGCCTTCTTACAATTGGTATAATGACACATTCACACATTGGAAAAAGAACTCCCACAAATACTGCTGGAATCATTGCAACAATTGGAGATTTCGGCATTACTTTTTGAATCATATCTTCCGTCACAAACACTTGAATAAATGAAGAAACAATTACCCCTAATAAAATAAAAGGTATTGCTTCAAAAATGATACTTAAAAATACCGTATTCACATTCAGCCATTCCTGCGGTATATTTTTGTGCAAATTTACTAGACTTGTAAAATCTACAAAAAATAATAAAAAGAGAAACATAGCGATAAGAGCTATGCCTACTAATTCTTTTGAAACTCTATTAAAGACCAAGCTTCTCGCCTCCATTTTATTTATATGTAAACATGTGCTTGTCCAAATCCTTCATACTACAGCACAAATTTTATAGTCTATTTCTATTCTTAAATCGTAATCATTATGATTTATTATTGATTTTTCTTTTCCTATCGTTTAATATAAAACGTAATCATTACGATTTAAAGGAGAGATCATTTCATGAAAAAAGTACCTATCACTGTATTAAGTGGTTTTTTAGGATCTGGAAAAACTACCTTACTACATCACATTTTGACTAATAAGAATAACTTAAAAGTAGCTGTTATCGTTAATGATATGAGCGAAGTAAACATTGATGCATCTCTTATAAAAAAGGGTGGTTTTTCACGTACGGAGGAAAAACTAGTAGAAATTCAAAATGGCTGTATTTGTTGTACACTACGAGAAGATTTAATGATAGAAGTGAATCGTCTTGTGGAAAATGGTGATATTGACTATATTATTATTGAATCTTCTGGTATAAGTGAGCCTATTCCAGTTGCTCAAACGTTTACTTATACAGACGAAGTTCTTACCATTGATTTAACGAAAAATTGTCGCCTCGATACGATGGTTACAGTTGTAGATGCAAATAGATTTTGGGATGATTTTGCAGATGGAGAAAGTTTATTAGACCGAAAACAAGCAATCGATGAGAATGATACCCGAGAAGTTATTGATTTATTAATAGATCAAATTGAGTTTGCAAACGTAATTATTCTTAATAAGATAGATTTGCTAGAAAAAGAAGATGTGATAGAGCTTCATCATTTACTAAAAAAATTAAATCCTAATGCAAAAGTTCTTGAATCTTCGTTTAGCAAAGTACCATTACAAGAAATTTTAAACACAAATCTATTTAATTATGAAGAAGCTAGTCAATCGGCCGGCTGGATACAAGAATTAAACAGTGATCATCATACACCGGAAACAGAAGAATATGGTATCACTTCTTTTGTTTACCGCCGCAAATATCCTTTCCATCCCGAGCGCCTTATGAATTGGCTAGAAAAATGGCCTTTAGATGTTGTAAGAGCGAAAGGATTCTTCTGGTTGGCATCTCGTAATAATATGATAGGGCTTCTATCTCAAGCAGGCTCCTCTATTACAATTCAAGGAGCCGGTGAATGGATAGCGGCATTACCTGAAACTGAAAAAAATCAAATGATTACAGAAGAACCAGAAGTATTGAAAAACTGGGATAAACAATATGGAGATCGAATAACCGAACTCGTATTTATCGGAATTGATATGAACTGTTCTTTAATTGAACAATCATTAGATGATTGTTTATTAACAGAAAAAGAAATGCAACAAAACTGGAATACATTTATTGATCCTATCCCGGCTTTTACTTATACTTCATAACAATTAATAAAAGGCTTCAGTAGAATGAAGCCTTTTTACTTTATAGCACTCTTATTTAATAGGTTTGCTTTAATTATGAATACAATTGTACCTAAAACAATTAATATAGCATATACGATACCAACTACATTACCTATTTTTTCTAAGCCAAGCGGTAATATTATAGTAGCAACTCCAACTATATAAGAAAATGCTCCTGAAAGCTTCGCTAATTTATTTTTATCTCCAACAAACGTTTCTTCTTGATATCCTGCTAACAAAAACAACCTCTTTTTCACATGTATTTGATACCCTAAAAAAATGATAAGTAACCCAACAAATAAACAAACTAAAAATCCAGCTAACATATCCTCCCCCTCCTCTACAATATTTTACTATACATAAAAAACAAATTAGAAATTTCAGTTTATTAACACGTCATTCTGTGATATATTGCATATTGTATTCAATTTGTATTTTTAGAAAGGAGAATTTTAGATCATATGGATTCAAATCGATTAAAAGGAATTATAATGGTCATAATCGGTGCTTGTTTATGGGGCTTGTCTGGTACAGCTGCACAACAACTTTTTCAATATGACAATGTTTCAACCGAATGGTTAGTTACGATCCGTTTACTTATATCTGGAATTATTTTGCTCATTATTTCCTCATTCGGAACGAGAAAAAAAGAGATATTTAGCATTTGGAAACAAAAATCTGATGCTATTAAAATGATTTTGTTTGGTCTATTCGGTATGCTTGCTGTACAGTATACGTATTTCGCTTCAATTAAAGAAGGAAATGCTGCCGTGGCAACATTATTACAATATTTAGCTCCTATATTCATCACTGTATACTTACTTTTCAAATGGAACGTTCGTCCATCAAAAATTGATTTCATTTCAATTACCCTTTCATTAGTAGGCACTTTTCTCTTACTAACAAACGGGTCTGTTCATAACTTGGCTGTTTCTACACCAGCTATTATTTGGGGGATTTTATCTGGATTATCTCTCGCTTTTTATAGTTTATATTCAAAGGAATTGTTAGAAAAATGGTCTTCCTCCGTTATCGTTGGATGGGGCATGATTATTGGGGGTATTGGTGTAACGATTGTACACTTTATTTCTACAAACGAATTCATTTTATTATCAACTATGAAATATGTAAAACTAAGTACCCTACCGCTCATCACATTTGTCGTCATTTTCGGGACACTTATTGCCTTTTATTTATACTTAGACAGCATACGATACCTGACTCCGAAAGAAACAACATTATTTGGTTGCACAGAACCACTCGCAGCTATTATTTCTTCTGTACTTATATTGCAAGTGCCATTTCAATCTTTTCAGTTATTAGGCGCTTTTTGTGTCATTGTAATGGTGCTCATCTTAAGCCAAAAGCCGGATGAAGGGAAACAAAAATTAAAGCTTGTTCATGCAAAAAAGGAAAATATACAATGAAAGGATTGAATTCACTATGCCTGTCCCTCAAAATTATAAAAAACCAGGAAGAGTTTCAGCAAAATCACTCGTTTTAAATCAACTACAAAATTGGATTATTGAAGGTGTACTGAAGCCCAATGAAAAAATTAATGATGGGGAATTGGCTGAGGCACTAGGAGTAAGCAGAACACCTGTAAGAGAAGCACTTCAAATATTAGAGCTTTCTGGATTAGTGGAAATGGTACCAGGGCAAAAAACGAAAATTGCTCCTATTAAGTTAGACGACGTATCTATCATTTATGAAACGATGGCTGGTCTTCACTCTATTATAGGAAAGCAAGCTCTTCAAAACATTACAAACGCTGATATTCAACTACTTTCTGAAATAAATGAGCATTTTCAGCAATCTATAGAGAAAAAAAACGCAAAACAAGCTTTAGAATTAGATATACAATTCCACAATACAATTTCTTCTATTGCTAAAAACCAATATATTGAACCCTTTCTAGAAAATATGCAACTTCACGTTTTACGTCTTGAATATTTGTTTTTCCAAAACTTTGTTCCAGCAAGTCAATCTATTGAAGAACATCACTCTATCATTCAAGCATTACAGAAGCAGGACGAAAAACAAATGGAACAAATAATGACCCAAAACTGGCTCCGTCCCATGAAAGAAATACAAAAAATAATTTCTACGAAATAAAAAGAGAGCTGGTTACACAAAATCGTAACCAGCTCTCCTTTTACTAATCTATATAGCTACGCCTGAATATTCGCATAATCTTCCATATCTTCGTACTCTTTTTCCAATTCCTCTAAAGACAGCTCGTATAATTGTCGGTCGCGAATCTTAAACACACCTGCTCCAATTAACTCATCAATTAAATGCCTCTTACGATTTTCAACAGCAAAACGGAGTTGACTACTCATCTTTTAAAAAACTCCTTTCTACGATCATTGAAAATGATAATCTCTATCAATTACCACTTTTGATTATAAAAGATGACTCTTTATAAGTAAAGTAATTTCATGAAATATTTACCTTGCAAAGTACTTGTGGCCACATTATATATATGTATGCCGTGCGAAAAATGTTATGACACTTTTTCTTATCCTTTTTCTTTCATACTTTGCAAGTTGTCTCATCATGATTAAATTCACCATCTATTTCTACTTGAATGGTGACATGTTCTACATGAAATTTCTCCTTTAATACATACGTAGCCTCTTTTAATACACTTTTCGTTTCATTCCCTTTAATAATAAGATGACATGTTAATACTTGAAAATCTGATGTGACAGACCATATGTGCAAATCATGAACTTCTTTGACAATCGGAATATTTAATAACGTACTTTTTACCTCTTCAACATTTATGTGCTGTGGTGCACCTTCCATTAATATATGAACCGTATCACGTGTTACACGCCATCCACTAATAATGACTAAAATAGACACAAGAATACTAGCAATCGCATCTGCAGCAGTCCATCCGAAAAATTTAATAAGTAACGCAGCAATAATCGCTCCGACGGAACCCAATAGATCGCCTAGTACGTGCAGGAAAGCACTTCTTAAATTCAAATTACCTTTCACATCTCCGCCTCTCATTAATATCCAAGCTGATAAAATATTAATAAGCAGACCCAGGACTGCAATAATGAGCATCCCATTACTAGCAATCTCAACTGGTTCTTTAAAACGACGGATTGCTTCAATAAAAATGTATACCGAAATGACAATAAGAACGACACCGTTACATAATGCTGCTAACATTTCGACTCGCTTATACCCGTATGTTTTCGCAGTTGTTGCTGTTTTTTCTCCGAGTTTAAACGCAAGTAAACTTAAAGCTAAAGATACTGCATCACTTAGCATATGCCCCGCGTCAGATAGTAGTGCTAAGCTATTTGTTACAAATCCACCAACAACTTCTGCAATCATAAAACTTGTTGTTAGTAGGAAGGCAATTAGTAACGCCTTTTTATTTTTTGAATGACCATGATCATGCGAATGTCCCATACTTATACTCCTTTAAGTACAATATCTGTATGTTAGTATGAAACAAACTCCCCATCTTTATCCCGAATTGACTGATTGTAAACGCCCGCTTCCTCTGTATACACACTTCGCTATTTTTTAAACAATCCCTTTTTCTCAAATAAAACAAGACTACTTCTTTTTTATTTTCATATTGTTTACTAATGAAAGAATTTTTAAGGAGGGGACGAAATTGAAAAGACTGTTTCTCTGTATGGAGCGTGAACTTGTTGTAGTGAAAGAACTATATGGTCACTTTGAAACAACATATCACTTACAAAATATGCAACCTACCTGTATTGCAGTTGATCCATTCCAACAAAACCGTGTATATTGTGGTACATTTGGACGAGGTTTATGGTTAAGTGACGATAGTGGGGATTCATGGAGACCAATTGGAGATTCTTATCGTTACTTTGATTTCCCTAAAGAAGATGGTATTTTGCACTCCTCTATCACTTCCATAACAATAAGCTCAAATGAACAAGTTAACGGATATGGGGTCGTTTATGTCGGCACAGAACCGAGCGCTTTATTTCGCTCTGAAAATGGTGGTGAAACGTGGACTGAACTTAAAAATATGAAATCATTATTATCTTCTTATACATGGGCTTTCCCGCCTAGACCTTTTACCCATCACGTACGCTGGATTACAGTTGATCCAAACAACCCTAATACAATACACGTTTCAATCGAAGCTGGTGCTGTTATTCAAAGTAATGATAAAGGGCATACATGGATTGATAAAAAATTCGGTGCTCCTATCGATGCTCATCAATTACTTATGCACCCTGAAGCACCAAATCGCCTTTATGCATCATGTGGTGACGGATTTATGGGCGGACCTGATCGTGCTTATCTTGAGAGTTATAACAATGGAAACAGCTGGATCTCATGTAGTGCAGGACTTGAACATCATTATTTATACAGCATGGCTATTGATCCGGCTGATTGCGATACAATTCTCGTTTCTGCCGCACCAAGTGCTGACCTCGCTCATCACCGTATTCCTTATGAATCTTATATTTATCGTAAAACGAAAGATACTCCTTTCGAGCAAGTACAACAAGGTCTACCATCTGCAATCGGCACAGTCATCTCAATGTTTGCGACAAATCCTGCAGAACCACATACATTTTACACTTTAAATAACAACGGCGTGTTTCAATCCAATGATAGCGGCAAATCGTGGGAACAACTAAATATTCCTTGGAAAGATGAATATAAAACGCAGCATCCCCATGCGTTACTCGTAACTAGTTCTTAACGAAAAAAGACTGCCTACTTGTTTTAGGCAGTCTCTCTTTTATTTCTTTAAATCAATTACGATATCATCTAGAACAATATCTTTACTCTTCGCTTCTTTTTTCGGCACTTCAATTTTCTTCTCTTTTCCATTCACATATTCCACTCCACCATGATTTTCAGGTGTATGCACTCGTAAGTGTACGCGTGGTGTAACGATAAGCTTTGTTGCATTTTCGTTTAACTTTTGGAATGTAGCACTCCAACTACTTTTATGTGGCTCTGCTACTGTACTACTTCCGCCATTTCCTTCACCAGCATAATGATTTCCTAAATCATCTTTTATTTCTAACTCAACATCCGCACTATCCCATATACTTCTTAATACCTTAGATTCTTCCTGATTGAAAAAAACGATAAATGACATCGGAGTTACTTCCATTTTGTCTATATTTACTTTTATTAATTCATTTTCAGAAACCCCATTAACTTTTACTTCCTTACTATCCATTGCTTTTAAACTAAGCGCGAAATTCCAGTTTCCCTTTATTACATTACCTTCATAATCCAACTCAATTGCCTCTATATCCCACCAAACATTTGCAACATCTAACCTTTCACTACCATGACCACTCATCGTAGTCATACCTACATATTTTCCCTCTCCAACTTTTGTAACATTCGAACTACCTCCTCCGCCATTAAAGCCCATAACTTGCGGACTTCCAAATGGGAACGGTTTCTCTCCTAAATCTTTTTCGCTCTCAATAGAATATGTAATTGTAATTGTTCTACCATCGAATACAGCATCATTAATTGTAACCTTAACCCCATTACTCTCTTTTGTCATATTCAACTCAGTCGAAAATTCCTTATAATTTTCATATAACCCTGTTCTACCATTATCTAAAAATCGGAATATGTCACCTACAATTGGCAATCCCCCGGCATATGTAGGAAATCCGATACCAAGAGTTGCAACCGATAACCCTACTAAAATTGATGCAGCAGCGACACCCTTCTTCCAACTTTTCATCTTTTTCTTCGTACGTATCGATTGTTTTACATTTCGTTTTACTTTTTCCTTTTCAATTTCAGAAGCCTCAATTTCTTCTAATTCTTTTTCATCTATATCAATATCATTTAATAGTTCATAAATGTCTTTCATATTGCACTACCTCCAAAACTAATTTTCGTAGCATTTTGTTGTAGTTTCTTTTTCCCCCGGTACACTCGATTATCAATTGCTGCCCGAGTTAATCCTAACTTGTCACCTATTTCCTCTGTCTTCATACCAAGTAAATATTTCATAATGAACACCTTTTGATCTAGCGGTTCTAATTGATTAATGAGCTTCAATAATTCTTCCCTATCTTCCATAACGATTAATTCGTCTTCTGCTGATTTTTCTGTACTGATATGAAACTCATCTGAAATGATTTCTACTGTTTTAGTCGATTTCCGGTAATAATCAATTGCTTTAAACTTCGCAATCGCTGCAATCCACTTTTTAAAATCACTCGGCTCTCCATGGAATTTATTTGCGTTATTCCAAATGGAAAGAAATATATCGTTTATACATTCCTCTATGAGTCCATCATTTTGAATGGGAAGTAGAACTTTATGCGTGATCCCCTTTATGAGTGGTAAGTATGTATCGACAACGAATTCTAACGCGTCTTCTTTTTGCCGCTGTAATCTTTTTATAAAATTTTTCTCATTTGATTTCATGTAGCGATTCCCCTTATTGTTTTGTAAAAGCTTTTACACCCTATATAACGTCTGAGAAAATTTTTTCTCTCATCTTTTTTATTTTTTGTATGTAATGGAATACTTTCCCTTAGCCATTTTCTCACATAACTATGCATTCAAAGAAAACTTTCTCAAGTCTGTAATTTAATTCATGTAGTACACTATTTATATAGTCACTCTTTAATTTAGTGTACATTTTATTTCATTAATCTATTTTAAAAATTAGGAGATGAGATGTGTATGTGTGGAATTACAGGTTGGGTAGATTGGAAAGAAGACCTTTCAAATCAACATGTTATTTTAAAAAAGATGGCAAATAGTATTGAGCATCGTGGTCCGGATGCTGAAGGATTTTGGTTTTCACCTCATGCGGCCTTTGCACACCGGCGTTTAATTGTAATTGATCCAGAAGGCGGGACACAGCCTAAGACATTTCGTGCTGGTGATTATACGTATGCTCTTACTTATAATGGAGAAATTTATAATTTCCGTGAACTGAGAGAGCAGCTTCAAAAATGTGGGCATGCATTTGAAACCCATTCAGATACAGAAGTATTACTACATGCTTATTTAGAATGGAAAGAAGACTGCGTACGACATTTAAACGGAATTTTCGCTTTTGCCTTATGGGATGATCAGAAGCAACAATTGTTTTTAGCACGAGATCATTTAGGTGTAAAACCACTCTTTTTTACAGAAAGAAATGGCAGTATTATTTTCGGCTCTGAAATTAAAGCATTATTAGCGCATCCATCTGTCCCTGCTGAAATTGATGCGAATGGAATAAATGAAATATTTGGATTAGGCTTATTTCGCACTCCAGGATGTGGCGTCTTTAAACATATTCAAGAAGTACGTGCTGGACATTCTATAACATTTACACGTCATAAAAAAGTAGTTACTAAGTATTGGCATTTAGAAAGTAAGTTCCATACAGACTCTATAGAAGATACATCTTCGCATATTTTATCTATTTTACAAGATACAGTAAAAAGACAATTAATTGCCGATGTTCCTCTCGTTTGTATGTTATCAGGCGGATTAGACTCTAGCGGTATTACTGCACTTGCGGGTAAAGAATTTGCTGCTGAAAATAAAACACTTCATACGTATTCTGTTGACTTTGTAAATAGCGCAAAAGATTTCGAACTGACATTTGCTCGCACTGGTTTAGACGCTCCTTGGGTAAAACGCGTTTCTGAACATGTCGGGACAGCGCATCATGATATTATTGTGAATGCTGAAGAATTAGCAAATCACTTATTCGTTCCCCTTCATGCAAAAGATTTACCGAGTGCTGGTGAAATGGAAACTTCACTATATTTACTATTTTGCGAAATGAAAAAAGATGCGACCGTAGCTTTATCCGGCGAATCGGCTGATGAAGTATTCGGTGGATATCCTTGGTTTCATCAAGAAGAACTACTATATGTAGATAAGTTTCCTTGGCTAACAAATTGGAAAAATACATCTCCTCTTCTACTAAATGAAGTAAGTAACCAATGTAATCTAGAAGACTATATTGATACACGATTCCAAGAAGCGATACTTGAAGTACCTACTCTTGAAGGCGAAAGTAAAAAATCCGCGAAACAACGTCAAATGTTTTATTTATTTTTAACAAGATTCCTTCCTTTCTTACTTGACCGTAAAGATCGTATGAGTATGGCTGTTGGATTTGAAGTTCGTGTACCGTTTTGCGATTATAGATTAGTTGAATATTTATGGAATGTTCCTTTCAACATAAAAAGTATTGATAATATTGAAAAAGGCATTTTACGTAGAGCACTACAACCAGCTTTACCTGACGATGTACGCAATAGAAGAAAAAGCGCTTATCCAACTTCACAAGATCCACACTACTTACAAACAATCCGTAATTTAACACTTGATATGTGTAACAATAAAAACAATCCTATTTTCTCACTTATTAACCATTCCATCTTACTTTCAATTGCTGATCAAAGTAATAAAGTGATTAACAATTTTGAAGCAAGAAGTGCCATGGAGTATATGCTACAAGTAAATGAATGGTTGAAAACATATCACATCCATATTGCTTAACAAAAAGGAGTTCAAGGATAAAAACCTTGAACTCCTTTTATATTAATTAGCACATTGTTTATTATCAGTATCAATAGACCATCCAATAATCGTGGCACAGTCTCTACCTTTCCACTGCAGTACATTTGTTAATACGGGCTCAATCTGCAAGCTATTTCCGTCGTGTAATATTTCTACTAAAGATTGATCATCATCAAACCTTCGTTTGTCACACTCTAAAATACCGTCCGTTGCCATTACAATGTGATTCATTCCTTTTTCTAATCCTCTTACACCTGACGTAAAGCAAGGTGTATTTGCTGCAAAAATATTTTTCCTGCCAATATATTCGTAATTTTTCCGTTTATTTAATCGTCCTTTTCCATTTTTCGTTTTCTCAGAATGGAATAAATACGCGAAACAATCACCAACTGATAACCAATATAAAAATTCGCCTTTTCGTAAACAAATTAAGCAAGCGAGTTCCTCATCATCTTGATCACACTTTTTAATAAATAACTCATCTGTAAATAACGCTAATAAGTACATATGTGTATGATGAAAAGCTAAATGTATTGGATAGGAAAATAACTCTTTTAATTTCTCTTTTCTTTCTGAAATCGCTTCTATTATATAATCAATATTTTTTGTTTTGTGGTGTGTATCAAAAATCATAACAAATTCAAATTGTAATTCAGGGTCCCACCAAGCAAGTACCGCATCTCCTCGTTCATAGGCATCACTTTCTTGATTTCCCCCATATACGCCGACTGAAAGAGGACCACATTTTTCAACATGTATTTCATCTACATACATCTGTTCATGACTCATCCATTTGAATGTATTCACAACTATCATCCTCTCTCTTGCTAAATGTATACCTTTACACATAGATTACCTTATATTTCAATAAAAATAAACTTTTTCAACATTTTTTATCCAAATAAAAGGATTTTATTTCTAAAACAACGAATATATCTTACTATACGATATAAAAAAGGGGATTTATTATTATGAACAACATTAATCAACATTGGGAGAGCATTTATTATCACTTACGATACGAATACGAGGACAATCTTTCCCACCAAGCAATTCGTATTTTACAAATCGTTTCTCGTGAGAAAGATATAACAATTGGAAAAGTCGCTACTGAGCTTAGCCTTTCTCATAACACAGCATCTGAACATATAAAGCGCCTTATTCAAAAGGGGTTCATCGTTAAAGAGAGAAATAAAAAAGATGAAAGAGTGGTAAACCTTACATTAACAATTGAAGGAATTGAAGTATTAGAAAAACATACTTTACTAGATAAAGAAAAGATAAAAATATTAGAATCACAGTTATCAAAAGAAGAACAACAATTAATTGAAAAAGCATTTTCGTTATTAGCGAAGGAGGCAAAATATGCATTTCCTCGTTAAAGTAATCGTTTCGGCACTTATTATCGGCGTTATCACTGAAGTCGCTAAACACTACAGTACGATAGGTGGCTTTATTGCTGCCCTTCCTCTCGTGAGTTTAATTAGTCTATTTTGGATTTCATTTGAAGGCGGGAATAAACAAGAATTGAGTCAATTTGCTTTAGGGGTATTATATGGATTCCCCGCATCAGCACTACTATTATTTATCGTCTATATTGGTTTAAAAAATTCATTTACACTTAGTACATCTGTCCTACTCGGTATAGGTGTTTGGTGTATCGTTTTTGCTTTTCAAAAATTATTTCAAGCTTAGGGGGAATTAACATTCATAAATTTGTAGAAATAATGGGGCAAAATATAGAAGTACATATAAAAGGAATTGGTAAACAAACTGTAGTCATTCAAACCGGAATGAGTTGCTCATTTTATGATTGGTTTCCTATTATAGAAAAGCTTTCAGAGCACTTTACAGTCGTTTCATACCATCGCCCAGGTTACGGGAAAAGTGATTTAGGCAATCAGCCACGTACAATAAGGCAAGTTACAAAAGAGCTACATATGTTACTAAACAAACTAGCTATTCAAGAGCCATTTATTCTAATCGGTCATTCCTATGGAGGATTATGTGCACAACATTTTGCAATGTTACATGAAGATAAGCTGCAAGCACTTATTTTAGTTGATTCTACTTCGATGAACTTACACCGTTTAGATGAACTTCATTTACCAATTTCTGATCAAACTGACTCGGATGATATGTGGCTTAAAAAATATAATACATACTCCAAAATGGATGTAGACACACTTTATAATGAACTAAAACCTATTCTCACCGATCAATCAAAACAGCAAATTGGATTCTCTACCTCGCCTTCATTATATAAAGCGACAGCTTCTGAACTATCGGAGTGGAAAAACTGTGCTCTCTCACTAAAAGAGCTATGTAAAACATTAGAAATACCATTAATCGTTATCGGTAGAGATCCTCAATATTCTATTACTCAATTGACTAATGGTGGCATGCCAGAAGAGGAAGCAACACAACTTGAAGCAATGTGGCAAGAACTGATCCATGAACAATTACAACTCTCAATACATAGCCAATATATACTTGCCGAACATGCTGGTCACGGAATCGAAATTGATCGGCCTGATATTATTATTGGGGCTGTTCAATCTCTATAAATAAAAAAAGGAAGCAACTAAAGTTGCTTCCTTACTTATCTATTCATAATCTTCTTCATCATCGATTTCTTCGTAATAAGCATTCCCATTACTTACATAAATAGGGCCATTCGCAACATCAATACGTAATACCCATGCCCATGGCACAGCTAAACGCTTATGTATTGCTCGCCAAAAGCTCATTGATTTTCTTTCGTACTCCTGGAACTCCTGAAGTAACTCTTTATAGGAGGAACCGTCTAACTGAATATTTGCTTCTAGCAAACGAGAATGGGCATAGTACTGCAGCTCTAGTTCAGCAGCAATTTCCATTTCTTCTTCTGTTGCCATACCAATAATTGTTCCATCTGCTGGTGCAATTTCATATACGTTGTGAACTTCAATAAGCCCTTCTTTCTCTTTCTCAAACATGTAAACAGCCTCCTTTAACATATATTTTTTATGTTACAAAGTCATACTTCTACAATAACTTCTCTCTTTCCTCTTTTTTTGATAAACTTTTACAAAATATTTAACCGATGACCTGTTTTCTCTATTCTTTCAGCAGAAATGAAACGATTTTTATCAAAATTTAATTTATACACATCAGGCATATGAAGTGTTTTCCAAAACTCCAAATCATATTTCGAATTAAAATAATTCATTAGTAATACCATAATATTCCCATGCGTACCTATTACAATATTCTTACCTTCATATTTTTTTAATATATTTTGTATACATATTACAGCGCGCTTTTGTGCTACAGTATTTGATTCTCCGCCTTCGTATGCAAAACTCCAATCTTTCCACATATTCTGCATAGCATCATTAAAATTTGATACTGGCTCTGTGCTCAATAATCTTTCACGCAAATCTTCTTCAGTTTGTATTGATAATTTATATGTATTCGCAATTCCTTGTACAGTTTGGATTGCTCTTTTGTAAGGACTAGAAATAACAACATCAATATGTTTATCTTTTAATAAATGCGTTACATTTTCTGCATCACAGTGCCCTTTTTCAGATAAAGGTCGTTCCCGTTCTTCTTTTGTATATGTAGAATGGGCATGGCGAACGAAATATATTGTTGTCATTTTTCAACCTCCTTTCTTATTTTCCATCTATATTCAATAATAAGATTGGAAAATCCTGTATTACAAAAGAGCACTTTTCATAAGTGCCCCTTTGTTTACATAATAAAATTATTTCATTATAATTTATTTCTGAATTCCTCACTTATGACAATATCTCGAATAAAGTAATCCATATTACTTAGAAGTTTTTCAAATGCTTTTTCACTCAAATTGTTCATCATAAAGACAATCTCAATCTTATTCCCTTTTTTATCAGTACCATAGAAACTATTTGTTAATACAAATGCCGTAGAACCACCTTTCTGTCCAGCAAATTCGAATATACCCTCTCCTACGGTTCCTTTAAATATATTCTCAACCTCACCTTGCATTTGTGGTGTAAAATAATTTCTGCTATTTATCTTTTCCAATAAACTCATGTAATCCTTCGCATTTGCACCTATAAACCGATCTGACCAAATACGCTGAAAATCCATATCGGCTTTTAACGATATCTCGCGTTTTGTCCATTCTTTCTCGTCTTTCATCCATTCATGTATTTGCCATACATGCTTAACATATTCATCATTAGACATATTACGTAGCTTGTCCAATGCTTTATTTTGAGGAATATGCAGTTCTTTTTCAACATAGCCCCTCATATATAATGCCCCTGTATACGTTGGATAAAATTCATCGTGACTATTTAAGCCTAACTCTTTCAAACTTTCATTTATCCGCGCTGCTCCAAGCTTGTCCAATAAATATGATGCATTCGCATTCGAACTATAATGGATCATTCCTTTCACTACTTCTTCTAAAGAAGTTTGACCACCCTTCACTAACTCTTTACCTTTTACATCATCTAGCCATGCAGGGTGTGCACCACCATCAGTATTTTTCACATAGTATTTTTCTAATTCTTTCAATGAAATTTTCTCGTCTTTTCTTATTTTCCCTTCAGCTACTTGCTTAGCATATTCAATTGCTATAACGATTTTCGACATACTTGCTAGCGGTAATTTTTCTTTTTCATTTATTGATGTCAATGTTTCACCATTTCTTTTAACAATTAAAGAAGTTGTTTTATCATCCTTATGTTCTTTTATGTAATTTAGCACATAATTAGAGTCTTCTTTGGAATTGACATATTCCTTCACTGAAAAGAAAGCTATACAGCCTACTATAGTAATTCCAGCTATAATTCCAACAACTTTTAATCCCCTCATGATACTCCCCCTAAAATAAACATATTATATATTATACTAAATAAATTTCCCTTTTTAAGTAATAATTAGATTATTTATACAAAAATACCTCTTTTCTTAAACAACAAAAAAACATGCCTTCATTAGGAAAGCACGTTTTGTGATATTCTTCACATTGTTTAGTTAAAAAATAAATGTTTACTTACCATGATGTAACATTAAATCACTAAGTTCTTCTTCAATGTGATTTAATTTCGCAACGCCTTCTTTCCATTTATGAATATAACGTGAAACCCCAACGAAAAACAAAACAATAATTGTGGAAAGAATAATACCATATACGATTGCTACAGTACTCATAGTTACACTTCCTTATAATTAGTAATGTGGTTATTAGTTATATTTTTATTATAAACCTTTTTCTTTTAAAATACTTCGATTTCAACTTTTTGTAACAAAATTGATTTTTCTAACATTTCGTTCGTGAAAATGGCATATTTTTCACAAATTATACAAAACTTCACCATATGTACTATTACCATATGAGTTATATTATTAAATAGAATAAAGGGGATGATATACTATGACGACTTGGTTTATTGTAATGTTAGTTGTATTTGGAGCATTTAAAATTATCGTTTCTAGCCTTCCTAACACTGTTATTGAATCCATTATTAGCAAGTACGAAACACATCCAAAACTTGAAGAAGAGAATGTGACTATTACAATTCATGGAAATAACGTAGAAGGCGAACAGAAATCAAAAATTATTCATGATTTTAACGAAGGTTTATTTTTAGATCGCTATTATGCACCACCACACAATGAGGGTACGCCTTTAATTATCAATGCAAAACGTGGCAAAAAGAATTTTACATTTTATATTTATAGTCACGAGGAGCATGTTGATGTTGTAAAACAATATAAAAAGAAGGTAGTTGCTTATAGTTTACGCTCTAAAAACCTTCAAAATAGTGATATGTTCGTGTCAGCTGACTTAGCTTAATACTCATATATTAGAAAAAGGAATCCAAGAAATATGGATTCCTTTTTTTCTCATTTACTGAAAAATAAGCTCTGTCTTCAAACTATCTTTCGGTAATAACCAGCCTTTTTTCTCTAAACTCGCCATTAATAATTCCCTTTGTTTTGTCGCAATACTTTCTTCATTTGTTTTAAATGACACTTCTATTACGAAGTCATCTTCTAATTTTCCGGTATTACTTAATGGCCAAATTTCAATATTTGCTTTTATGTTTTCAAACTCTCCTGTATATCGTTTCATTAATACAGGACCGTAAATACGGGAATTCTTTAACATTTCCTCTCCCCAATTTGTATACAACCATTTGTTCATTTTCCCTGGTAATTTTTCTATTAACATGTTTTGAGCAGCTTGTTCATTTGGTAAATCAAGTATCCCATATCCTTTAGCGCTGTAACTTTTCTTATTTGAAATGCTTAATGTTTTCTTCTCAAATCCCCAATCTATTTCCGCCTCATAACTATCCGTATTACTATCGAATCCTTCTTTTTTAGCTACTTCTAGTGCATCTTGAATTACACCATTTGGAATAGGATATCTTTTTTTATATGTTAATTCAAAATCTTTACTAAATTCTTTCTTTCGAATTCTAGCAAACCAACCTTCCTCGCTTAAACTTTTATTCGCAGTATCTAAAAATTGCACTTGTATTCTTTCATATTTTGTACCAGCCTGGAAATGTTCTAGCACCTCTTGCTTCATCTCTTTGTTATCACCTAATACTTGTTCTGGCTTCAATAATAACTTTACTTCAAAACTAGGTTTCATTGGACTAGCTGCAAACCCTTCCTTAACGTTATAAAGGAAACAACAAAAGAAAATGCTGACGAATACAAATACTTTTTTCATATACCTATCCCCTTTACATTTCAAATGACTTCTATACGTTCCATTGCAAGTGAATATACATTTTCATACCCTGCTGTACTTAGCTTTTGTTGTAATCGATCCGTATCCTCTTTCAAAGCGTGCACTAACACCGTATGTTCTGGTAATAATGTATTTAACATCTCTTTAACGTCTCTTATACTTTGGTGAACTTTATACGGAACTCGCTTCACCCTACATGTACTCCTTACATGTTCTTTCATAACTTTTTCTGCAAAACTCCCTTTCGCAATATGCCCAGTAAAAATAACGGCATTCCGTTTTTCATTCCGAAGTTGTTCATAGTATAACTGTGCTCGTTTCGTTTGCATATTCGCATCACTCATTACAACTATTCCGTAACTATTTTGCATACTAATGTCATTATCCATCACTATTATGCTTCTTTTTAAACTCTCCATAATCCGTTTAAGTTCTTCATTATTTTTTATCCAATCTTTATATATGAACATCTCTTCAAATCCAGCCAAAATTTCTTTATCTACTATAAGCGGAAATTCTTTATATCGTTCATATAAATACAATACTATATCTTGCGCCCTACCAAGTTGTGGCAGCGGTAATAATGCTATTCCTTTATTTTGCATAACTCGTTCAATTTCTGCACATAGATCGTCTAATCTTTCATTTTGCGAAACATCATCTGTGTGATAAGCGGCATCTACAATTGCAACTTTTATATTGTGGCCGAATTTCTCAGGTAAATTAGCTCGTAGTATATTAGACTCTGCTGAATAGTCGCCTGAATAAAATACGTATGTATTACACATATCAACTAAAAACCAAACAGCTCCTAATACATGCCCACTATACCCCCACTGAAACCGCAATGTAGGAGTAATTTGTATCCATTCATTTGGATTACTAATCTCATCAATACATACATAATTTAAATCTTTTATATGTTGGTCGCTATAAGGTAACTTCCACCCTTGCATCACATTATAGTTTCTCCATTTTTCATAATATAACGGCAGTTGCTCCTTCGTATAACGAGTCGTCCAAATTTTTTTCTTATATCCATACTTCGCCAATAAAGGTAAACCCATCGTATGATCTTCATGAATATGTGATAAAAATACCGCATCTAAAAATGGAACAACTTCTCCCTCTATTTTTGGATAACTATTCTCATATGATCGATTAATACCACAATCAAATAATATTTTCGTCTCTTTATTTTTTACAAAATAGCAGGAGCGACCGTACTCCCCTGCTCCTCCCCATACTTCCATTCTCATCATGCTACCCCTTTTCGTTTTTGCTCCATATGTTGCAGCAGTAATAAGCACATTGTTGTAAGTCCAACAGAAACAACGGCCATCGCCATTCCTATAGATACTTCACCCTGTTCAAATTGAGCAAAAACAAACGTTGCTGACGTTTCTACTGATGGAGGTAATACGAGAAGTGATGCTACTAACTCTCTTATTGAAATTGTAAATGTCATCGCCCATCCGGCAAGAATGCCTGGGATAATAAGAGGCAATATTATTTTTCTAAAAATATAAATATAATTTCCCGAAAAAATACTTCCTGCCTGTACGAGAGAATCATCAATTTGTCCGAGTGATGATTTTACATATTGCACCGTGTAAGGTAAAAACAGAACAACATACGTTATGATAACCATAATTGGTGTATTATAAATTGACATAGGCATATATGGTGAATTCCAAAATAGAATAAGACCTACAACCATAACGATTCCTGGTACCATATTCGGTAACATACCGCACATATCAAGCCATTTTTCAGAGTTTTTTTTCCCCTTTCGAATCATAAGTGCCAAAAAGACTCCAATAATTACCGCAATAATCGCTGTTACGAGTGAAAAAAGAAAACTATTCCATAAAGCCTCTAATCCCGGAGATCCCATTGTAAACAATGCCTCATAATGGCTTGTTGTAAAGTTATTTACATGTAAACCGCCGCCTCTTAATTTTGAAAAAGAAGCAATAAGTATAGAAAAGTATGGAATTCCAATTGATACGATTAATAAACCAATTACATACATCCATGCTACAACGCGCGTAAATATAGACAAAGTATATCTTTTAGATTTCACACCTTTTCCACTAACCATTGCATATGAATACTTTCGATTCAATACATTTTGCATATACCAAATGAGCATACAAGCACTAAGTAATAAAGAAGATAATGCTGTTGCACTACTGAAATCAATTGGCCAACTCGAAATAAATTTATGAATTTCTGATGTTAACACGTGGAATCCTATTCTACGTCCGAATGTAGCCGGTGTTCCAAATTCAGCAATCGTCTTTACGAAAATGAGTAAAGCACCCATTACATAACTTGATACTAATAACGGCAATATTATTTTTCTTAAGCGATAGAAAAAACTTCCGCCATGAACTGCTGCAGCTTCTTCTTTACTACTCCCAATCTGAAGTAACGTGTTTTTCAGCATAAAATAAAGGAATGGGAATAAATGCAGACTCATAATTAATACCATACCTCCTAAACTAAAAAACGATGATGAAACTGTCTTTAGCATCGGGAAAAATTGTTCAAAATAGCCGTTAGGTTGCATGAACAAAATCCAGCCCATCGATCCAATATACGGCGGTGTCATAAATGGAATCATAAAAACAATATCTAACTTACTATACTTTCCTACATCTGTTTTGCTCATAATAAATGCCAATGGAAATGCAAATATTGTAGCACCTATTACAACGAGTACACCTAGAAGCATCGAATTTAGAAAAATCCCCGCTAATCCACCACTCTGCATCACTTCAAAAGGCTTTAAAAAATTCCAACTGCTATTTTCATATACACTAGAAAATAAAATAAGAAAAAGTGGAATGACGATTAACATCCCCACAAGTAATAACGCTACCGTCATTCCAACTTGTCTTACTGATACGAATCGATTTACCATGGAATCACCATCTTATTGAAATACTTTCTTAAATTGTTTCCCTATTTCATCTTGCTCTTTCTCAACTGTTTTCCAATCAATATTTAATACTGGAATCTCTTCTACATTTGGTCTATTTTCAGCTTTTATATCTGTTCTACCAGGCAATAAATACGCTTTAGAAACTTGTTTTTGTACATCATCGGATAATAAATAATCAATAAACTCTTTTGCACCTTCAACATTTTTACTATCCTTCATAATCCCCGCTGCACGTGGGCTAATAACTGTTCCGCTTTTTGGATATACGATATCAACAGGTTCACCCTTTGCTTTTGCGCTATACGTCATATAATCAACACCCGCAATGACCATATCTTTCGCACCTGTTACAACTGGGTCTAACGCTTCCTGGTTTGCTCCTGCTACTGTAACTTCATTTTTCTTAAGCTGCTCAAATAAATTCCATCCATCTTGTCCATTCTTTTTCACGTATCCTGTTACAAAGTCTAAAGCTGAACCTGAAAGTGCTGGATCTGGAAGATTCACTTTCCCTTTCCATTCTCCTTTCGTTATATCGCTCCAATCTTCAGGCGCCGTCTTCACATTTTTTGTATTGTACACAATCCCTAATGCTGAAGCACTATACCCGAAATAATGGCCTTTATCATCTGACCATTCAGAACGCAGCTTATCAGCTTGTTTCGCCTCTTTATAAGCTAACGTTTGACCCTCTTTCTTTAATCCTTCCATCGCTGGTAAGGAAGCGAGTACGACAACGTCAACGACTGGATTTTTCTTTTCAGCTTCCATTCTCGCTAAAATTTTACCAGTTGTCCCTTGAAACATTTCCACCTTTATACCAGTTTTCTTTTCAAAGTCTTTTTGAATTTTTTCTGCTAACCCTTTTGGCCCTGCACTATATACAACAATTTTCTTTTCATTCATATTTTTACTTTTTGCATCTGCATTACCTGTCTTTGAACTACAACCTGTTACTACAGTAGAAAATAGTAAAGTACATACAAATAAAGACTTAAGCGAACTGAATTTCTTCATACGATTCTCCCCCTATATGATGAATACATTTTTTTGGTACATATAACGATACTGGTTTCCCGATGCTTAGCTTACTATTGTGATAGGCTGTCCAGATGCCTAAAGTCCCCATATTTACTTTCACTTCATAACGTTCTCCTACATATGTAACATGCTGAATTTCACCTGTATACATTTCGCACACATCATTTTTTGTCCAACTCACATGCTCTGGACGAATCATTCTTTTCCCCTCTACAAGCCAATTCGCCTTACCAACAAATTTGGCAACAAATTCATGAGACGGTTTCACATAAATATCTTCCGGTGTTCCTTTTTGTAATACTTCTCCTTGTTTCATGACAATAATTTGGTCTGACATTGACATTGCTTCTGTTTGATCGTGAGTGACATACAGTGCAGTTAAACCAATGGAATGAACGATATCCATAAGCTCTATTCTCATTTCTTCTCGCAAAATTGCATCGAGTGCACTTAGCGGTTCATCAAACAAAATAAAATGAGGTTTTGTTACAATTGCTCTAGCGAATGCGACACGTTGTTGCTGTCCACCAGAAAGTTCGTGTGGATACCTTTTCTCCATACCTTGCAGGCGAACTCGCTTTATCGCATCCTCTACTTTTTCTCTTAAATGATTCGTTTGCTTTGTAGCCCTTAAACCAAATGCAACATTTTCAAAAACAGTCATGTGCGGCCATAAAGCAAAATCTTGAAATACCATACCGATATTCCGTTCATGAGGAGATGTCTTTATCTTTTTTGTAGCAGAATATATGCACTGGTCTCCAAAATATATTTCTCCCTTATCCGGTTCTTCAAGTCCTGCTATCATTCTAAGTAAAGTCGTTTTCCCACATCCCGAAGGTCCTAAAAGTGTAGTGAATTCCCCTTGTTTCATTACAATCTGCAACGGCTTTAACGCTTGTGTTTTTCCAAATGTTTTTTCTAATCCATTAATTTTAATATCCATCGTCTCACCTCTCTCCCCTCATTCTTAACCTGCTTTCATTCTATATGGAAGATTTATACTGAATGTTAATGTACTGTAAAGATTAAATTAAAAAACTTCTAATAAACTATTTATTTCTATAGATTTTTTCTATAGTTAAAATAAAAAAGGCGGCAATTCATAATGAATCTCTTGAAATTAGAAATTGTAGTACTTATTAAGAAATACAAAAAGCTTACAATCGTTGCAGAAAAACTTGGCGTTAAACAACCAACTATTACTTTTCATATAAAAAGCTTAGAAGAAGAACTCGGTGTGTCTTTATTCGAATTACGTTCTGGAAGGTATTTCTTAACAGAGGCTGGTGAGGCTTTGCACCATTATGCTTGTAAAATAGATGCACTTATGAAAGAAGCTAGACGTGTCACGCAAGAGTTTAAAGATTTTCATAAAGGTGCTATAACAATCGGCGCTAGTTATGTACCAGCGACTTATCTTTTGCCAGCAGTCGTTCATCAATTTCAATGTGAATTTCCCAATATAAAAATAACGCTACTAGTTAAAACAGCCCCTGAAATTCGAATGATGCTACAAAATCACGAAATCGATCTTGGGATAATTTCCGCTGCTCCATTTGATGAACCACTTTTAAAACAAACGAATATAATGCCCGATACACTTGTTCTTGCCTTTTCCAAAGAACATCATTTTTCAAAGAAAGACAATGTATCGTTACAAAATATAGAAAAGGAACGCATACTATTGCATCGTAACCCATCTACAACAAGAGATTTACTTACACAATGGACGTTAGCGCATAACATTACATTCCAATCAGAAATTGAATTAGACTCATTAGAAACGATGAAACAAATTTTAAAATATGGTAATGGAATTGCCTTGATTTCTAAACTTGCTATCGAACAAGAAATACAACGAAATGAGCTATGCTATATACCAATCCCTGAATTTGAATTTCAGCGTAATATTTATACGATTCATCATGAGGACAGATGGAATTCTAAAATCATTTCTTTTTTACTACAGAGCATCACTTCATTTGCAACAAAAAATTAAAAGGCTGTCGTTATGCACGACAGCCTTTTAAACTATAAATCTATTTATTTTTCTTTGCCTCAATTTTTGCTTGCGCCTCTTCAGCCTTATCTAATGCTTCTGATACTTTCTTCTCTTTTTCTTTCACTTCATCTATACTATCGACAGCTTTAATAATTTTATCGATTCCTTCTTCTTCTACCTTTCTACGCTTTGCCACTCTTTCATTTACTTTCTCTTCCACATCTTTTGCTTTTTGAAGCATATTCTCTGCATTTGATGTTACAGCTTTTTCAAGTTCATCATCTTTTTTCTTTTGTAACACTTCATTTGCAATGTCTTTCGCTTCTAAATACTTACCGTCTTTTAATGCTGTTGCTCCGTGATCCATTTTCTCAGCAACTTCTTTATATGATTTGGCTTCATTTCCTGATTTCTCTTTTTCTGCTTTTTCGAACCACATAGTTGCATCACTATACTTTTCATCTTTCAATGATTGCATACCTGTTTCAATATATGTGTCATAATTGCTACATCCAACCATTACAACTAATAGAAAAAGCATAACAAAACTTAATTTTTTCATGCTGTTGTCTCCTTTTCTTTGCAAGCTCACTTTACTTTAACATACATGAAAAAGAGTTTCAAAAACTAAAATACTAATTTAGTCATTTTTATAATGATAAGTCAAATTTTTATTATTTTCTTATTTTTAAGCGGACACATCTAGTTGTTTTTTCGCCATATGTTGCTTTACTCCAACTAATACAACTAACAATAAACCTCCGCCTATTGTCATCATAACAATGCTAGTTGGCAACATATCTAATAGTAGTCCATATACAATCATACCAAGTGGTGCGATTGCAGTAGAAATTGTTTCAAGTAAGCCGAAAACGCGTCCTAAATAACTTGGATCTGTCGTCTTTTGCAAATGTACTTGCATCGGGATATTTACAACCATCATTGATATACCAGTTAACATCATAAAAGCGATATAGTAAATAAAACTTGCTACTTTCGGGATGGTGACTACTAATGGAAACACTGTACATAAACTCAAACTCGCAAATAAAAACAACCCAATATAAACAGAGCGAAACGGATTATTCACTTCTTTACGTACTGATAACGCAATTGCACCAATTAACATCCCAACTGCTAACATTCCCTCTACAACACCGAGTTGTTTCGAAGATAGATGCAAATTTTGAACAATAATATATGGAAGTGAAACGAAAAGTGCACTCGCAAAAAAGTTTACCCCTACTGCAATTTTCATTAAACCATATATTTCATGCTGTCTTTTCACATATGAAAACCCTTCTTTTATACTCGTCAAGAAATGCTCTTTACTTTCAGCCACTTCTTTTTTGTATAAATCAAATACGATAAACAATTGCACAACAACCGCTAAAAAGAATGTAATGCTATTCAATAGGAAAAACGATTTAATTGAAAAGAAACCAAATACAACTCCGCCAATAATCGGTGCTAAAATATTTGATAAAGATGCTGCCGTCTGGTTCAAGGCACTCGCTTTTTGAATACGTCCTTCATCTACTAAACTTGGAATAGATGAAGTTAATGAAACAGAGTAAAAACTCGCACAAATTGATAATAATGCTGCTGAAACATAAATAAACAGAAGTGATGGCCCAAAAGTAGTTGCAAGGATAAACATAATAAACATTGTTAAACTACTTAACAAATCGGTACCGATGACAAGCCATTTTCGATTGACGCGGTCAGCTACAGCACCAGCAATTGGTCCACAGATTAGCCTTGGAATCGATCCACAAATAAGCGTAGTTGCAAACCCCATTCCTGAACCCGTTGTCTTTAATACGTATAATCCCATTGCAAACGTATAAATACCTGCGCCTAATAAAGACGTCATTTTCCCAATCATTATTAAAATAATATTTCTCGTTGCAATCTTCATTCTTGAATCATTTTGTCCTATACTTATATCCCCCATTTTTGACACTCTCCCCTTAAAAGTTAAATTGTGTTAAACTTATTATATAATTAACTTTCCAATTTTTACAACAAAAAGTTTAATGACATTTAACTTTCTAACTATAAAGGAGCAATTATATGGCTACTCTCGGTGAAAAAATTAAAACGTTACGAAAAGAAAAAAAGCTTACTCAAACTGATCTAGCAGGTTCAGAACTCACAAAAAGTATGCTAAGTCAAATTGAAAATGGAAAAGCTACACCTTCTATGAAAACACTACAATATATCGCTGACAAACTTGAATGTGAAACGAGTTTTTTATTAGAAGAAGATGATGTAGAAATTGTAGGACTCATTCAACAAACGGAGAAACTAATAAAAGCAAACAAGTACGATGAAGTATATGAGGTTTTACTACCGATCGTTCAAAAAGAGCTACCTCCCACTTTGAATACTGCTCGTTTATATAAACAGTTTGTAACAGCTGCGGCTAAAATGAAAGATTACAATATTGAATATTACGTTGAAAAGGCTACTTCTATTTTTGAGAAATATACGTTATACCGGGATAGTACGGAAACAAAATTAAAATTATCCTTTACGATATTCACACGTAAAAAATATGCTGAATGTTTACAACTTATAGCTAGTATCCGAAATGACTATGAAGAGAAACATTTAGAAATGGATCTCATTATACATATCGAATTATATTTATATGAAGCAATTATTTTTCTTGCATGTGGTGATTACGAACAATGTGAAAGTGTCATTTTAGATGCACTTGCATTTTCAAAAAAACATCAAGTGTATTATAAAACAGATGAATTTTATCGTATTTTATCTTATCAAAAAGTAATCACGGCTGATAAAGAACAATATTTACATTACATAAAAAAATCAGAGCAATTCGCCATTTTTACAGAAGATAATTTCTCTGCGGCGGTTATTGATCTTTTAAAAGCTTTCTACTACAACACAATTGCTAATGAATATACAATTGCATTAGAACATTTAGAACAATTTCGAGAAAAATTAAAAGATGAGCCAATTTTTCAAGATGATGGATCATATTATCTTGAAAAAGGAAAAGCTTTGTATGGTTTAAAACAATACGAAGAAGCTTTAAAAACATTGCAACGCGCTATCATACCAGATTATATAAACCATCCACTTGATCACGCACGGCTTACAACAGCTGGGGCATATCGCGCTCTTTGTTATGTGAAACTTAATGATAAAAAAAGAGCTCTTGAAGAAGTAACAGAAGCATATGAAATCGTACAGGCCTATCCTGATTCCATCTTCACTTCATTTATTAAAGAAACATTACAAATAATACAAAAACTTTAAGAATGTCTCTAAATGGTATATTATTCCTCTTTTTTAGCAAAGATAATAATGATGGGAGGAATATAAATGAATATACAACGTGCAATAGAGCTTTCTATGTCAGCAGAACAAGCCAATGTCAATTTTCAAGGCATGCCTGTTATGATTCAACACGTCGATGAAAGCAATGAAACCGCCCGCATATATGAAGTAAAAAACCCAGGACGCGAATTAACTGTTCCAGTTAATAGCTTAGAGGAAATATAAGAAATGCCACTTCTCTTTTGAAGTGGCATTTTTCTTCTTTCAGATTACTTATTATAAATTTCTTCTATCCTTTATTTTACATGAGCTGAAAAAATAAGAATTTTCTACTTCTTTTCTTTTTGTGACCTGCTAAAATACAAACTATGGATTAATTATTTGTACTATAGATTAAGGGGGAAAAATAATGGCATCTAATTTAGAAAAAAACAAGCCTTATTATGCAGTTATATTCACTTCTAATTTATCAAATGATACAACTGACTATAATACCGTTGCCGAAGAAATGGAAAAACTCGCAAAGCAACAACCTGGATTTTTAGGTGTAGAAAGTGCACGAGGTAATTCTGGGCTCGGGATAACAATTTCTTATTGGGAATCACTTGATGCAATTGAAAATTGGAAAAAGAACACCTTACATAAAGAAGCGAAAAAAAGAGGTCGTGAGCACTGGTATGAAAACTTCCACCTGCGTATTTGCCTTGTTGAGAAAGAATTTAAGTTTCATAGAGGCGATTTATAACTATGAAGAAAAAAGTAGCTCTCGTTATTGTTCATGAAATATATGGTGTGAACGACCATATGCATCACGTTACCCAGCACTTTACTTCATCTCATATAGACGTATTCTGTCCTAATCTTCTACAATTACAACATGCATTTCATTATAGTGATGAAGAAAAAGCATATGAACATTTTGTAAATCATATTGGATTTGATTATGGAAAAAAGCAAATTGAAGAATTCATTTCTCATCTTTCTAGTAGTTATACACATATTGGACTTATGGGCTTTAGTGTTGGAGCTACCATCTCCTGGCTATGTAGTAACAATCCGAAAATTGATTTTATTATCGGATGTTACGGTTCTCGTATACGTGACTATATTCATATAAAACCAACATGTGCTACCTTACTTATTTTCCCTGAAAAAGAATCTAGTTTTTCAGTATCCTCTTTAATTCACACATTGCA
Source organism: Bacillus sp. 2D03 (assembly GCF_003946765.1). NCBI lineage: Bacteria > Bacillati > Bacillota > Bacilli > Caryophanales > Bacillaceae > Bacillus > Bacillus sp. 2D03. The sequence goes on along the minus strand of NZ_RPSJ01000006.1, from coordinate 289,200 downwards.
GCAACAAAAGAATCCTTTATTAGAAATAAAACAACTACACGGTGAACATGGATTTCTAAATCCGTACACTGAAAAATATAACGAGCACTCTACAAAACAAGCATACAATTTAATAGATTCATTTCTTGTAAAGTGAAACTTCAATCAGTGGGGTGGGTTAATACTCCACTGATTATTCCCCCTCACCAATCGGGCTGTTAATGCGTGATAAAAACAATCTTATAAAGGAGATTTTTCAACCGCCTCTACTTACAATCTATTATCGTTTGCATTTTATTTTTTACTAATTGGATCTTATATGTAACAACTTTTTATTCGCTACTCCCCGCAAAAGTTAGTGAGTTCCTATTCCTACCCATTTGGTTTTTCCTTTGTATTTTAGGTTTTATAACTTTCTGGCGCGAATGGGGAATAATCGTGTATTCTCAATATGTATCGGTTTTCTTTCCTTGACTAGTTTTTTATTTGGGTTATTGTTGTTAGTTCTTTCGGGGATGTAATAGAAGAAGGAAGAAAAGCCAACTTTCAACTTTTCTTCCTTCTATGTTTACCTTTAGTTTTCACTGTCACTGATTCACAAGGTGTATAATATATTTGAGGTGTCGCCTTATCAACAAACATCATAAACGTAATAAAGCCGATAATAAAGAAAATAAATAACGTTAACAAAATTGCTCCTATCGTTAAAAGTATCATAACACCACCCCTATATTTTTCATGTTATTACACTTTTCGCTATGATATGAGCGTAATCCTTTTTAGAAAAGGAAACGTAACAAAATAATCACAATCACTCCCGTTAATACTGTACCTAATAAACTACGAGTATATATCGCTACAAGAAATGTTGGAATTGCTGCAATAAGATAATCCCACTGCATCGTTTCATGCATAAATAAAACTTGTGCTAAAAGCGCTGCTAATATCGCAATTGGTATGTAATTTAACCATTTTAAACCCCAGTCAGGAATTTGTAGTTTGCTAAATACAAGTAGAGGTAAAATACGTGGCACGAGTGTAACAGCTCCTGCTGCTAGTAAAAGTAATAATACATCTAATCTCATTTCCATTTTTCAATCAACACTCCAATCGTCGCAGCTAGTAAGGTTGCGATAATAACCGCTATACTATTTGGCATAAATAGGTGTGAAACGTATGCGATAATAATCGCTACAATTGCAACACTTAAATGAATTGCTAGTTTCGGTTTACTACTTATGAGCTGAAGAACAAATAATCCGATAAACATCGCTGGTAATGCATAATCCATGCCGTATGTATGTGGATCTGGTATCCACTCACCAAATAGCCCGCCAATGATAGTAGCAAGAATCCAATTTAAATACGCTGTTACATTAAGCCCTATCATCCATCTTTCACCTAAATATCCTTTTTGCGCAGCATGCTGCACTGCAACGCCGAAAGTTTCATCTGTAATTTGCGAACCGATGATTAAGTTTTTAAATAGAGGAATTTTCGTAAAGTACGGTGCAAGTGCAGCACTCATAAGAAGGTGGCGCAAGTTAACAAAAAATACAGTAAAAATAATTGCGGAAGCAGGAGCACCCGCTGCATACATACCAGCTAATATAAATTGGGCAGAACCTGCATAAATTAAAGTGGACATAAACGCAATTTCAATGATGGAGAAACCAGCTGTTTTTGCAATTACACCAGCTGCTATACCGATGCTCAAGTAACCAAATACAGTTGGTAAACAATCTTTTACTCCTTGCTGAAATGTATCGTCACTCTGCAAAGCTACATGTGCCTGAGCTTTACTCATCTCTATCATCCTCCATTCCTTCTAAAGTTCGTTTTCCTGTTACGACATGAACTAAATCTATATTTTCACGCCATAACGTATCTAACTTATCAGCTCCAAATTCCTTTGTGATTTCTTCAACCATAATATCGTGCCGCACATACTCTGTAGCAACGAGAACTAGCGCTGGGTCATACGTTGTAACGGCCCATGAAGTGCTATCATTTGAGAAGTTCGCAATTAATACTTCCTCTCCATCACGAGCAATAACAGTTAAATGACCACCCATTCTCTTTTCAACAACGTGGGGCGTCATATAATTATGATGAAACGTCGCTCCTATTTTTGTTTCTGGAGCTCCAAATAAGATTGAAAATATATGTACGCCTTCCTCTTCCTTTTGATGAATGTATGGTTCAATTTCATGCACTTGTTCTTCCCATACAGAAACCCATAACTCTTCCTTAGCTCTACTAATTATATTGCATATTTCTTTCAAAACACGATCATTTGAACGAATATGCGAAATTACATCTATTTGTCGCTCTTGTTCTAAACAATTTAATTTCTCATCTAAAAATTCAAAGGACTTTTCAAAGTCTTTTCGCATTCGATTCATTAATTCGGTAGCTGGTACTGGTACATATTTAACTGGTTCAGAAGGTACAATATGCACTGCTCCTTTATCCATTAACTTACCGAGTACCTCGTAAATCATAGAACGAGGTACTCCTGTTTGTTTACTCACTTCATAGCCCGTTACTGGGGAATGTTTTAGTAGTCCAATATACGCTTTACATTCATACTGAGAAAATCCTAACTTTTGTAATTCCTTTATAATTTCATCCATCGGTAACCCCTCACAATCTAAATCGCCCTTACTTCAAAACGACGATTTTGCTTCCCTTTACTTTTTACTTTATCAATAACAAGTGTTCCTATTTCACTCGTATTTTTCACATGTGTGCCTCCACAAGCTTGTTCGTCTAAATTTTCAATTGTAACAATGCGGATTTCTTGGATAGTAGTTGGCAGGAGATTTATTGCTGTTTTAATCATTCCTACAGCATTTTCTGCTTCTTCGCGGCTCATATAACGAGTGGAAATTTCTTTATTTTGCTTAATAAGTTTATTCACTTCCTCAACAATTTCTTCTACTTCCACGCTCGATAACTCTTGTAACTCATTAAAATCGATACGTGCTTTATCAGGATAAATTTGATTTCCAGTGCATAGAGCTCCATACTTTTCATAAACAACAGCTCCGATAAGATGCAGTAAAGAGTGATGACGCATTAAATTATGACGCCTTTCCCAATTTATCTCTAATTTAACTGGACCTAACTTTACTTGTGCTTCATCTTTTATATAGTGAACTATTTCTCCTTGCTCCTTCTTTACTTTTTCAACTTCAAATACAGACCCATCTTGTACAATGACACCCGTATCACATTCCTGTCCTCCACCAGTTGGATAAAAAATTGTTTCTTTTACAAATACTTTATTCCCTTCTACTCTTATCACTTCTGTTTCGCAACTCGTTTTGTATGCATCTTCTAAATATAATGCCGTTGCCATACTCTCACCTCTTTAGTAGTTATAGTTATACCTACTAATATAAAAAAGAAGCTCCATAAAGTCAATTGATAATTCTGAAATTTAAAATTAATAAAAGACTCCTTTATTAGGAGTCCACTATCTCAATATTTCATTCGCTTCTTTTTCATAAATTTTATCAAATGACGTCATAACACGCTGTGATGCTTGAATCATCTTTTGATCTGTCATAAGATCTGCCATCTCTTTCGTCATATCTACATTTGAATTTTCTAGCATATGATTTTTTACTATTCCTGTTCCGTTCGGTAAATTAGCAATGTTTCCTTCTGCTAGTGTAAAGCTTTTGTTTTCACGTTGCACGAGACGTGCATTCGTTTCTGCATCTACTGTTTTTGTTTGTAACTGTGCAATTACTATTCTCTTAATATCTGGTTTTTGCAAAGTTCCATCGTTAACTTCTCTATAAATTTCTCCATTATTAGATACGAAGAATTCAACATTTTCTGGAATACGAATACGCTCATTATTAACATCCATCACATAAGCACCTGAAGATGTTTGTAAATAACGATCACTATTTAATGTGAAACTACCATCTCTCGTTAAAAACGTTTCATCATTTTTAGAAGTAACGAAAAATGATGTTGTGCCGGCCGCGCCGTCATCTAAAAAGAAATCTGTAGCGCTATTTGTCATTTGTATATTTCCTTGTACTAAATTCACATGCGTCGCAGCTGGTACTACAGCGTAATCGACCGAACCGATATTTGTTACCGCCCCATCTCCGCGGCGATATGTGTCTTGTACATCAAATACTTTAGACGTCATATTTTCTGCTTTAAATCCTGTCGTTTGAGCATTTGCAACGTTATTCGAATGAACATTAATGCGCTGCATGTAATTCATCATGCCCATAGAACCTATATAAAGACCGTTCATATTCGTTTGAATAAGGCAAGCGCCTTATTCTTCACCTCTTTTCTACGATGTGTGTAACATTTGTTTTGCTAAATGTTCAGCTGTAGCGATATGTATATTTTTCTTTATGTCTTGGCCATCTGTCATTAATACAATAGGAGCTGATGATACTGCTGGAATTTTCAACAATTCGCCACTACTTGCTGTTTCATCAAATTTCGTAAACACAATACCATCTATATGAATATCTTTAAAGTTTGTAATAATTTCAATCATATCTTTACTTTTCATTGAAGCTGATAACGTTAAACAAATATAATCTGGTTCTACTTGTCCCATCGTTTCAATCATTTCTTCCACTGTTTCTGACGTACGATAATTTTTCCCTGCTGTATCAATTAAAATATAATCGACGCGTGCTTCTTCTTTAAAATACGTAAGCGCTCTTGTCATTGCAGCTTCATCACGCACAGCAATTACTTCAGATCCAATTGTCTTTACGTTATCTTGCAATTGCTGTACTGTCCCTATGCGCGAATGATCTGTCGTTATAAAACCAACTGTTTTTTTCTTACCGTGAAATTGCCATGCCATTTTCGCGAGTGTCGTCGTTTTACCAACGCCAGTTGGACCGATTAATGCAATTGTTTGTACTTCTTTTTCAAAGACGTTTTCCGTATTGAAATGAGATTTCATATCTTCCAATATGTACCTGATAACTTCTTCTTCCGTAATCATCGTTGCATTTTCAAACTTTATTTTTAACTTTTCAGCATATGCATGAATGAAATATTGTTCCACATCGTTTTGTTCTAGCATCCGAATTACTTTTTGAATAATAAACGGTACAGATTCTTGATTTTCTTTCTTTGGAACTACTTCTTCTTTCTTTACTGGAACGACTTGTTTCACAACTTTTTTCTTTTTCGTTACTTTCGTTACTTCCGTTTCTTTCATCGGTTTCACAACGACGATTCCTTTTTCAAACAGCTTTAATAGTTTCTCTTTTTTTCTTGCCCATTCTTCACTATTTCCTGTTTGCATCGCCGCGTATGACATAGAAGTCGTTACGTTTTCTAAATTGTGCAGTACTGATTGAATTCCATTCGCCTTCACAATTTGTTCTGAAGGATCATTCACAACATCCATTAACTGTTCATGAAATTGAGCTGTACCTTCATTCACTTCTTCCTGTTTTTCTTCTGGAAAAGCAACTAACATTTCATAATCCTTTTTCCAAAAAAACGGTATATTTCGTTTTACACTTTCATCGACAACGTAATAATAATCTGTACCATATTGGTCAAATAACTTTCGATACAATTCATTTTTCGAAGCTGCTTTTATTCGCATTAACGCTTCTTTCTTTTCTGTACTTTCCATTACTTCACCCCCTACTATTCAATATAGGCAATTTGATCCACAACAATTTCTGGTGCTAATTCACTAATACAAAGTACTTGTGCTTCCACTTGATAACGTTCTAGCAGTCTTACAATCGCAAATCTAAAATCTTTTCTACGTGTTAATAACACTGGCTCTCTTCCCATTAAACGTGCTTGCTTAAAGACGCGCTGCACTTGCTCAACGACACGTGTTTCTAAATCTAAATCCCAGTTTAATAAGTAACCTTGATATGAATTATTCACAACATCCGCATCTAACTCGATTGAATCAGAGAAGAGCGCTGCATATATTTTTCCGTCCGGATTTTTCGCATTTTCACAAATAACTTTTGAAATACATTCACGAACAAATGATGTTACACCATCCACGTGGTTTTGATAAATTTCTTTGCCGTCAATAATACCTTCAATAATTGTTGGTAAATCACGAATAGAAATACCTTCTTTTAGAAGTTGTTTAATAACATTTTGAACGAGTGATAAATCAATTTCTTTTTTCTTAATCTCTTCTAATAGAACGCCATTATCATTTTCAAGCGAGTTAATTAAGTCTTTTACATGTTGGCGCTGAATTAATTCATGAAGATTACGTCTAACGACAACATCTAAATGTGTAATTAATATGCTAAGTGGCTCTAACACTTGATAGCCTTTCATTTGTGCATCTTGCACCATATGCTCTAAAATCCAATATCCATCTTCACCGAAAATTGGATCTTTCGCTGGCTCTGCATCTAAATCAGCCATTACGTTTGGTGTTTTCAGTGCTAATAAATAACCTGATTTTAAAACACCTTCAGCCGCCTTCGCACCTTTAATCCGAATAATGTAACGTCCGCGTGGTCTAAAACTCGTATTATCTTTAAAGTTAATTCCAGGAACATTAATACCAAGGTCAGTAATAATCGACTTCCTCATAAGAACAACTTTATCACGCGCTGTTTCCCCGTTAATTTTCTGCTTTACAAGTGCCGCTAAATCTAAACCGAGTTCTACTATAATTGGATATTTGTCCGTAAATACTCCGAATGAATCTTCCACTTGTTGCAGTTGCTCATCTTCGCCTTGGATCATTTCTATTTCTTTTTGAAGCTCGTCTTCTTTTTCTTTCTTTATTCGATTTTTATTACGAATTCCTAAGAAGATAATTGTTCCGCCAACGAGTGCGAATGGTAGAAACGGTAGCGGAGTAAAAATACCCATTGCGATAAATAAACCACCGAGCGCATATACAACGACTTCATGCGCTAATAACTCTTTAAAGATACCTTCTGTTACTGTATCTGGTGAGCCGTCAAATACACGAGTTACGATAATACCTGTTGAAATTGCAAGCATTAGCGATCCAATTTGGTTTACGATTCCGTCCCCGACAGTTAGCTGCGTGTAATGAAGAGCCGCATCTGCAAAGCTCATCCCTTGCTGCATCATGCCGACAATTAAACCGAAAATAATGTTTACGAATAAAATGACAATCCCGAAAATAACGTCCCCTTTAATGAACTTTCCGGCACCATCCATCGCCCCATAAAACTCTGTTTCCATATTTAATTTTTTTCGTTTTGCTTGTGCATCTTTTTCTGAAATAATACGCTGGTTTAAATCAGCATCGATAGACATTTGTTTCCCTGGTAAAGAATCAAGTGTAAAACGAGCTGCTACTTCAGCTGTACGAGACGCACCGTTTGCAACGATAAACTGGAATATGATTAATACTGTAAAAATAACGATACCAATTAATAAGTTTCCGCCAATTACGAACTGGCCGAACTCTTCAATAACATGACCTGCATTTCCATCTGTCAAAATCGCTCGCGTCGTCGAAACGTTAATCGATACGCGGAAAATCCCGATTAATAACAACATCGTTGGAAATGACTTTAATTCATCCCACTCGTTAATACTTGTCGCTCGCATATAAATAAGCACTGACATACTTAGTAGAAAAACGATAATGATATCAAGTATAAATGGTGGAAGTGGAATTAAGAGCGCCACTACGAATGACGCTGCTAAAAAGATAGAAAAATAGGTTCTTGCAGACTCTATCTTAAACAAAGAGATCTCCTCCAAACGCGCTATTATACTTCAAGTTCGTTCGTCTGAATTAAATAGCGCATAACTTCAATTACAGCTACGTATAAATCTTCTGGAATCGTCTCATCTTCCTCGACTTGATAATATAAAGAACGAGCAAGCGGACGGTTTTCCACCATTGGTATTTCTTGTTCACGGGCAAGCGTTCGTATATATAATGCGAGCTCATCTTCCCCTTTTGCAACGACAATTGGTGCTGCATCAACGTGTTTATTGTAACGAAGTACGACCGAAATATGAGTCGGGTTGTTTACAATAAATGTTGCGCCATCCATCTTCTTCGCAATTGTTCCTTGCAAGATTGCATGCATAAAGTTTTTTCGTTTCCCTTTTACTTGCGGGTCCCCTTCATTATCTTTATGCTCTTGTTTCACTTCTTCTTTTTTCATCTTAATATCTTGCTCGTACTCCCATTTTTGATAAATGAAATCAATAATAGAAAGAACGATTAAAATAATTAAAATTGCTAAGAAAATAAATTTAATTTGCCTAATAATTTCAGTAAGTGACGCAGTCCAGTTAAATCCAATCATGCTCACGATTTTCTCTAAATTCTTTTTAAAAAGAACGTAAGCGACGTAACCGATTAATCCCATATAAAACAGTGATTTCAAAATATCTACTAAACTTTTACGACTAAACAGTCTCGTGAAATAGTTTTTCGGATTAATACGTGATGCTTTCGGTTTAATGACTTTAGAAGAAAATAGGAACCCGACTTGAATCATATAATTGAATAAATGAAAAGCGTATACGAGTATTAATATCGGAGCCGATACTTTCAGTAATAAAATCCCCATTAAATAAAAATACTCGGTTGAATCTGTATTTTTTCCAATTTGATCAAACAGCACCGCTACGGAATTCGCAATCTCATACCCTAGCCAATCTCCGAAGAAATAAACGACAACTGCTAATACGAGAATGGAAAATAAATTATTTAAATCTTTACTCCGGGCAATATTCCCTTCTTCACGCGATTTTTTACGCTTCTGCGGGGTGGCCTTTTCTGTTTTATTATCCTTTGCCATGCGCGTCCCCCTACTTCGTTAAGAAAAAGTTAAATAGTTTCGTATACTCTTCAAGTAATACATCCGTCATATTTTTAAACACATAACCGAGCATCGGTACACTCATCGCAATAAACAAAATACCGCACGTAATTTTAATTACGTATGCATTCATAAAAACGTTTAATTGCGGAGCGTTTTTTGCAATTAAAATAAGAACAAAGTTAATAATGAATAAACTTCCCATGAGCGGAAGAGCAATTTCAACCGCTGATGTGATCGCAAATAATAGCGTTGCGAGTAGACTATCTAAAAAACTAGTCGTCAGCAATTTTGAAATCGCCTCTGTATATTGAAACGACTTTAAAATCGTGGCAACGAAATAATTAATGCCGCCAAGTGAAATAAAAATAATGAGAAAAAATATATCAAAAATGGTTGATAGTAAAGTAGACTGTGAGCCCGCATTTACATCAAACAAACTTGCTTGTGATAAACCGATATCAAAGTCTAAAATATGCCCGGCCATTTTCGGAATGTTCCACAGCATTTCTACAATTTTTGAAAGTGATAATCCAATTACAATTTGCGTTCCTGCATAAGCTGCAACGTCCCAAACTGTCTTGATGTGAGAGACATCCACTTGATCAGCCACTGTAATTGAAAGGGCAAGTCCAACTGTAACCTTCGCCATTGCTGGAATGGATCGTCCTGAGAAAAACGGTAAAAAATATAAAAATGAAGTAATGCGGCAAAACGCAAAAAACGTTGCCGCCCATAATTCCATATTCATTTCAGTTCACCTATCTTAGTACGAACGCAATAGCGATGGGATTTTATCAAATAAATCTAAAATAAGTGTCGTTAACTCTTGGAACATCCACGGACCTAAAATGATAATAACGAGGACAATACTCGCCATTTTCGGTAAAAACGTCAGCGTTTGCTCTTGAATTTGCATCATCGCCATAATGACAGCGATGATAATAACGACAATCATACTTACGCCGGCAACCGGCATTAAAATCATAACCCCTTTATAAAAAAAGGTTTGAAAAATATCTATAATTGGTGACGTATTCATTTATATGACTCCTATCACATAGCATCAAACGCTTCAGGCGACCGTTTTAAACATAATGTCGACGATTTTTGTATATCCACCTAAATATACGAAAACGAGTATTTTAAACGGTAAACTTAAAATCATCGGCGGTACCATCATCATCCCGAGGTACATTAAAAGTGTACTAATAATCAAATCTATAAATACAAACGCTAAATAAATGAACATCCCTGTTAGTAAACCTTTTTGAATTTGCGTTAACGTAAAGGATGGTACGAGCGTAAATAGTGAAAGATCTTTCAAATCTTTCGGCAACTCTTCTCCGCGTACTTTCAGCATCATTTTTAAATCATGCTTATACGTATGCTTTGACATATATTCTTTCATAATAGGAGCTGTCGTTTCCGCAGCTTGACTTACTGTTATTTTCTCTTTCGTCATCGGATCCCACACATCACTCTTCAGTTGCCCAAGTACAGGCTGCATCGTAAAGAGTGATAAAAATAATGCAAGTCCAACAAGCACTTGGTTTGGTGGTAAATTCATTACCCCAAGTCCTTGACGTGTAATCCCTAGAACGATCATAAAATAAGTAAAATGTGTAAATAATAGAACGATAGAAGAAGATAATGACAAAAGGGTAACGAGCGCAAATAGTTGTACACTTGAATTACTCGTGAACTCTTTTCCATTTTCGAAATTAATAAAACCGTTCGGGGCTGCATACGCTGGATTTACAAAAATAATTGAAAAAACGATAGAAAATACGAAAATAACGGCTAATAATGATAACTGTTTCTTTATTCTCATGATGGATCCTCTACTTTTTTCGTTTCACTCTTCACCGCGTCTTCTAGTGCTTGTTGAAACTGATTTCCTGTTCCGGTTAATTGCACAGACTGCACACCGTTATTACTAATAACAGTGAACACTTGCTTTCCGTCCACTTCAAATAAAAAGGCACTCGTTTGATGATTTAAATACACACCGTCTTTTACTTGAATATGGCCATTTTCACCCTGCTTAAAAAACTGCTGTTTGCGCGTCTTTTTCGTCATATAATATGCACCGTAGCCGAGCGCACCAAACAGTAAAACGACTTGAAATAAGGTCGTCATATACGACATATGACTCCTCCTCTACTCTTTATCTTGCATTTGACTTTGCGCTTTCATAAGCGCCGCTTGTTTCTTATCAGCTTCAATTTCAGAAATGATAATACCGAATTTCTCGTCCATTACGATTGCTTCACCGATGCCGACTTTCATATTACTTAAATACACATCTACTTTATGTCCTAAGTTTTTCTCTACTTCCAGAACATCGCCAACTTTTAACTGCTTTACATCACCAAGTGTAATAGATGACTTTCCAAGCTTTACACCAAGTTCAATCGAAATATCTGAAACAGTATCAATATGTGCTTTACCTGCTTCATTTCGCTTTCCTGCAAAATCTTCTAATCCCATTAATGACACGGGAGATACTTCATGCTTCATATGGATCCTCCTACTCTACAAAACTTTTAAATAGGAGCGCCTTACGCGTTCCATCTTTTCCAATAAAACAATTAAATTTATGCTTTCCATCTACATAACCAAGTAATTCATCCGAAACTTTCGTATGAAGCGGAATAATATCGCCTTCTTCAATTTGTTCAATCTCACTCATTGTCATTTTCTGCTGACCAATCGCAACGTGAACAGGTTTGTACACTTGATTTACTTTTACTTCCACTTCAGACGTATACTTTTTACGCTTGTCTGAAGAATGTTCGACAATATTTTCAGACGTTAACTTATCCATAATTTCTTCAACAGATAAGAATGGAATTCCGATACGCACCGTCGTATTCCAAAACTCTGTTTTCATATTTACGTTAAGTAATGAAATGATATCACTCGCTGTCGTAATCTTTAATGCATTCGGATCTGTTTCTGTCGTTACAAATTTCGGTTCAATCGCAACAACACTTTCAAATGATTGCTCTAAATTTTTACAAAGAAGCAAGAATATATTATCAAGCGTTAAAAACTCAAACGCCGTTAACGGTCTGCGCATCGTAAAGTTACGCTTACTATCTCCGCCAAGCCAACATTCATGAATATAAATAACGAATGCTAAATCAATCTCAATAACAATTTCTCCAAGCTCTGGTAAACCGAGATCAATTACGCAATATAAATAATAATCTTTCGGCATTTTCTCCACATACTCACTCGTAAATGGAACTTGCTCAACTGTTGAAGGTTCTAGTTCAATTGGAATACGCATACGCGCTGATAACGTCTGTGACGTCTGTTTTCCAAAAGTAGAAGCAATCGCTTGCAAACTACGTAAATGCTCAACACCGAACTTCTCTGGTCTATTAAAATCATACTCTTGAAATTTCTCTTGCTTTCCTGCTTCTTGTGCGAAAGCTGGCATTTCCTCGCCTTCATTTACCGCCTTCAGCAGGGCATCAATTTGCTCTTGGCTTAATTTTTCGCCACTCATGACAATCCCCTTCCCTACCTTTTCAATTCAACGATTTCAACGTACATCTTCCCATTCTTCGTTAAAATCTTTCCGGTTCCAATCTCTTCATTCTCAAGCATAAGACGCACCGTATTTTTCGTTGAATTTTCAAGACGATACAATGTACCTTTCGTAATATGAAGCAAATCTTCAATTTTCTTTTTCGTATTTCCGATTTCAAAATAAATTGTTAACGGAATATCATCTTGTAATTTCAATCTAGCCAACTCCCATATCATGTTCACGAAAATTTCATGTTCTCTCTATATATGAAACTTCTTATTTTGAAACGTCGATATTTAATATTTTTTTAATATATCCTTGCGTTTCTTTAAATGGCGGTACGCCTCCGTACTTTCTCACATTACCAGGACCAGCATTATAAGAAGCAAGCGCCAATACTAAGTCGCCGTTATTTTTCTTTAAATAACCGCTTAACTCTTTCACGCCACCTTCAATACTTTCAGCTGGTGAAAAGGGATTCTTCACACCCATCTCCTTCACATTCGCTGGCATAAGCTGCATAAGTCCCATCGCACCGGCATGTGACACCGTTTTCGGATTGAAATTAGACTCTACTTCAATCATTTTTTGAATTAACGTTTTCGGAATTCCATATGTACGACTTACACGATCAATAATATCCTCATACTTCCCTTCATTGGAAGAACGTATTTTTTGAATATTATACTTCTTCGTTAATTCCCACGTATCAGCAGCCTCATTTTTCGTTTCTGGGAAACGTCGTTCAAACCCTTTTTGCGCAACTTGCACTTCATCTGCTTCCTTCGTTTCAGCCTTTTCTTCAGGCTTACTCGCTTCCTCTACTTTATTAATAGTTTCTACCGGTTTATTAACAACCGCTTCTATTTTCGTAGACTGTACCGGCTGACTCATATCTTCTATGTTTGCCGGCTGCGTAGTAGCCTTCGTCTCCTTCGCAGGTTCACTCTGCAACTTCTCTTGAAAACGACTACTAACAAATGCTTGTGGACTACTTAGCTTTTGCTGAATTTGCCCTTTCTTATATGCAAGCACTTCTTTTACTATATTTCCAACTATCATAATATCACCTTTTCGGTAAACAAAGATAATCTAATATTAGAGTTTTTTTTTAAAGTTTGCAATAATCCTTTTAATAATTATGTAATAAAAAAATGAATATATTGTTAAACTGTTATTTTTTTATATTTATTAATTCGAATTTTTAGTTGACACCCGCTATGACAAGGATTACAATAAATCTCGAAATTGATTTTTTCGCATATTACCGTTTTTCAATTTGCAGAAAAGTCAATATAAAAAAATGGGGGTTTTTAATTATGAGAATTAATACAAACATTAATAGCATGCGTACACAAGAGTACATGCGCCAAAACCAAGACAAAATGAATACAGCTATGAATCGTTTATCAAGCGGTAAATCAATCAACAGTGCGGCTGATGATGCTGCAGGTCTAGCAATCGCTACTCGTATGCGTGCAAAAGAGGGCGGCTTAGTTGTTGGTGCTCGTAACACACAAGACGCTATGTCAGCATTACGTACTGGTGATTCAGCATTACAATCAATGTCAAACATCTTACTTCGTATGCGTGATCTTGCAACACAAGCATCAAGTGGTACAAATGGTACAACCGATGTTACTTCTGTAGGTAAAGAATATGCTCAATTAAAGGCGGAAATTGACCATATTGCTGAAAAAACAAATTTCAATGGTAAGGCATTCTTAAATGCAGATGCTGGTGGTGACGCTGATATCTCAGTTCAACTTTCTGACGCTTCAGGAGATACATTGGTAATTCAATCCCTAAATACAAAAGATTTAACAACTGCAAACTTAGGCGATGATATAACTACTAATGAACTGGCTGCTGCAGAATTAGACAAGCTTGACACAGCTATCCAATCAATTGCTGACGCTAGAGCAACTTTCGGTTCACAATTAAACCGTTTAGACCATAACTTAAACAACGTAACTAGCCAAGCAACAAACATGGCTGCTGCTGCTTCTCAAATCGAAGACGCTGACATGGCGAAAGAAATGTCTGAAATGACTAAGTTCAAAATCTTGAACGAAGCTGGTATCAGCATGCTTTCTCAAGCAAACCAAACTCCACAAATGGTTTCTAAATTATTACAATAATCCATTTGAGTTAGTTTCATGAATAAACCTCTCTGCTTGCGGAGAGGTTTATTTTTCTATATAGATGAATTATTTGTAAAAGCTTTCTTTTTTTTAGACGTAAGAGAGCATCCACGTTGCGTAGAAGCGATCATTACCTATCTCTATCCCTCCCATATTAAAATACAACTAGAAGATAAGCATAAGTCCCTTTTTCTTTTCATAGCTGTTTATTGGCTTTAAGACCATATATGAATCTATAAGATAAGGAGTATCTATTATGCGTATCGGTACAAATATTTTAAGTATGAATGCGAGAGCGAGTGGTATGCGTATAGCGATTCGCAATAACAAAGAGGCGCTATCAATGCTTCGCACGGCAGGAGATGAGTGGTTTTTTCAAGTTCAAATTATTAACTGAAGTTGTGCTTAGTATGGCTTCACAAGCGAACCAAATTCCGCAAATGGTTTCTAAGTTACTACAATTGCAAAAATTCACCTTCCTTCTTTGGAACGATTCCACACAAAATAAAAGGGAAATACATATACACTATGTATCTCCCTTTTATTTTGTACCCAAATTTTATTACTGTGTTACCGTCATAACTTGTCCACTACGATCAACCATAATTTTCATTTTACCGTCTTGTGCATTATATAGCCCTAGTTTATGTAATTCCATTTTACAATCTTGTACGAAAGTTGGTAATTTACGAATTTGATTGATATCAGAACTTGTAATGAAATGAATTAAAAGCTGCGTCATATCTTTAATATCTTGTACAAGCTCTTCTTTTTCTCGTTTTAGCCTTTCATTTTCTAGTTGTAACGACTGTAATTCACCTTCTAGACTACGTGTATTCTTTACTTCTCTAGAACGCCCTGCTGCCATGCTAGAAAGCTTATAAATACCTTCCATAAACTGATGTAGTTCGTCTTCTTCCCTTTCACTACATTGACTAATTGTTTCAAAGTTGTCAACGATACCCGATATAACTGTTACGAGATTTTTTTCATCCCCTTTACTTTGAACGTCTTCTTTTACTTCTTGTTTTCTTTCTTGTTTCGTCTCAACAATCTTCTCTTTCACAGGTTTATATTTTCGTTTCCGACCTGGTTTTTGTTTTTCAATATTTTCAAACGACATCTCTTGTTTTTTTAATTTATAATACGTATTTTGTAATTGGCTTTCTGTTTTCGGAAAAATATTCAATTCACTTTTACTAACATATTTTGAAATATTTGCGATGTTTAAACCGTGACGTTGACAAAATTGATACACTTCATATAATAGTTCTAACTCAGATTTCAGCCATGTAATTGCCGATTTTTCATATGCTCGCATACCGCCATTTTTTTCTATATTTATTTGAAATAATACCATTCGATTGTATAAATCAACGAGCTCTTCATACCTTATTTGGAATTGTTTCTCTATTTTTTTGAATTCCGCATCTAATTTCATATCGTTTATTTTATTATTTGACATGTTTTGTAAAAGACTTAATACATTAATTGCTGTGTGGTGATACATACTATGTGTCACTCCCCCTCATCCTTTCACAATTCTCATATGACTCCCATGTCTTTTAAGAAAATAGAAATTTTAACATATCCATATTATAACATTTCGAAATTGTCTGTCAAATAATTAACATACAAAAAGATATAAAAAGTATAACAAATATAAAATAAGATTCAGCTATTTCATTTATAGAAAAAGCATTCTGCCCTCAAATTTAAATATCTCCATTTTTCAAAACGAAATTTTTATTACTATCTATATTACTTAACCCCAAAAAAGAACGCCAAGAGATCTACATCTTCCTGGCGCTCTCTATTTAACTACTAATTTTTAATATTCTACCCTTTTATTCGCCTATAAAATCTTTTGCTACACGTACACTTTCTTCCTTATTCACGTTTGTTACTGTAATGTATATTTTTCCTGCTTCCTCACCTAATTGAGGAATTTTAACATTTACTGCCGTTTTTGAGTCAGCAACGGTTGCTGATTTCAGCTCATTACCTTCTTTTGCCGCATCATATACTTTTACTACATCTCCTGCTTTTAAGCTTGTCACTCGAACAATATCATCTTCACCAGCATCATTATTTAATACAACAATATTATTTGCATTTGGAGCGGCTGTAATTTCTGTATCATATGCTTTCACTGTACGCGTACTTTCTAACTCACCTTTACTTTGTACACTTACGTATACATTTCCTTTTGTTTTTGCGTCTTTTGCGATTTGATCAATTTCTATTTTTGCTTCTACCGCATTTTCTCCCACTGTTGCTGTTCCTAGTTCCGTTCCTTTTGTTGCTGCGTCATATACTTTGACTACGTCGCCTGTTTTGACTCCTGTCACTGTCACTACATCTTTCACACCAGTTTTATTATTCACTACTGTGATTGCTCCTGCCACTGGCGCTTTTGTTACCGTTTCAGATGCGTATTTCACTGCCACACGAGCACTTTCTTCTTTATTCGTTTTTGTCACTGTTACGTACACTGTACCACCTGTTGCTACGAATAAATCTTTTTTCGTAATTACAGCTTCTGCTTCATCCGCTTTTACTGTTGCTGTTCCGATTTCTTTTCCTTCTTTTGCTGCGTCATATACTTTGACTACATCACCGGCTTCTAACTTACTTACTGTGATTGTGTCTTCTTCTCCTGTTGCGTTGTTCGCTGTTTTAATTACTGACGCCGCTGGCGTTACTGTGATTTCTGCATCATATGCTTTCACTGTACGCGTACTTTCTAACTCACCTTTACTTTGTACACTTACGTATACATTTCCTTTTGTTTTTGCGTCTTTTGCGATTTGATCAATTTCTATTTTTGCTTCTACCGCATTTTCTCCCACTGTTGCTGTTCCTAGTTCCGTTCCTTTTGTTGCTGCGTCATATACTTTGACTACGTCGCCTGTTTTGACTCCTGTCACTGTCACTACATCTTTCACACCAGTTTTATTATTCACTACTGTGATTGCTCCTGCCACTGGCGCTTTTGTTACCGTTTCAGATGCATATTTCACTGCCACACGAGCACTTTCTTCTTTATTCGTTTTTGTCACTGTTACGTACACTGTACCACCTGTTGCTACGAATAAATCTTTTTTCGTAATTACAGCTTCTGCTTCATCTGCTTTTACTGTTGCTGTTCCGATTTCTTTTCCTTCTTTTGCTGCGTCATATACTTTGACTACATCACCGGCTTCTAACTTACTTACTGTGATTGTGTCTTCTTCTCCTGTTGCGTTGTTCGCTGTTTTAATTACTGACGCCGCTGGCGTTACTGTGATTTCTGCATCATATGCTTTCACTGTACGCGTACTTTCTAACTCACCTTTACTTTGTACACTTACGTATACATTTCCTTTTGTTTTTGCGTCTTTTGCGATTTGATCAATTTCTATTTTTGCTTCTACCGCATTTTCTCCCACTGTTGCTGTTCCTAGTTCCGTTCCTTTTGTTGCTGCGTCATATACTTTGACTACGTCGCCTGTTTTGACTCCTGTCACTGTCACTACATCTTTCACACCAGTTTTATTATTCACTACTGTGATTGCTCCTGCCACTGGCGCTTTTGTTACCGTTTCAGATGC
>NZ_RPSJ01000006.1:0-270792 GCF_003946765.1 Bacillus sp. 2D03 | reverse complement strand
GTACACTTACGTATACATTTCCTTTTGTTTTTGCGTCTTTTGCGATTTGATCAATTTCTATTTTTGCTTCTACCGCATTTTCTCCCACTGTTGCTGTTCCTAGTTCCGTTCCTTTTGTTGCTGCGTCGTATACTTTGACTACGTCGCCTGTTTTAACTCCTGTCACTGTCACTACATCTTTCACACCAGTTTTATTATTCACTACTGTGATTGCTCCTGCCACTGGCGCTTTTGTTACTGGCTCAGCTGCATACTTTACAGCCACACGTGTACTTTCTTCTTTTCCTGCCTTAGTAACTGTTACGTATACTGTACCACCTGTTGCTGTTAATAAATCTGTTTTGGTAATTGTTCCTTCTTTACTATTCTCTCCAACTGTTGCTGTAGCCAATGTCTTCTCTTCTTTAATCGCATTGTATATTTTTACAATATCTCCAGGTTCTAAATTACCAACTGAAATCGTATCTGTATCGCCCGTTTTTTTATTTTCAACCTTAATAGCTGAAGTCGCTGGAGCTATGGATGGATTACCTGCTGCTAAAGCTGTAATAGATGGGGATGTAGCAGAAATCATCAAAGCTGAACTCACACAAATACTCGTTAAAAATTTAGAATTTTTATTTTTTTTCATTATAATTCCTCCTGTTTTAATAAAACGATAATTGGATAATTAGATAATTAGATATTAACAGGTTATATTATCTTACTTTTTTAAAAAATATGCTAGTAGATTTTTTTATTTTTAAGTACTTTCTCATCATAAAAATATATATTAAAACTGTAACACTTAATTTTAAATATATAAACCAATCAAAGAAGGTAATCAATCATATATATGAATTGACTACCTTCTTACACTTAAATAAATTCCAAATAATCACATATTTCCTTATAAAACTAACTTATCAACAAGACCAATTAATTCTTGAATATCCGGCTTACTTACTTGAGCATTCGCCCCTACAGCCTCACCTTTATGGAACAACTCATTCGTAATTAAAGAAGAGAAAATAATAACCGGTAAACGATCCATTACTTCACTATCCTTAACCACTTTCGTTAAATGATGTCCATCCATTTTTGGCATCTCAATATCTGTAATAAGCAAGTGAATATGTTCAAACATTTTTTCACCTTGCTCTTTCGCTAATTTTTCAATTTGCGCTAACGCTTCTGCACCATTGCTGAAGAAGTTCATTTTCGTATATCCAGCTGATGATAATGTTTCTTCTAATATTTGGCGAAGCATCGCTGAATCTTCTGCAATGTAAATTACTTTTTCAGCTCGATCTGTTTTTTGTTCTAATCCTGCAATTGATTTATTGTCATAACCAGTGCCGCTAATTTCACATACAATTTTTTCATAATCTAATAGTAAGATGATTTTGCCATCTAGTTTTACAATACCAGATGTCGTTTCTTCTAGTCCCATAGATAATGAAGCTGGTTCATCAATTTGTTCCCACGAAATACGTTGAATACGATGCACTTCATCAACGCGGAAAATAACTTTCATTTGATTTAATTCTGAGATGATAAATTTCGTTTGATCAAGTGGCTTTGTTGACTTTAAATTAAGAGCCATTGCCAAGTTAATAACAGGTAAGATTTCACCACGTACTTGAACAACACCTTCAACTGCATGATGAGATTCTGGCACAGTTGTAACAGGGAATGGATTAATGATTTCACGTACTTTCATTACATTAATACTAAATAGGTTTTCACCAACAGTATACGTAACAATCTCTAATTCATTTGTTCCGCTTTCTAATAAAATACTTTGTGCTTGTGACATAAAGGTGTCGCTCCCCTTCCATTAATTCCGTATATCTAATTATTAAGCTTTACAAAACCGAAAAAGTCAACTACCTATATAAAAAATATAGATAGTCGATTGATTCATTTTATTAAAAAACAATTAATCTTGTATAAACGAAGCAAGTGCCTCTAATAACACTTCTTGTGCTCCTACAATTTCCGTCGGCATTGCTTCCCATTTTTTCGAAAGCTCCGTCTCTACTCTTATTCTCAGCTCAGAATTCATTTCTGCTAGCACATATTCTTTCGTTGCTATATCAACATCAAGTAGCGCGAGTGCATATAATTCCGGGTCATTTATTTTTTCGAATAATCGTTTTAATACTACCGGTGCTATATGTTTTAATTTTTCAATATGAATTTCCTTATCCGAAAATAGTAACTCATATTGAATAAACGTAACATTTTCTTTAATCACTTTAAAATAGCAATTATTTTTTTATCATTTACAAAATAACCATTCTGATCTGCGATAATACTTTCTACTTTACGAATTAAATCTGGCAAACTATTCGCCGCCATTACAGTCCGCTGCTCAACCTCACTCGGCGAAATGAATGTAACGCGATACTTATTTTGCGCCATCCTCCTCACCTCTCCTTTTATAGAAATTCAGTCTAATTGTATATACAACTACCTTAAATTAACTTAAAACTATTTTATATTACCACTTCTTACACTACCACACTACTCTATAACGCTACATATCTCTGGTCTTACACATCGGTCGGGACTCTATTAGGCACTAACCGCTCCAAAACATCGCCAGGTCCTCTCTCAAAACCTAAAAAGTGCTTTTAAGAACCTTTCAATAACTCTATGTTATTAAACCAAAACGCTATCTGCTGATTCGTAATATTTGGCAACATAACAAAAAACTCACGACACTTCATCTCATCCTTAAACAGTTGATACTTCCAAACGCTATCGCTACCAACACTTATGAAATAAAACTCATGGATACGGCCAATGATTGCTTGTTTTTCGCCAAATGAATACGGTGGTACTTGCTTAATTTCAAATTGATCTGGTAAATATACATGCTCTTCTCGTTCCATTTTTAGCACTTGCTCAGCAAGTTCACGTTTATTTTCGAAAAATGGCAATTGTAAAATTCGTTCTTGTCTTGTCATACGAATAAAAACCCTTTCTACTACATTACAATCTTTCTTTATAATATATTATCGAATTAAGTTTACAACTTCATTTAATACTTCATCTGACACTTTAATTACTTTCGCATTTCCTTGGAATCCACGTTGATATAGCATTAAGTCAACGAATTCTGCAGATAAATCTACGTTTGAACTTTCTTTTGCTGACCCCCTTACATTACCTGCACCATTCTCACCAGCAACACCTATCCCTGGAATCCCTGCTGATGGTGTGGCAATGTAATTGCCATTCCCAGTTTTCATTAATCCACCTGAATTAGGGAATGTAGCTACAGCTAGTTGTCCTACAACCTTCATACTACCATCCGAATATGTCATCATAACGAAACCACCGTCAGAAATTGAATAGTCATTTGCAATTGCAGCTGGACGCCCCGTTACTTCTGTTGTAGAAATAGTTTTCCCTGTCGGATAATTTGTTAAACCACTTAAGTCCAGTGTCAGTCCCTTACCAAAAGGAATTTTAACTGTTCCACCTTTAGTAATTTCACCAGTTACTGGATTTTTTTGTACAGACTCATCTGTCTCTTTTAGATTTCCTAATGTATCAAATTTAAGATTTTTTTCACCCGTCATGCCTTCAACAGGCTTAAACTCTTTTTCGTTTTTAGAATCATTTCTTACAGAAACTGTATATGTATATTCACCTGGCACAGGCTTTTCAACTTCTTTTCCATCTACAGTCTCTTTTGTAGTCTTTTGTTTAATATTTACACGTAACGTTAACGAGTTTCCTTCCTCATCAAAAACTGTGAATTCATGAGATAATGCATTTTGATTTCTAGGAAGGTTTCCACCTATTGTTGCTTTATCTGTTTGAATCCCACCAACAGCTGATCCCATTGGAATATGAATTGGACTTGGTCGTGAAGAAAAATCTATTTCTTGTGTTCCTGTTTTCACACCATAACCTAGCACATACTGTCCACTTGTATTTGTAACATAGTTATCTTTCGATACACCGAAAGACCCTTTTCTCGTATACTCTACATTTCCACTATTACGATCACCAACTAAAAATAAACCCTTTCCCTCTATGGCTGTCTCCATCTTATCACTAGTTAAAGTAAGAGAACCATCACTAAAATCTGTAGATGTCCCACTAAACTTTACACCGTTACCAATACTCTTTGGATTCGTGCCAGCATAAGCACCATCCCCACGTGAACCAACCGTATTATTATATAGCAGATCATCAAAAATAGCTTTTTGCTTTTTATATCCAACTGTTTGTGCATTTGCAATATTATTTGAAGTAACACTTAATGCATTTTGTGCCGCATTCATCCCTGTAATACTCGTATATAACGCTTTAATCATAATCTATATACACTCCTTTTATTAATTTTGCTTAACCTCTTCATTTTTTTCTATATCATCTTTCTTCTCATCTTCTGGATTTGTTTCTGCTATCGGTTTATCTGAAACCCTTTCTACAAAACGAAGTGAGACAACTTGATTATCAACAATAAGTTGTACATCGTTATTTTCGGCAAGTCGAACTGTTTCCACTTGACCAGTCACTTGCTCTCCCTTATTGTTTATACCTCTAACATACTTTCCTAAAAATTTCATCCCTCCATCAAGAGCTGTCGTATACATCGTTGATTGTAGTTTATCTACTGCTTTTGTCATATTTTGTACTTGCTCCATAAGCGATAGTTGAGCCGTTTGATTCATCATTTGGTTCATATCCATCGCATTAAACGGGTCTTGATGTTGAAAGCTTGCTAAAAAAAGTTTCAGGAAATCATCTTTATCCATAATACCGGGTGTTTTTTGATTACTTGCTGATACTCCGTTTGTTTGTTGCACTGGCGATTGTACACCATTAACAGGTACATTACTTTTTTGCGCTCCTGCTTGTAACGGAATATGATTTGTACTCGTTGTATTTAATCCAACTGTTGGCACGCTTTATTCCTCCAATAATCCCGCAAATTCTGTTGATTGTTGTTTTTCATGATTTGTATTTGCTAATTTCTGTTTTTGCCTTTGCTCTTGTTCTCGCTGTTCTTTGCGATTTTCATCTTTATCTGAATAGCTAATTTGAATATTGATTTCTTTTTCTTTTAACTTTAATCTCAATTCATCAAAAATGATTTCAACACGTTTTTTCGCATCGTGTTTTTCCATTTCTACGTGAACGTCAATTTGATCTCCGTGTTTTTTCATAAACACTGTTAATGTACCAAGTTTTTCTGGATTTAACTGGAATAAAACACGTTCTTGTTTCACTACAAATTTTTGCAGCGCTTCTACTTGCGCTTCCATTTTCTTTCCTAAGTCAGGTAATGAAACTTTCTCAGCACCACTATTTGATTTCCCTATTTGTTCGGTACTCGTCGTTTTATTTAATAACTCTGCACCTGCAGAGCTCGAATCGTTTAATGCATCACCTTCTGGCAACTCTACCTTTGCATCATCGCTCTCAAGTTTCGGAAGATCTACTTCTTTAAACTCTTCTTGTTCCTTTGCAATATTACAAGTTTCTGTTTCTACAACCTTCAATGCTTGCATCGCTTGCTCTGGCATCTTCATTTTGTCTAATACCATTTGTATTGTATCTTCTAAACATATAGCATTTTTGATATTCATATTTGAAAGAAGTTCTTGTAATTGTTGTAATTCAGCTGCAGGTAATTCATTAAGTTTAATATTGCCATATTCTTTATATAGCTCTTGTATTTTTTGTATGTATTGATATAACAATTCCGGCTGCACATGTAATTGCTCAATTGCAACCATTTGCTCAGATACAGCTAATAACAACTGTTCTGTCTCTTTTTTTTCTTCTTTCTTTACAATAGGTTCTTCTTCCGTTACCGATTTTTTAGAAAGAATATAATCTTTTCTCTCTTCTTTTGGTGCTTCTTCTCGTTTCGTTTTCTCCGTTTGCGGCTGTTTTTTATTTTCCATTCTCATCGTACGATCGAATGAAGAATCTTCATTTTTTGATTGTACTTCTAGCCCTTTTTCTTTTTGCGGAGGTAAACTTTGTTGCACCGGTAATACAGACTGTATCACTACATTCACCTCATCCATTCATACACATTTTCAAATCCAGAAGCATTTTTTCTTCCAGCTTTTCTTGTGCTTTCGCAAGCTTTTTGCAATCTTCTTGATACATCTCATCAATGACACGTTCTTTTTCTTTTACTTGCTCTAAAAGGCTTTCATTTTTTTGAATAAAACCTTCCGTTTTTTTAATTTTTCGATTCCATTCTTCTATTCTTTCAGGTGAAAACGTATGTGAAGAAAGCATGCCAGCCATAATACGTTGCCCAGTTTGTACGACTTTACTACGCGATTTCACAACATATAAATCATATTCTTTTTTTTGTTCTATTTTTCTTTTTTCAGCTGTTAATTCATACACTTCTTTTAAAATATGTTCTTTTTCTTGGTTTATTTGCAATTTTATTGTGTCGTACTGCTGTTTATCCACCTGTTTTCATAGCCCCTTTCTATTATAACGTTCTCTTTTTCTATTATATAGTTTTTTCCCAAAAAAATCTGTGAAATATTAAAAAACAAAAAAATAAGACCTCTTGGGCAGAGGCCTTATACTATATGCTGTATCGCTTCAACGATATCATCAAATTGGAAACTATCCGATCGACCTTGCTTTAAAAATGTATTTATGCCTTCTACTTTATTTTTACATTCAAAAATATAAGCATTTTCTTCATTTTGTTGAATCGTTCCTAGCTTAAAATACAATTCATTTTCTTTATAAATTGATAAAATCTTTCTCATTTCATTTGCAAGTTGCCAATGATGTGGCGAAACAATTTCTTCCATAATCCTACTTACTGAATCTAATACTGAAATTGCAGGATAATGACTAAGCGTTGCAAGCTCACGCTTTAATACGATATGTCCATCTAAAATACCACGTGCTAAATCTGGTACAGGACCATTTAAATCATCCCCATCAACAAGCACCGTATAAATACCTGTTATAGATCCCTTTTGTGTTTTTCCGGACCGCTCTAACAACTTCTTCATATAACTTTCCATTAACAGTGTTTTACCACCAATCGGTAACTCTTTAACAGCAATATCAACACTTCTTCGTGCATCGGCAAAACGAGTAACAGAGTCCATCATAAGTAATACGTTATTACCTTGATCACGGAAGTATTCAGCAATAGACGTTGCGAGTTTCGCTGCACGAAGTTGCATAAGATGACTTTCATCTGACGTCGCTACAACAACGACGCTTTTTCGCATACCTTCCTCGCCTAACTCTTTTCGAATAAAGTCTTTTACTTCCCGGCCACGTTCCCCTACTAAACTAATAACGTTTATATCAGCTTTTGCATTTTTTGCTATCATTCCAAGTAAAGTTGATTTACCAACACCTGACCCAGCAAAAATACCAATCTTTTGACCGATACCAATTGTTAGCATAGAATCAATTGATTTTATTCCTGTTTCAAATACATCGGTAATCTCTTCACGTTCAAATGCATGTATAGGTGGTGCATCTAGTTTTATTTTCTGTAATGGAATGTTTTCAGCTTCCTCATTTAACACTTCACCATTTGCACTTAACACTTTTCCGAGCAAGTGATTACCACGTGGTACAACAACATCTTCTGAAACTAATGTCACTGAATCTCCATAACATACTTTTTCTGTCTGTTCAAATGGAAGAAGCATATTATTTTCCTTTTCAATGGCAATCACTTCACATAAGACGTTATGTTCTCCAACGAAGCAAACATCACCAATCTTCGCTTTCGGCCCTTTTGCTACGAAAAACTGTTCTTGTACACTATGAACTTTGCCTACTTTCGTATACAGCGGTGTTTCAATGAACTTATTCCATTTTTCGTTCTCATTCATTAACAGGCGGCTCATACATTTTGCTCCTCAAATAACTTCTCTTCTTCCCATTTCTGACGAAGTTTCGCAAATATAGGTGCAAATTTAAATTCAAAGAACTCTTTCTCTTCTTCCAGAACAAATTCACCAAACTGCAGGGAGAAATCATATTTCCATTCTACTAATTGTAGTAACCAATATTCTTTCGTATTTTCCTTCTCTTCTTGAATACGTTCAAACGTTTCTGGATGTACTGTAATGATTAATTTTTCAAACGAAGTTGGCAATGTTTGCACGATGCCAGTTAAAATAGGTAACACATCAAGCAATCGTGAATCTACCGCTTGATTCACGATTTTTTCTGCTAGATGAAAAGATTGATCCCATAATAACTCTGTCCATTCATATGCTGTTTCTTGTTGTTCTTCTTGAAATTGCACACGCGCTGCTTCCATCTGTTCCATTTGCTCATGAATATGCATTTGAAATTGTTCTTTATCTTGTAATAACTGCTGCCGCTCTCGTTCTAGCATTTGCTTCTCTTGCCTTAGCTGATTCATTTCCATATGTAACGATTCTTGCTGGGCGCGAAGTTCTGCATGATCAGCTTGTAATTCTTCCTCTTCTATTTGAACTGAAGCTGGTTTTGGAAATTGTAATTCATACGTTTCTTCAGAAAAAGAAACAGAATTCTTCGGAATTCTGTTTTTAAATAAGGACATCCTCTTCACCTCTTTGAACGATAATTCTTCCTTCTTTCTCTAGCTTTTTCACTGTACCAGTGATCGTTTGCTGCGCTTTTTCAGCATCCGTCATCTTAAGCGGTCCTAAGCCATCTAATTCTTCTAGAATCATCTCTTTACGGTTTGAAGACATACATGTAAATAATTTCTCTTTAATTTCTTCTTTTGCAATTTTAAGTGCTTTCGCAAGAACACCGTTATCTGTAATTTCTTCTAATACACGGCGAAGCGCAAGATCTTCAAGACCAAGTAAGTCTTCAAAGACAAACATATTTTCTTTAATTTTCTCAGATAACTCATAATCGACTTCATCCAGCTTTTGAAAGACTGTTTTTTCAACACCTCGTGAAACATTATTTAAAATATTTACGATTGTTTTCAAGCCATCAGTTTTATTAATTGCACTAAATGCCATATTATTTAATTTCGATTTTAACAACTCACCAATTTGATTAATTAACTCACCATCAACTTGTTCTAGTTTCGCTATACCCATTACCGTTTCAACGCGCTTATGATCTGGCAATCTCTCAATTAATTGAGACGCAAGTTGCGGTTTAATATAAGAAGCGATAATTGCAATTGTTTGTGGTGACTCATCATTAAGCACTGTAAGAAGTGGCTCTAAATCTGTAAGTGAATTTAAGAACTCAAACGGATTATCTTTGTTATACCAAAGATCTTCCAATAATTTTTCCAGTTCGTCTTCTGGCATGTTTTTAAATATGCGACGAATGTATTCTTTATCTGGAGTGACTAAGTTCAATTCTTTTACATTTAGTTCATATAAGAACTCTCCTAGTACATTTTCTAACGTTTCTGGTTTGTATACACGAAACTTTGCGATTTCACGAAGTAATACTTCTTTTTCCTCAGCTGTCATATATTCAATGACTTTTGCTGCCACCCCTTCTTCTAATGTACGAATAAGGATGGCAGCTTTTTCTTTGGAGGAGATTTCATCTAACATCGTTGTTCCTCCCTTACTGTCCGTTTAACCATTTTTTAATTACTTTTGCAGTTCCTTCTACATGTTCTTTCGTAGCATCCTGCACTTGTTCATCTAACGTTGGTTCTTTCGGTTCTTCTGGTTCAGCTTTTGGCTCTGGCACTATTTTTTCTTCAGGAATTTCCAAGATACTTTCATTACTTGCAGCAATTTCCTCTTCTGCTAAGTATTCTTCATATTCCTCTTCTTCTTTCTTTCTCTTACGTCTTGCTAATAAGAACCATACTAGACCACCGATTGCTAATAAGCCAGCTGTAATTCCACCGAATAACCACCAGTTCATACCACTTTTTTCTGGCTCTTTCTCTTTTTCGGCTTTCGGCTGATCGAACTGAACAGTTACAACGTTAACTTGACCATTTATAAAGTTACCGTTCGGATCAGCTTGAAGTCCTGCCGCTGTTCCGATTGCTTCTTTAAAAGTTGTCATATCAATTCTACGTTTTACTAACGTATCATTATCTACCCATACAACAACATTCGTTTTCGTTAATTCTGGGTGTTTCTTAATTGTTTCAACTGTTTTATCTATTTCATAATTTTCAATTTTGTTGCCATTTTTATTATCGTAGACAACTTTACCATTTTGATTATTGTTCGTACCGTAGTTTGGCACTTCACCGTTAGCTGTAATACCAGCACCTTGCTTCGTATCTGCCCCTTCTTGCGCAGTAGAGCTTTCCTCTTGCTCTTGTTTACTACGAAGTACACCTTTATCACCATACTTCTCTGACTGACGTGTAACTTCATCGTAGTTTACAGATACTTTCGTATTCACTTTATATTCATTCGGTTTAAACATCGTCATTAACGTTGCATCAATGTCTTGCTTTAATTTACCTTCAAGTTGGTGCTGCATCTCTACTTCTTTCTCATAAGAAGAGGAACTACTAGAATGTGCTTCATCTGCTCCTTTTGAGATAACACCTTTTTTACTATCAATAACACTTACTTCTTCTGCTTTCACACCAGGAACCGCTGCACTAATCATTTGCTGTATACCCGCAACTTGATCAGCTGTTAACAATTGTCCACGCTTCACTCCAACCGTAATCGCCGCTGTTCCTTTTGCTTTTTCTTCATCAAAAATCGTCTCTTTTTCAGGCAATGTAATTTGAACATTTGCCGTTTCAACTGTCGCAAAGTTTCTTACAATATCTTGCTCCAATTGCTTCTTCGTACCGACAATTTGCTTCATTTTTTTATCTTGCTCACTTGAACCGAGCGAGCTTTCTAATAAAATTTCCTCACCGCTTTTCGAATTAAACGGTAAGCCCATCCCATTCATTTCTTTTCGAACCCATGGAGCATCATTCTTTTGTACACGAATCGAACCATCGGCCGCTAATTGATAATCGACACCTAACTTCGATAATTCTGCTGTAATCTCTTGTTTATCTGTATCATTTAAATTTTGATATACAACAACATATTTATCTGGCAAGGTGAAGTATAAAAGTGCTCCTGTTACAATCGCTAAAAGCGCAGCACCAATTACTAACTTATGCCACGTTTTTAACGATTGGATAACATTTTTCATCTTTTCCATTTAAACACACCCGTCCACTTTCCTAAATTTGCATATTAATAAGTGACTTATAATTTTCAATAAGATTATCACGTACGAGAGCAGCCGTTTTCATTTGAGACTCAGCTTTCTTTTGCTGAATTAAAACGTCATGTGTTTCTCCTACCCCTTTAGTTAATAAATTATATACTGCTGTTTGCGCATTGTTTTGCGTTTGATTCATATCTTCCAATAAATCAATAAACTTTTTTCCCTCAACTACAGATGTTTGAGAAGTTTTCGGTGCACCAATTGACTGAATTGCTCCAAATGGTTGTGTATGTAACATTGGTTGAATTTTCATATTAGTATCTTCCCCCTTATCCTCGGCCGATTTCTAAATCTTTATCAAGCATTTTTTTATTCGCATTTAATACACTCGTATTCGCTTCATACATTTTTTGAGCAACCATTACATTCGTCATTTCAGCAGTTACATCAATATTAGGATAACGTACATATCCTTCTTCATTTGCGTGCGGATGCGTCGGATCATACACTAAATTTTCCGTTTTGTCTGCTTCAATACTTTTTATTTTCACTCCATTGGTAGGAGCCCCATCTAACATACTTGCAAAACTATTGTTTGATTCTAGCACCACACTACGACGCTCATATAAATCTGCCCCCGGAGCCGCCGTCGTATTTGCATTTACAATATTGTTAGAAGTAACTTCCATCCACTTTCTCGCTGTCGTTAGCCCTGAGCCACTTGCATTAATTGCCTGAAACATCCGTTGTCTCTCCTTCTACTTTTAACGTCCGCGTGCCGCTTGGTTAATTGCATATTGTGTATTAATTGCATTAATTGAAATACCGTATAACTGATTTGCTTTCATTAAATCTAGCATTTCTGTCGTTACATCCACACTATTTCCGTCTTTATTCGTTTGCATTGATTTTGTTTGAATCTTTGCATATGTATTTTTCGTATTTACTGTCGGTAAGTGCATTTTATTCGTTTGATATAAATCTGGATTGCTCTTTAAATCAGCCGCATTGTTTTTATATAATGCACTACTTTTATTCATCTGCTCAGCAAATGTTACATCTTGTGCTTTATAGCCAGGTGTATTCCCATTTGCAATATTACTAGAAACAGTATTTCGTTTCGTTACTAAATAATTCATATAATGGCTTACATCACTCACTAAATCTGGCATATTCCACACCCTTCCTTTTCTAACTGAATGATCCACTGATGGAAGTTTCACTTCATTATTTATTTTTTTATATGCGTTTATTAAAATATTTACTATTATGTACCCTTACATATTTTATTCCATTTTTCCATTGTTGTCTTTAGAAAAATACAAAAATATAAAAAAGAATACAAAAAACCTGTATATAAGCAGTAATTTATGAAACATTTCAACATATGAACTACAAACTAAGTTCATTTTTATATCATTTAGATTACTACTATTTTTTTCATTACAGTCATAAAGTGAAACCTCAATCAGCGGAATTCTTTATTTAAACAAAGGAATGGATCCCCTTTTAAAAAGGGGGATCCGTTTCCAAACTTTGTTATTAATATTTACCGTAAAATGAATTAGCTTTTATCCGCCCATCATTTGCCATTATCATTTCTTCCAAAATCTTTTGCTTATCTCGAATATGCTGTGCTGCCTTAATAATAAATGGGCTTACTTCTGCCGCAACTTGCGCACGCGTTTCTTCATCCAATGTCATCATCCAGCGATTTAACATCTCACTCTTCTCAGCAAACTCTTCATCTGACACTTGCAATTCACCGATTTCATTAAAACAGCTGACAAACGTTCGATAAATATCATTGTTCATTTTCAAGCGCTCCACGGTATCCGTCTATTAAATCTTGCAACACTTTCACAATTACATCAATATCTTTCGCTTCACGCGTTACTTTCATCGCTTGAATTTGAATGCTAATCCAATCGTATAAACCAAATAAACTATCGTATAAATCTTTCGTAATATCAGGATTTAACTGGAGCTTCAACTCTTCAAATATACGTTCTAACTTTTCAAGAAGTTCATCACCATCTTGAATTTTGAATGTATTTAAAAGTTCTTCCAACTTACGAAACTCGATGATACACCTTTCATAAATAAATATTGTATTTTTAATTGGATTACTCGTCATAATATCATTTTGCATATAACGTTGCCATGCTTGCATACAATCACTTCCTCAGCTTTCATTAGTCATCACTTTTTGTTTTTGTCATTGCTTGAATTGTCTTCAACTGACTATCAAGCAATGCTAACTGACTTTCTAATTTTGCATATTTATCAATAATTGTTTTTTGTTTTTCCTTATTAACTGTATCAATATCTTGAATTTTTCTCTCTAAATCAGTTACTTGCTTTTCAATACTTTTAGAACGTTTCCCAATAATTCCTTCATCTCCAAATATCCCGTCTAACTTTTTCTCTGTATCATGACCTAAACCATTTAAGCCAAAGAAAAATTGTTTGGTAGATTCCGGATTCTCTTTAAAAGCTGTGTTTAATTTTTCTTCATCCAGAGTCATATTACCTTTTTTATCAATTTGAATTCCAAAAGAAAATAAATACTTATCATCTTGGGTAAATTTAAAAATACCTGTCATTGCATTATTGATAGCAAATGACACATTATTCCCCTGCATCACTCCACTTTCCCCAGCAAATAAATCCAAACTTTTAACAGCCTTATTATACTCGTCTTTCATTTTTTTATTAAATCTATCGAATTTTTTATATCAGAATCTTCAATAGTTAATTTTATTGGCTCTGTAGTTTCCTTTTCTAAATTAATGGTTAATCCTGGAATCGCATCAATCTTATTTGTTTTACTAGTTCCTTTTATTCCATTTATTGTATAATCAGCATTTATTGCTCCTGTCACTTGATGTGCAACAACATTCGTTCCATCCGTATTTTTCGCAGAAGTAACTAACCCTATATTTTGTAAAAAACCATTGGTGCCATCAGTTAATTTCAGCTCTCCAGCTTCTCCTGCAATAGTCGATGTGAAAAATAATTGATCTCCTAATGTATATACTGATGCACCATAATTCCCATTATTTATCTTATTGACAAGATCTTTATACGTCATATCTTTTGAGATTTTAACTTCTTTTCCGTTTATCTGAAATACATCATCTACTCCAAGTTTTAAATCTAAACTAAATTTTTGCTCCATACCTTCAAGAGTTTTTGAAGGAGTAAGTGGGGCTGTAGTTATTTGATGTCTTTCAGCTACTCGTTCTACTGTAATCGTGTATGTTCCGGGAATTGCAGCTTCTTCAGCTTGTGCTTTTATAAAACCATCTTTGGATAGAGTTGTTTTCTTTTCATCACCTTTAAATGCGTATAAATCCTTGAAAACTTGTACAAGATTTCCAAATTCTTTTTTCATGCTTGCATACACATTTTTTTCATTTGTTAATGTTTGTTTTTGTGTAGTATAAGGTGATTTTTTCATTTCCAATGCTTGTAACTCTAAATCTACTAACTTCTTTGTATCTATTATGTTATTTCCTAAATTCCATATTTGTTGTCTGCCACCATAATCAGATATTGTTCCTGCCATATTTTTCACTCCTTATCATTTACATGTAATCTAAAATACTCGTTTTACTCATCGTACTAACTGCTTTAAGCGTCGCTTCATACGTTGCATTTATATATGCTAAGTCAGAAATTGCGACCGCTAAATCGACATCCTCAATTTCTTTACGATTTTCTTGAAGCGCTAAATTTTGTTCACTTAAAATTGTTTTAAACGTCTCCATTGTGTTCATTGTTGAACCAACTTCAGTTGTACGGTTAATGATGCCATCTAAGTTTTTCTTATTTTCTCCTAATAACGGTTGTAACGCTTTTTGGTCACCTTTTTGCATCGCTTCGCTCATCTGTTTTAACGTTTTTATAACCGGGGATAATAATGCTTCTCCGTTACGGAACGCTTTGAATTCATAACCGTCATTTAGTTGCCAGTTCACATCATTTTTTCCGCCCTGGTATGTACCATCTTCTGTAAATGGTGGCTTCTCTGCACTATCACCACCGAAAATATAACGGCCTTGCTCTTTCGTATTCGCTAAATATACGACTTGTTTTAAAATTTGATCAATCTCTGCACCAATAGCTTGCAATTCTTTTTCACTATTTGTACCATTTAATGCTTGTACTGTTAATTGGTCTGCTCTTGTTAAAGATTTCAAAACACCTTGTAAAGTATTTTCAGTTTGTGTTAATACATTTTTTGAATCCGCTATATCTTTCTGCATTTGCTCCATATTTGCCAATGAATGTTGAATCGCAAATGATTTACTTGCTGCAAGTGGGTCTTCACTCATAAGAAGGTTTTTCTTCCCTGAGGTTACTTGATTTCGGTGGTATTGCTGTTGCACATTTAAATCCATCAACTGATTCTTTGCCCAGTTTGCATTTTGAAATGTAGATACTCTCATTTCTATCTCCTCCTTAAATATTTCCAATTACCAACTATACATGACTACTCCTTATCTAATAATCGAAAACAAACTATCAAACACTTCATTCATAGTAGTTATAGCTTTAGAATTCGCCACGAAGTATTTTTGGAAGGCCATTAAATTAACCATTTCTTCTTCCATATTTACGCCCTCGATGCTCATCTTTTCTTGCTGGATACCTTCTAATAAATCCTTATGAATATTTTGATATGCATTTACTGAACTTTTATCAGAGGCTACACCAACTAAAAATTGATCTAAGGCTTGCTTATATGTAAGTCCATCCTTATAGCCTTTATCTGTAATAGCCGCAAGGTTGTTGGCAGTTTCAGCCGAAATTTTCATTTTTGAAATATCTTTTATAAAATCAGGATTCAATTCAAGCTTCTTCGCATCTTCTCCTACAAAAAGCTCTTTCTTCATAGTATTATTCACTTGTTTTTTTAACGAATTTACAAACTCATTCAGATTATCTTTATAATTTGTAATCTTTGCTTTCGTATCAATTGCCGATAAAATTGTTCCACCACTTAATGGGATATCTGTTCCAGATATTTGTACAGACATTGGCTTTTTATCCTTCTGTAATTGAAGTGGGTATGTATCTTGACCATTTACAGTTAAAACACCATTCATCCTAACAGTTGCAATATTAGGATTTGTAGCTTCATACGATACTTCTATATCTGCATACTTAGACATTTCTGTCATAATACGATCACGTTCATCTAATAGTTGATTTGGTACTTGTGTACCAGCTTGTCCAATTTTCTTGTTCGCTTCTGCTAAACTAGCAGCAAGTCGATTAAATTCATTAACATGCGCTTCAATATCTTCTGTCGTCTGTGCTTCCACTGTATCCAAGTTTTTCGCAAGACGACTTACTTGACTTGTGAACTTCCCCGTTTCAGCAATTAATGTATCGTAGTAATTTGATTGCTCCGGATTTTTTGCAACTTCACGAAAAGCATTGAAAAACCCATCCATTAAACTAGATAATGAATTTTTACCTGTCGTTCCTACCATAGACTCTACTCGCGACAAAGTAGAGTTCATATATGCATAGTAAGAGAACTGTGACATTTGATCATTATATTGCTTTGTCTTCACTTCATCTGTAATACGATCAACACCTAACGTTTGTACACCATACCCTATTCTTTGTTCTGGTGCATACCCTTTACTCCCTCCAGCAGATCCGTAATTCACCATTTGACGCACATAACCCGGTGTATGAATGTTAGACAAGTTTTGTTTCGTTGTTTGTAACCCCATTTGAGCCGCTAACATGCCCGATAGCGGTGTATTATAATCAGATAATCTCATAAAGCTTCACTTCTCCTTTACAATAGTTCGTTCATAAAGATTTGCGAATTATTGTTTCGCTCTAAGTTATATTCAGAAACAGAATCCACAATACTTTCTGTAGTTTTTAATAGTACGTTTAAGTAATATTGATTTTTCAAAAGAATCATTTTTACATTCTCTTCTAATTCAGTTACGTTTTTTTGTAATTCTTCCATTTTTTCAATTTCTTCTTGAGAAAAATACGAAAATAACGCACTTACACGAAACGCTTCAACTCCTTGTTCTTTACAGAACTGAACAACCATTTCTTCTAATGAGCTTGATAACCCTTTTAAACCATCAATGTACTGCAATTGCTCTACTTGCAATTTTTGAACTGCATTTACATTTTTATTTTTTAAATTCTCATATATTTGCTCTCCAAGCGCTTGAATATTTTCATACGCTTTTTGAATAATAACGAGTTTTTCATATAATTGTATGTACATATAGCTTCCTTCCTTTTACAAGACTAAATTCACAATTAAACCATGGATTTCTCCAATTTGATTTAACATTTCTAAATGTCCTGTTTTCGTATTAATTAAATTCATAACATCTTCTAATTCATTCAATCCCATTTCTGCCTGTTTCACAATCGTCATTTTCTGTGAATATCCGTAACGCGGGTGACGAGACATGACATCTTTATACTGCAATACATTATCCACGTAAAAATTCAAAAATGATTTTACTGTATTTTTGTATTCCATTACATTATCAAGCGTTAATTCCATTTCAATTTTCTCTTTAATTTCTCCAATATTATCGACAAACGCTTCCATTTGTTCTAGTAATTTATCTTTTTTCGGATCTGCATGCAAATTATCCGAAAATGCAAGTCCTGTTCTGACATTTGCTTCTTTCGGCATTTGAGTAGCAGGCGGTATATGCGATAAAATTGGATTATGCGAGATAGAACGTAGCATATATATCACCTATTTATTTTTTTATTTCTTCCTAAACTTAATCGTAAAATCCAGTTATTTATAATTATACTCTGAACAGTAATATTTTGCAGTTATTTTTTATAAAAGATATGTTACAATTTAGCATGAGGTGGCACAATTCTATGAATATTTTCCTTTGTGGTTCAAATCAATTAACAGCATTAGATCAAGAAGAAATTAAAAAATTTTTAACTGACTATGCTCACAAACATAAAATTTACATATTATGTTATAAATCTATTGAAAATGAGGTTCTTCGTTTTTTCGTTGAGAATGAAAGACTCGCTCAAAATTTATGCCTTTACACGCTGCAACCATTGCAAGCAATTACAGATGAATTTCAAGAAGTCGTTGATTACTTAAAAAAACACGGAGCCGAATATGTTGCTTTTGATCATCCTTCTGACTCCATTTACCGATCAGATTATATGTTTTTTGTTAAACAAATTATTGAAGACACTGATTTAGTTCTCTGTTTTTATAATGGGGACAAACATACATCTGTCATCCCTGTCGATGTTGCAAAAGAAGCAGGTATTGATGCTGTCATTTATGATTTACCAGGATTACATGAAAAGCAAATAAAAAAAAGCTTTGAACAAAAAATTCGTATGATGTAAAGGGGGAGGCACAATATCATTATTGTGCCCATTGTAAATATGATAATTGAACAAGATTATGATCATTTTATCGCGAGTTTTAAACAACAATTCAATATGGACATCGCTTCATATAAACAAGATAGAATGCGCCGTAGAATCGATGCTTTCATTTCGAGAAAAGGCTTCGAAAACTACACTAATTTTTTAAACAAATTACGCGCTGATCAAAATTTATTTTTAAATTTTATTGACTATATTACAATTAACGTTTCAGAGTTTTTTAGAAATAAAGAACGATGGCAAACTTTAGAGTCGAAAGCACTACCAAAATTACTCGAACAAAATAGCGGAAAATTAAAGGTATGGAGTGCCGCTTGCGCTGCTGGTGAAGAACCATATACACTCTCTTTAATTTTATCAAAGCATCTAGCTCCATTTCGTTTTGAAATTCAAGCAACAGATCTTGATTTTCATATTTTAGAAACCGCAAAACGCGCTCAATATACAGAACGTTCGTTAAAGGAATTACCTACTGATTTGAAAGAACGTCATTTCACAAAAGAGAATGATCTATATTCATTGCATCAAAACATTAAACAAAACGTCTCGTTTAAACAACATGACCTTTTAATGCAGTCATTCGATACAAATTATGATTTGATTATTTGTCGTAATGTAATGATATATTTCACAGAAGAAGCAAGAGTAAAACTTTACGAAAAATTTAGTCGTTCTTTACGAAAAGGCGGTGTACTATTTGTTGGTAGTACGGAACAAATTTTAACACCCGAACGTTACAATCTTCAGCGATTTGATACATTCTTCTACGAAAAAATATAAAAGAGGTCGTCACAATGGAGTGACGACCTTTTTACATAACTCGAATTAAAATAATACCGACAATCCATATGAAGAGAAAAAGAAACGTCATAGACCATTTATGTTCTTGCATCGTTTGTTTCAATGCCTGTGATAATTGTGTCATGTTCATTTCCGCAAGCGCTCTCCATACACTTACATCCCGATCTTTAGCAATGCGGTCTGTAACGCTAATTAAAATCGTTTCGTTAGACAATTTCGTTATATAAGCAGTAATAACCGTTACCATCAAATTTATATTTCCTTCTGAAGAATCACTTTCCACTCTAGAGATAAGTGCACTTACATCTAGTAAAGGAATATGTACTTTTCTACCAAATGATAGTTGTACTTCAGCAAAATCATATGTTCCATCTAACAAAGGAAGTTCTTTTATATGCGCCTGCTTAATAAGTCCTTGCAGGCTTCTAATTACTTGTTCAAATACTTTTTCTGATTGCTTTCCTTCTTGAGATAATGTATGTAACTTTTTAAAAAGTTGTAACACTGTATCCATCTCTTTAGAAAGCATTTCCTTCATAATCTTTCCATCACTTAAACTTGCAAGTAAAATACCTATTTCATTATTTTTCGAAATAATTTTAGACTGTCCAGTAAACACTAAATTGCTACGCTTTCGTTCTTTCTGGATTTCATGTTCCGAAATAGCTGCAGGCTGTTTTAATGGTTGTAGCGTCTTATCTTCAATTGTCGTACGTTTAATCTCCATTTAAGCGCCTCCACTACTATGAAATAATTAGCCCCATTCTTTATTACTCTTTAAAACTAAAAACAGTACGAACAAACCTGACATGATAGTAAATACATCCGAAGCTTGTACTCCCTGTTCACCTTTTTCTTCTTCCTTGTCTTTCGTTTCTTCTTTTTGTTCTTTCTTTTTAGAGACAACCTGTTTGTTATTTTTCTCTTTTTGGTCCTTCGCCTTATGTACTTCCTTGTTGTCTTCGAACGGCTCTTTTATAACGTAAGTAAATTCCTCTTTCTCTTTCAACGGTTCTTTTATAAACTTATTTACTTTCTCATCTTGCTTCGGAATTTGAACAACTGGCAATTTTTCTTCTGGAAGCGGGTTTTTGATTTTCAAATCTTTTTGCTTCTCATTTTCTTTCTTATCTTCTAATTCATTTTCTAGTTTATTATCTAATTTATCTTCTAATTTATCTTCTTTCTCTTTCTCTTTCTCTTCTTTCTCTTTCTCTTCTATCTTTTTATCATCTTCGTTTTTTGGCGCCAAAACAGAAATGGTATATTCACTTTCTTCAACAAGTTTATTACCTGCTGCATCTATTATCTCTACAAGTAATTCGTATGGCCCAGCCGGCAATGCTTCTGTTATTTCAAATACTTTTTGCCAATCCATATCATGCTTGTTGTAGTCTAATAAAAACGAAAGCTCTTTATTTTCTTTCCCTTTTAATGTAACGCGCACTTCTTTTACAACCGATTCTATATCTGACGCTTTTACTCGTATATGTATAGAATCTCCCTGTTTTCGTTCAACTAAGTTCTCTTTTACTTCATCAATAGTAACTTTCTGTAACTTTGGCAATTCTTTATCTATAGTTGGCGTTTCATTTTTAATACGAATGAGCGGGACTTTCACTTCATTTTTTACGATCTCTTCTTTCTCATTCTCTTTGTAACTTTGAACGAGCTGAAGATTCCAATCACCTTGCAAATCAAAATCCCCTGCTTTATAGTTAGCAACCCAGCTCTTCGTTTCTTCATCATACTCAAAAGATAGTATTCTTTCTTGCGCATATTGCTCGCCATTTTTTTGTAACTGCAATATACCTTTCATGCTTTGAATGTTTTTCCCATTTGGTTCTACAGCAATTCGCACTTCTTCGCCAACTTTAAGCTCCGGCTTATTTACTGTAATAATTCCCTGTTCTGTTTCTATCTTTCTTTCATTCAATTGTTTATTTACTACTTCTTGTTGTTCTACTTCTTGTTCTGCTTGTTCTGCTTCTTTTTGTTTCTCTTCATCTTGTTTCGTTTCCACTTGCTCTGAAGATTTTTGAGATTCCTTATTTTCTTCTTGTACATTCACTTCATTTATTTTTTGATCTGGCTCAATTTGTTCCTCAGCCTGACTTTGCAAGGGGAAGAACAAGCACACATGTATGCATAGCCAACTCATTAGAAAAAACTTTACGTTTTTCATCTACTAGTTCAAACTCCTATTTCAATGCCTTATAGTGATTTCGTCACTTTTACTCCAAAAAATCCATCTACATTTACAAGTTCACCATACGCCACTAATACATCATTTACATAAATACGAATCGGTTCATCAATATCCTCATCTAGTACAACTGCTTCATTTTCTTGTAAACTTAATATATCTTGAATCGTTTTCACTGTACTTCCAAATACAAATTTCACGTTCATTTCTACATTTTGTAGAATGGACGTGTCCATATATACTGGTTCCATTTGTTTTACTTCTTTAAATTCAATAGGTTGCACAACTGGTTCTACAATTTTTTCTTCTTCAATTTCTTCTGTGGCAATCTCTTCTTCTTCCACCATCGGATACAGAAGTCGCCTTACCATTTCTTTCGCTTCGGAAATTGGCAAAATTTGATACATCTTCGATTGAAGCAAATCGCCAATTTCAAGATTGAACGTAATTTGAACGAGTTCGTCCACTTCCATTGACTCTCCCAAATATTCCATTTCTTCTTTTAACGTTACAAATTTAACATTTGGCGGCGTCATGTCCATTTTTTCTTGAAACATTTCTGACATCGCCGTAGCAGCATGACCCATCATTTGGTTCATAATTTCTTTAATACCGCTCAGTTCTAATTCAGTAAGCTCTTTTTCTGGGTCAACTTCCCCTGTTCCCATCATCATTAAATCTACCATTGTTAAGGCGACATCTTTCGTAAATACGAATACATTCTCATTCTTTAGCCCTTCAACAAAGTCGACATTTAAAATAACAAATGGTACTGGTACTCCATCATAATGACGAACATTGATTGCTTCCACATTTGGTGTACTAATTGTAACTGGCTGATTTAAAAGCGTTGATAATACTGTTGAAGCGGAACCAATTGAAATATTTGCAATTTCACCAAGAACATCTTTCTCTTCTTGTGTTAAATGCTCTTTTTCAACTTCTTCTACAATCTCAGTTTCCACTACTTCTGCTGGTTCGTCTGTTTCTTCTACTCCACCAGATAATTGCATTAATTTATTTACCATTTGTTTCGCATGCTCAACTGAAACAATTTGTACAAGTTTAGAGTTTACAAGATTATCTATCTTTAAATCAAACGATACTTTAACAATCGTATGATTCCCATCGATTTCAGAGATTTTCTCCATTTCTTCTGATAACTTTACAACTTTAATCGTCGGCGGAGACATATCTACTGTATCTTGGAAGAATTCCGACATAGATGTAGCTGCGAATCCCATCATTTGATTCATCGCTTCTTGTACAGCACTTAGCTCTAATTCACCAAGTTCTTTTCCGTCCTCCACTTCACCTGTTCCCATCATCATTAAATCAGCAATGGACAATGCAACATCTTGCTTAAGGACAAGAAGGTTTTCCATATCTAATCCTTTTGTAAAATGAATGTTTAATACAACATGTGGAACTTCGACATCTCTTGAATCATATAAATCTACCAACTCTATACGAGGAGCAGTAATGCTTACTTGCCTATTTAAAATTGTTGATAATACAGTCGAAGCTGAACCAAATGATATATTTGCAATTTCGCCAAGAATATCGCATTCTTGGGGCGTTAAATGCTCATTTTCTTTTTCTAGCACAATCGTGCTCGTATCCCCTTTTGTGTGTTGCTCAGGCATTTTCCCTGCCTCCTCATTTCTGTTTTTCTATCAAATAATATAAACTCTTATTTTATTTTAGCAAACTCATTAGTATAAAACGTTACTATGTATGTATCCCATTATTAGATTCGTAACGATTAGCCAAAAAGCTCCCCAATTGTATACAAGTGGGGAGCTTTCCTTCATTCCTATTATAAACCTTCTGGGTTTAAAATGAGGACCACTCGTCCATCACCGAGAATCGTCGCACCAGAGAAATAGTTAGAACTCTCTGCAAAGAAGTCACCTAATGACTTTAAGACTATTTCTCTTTGACCGATAATTGTGTTTACAATAAGTCCATAGCTGCGATGTGTGTTACGAACAATTAACACAGGAACCATTTGACCATCATATGACGCAAACGCCTCATCTACTGTTTTTTCACCAAATACAGTACTTAAATGTTTCACTTCAATAATTTGATTACGATAATTTAATAC
The DNA here is from genome assembly GCF_003946765.1 of Bacillus sp. 2D03. Classification (NCBI taxonomy): domain Bacteria; kingdom Bacillati; phylum Bacillota; class Bacilli; order Caryophanales; family Bacillaceae; genus Bacillus; species Bacillus sp. 2D03. The sequence goes on along the minus strand of NZ_RPSJ01000006.1, from coordinate 247,099 downwards.
ATCTTTTCCTTGTAAGGATTGGATGTCTTCTCTCTTAATTCGAATTGCTTCAACGATATTTCCAAGAGGTAAAGCATAACGCTTATCATTCGTTTGAACAAGCATAGATTGAATAATAGATAACGTTAATGGAAGTTCAATTCTAAATGTACTCCCCTTTCCTTCCTCAGAATCAATAATTAAATGTCCACCTAAACTATGAATCGTATGTTTTACAACATCTAATCCGACACCGCGTCCAGAAAGATCTGATACAACTTCAGCTGTACTAAATCCCGGTTGGAAAATAAGATCAAACACTTCACGATCTGTTAATCTATTCGCATCCGCTTCAGTTACAACGCCATTTTTAATCGCTTTTTCTAATACTTTTCCTTTATTAATACCGTTTCCATCATCCGTAATTTGAATAACGACATGATTTCCACTATGAAAGGCTTCTAATTTAATCGTACCTGTCTCATTTTTACCTGCATCACGTCGTTTTTCAACAGTTTCAACACCGTGATCGATTGCATTTCGAATTAAATGAACGAGCGGATCGCCGATTTCATCAATAACAATTTTATCTACTTCAGTATCTTCACCTGTAATTTGTAAATCGATTTTTTTCCCTAAATCTTTCGCTAACATACGTACCATACGCGGGAAACGATTGAACACAGTTTCAATCGGCACCATACGCATATTTAATAGTACATTTTGAATATCTTTTGAAATATCGCCTAATCGATTTAAATGTTCAATTAGCTCCTTGTTTTGAATCGTTTGAGCCAATTCATCAATGCGCCCACGTTCAATTACACTTTCTTCAAACATATTCATTAATCTTTCGATTTTCTCTAATTGAACACGAATTGAACGATTCTCCACTTTAGCATTTTTCGTTTTTGTAGTACTTTTAGCTGGCATAGTACTTGAAGGTTGATTCGTTGCCTCTATCGGTGAGTTTACTTGCGTAACCACAGCAGGTTGTAGCTTTTCTTCTACTTGCACAACTTCTTGTGTAACGACCTTTTTAGAAACTACTTCCTTCGATATCGGTTCTCCTTGCTTTACTTCCACTTTCTCAATTTCAGAAACATGAAGTACTACTTGTTTCAACTCTTCTATACTACAATCCGTATCCATAAATACTGTAAATTCAAATCCGAAAGCATCTGCTTCAATTTCTTCAATACTCGGAGCTGTTTTTTGTATATTCCCTACATTTTGCAATGCTTCAATACACATAATGGCACGTACTGCTTTTAAAATTGCTTGCTGTTCAACTGTTATATGCACTTCATGCGAAACTGCATCATCGGTGTCTATATGATTTTGCTCTATATGTTCCGTAGGAGTTTCTACATTGCCGTTCAATAATGCTTCTAATTTCTGTTTAGTTGAGGCTACATCAATATTGCCCATTCCACCTTGTTGCACATCTGCAACCATCTTCTCCAAATTATCAATGCACTCAAAAATCACATCAATAATATCCGCATTTACAACTATATTTCCATGACGAATTTCATCTAACACATTTTCCATCTTATGCGTTAAATCAGCCATTTCCGTAAATTCCATGCTCGCAGACATACCTTTGAATGTATGGGCGGATCGGAATATTTCTCCTACAACATCCATATCAGCAGGATTTTGTTCTAACACTAGCACATTTTCATTTAGCGACTGTAAATGTTCTTCTGACTCTTCGAAAAATATATTTAATAGATCTGTTTGCATTTTTATCCCCTACCTGTCTAACAAACATTTCATTTATGTATAACAATTTAGTGTTTTACAATGAGAAAAAAGGGGGCCACACGTCGATCCGCTATCACTGTTTTGATTCCTTGTGGCACCCCTTCTATATTAACTATTTGCTACTTTTGTTAAAGCTTCAATTACACGATCCGCTTGGAATGGCTTTACAATAAAGTCTTTTGCCCCGCCCTTAATTGCATCTAATACCATACCTTGTTGTCCCATTGCAGAACAAATAACAACCTTTGCACTTGAATCAATTTTAATAATTTCTTTTAATGCTTCAAGCCCGTCCATTTCTGGCATAGTAATATCTAATGTTACAATATCAGGTTGAAGTTCTTTATACTTTTGAATTGCTTCTACCCCATTCTCTGCTTCGCCAATAACTTCAAATTCAGCATTACTTTTTAATAAGTTTTTAATCATCGTTCGCATAAACATCGCATCGTCTACTACTAAAATTTTATGTGCCATTCTTTTTAATTCTCTCCTTCTATGTATAAATATATCTTAATATTTCACCTTATCATTCTCACTCATTATACAAAATAAAATGATAAAATTTAATATTTTTTTAAAAGAATTTTCGTGTTTTTATTATTTTATTATTAAAATAATAATATACTACTCTTTTATATAAATAACAACGCGACGGTTTTTTTCCCAGTTTTGCGGTGAATCATTTGGTACAATTGGCTTTGTGTCTGCATATCCTACCGCAGCTAGCCTTTTATCGTCCACATTATACACTTCAATTAAATGGTGAATCATATTTGCCGCTCGTGCTGAAGATAACTCCCAATTAGAAGGGAATTTCTCGTTATGAATAGGTCTACTATCTGTATGTCCCTCTACAACAATTGGGTTAGGTACGGATTGAAAAAATCCAACTAATTGACTTATTATCCCTTTCGCTTCGGGCTTAACGTTCGCATCGCCTGTATCAAATATTAAATTATCTACTATAACGACGCTTACCCCTGTATCCTCTCGATATACATTCACTTGACTAATACCATTATTATCTACATATGCTTTTAACTTTTTATATAATTCATCCATTCTCTTTTTTGAAATCATTTTTTCATCATTTTTTTCATGTGAAATATCCGGTATTGTATTTTCCATTACTTTTGCATCTACTTGCCCCGTATCACTAAACTTTTCAAGCATCTTTGACAATTTTACTGCATCTTGCTTTGATGTAGCAACTAGTAATACAAAGAAAGTTAATAATAACATCGTTAAATCTGTAAAAGTCGTCATCCAACGAGGCGATCCCTTTTGCGGTCCTTTACTCATCATACCACTCCTTGAAATATTAGGCTGCTCCTTTTACCTTTTTTACCTTTGTTTCGTATACGTATGTATCCAGTTTCAACTTTAATTTAGAAGGGATTTGTCCACGATACAATTCTGAAATTGCTTCTATTACAAACTTCTTCTCTGTATATAAATCTTCAATACCACGATATACTTTTTCCGCAAGAGGGATTGCAATCATATTCGCAAGTACAGACCCATATAATGTCGTTAACATCGCAACTGCCATTCCTGTACCAATTTGCGATGTATCTTGTAAGTTTTGGAGCATAATGATAAGACCGATTAACGTACCAATCATTCCCCAAGCTGGAGCAAAATCACCAATTTTATCTAATAATGCTGCTCCTTTTCTTAACTCATACACTTCCGTGTCAATATCTTTCAATAACACTTCTTTTAATTCATCTTCATCGTAACCGCTTAACATTAATCGAATTCCTTTTTGAATAAAAGGATTGTCTACTTGCTCTCCATCTACCTCTAAAGAAAGCAAGCCGTGCTTTTTAGACTTTTTCGAAAAATCGACAAACAAATCCGTTAACTGTTCTAAATCTTCTTCTCTTCTATGTAAAACAGTAAAAATGCTTTTCGTATATTTTTTTATTTCTCCAAATCGATATGCCACAACAATTGTCGCTGTTGTTCCCCCTATGACAATTAAAATAGATGAAACATCTAAAAAGTTTTTGAAAGCTTTTATTCCACCGCCGCCAAGCATAATTGCCGCTATCACTATAATGAAACCTACTATAATGCCCACTGGGCTAGAAATATCAAACTTCCTTTTTCTTCTTTGTGGTCTAGCTAATACTTGATTTTTCTCTCCCATATTTCTGCCCTTTCCTTTCCATTTTTATATAACATTTTTTTATTTTAATAATACGTTTTCACATATAACATGTATTATACGCTTATCATCTGTTTATCGCAATATACTCATAAAATTGACACATTTCATTTCTATATTAGAATTATGGTATGAATAAATGAGGAGGATCACGATGGAACACAACATTTTACAAGTCATTGCATTAGCAGAAAAACTAAAATATGAAATGCGACATAGCTGGCTTTCCAACGGACGTCAAGAAAGTGTTGCGGAACATACATGGCGGATGTCTCTAATGGCTATTTTAGTTGAACCTTATTTGGATCAAAAAGTAAGTATTGAGAAATTACTTAAAATGGTTATTATTCACGACCTAGTCGAAGCCGAAGCTGGTGATATTCCTGCTTTTGATACAATGAATAGTCACGAATTACAGCTACAAAAACAAAAAAATGAACTGGAGGCTATTTTAAATATTAAACAAACGTTAACAGGTTCTCTCGGCGAGGAATTATATGACTTATGGATGGAGTTTGAAGCGAAAGAAACGTACGAAGCAAAAGTTGCTAATGCACTCGATAAACTTGAGGTGAAAATCCAGCATAACGAAGCTGATATTGATACGTGGCTACCAATTGAACATAAAATGACGTTCCAAGTAGCAAAGCATACAAACTTTGATTCTTTCTTATCTAAATTACAAAAAATTATTGAACAAGATGGAGAAAAGAAGTTAATTGCTGCCGGCATTGATGTTGAGGCATGCAAGCAATAATGAAATAAGACACTCAACAAGAGTGTCTTATTTCATTATTGTTGATATAGCCTGCTTATAAATAAGCTGTTGTTTTCCATCCACTAAGATTAAAACTGTAAATTTATCCACTCCAACAACTTCTCCTATTATTCTAACGCCACTCTTTAAGAAAATTGTAACTGTACCTTTTTCTTCTTTTATTTGTTTATACAATTCTTCCTGTAAATGTTCCAATTACTGTCCTCTCCTTTCTGTGAAACATCTTAATATAAAAAACTATAAATTTTTTATTTATGCACTTTGTCTTTTATGTTCATAAACTTATTAATAAGTATATCTAAATCACGACTAAATAACAAAACTTTATCATGATCCAATCCGTGTCTCGCAACAAGTTGAATTAACTCTTTCTTTTTGTTTTCTATTTTATTTTTTAATTGTCCCATCTCCATCTCTATACTAAAACTCCCTTTTCCCATAATATTACTTGTAAAATTATAGTACATATTCTCTCATAAAAAAATAAGAAAATGGTTTTTTTTACAATTTTTTATTTTTTATGCCTAAATTATGAATTACGTAAAGGTTTATTTACAAATCACTAACATGCAATCCTAATGAATCTACAGGCATTTGTCTAATTATAAATGAGACTGGCTCGTTTTCTATACAAAAAACATACTGTATATAGTAGTCCATGAACCATATAGATTAACTTACTAAAAAGGAGGAAAACATATGAGTTATGGTGGAAGTTGCGCTGGTTTCGGCGGTGGATTTGCTTTGCTTATCGTACTATTCATCCTTCTAATCATCATCGGATGTAGCTGTTGGGGTGGCGGCGGATACGGATATTAATATATCCTATCCTTAACAAATGAACGAAAAACTATAGAAAAACAGCTCAAATATGAGCTGTTTTTTTTCATACTTTCGTATGAATTTATATCCCTCTTATTTGCGATTTCAACTAGCAACATATTGTTTACTATGGAATAAGAAACATTTTTACTAAGGGGGATTACAATGATTAGAGGTCTTTACGAAGCACATTTACCTGTCCGCAACTTAAAAGTATCAATACCTTTTTATGAATCACTAGGGCTAAAATTATATAAAAGAGGAGATAATATTGCTTTCTTTTGGATTAAAGAAAATGAGAGTTGGCTCGGCCTTTGGGAAGGCACAGAATACAAAGTGAATTATCACCCCTCTTTACGACATATCGCCTTTCAAGTAAGTTTACATGATTTAGAAAATGCGATTCATTGGCTAAATCAAAAAGGAATTTCAGCAAGAAAAGACTTTGGAATGGAACCAATTGAACCGATTGTTTTTCCGGAATTAGCACATGCAGCCGTATACTTTAACGACCCTGATGGAAATAGTTTAGAATTGATTGCACAATTACCTGTTGGACTTCCCACAGCGGAAAAAGTGTATTTAAGTGAGTGGAAAGAACAAATTCAAACATCGTCATTACATAAAGATTAATCTATTTATGTCAGTTTCTTATTCCACACTTCTTAAAACAAATAAAAACTTCAATAAACTATTTTATGGGCAAACATTAAGTGTACTTGGGGATTCGTTCCATACGGTAGCTTTATTAACATTTGTCTACAGCATAACGGAATCGCCGTTTATGATCGCACTTACTTTTATAAGTAAAAGTTTACCACAGCTTCTTCTTAGTCCATTCATAGGCGGAATTGTAGATCGTTTCTCTAAAAAGAATATTATGATTTTTACCGATATTACACGGGGAATTCTAGTCCTTACATACTTACTCGCAGGCTATAAAATTGAGATTATTTTCATTGCTAATATATGTTTATCTGTACTTTCTTGTTTATTTGAACCGGCTAAACAAGCAACCCTAAAAAATATCGTACACCAAAATCATTTCGTAACTGCTAACTCTCTTTCTAGTACAATTAATGGTTTTATGTCTATTATGGGGGCTTCTTTGGGCGGAGTAATTGCACAATCTTTACATATTGAGTTCGCTTTTTTAGTAAATAGCCTATCATACTTTATTTCAGCCTATTTTATTTATAACATGAGTATTCCTGCTCATGATACTGGTAACAAGAACAAAGCATTTTTCACTGATATAAAAGGTGGTTATACATACATATTACAAACAAAAATCATTTTAACATTAATTCTTGTCGGCATTTCATGGGGGATTATTGGAGGCGCTTATCAACTACTTCTAACGATCTATGCCGAAAAAATTTTCCATACGAACATTGGGATTTTATATACGGTTCAAGGGGCTGGGCTTATGATAGGAAGCCTTCTCGTTAATCTTTATATATCCCATAATAAAGAAAAAATGAAAAAAGTATTCGGTTGGGCCTACTTATTACAAGGAATTTTCTTTCTCGGATTCATTCTATCCGATCAACTTATTATCGGTATCATTACTTTATTCTGTATGCGCATAGCAGGAGGAATCATCGTTCCACTTGATACGACATTACTTCAAACTTACACACACGAAAATATGATAGGTAAAGTTTTTTCATTCCATTATTCCATTTACGGATCTCTTATTCAGTTATCGATGTTTTTTACAGGAGGGCTGTTAGAAATTCTTTCTCCTCAAATGATTGGCTGTTTATTAGCTACATGCTGTATTTTTGTAAGTTTTATATGGCTGTTCTTGTTTTATCGCGGGGATCTCAGTGAATAATTTAATGATAATCAATACATTTTGATCCCATTCCTTATTTGTTTCCCCATAATAAAATTGTTTAAAAATACAAGTCAGATTTTTTAATTAAAGAGCCTTATATGGCAACACTATTTGAGAAAAAACTAGATATTTATGTTAAAATACAAATAAGTTTGTGAAACATTGCACTTAAATAATAGACTTTAACTAGTTAAACTTGATTAAATAGGAGGGCTGTTTTGGGTATCACATTCATTTTCATATGTATTATATTAGTAGCTTCTATTCTGCAAGCAAGTACAGGTTTTGGCTTTTCCATAATGGCAACCCCTTTCTTACTTATGTTATTTCTACCACAAGAAGCTATACAAATAAACATTATTTTATCTTTAATTATCTCTATTTCACTTATTTGGAAAATAAGAATGGACGTTGATTTTGTTCTACTGAAAAGGTTTATTTTTGGAAGTATAGTTGGTGTTCCTTTTGGCATTTTAATTTTCATTTCCGTTAACATAAACACTTTTAAATTAGCAGTTAGCATCCTACTCTTACTATTAACATTGTTGCTAATATGCAACGTTAAGGTTAGATCAACACAATCTAGAGATTTCATAGTTGGCGGATTATCTGGTCTTTTAACGACAAGTATCGGTATGCCAGGTCCACCCCTGTTACTTTATTTTACAGGAACTAATACTGAAAAAGAGAAGTTAAGAGCAACTACATTAGCTTTTTATCTGTTTATATATTTCATTAGTCTAGTAACTCAAATACTCTTTACTGGCACAAACAAAACCATTTGGGAATCAAGTTTTTATGCCATTCCAATTGTATTTTTAGGTTTGTTTATAGGTCAAATTATTTTCAAATGGCTTAATCAACGAATTTTTAAAATATTTACGTACATTCTTTTAAGTTGTACAGGGGGTTATCTTCTTATTGAAAGTTTGAACTTGTTATAGAGGATGCTTTAGATCGTGCAATAACAGATATGTTCAAACGAAATTATTACTGTATTTTCCGGCGGGGTATTCCATATCAAAACTTAAATAACTTTATTGACAGTTTACAATTAGCAATAATCTTTCTTTCATAAGGAAAATATTTCAAATCAAATACTAAATAAAACGATAAAAAGCGGCTATTATGCCGCTTTTACTTACTATTGGCATTTCATCCTCATTTTCTATCACTTTTGTAAAAAATTATTAATTTTTATTTCTATATACATGATAACAAACAAAATACCTAAGTTCAGAAAGAATAAACAACTTTCTGGCCTTAGGTATTTCTCCTTCTCAAAAAGGCAAACCCGCATCACAGGTTTGCCTTTTCACTCATTTTTTATTTAGTCCTTTTTCACTTAAAAACTCTTTCATATGCATTCTTTTTTCTTTAGACATAAACGAACTCATTGATTCCGTCCATGTTACGTTTTTCTTGTTTGATGATCTTTCTTTATAATACGCGTTCATCGTTTCATCATATTCGTTTAGTAATTCATCATATTTTTGTTCATCATATCCATTTTCATGAAGAACTGCTGCTACTGGTAAACGTGGTTTAACTCCATGTTCTTCATCTGGTACACCGACTGTCATTCCAAATACAGGATATACTTTATCCGGTAAATGAAGCAATTCGCTCACTTCTCTCGGATTATTACGAATACCACCAATATAACAAATACCGTATCCTAATGATTCTGCCGCTAGTGCTAAGTTTTGCGCAAAAAGGGAAGCATCTACCGTCGCAACGATAAAGTCTTCTACTCCCTCATGCTTTATCTCTGTACTATGTTTTTCACATGCAATTTCAAGTCGTTTTAAATCTGCACAACAAACAAAAAATGCTGCACAGTCCTTCACATGGCGATTTCCGGATAGCTCTGCTAGTTTAGCCTTTAATTCCTGATCTGTTACATATATAACAGAATACGCCTGTACAAAATGTGATGAAGCTGCATGTTGCGCAGCATGCACCATCTTTTCTACTACATCTTTCGGAATTGATTCTTCTTTATATTTACGAACTGAAACATGTTGCTCCATCTTATGTATGATCTCATTCATGAAAATCACTCCTTTTTTCTCTTCATAATGAAAAATTAACATATCTTTTTCAATTTTCACAACTTATAAGCACAAAAAGAGCAATTCTTTTTGAATTGCTCCTTTTTAAAACGTTTATCAATACGGTAAATGAAATTATACTTATCTTATTACGCCGTTTTCAAAACTTTAATACCTTTTACGATATTCCAAATGAAGTAGTAAATCCCTACAAGAATGAACACTGCATATGTGATAGCCATTCCAATTCCAGCACCGTCAGATTGATTGAAACCTAAACCGTACATGCCTGATACTGCTAGTCCTCCAAATAAGATTGCGTATGGGAAAACATGTGACCAAAATGCTTTTTTCGCGTGATACTTCACTTCATCTTCTGCAACAAAGTACACGATAATTGGTAGTAAAAATGGTGCAAAAAAGATACTAAAGTAACATAACGAAGATAAAATATTATTTCCTTTCATCCGATTCACCTCTAAATAGTTTTTGTTACCTTCATTATGTCAGGAAATCATTCTAGAAACTATCGCTTTACCTTTCACGAACGTGACATATTTGTAAGATTTCCCTCAAACTAAATCCCGCCTGAGTTTCAGACGGGATCACTTTCACTATATTCGATTCATAAACCAATACTGTGTAATTGCTAAATATTCTCGTACATTCGATGGAACGATGATTGGTTTCGGTGTTTTTGCCGGAAGACCTTCTAATTGTAAACCTTGTTTGGCCGCTATTTTTTTCGCTCTAAACATGTGAAAATCGTTTGTTACGATCATACCTTTTTTCATATCGGCTGGAATTAACGGTTTTGAGAATGTAATATTCTCATCTGTACTCGTAGATTTGTCCTCCATTATAATGCGGTCTTCTGCGATATTTTGTTTTATTAGTCCTTGTTTCATTGCTAATGCTTCTGAAATGTCTTCGCCTTTTCCTTGTCCTCCAGATACGATAGCGATTGTTTTCTCATGTGATTTTAAATATTCAGCTGCTTTATCAATACGATATTGCAATGAATAAGATGGTTTCGTCCCATTTACTTTCGATCCTAGTACAATTATGTAATCAGCATCGTATGTTGCATTCATATGCCCATGCTTATAAATGTGATATTGTAAAAACCCCGCATACACGGCGCAAATCATTATAACAACTAAAATGCCCTTCATTATTTTCTTCTTTCTCATATTCATATACTCCTATTTTCTTTTACTTCCTTCATGATAATATCCATTTATTTGTTTGTATACAGACAAATTCCAATAAACCCTAATTTATCCTCTGAAAGGTAATATTTATATTACTTTCGGGAATAGTAAGTACAACTTTACACGAAGGAGTGTCTCTATTGCTTCTCTTTTTATGTAACGTGTCGTTCTTTTTTATCTTATTTTTACTATCGCTTAAGTTACTCGGTAAATCCGCGTTAGCGCAACTAACTCCTCATGATTTTGGGGCTATAATTTTTTTATCTTATTTAGCTTTCCAGGCCATACCCGTCTCTGGTGCTTTACAAGCATTTCTCGGTATGGTTGTTATCACATGTTTACATTTACTCCTTACAAAATTAAGCCTATTCAACAAACTAAATCGTTTTATTCTCGGACACCCTATCATTTTAATTAAACATGGTGATATTATTTTTGAGAACTTACAAAAAAGTAGATACCCCATTGCAGAATTGCTTTCTAATCTTCGCGTTGCAGGATATCCAAGTGTTCATGAAATTGAATACGCTATTTTAGAAGCGAACGGCGCTATTAGTATTTTACCAAAAAGAGAACTTGTACCATTAACTCCAAAAGATTTAAACATAGATGTTAAGTATGCTGGATTACCAATTGCACTTATCGTCGATTCACAAATTCAATATGATAACTTAAAGTTAATACATAAAGATGAAAAATGGTTATATAAAGAATTAAAAGAAAAAGGAATTACAAATATTAAAAACGTTGCCTTTGCTTCTGTTCAAGAGACGGCTGGATCTTTTGCGATTAGTTTAAAGGAATAAGAAAATCCCCTTAATTGCTTAAGGGGATTTTTTATCATATCGCTTCTTTCTCTCCTGCCATATTTAATGGAACAGGATGTTTCATACGATTCATCGTAAATACGATAATTGCTGTCATTACTTCAGCAACTGGCATAACGAGCCAAATTCCATTTATACCAAATAATTTCGGCATAATCCATAACAATGGAATAATAAATAGTAATCCTCGGCTCATTATAATAAGTACTGATTTCTTCGTTTGTCGCACTGATTGGAAGTACTCTCCATACACAATGTTATAACCTAAAAATACGTATTGGATAAAGAATAAACTAATACCTGTTAAGGTTAACTCCAATAATTCTGGAGATTGAACATCAAATAAACCAATGATATATTTCCCGAAGAATAATCCGACAATTATCGCAATGCCTCCGAGGACAACAGCAATTTTCACAGCAAACTTCAGTCCTTCACGAAGTCTCTCTGATAAATTTGCCCCGTAATGAAAACTAGCAATTGGCTGTAATGCTGCTCCAACACCAAAGAATAATAGTAATGTCATTGCATGAATACTATTCACCATCGCATAGGAAGCTACTCCTACTTCTCCTGCATATTGGACAAATGCGATATTAAAACCAATCGTTACGATTGCAACCGTACTTTCTGCTGTAAAACTTGGGAAACCAATCACCATAATTTGTTTGACAGTATCCCATTCAAAATGAAATTTCGTCCACTTTAAAATACTACTTTTTCTAAAGAAGTGCGTTAGTAATACAAGGAAACCAACCGCTGCCGAAAGAATAGTCGCTGAAGCAGCACCTGTAACGCCCCATCCAAAGATAAAAATAAAGATATAGTCAAACACTATGTTTAATACAGCCGTTACAACAAGACCAGCCATTGCTAAATTAGGATTTCCATCATTTCGTATAAATGTACTTAAAATATTTTCTAAAACGTATATCATTCCAAATGTTAATAATACGTGTAAATAGTCTAACGCATATGGTAAAATTACTTCATTTGCACCAAATAAGTATGCTAAATCTTCTATTCTCCATAAGCAAATCGCTGCTAAAATCCCTACGATAACAACTGCTACCGTCATTGATTGAGTAAAAATAGACCTTGCTCTCTCTCGTTTATTTTCACCTAATGCAATGGAATATAACGTTGCCCCGCCCATTCCGATCCATAATGAAATAGAGAAGAAAATCGAAAAGGCTGGAATAGCCACGTTCACTCCTGCTAAACCGTTCGCCCCAACTCCTCTACTAATCATAACCGCATCAATTACAATATTCACTGACATTAATACCATTCCGAGGACGGCTGGTATTAAATAAGAAATAAATAAACTTTTAATTGGTTTTTCTCTTAATTTTTCTGTTGCTTCCATACTCTAATATGCTCCTTTTTTTCAACTCTCTTTTCTTAGTTTAAACCTTCAAGTAACTTTAAGGTCAATAGAGAATTAAAAAATAGGTGACTGACTTATACTAATGAATGTAAATTTGTAATCAATTCAAAGGTTTTCATCTTATTTTTTCACTACAGGAATTTGAATTTCTGTTACTTGCTCCTCTGGATTTTCTGTTACAGACCAATCAATCAATCCAATCTCAATCGAATCTCCATGTACTTCGTAACCTTCTTTATCAATGTATGTAAGTAACTCCTTGTACGTTGCATCTGTTTCTTCATACGGTCCATGATGATAAGAGCAAGCATATAAACCTTCTTTAATTTCATCTGAAGTATGCACTTCATACGGCATATAATCCAAAAGAATAAATACACTGCTATATGCTTGAAACTCATTTTGCATTAATCCTTTTTTCGCAACAGTTACACCGATATCTCCAGAAAATAAACTATCATCCATTTGCCTCATATTTTTTTGCAACGAATGAATGTAGTACTCAAACATATCATCCGTCGTATTCGGGGCAACCGCAATAGCTGTTATTTTTCGCTGCGGAATCTCTTTTATTACCATTTGTTCAGCTTTTGCTTTTGTTGCTTCCTTAATTAAATGAATTCTATGCTCCATTTTCGCCAAAGCATACTCAATTTCTCTTTGTTTTTTCAACATCATCTCTTGTTGTTTTTCCAGTAAATTGAGTGCATATGCTGGATTTCTTTCATCAATATATTTTTTAATTTCCTTTAATGGAATGTTTAATTGGCGTAAAAACTTAATCGTATCTAATAGTGAAAATTGATCGATTGTGTAATAGCGATAATTTGTTTGCGGGTCGACAGTGGACGGATGAAAAATTCCCTTCTCATCATAATAGCGTAAAGTAGATTCCGCTATATTATGCATTTTTGCCATTTCTCCAATTGTAAAACGTTTATTTAATAACATCTTTTATTTCCTTCCATTTCTATTTATTTCATTATATGTTCATTCTGTCTTCAAAACAAAAAAGAATTCCCCTACGAGAATTCTTTTTATTAACTCTTAAACCTCTATTATTATAGGAAGGATCATCGGTTTTCTTTTCGTATTAGTATATATAAACTTCCCTAAAGCCTCTCTTACTTCTCTTTTCAAAATACCCCAGCTATTCACATTCTCTTTCTTCAAATTATTAATTGTAATAACAGCTAATTTATTTAATTCCTTTAAAAATTCTTCTGAATCACGAACATAGACAAATCCACGAGAGATAATATCAGGACCGGAAATAATTTCTCCATCCACTTTATTAAAGGTAATAACTATTACGAGCATTCCATCTTCTGAAAGTTGTTTTCGATCACGTAATAAGGCATTTCCAACATCACCAATTCCTAATCCATCTACATATATATTTCCAGCCTGTATTTTTCTAGATTGAACGGCCACTTCATTACTAATATCTACAACATCTCCATTACGAACGATAAAGATATTTTCTTTTTCGACACCAATTGATTCTGCTAACAAACTATGGTGATGTAGCATTCTAAACTCTCCATGAATTGGAATAAAATATTTTGGCTTCATTAATGTAAGCATTAACTTCAACTCTTCTTGATATGCATGACCGGATACATGCACTCCAGTAGAACTACCTGATCCATATATTACTTTTGCTCCTAAAGCAAATAAATTATCTATAATTCTTGAAACGTTACGTTCATTTCCTGGAATCGGAGTCGCGGCTATAATAACCGTGTCTTCTGGTAAAACATCAACTTGTCTATAGTTTCCACTCGCTAAACGCGCTAAAGCTGCCATCGGTTCTCCTTGACTTCCTGTACAAAGTATCGCTACCTGCTTTGGATCTAAACGATTTACCTCACTCGCTTCAATTAACATGCCGTCTGGAATATGTAAATATCCTTTCTCTAGAGCAACTTCTACTACATTTACCATACTTCTCCCTAGCAAAGCTAGTTTTCGATTTGTTTTTATGCAAGCTTCAACTATTTGCTGAACACGATTCACATTAGAAGCAAATGTAGAAATAATTACTTTTCTATTTGCTTTCATAAATATTTCCTCTACCCGTTCTCCTACTGACCTTTCTGATGGAGTAAAACCTGGGCGTTCTGCATTTGTGCTTTCAGATAATAAAGCTAGTACACCTTCACTTCCTATTTTAGCCATTTTATGAATATCAGGATGTTGATTATTTACTGGTGTTAAATCAAATTTAAAATCACCTGTATGTACTACAGTACCTTCTGGTGTATGAAAAACAATACCAAGACAATCCGGAATACTGTGGTTCGTTTTAAAAAAAGTTGCCTTAATAGAACCACAATCAATTTCTGATTCTGAATGAATAACGATTAATTCCGTATCATTTTGAAGATTGTGTTCCTTTAATTTAATTTCAATTAAACCTAACGTTAACTTTGTTGCATAGATTGGTACATTTAGTTGTTTTAAAAAATATGGTATTCCGCCAATATGGTCCTCATGCCCGTGCGTTACTATTAAACCGCGAATTTTTTCTTTATTTTCTTGCAAATATGTGACGTCTGGAATTATTAAATCAATCCCTAATAAACTTTCATCTGGAAATTTAGATCCACAATCAATGACGACAATATCATTTTCATATTGGATAGCATACATATTTTTTCCTATTTCATTTACTCCACCTAAAGCAACAATAGACAAGTTATTTTTTAATGAATTCAAATGATAAAACCTCCTTTTCACATTTATAATTCGTGAAATAGTATGTAGGCTTTATTATTTGTAATGAAAAAGGACTTCATACTATTTCATACATATAAAAATTCACACGCTATTCTTATATGTATATACCTAATAACACCGTCTCTCTCTAAAAAAGCTCCCATTTTTTCATTGATTTTTTGCAAAATATATTATATATTAATTACAGGTTCAAATCACGAGTTCAAAAGAACTTGTAATCAGACCCTTTTGTTTAATGGGTTTTACATATTTTCATTAGGCAAATTCCGAGAAATCGTATGATAAAACTAAAAATGATGAGGAGAGGATCAGATGGAATTCGAATTTTTCTTTCAAATTGCACTTATTTTATTAAGTACAAAGCTTGCTGGTGATCTTAGTGTTAGATTAGGTCAACCTTCTGTACTAGGTAAATTAATTGTCGGTATCGTTATCGGTCCAGCTGTATTAGGTTGGATTGAAAATTCAGAGCTTCTAACTCAATTAAGTAATGTCGGGGTTATTCTTTTAATGTTTATGGCTGGACTTGAAACAGACTTAGAAGAATTAAACGCAAATCGTAATTCTTCTTTAGCAGTTGCACTCGGAGGTATCATTCTTCCATTCGTAGGTGGTTACGTTTCCGGCCTTGTTATGGGAATGGAACAAGGAAACGCTGTATTCTTAGGATTACTTCTATGTGCGACAAGTGTTAGTATTTCCGTACAAACACTTCGTGATTTAGGTAAAATGAAAACACGTGAAAGTACGACGATGCTTGGAGCCGCTGTATTTGATGACATTCTTGTCGTTATTTTATTAGCATTTGCAATGAGCTTCTTAGGTACTGATGATGTTAACTTAACAATGGTTATCTTGAAGAAAGTAGTATTCTTCGCTTCTATTATTTTAATCGGATGGAAAGGTGTTCCTGCGATTATGCGCTGGTTATCACCACTACGCGTATCTGAGTCTATCGTGAGCGCGGCTCTTATCATCTGTTTCTCATTCGCATATTTTGGCGAATTATTAGGAATTGCTGGTATTATCGGTGCTTTTGCTGCTGGTATTGCAATTTCTCAAACAAACTACAAACATGAAGTAGAAAAGAAAGTAGAACCAATTGCTTACGCTATGTTCGTTCCAGTATTCTTCGTTAGTATCGGTATGAATATTACATTTGACGGTATCGGCAATCAAATTTGGTTCATCTTAGCATTAACTGTTATCGCTGTATTAACGAAATTAATCGGCTGTGGATTCGGTGCACGAATGACTGGATTTGACGCTAAGTCTTCTGCAATTATCGGTGCTGGAATGGTTTCTCGTGGTGAAGTTGCACTTATCATTGCAGGAACAGGACTTTCTTCAGGTCTATTGGCACAAGATTACTTTACAGCAATCGTTATTGTCGTTATTTTAACTACAATGATTACACCACCAATGTTAAAATACACGTTTGGTGCAAAAGATAAAGCAATGAAAGCAAGTAAATAACTTTACTATAATAAAAGGAGATTGCTATTTTATAAGATAGCAATCTCCTTTTTGTTTTATCTTTAAACAATCTCGTTCTTTTTTAACCATTTTTCAAAAATAGTTCGTGCTTCTTCATCATTGATATCATTACTAAATGAATATACCTTAATACCATAATCATCTATATATTCATCCAGTTTCATTTCCTCCACTTTCTTATAAAAATCGTCTGCCTCATAGTGCGGAAGATAAGCATCCCAAACTGGTTCATTTATTCTTTTGTACGCCGTCACTTCTAAATCATATCCGTCTTCATAATATCCGATGTGATAATGTTGATTAGGATCATATTTCTTCATAATAATTCCCCTCCCTTTGAAAAATTTATCATATTTCACATAATAAACAAAAACGAGCTGTATATTACAGCTCGCTCGATTCATTAAATACGTTCCATCGCCGTCTTCAACGTTCCAACAACAAAGGCAATTTCTTCACTTGAAATAATAAGCGGCGGTGCTAATGTTAAGACGTTATTATATCCTGCTGTCGTCATACCGTTTCGTCCTATAATAAGCCCTTTTTCTTTACAAGCATTTACGACACTTGCGATTTTGTCGTTATCAATTGGCTCTTTCGTCTCTTTATCATTTACTAATTCAATTCCAACTAATAGACCTTTTCCTCTAATATCCCCAACAAGCGGATGTTCCCCAATTTCATCTTTTAGTTGCTCTAATAAAAGGGAACCCATTTGTGCAGATCGCTCAATTAAATTTTCATTTTCCATAATCTCTAAATTTTTAAGTGCTAATGCACAAGCTGCTGGATTTCCACCAAATGTATTAATATGGCGGAAAAATTCATATTCTCCTTTACCTTTAAAAGCCTCATATATTTCTTTTTTCACAGCTGTTGCAGATAATGGTAAATATGCGCTCGTAATGCCTTTTGCCATTGTAATAATATCTGGCTTCACATCATAATTCATAAATCCGAATGCTTTTCCTGTACGACCGAAGCCGCAAATCACTTCATCACTTATAAGCAAGGCACCGTGTTTTTGACATGTCTCATGAACAGCTTTCATATAGTCTTGTGGTGGCATTAATATGCCCCCGCCTGTAATAATAGGTTCCATAATAAACGCAGCAATTGTTTCACTTAATTCCCACGTCATAACACGATCGACTTCTTTCACACATTCTACATCATAGATATGCTGCCCTTCAATTTCAGGCATACGGTAACAATCCGGTGGTGTTACGTGTAAAAAGCCTGAAGCAAACGGCTCATATTGATATCTACGCTGCGCTTGTCCCGTCGCTGCCATTGTCGCCATTGTATTCCCGTGATACCCACGATAACGTGACATAAATTTATAACGATGTGGTTCACCTTTTTGCGCATAGTATTGCCTTGCTATTTTAAAAGCTGTTTCGTTCGCTTCTGAACCACTATTTGAGAAGAAAATAACATACTCTCCCCCAAGCCACTCATTTAACTTTTCAGCAAGCTTTATAGCTGGTTCATGAGATTGTGACATTGGAAAGTATGATAATGTTTGTAATTGCTTATAAGCCGCTTCTGCGAGCTCCGTTCTTCCATATCCACTATTCACACACCAAAGACCACTCATACCATCTAAATATCTTTTTCCTTGTATATCTTCAACCCAGCACCCTTCAGCTTTTGCCCCTACCATTGTACTATTTGGACTAAAGGGACGCATTCCGTGCCAAACATATTGCTCATCTTTTGCTAATAATTCATCAGTTTGCTTCGTTTTCATCATTACTTCCACCTTCCATAACAACTTATTTTTCACAAAAGCTGCGCTGGTGCCATGATGACTTAAATTTCTCCCTGCTATTTTCATTCCACAAAATTAAGACAAATCCTACTTACAAATCAGTAATATTTACAAGAAAATGACAAAAGAAAAAAGAGCTTTTCTTATCTATCGAAAAGCTCCCCTTTTATTTAATGTGAAGACGCATCACTAATACCGTGACCAGTATTAGATTTCACAAGAATTTCATCAAATTTCACTGCATCTTCTTTCTTACTAGATAAAACAGTTCCTAAATATGCTGCAAGAAATCCGAGCGGAATTGAAATAATTCCTGGTGTCGTATATGGGAATATCGCTTCCCCAACAAAAATAGCTTTTCCAGCTACAGGGTTCCAAACATTCGGACTCAACGCTACGAGAACAATTGCTGATACGAGCCCTACAATCATACCGGAAATAGCACCCGTTGTATTAAAACGCTTCCAATATATTGTAAATAAAATCACTGGTAGATTTGCACTCGCTGCAACTGCAAATGCTAATGATACTAAAAATGCTACGTTTAATGTTTGGGCAAATAATGCAAGTATGATAGATAATATCGCTACCCCAATAGATGCATAACGAGCCATAGATACTTGCTCTTTTTCCGTTGATTTCCCTTTGCGAATAATCTCATTATAAAAATCATGAGCGAATGCTGATGCTGCTGTTAATACAAGACCTGCCACTACAGCCAAAATCGTTGCAAAAGCAATTGCTGATACGAAAGCAAATAAGAAGTCTCCACCTAACGCTTTGGCTAATAAAGGTGCCGCCATATTACCAGCTGGGTTCGCTTTAATAATCGCTTCATTTCCTACAAACGCTGCCGCACCAAATCCTAAGAAAATCGTCATAATATAAAATGCACCAATTAACCACGTCGCATATACGACAGATTGACGTGCAGTTTTTGCATCACGTACTGTAAAAAAGCGGACAAGTATATGTGGTAATCCAGCTGTACCAAGTACTAGTCCTAAATTTAAAGACAGTGTATCAAGACCATCCTTATACTTTACACCTGGATTTAAAAATGAATCTTTTAAAGGTGTAGCTGTTTTCATTTGAGCGAACATTTCAGTCACACTGAAGTTGAATTTTGCGAAAACGATAACAGAAATAATAAACGTACCAGCCATAAGTAATACAGCCTTTACAATTTGTACCCAGCTCGTTGCTGTCATACCACCAAAAATAACATACACCGTCATAAGTGTTCCAACGATTAATACAGATGTCGTATATTCAATCCCTAATAATAATTTAATAAGTGCACCCGCGCCAACTAATTGTGCAATCATATAAAAAATAGAAATCGTCATCGTATTAAGAGCTGCAACTCCGCGAACTTTTTTCGCATCAAAGCGTGCTGCAATCATATCCGCCAAAGTGTACTTTCCTAAATTTCTAAGCGGTTCTGCAACAAGATATAGTACAACTAAATAAGCAACTAAAAAACCGATACTATAAAAGAATCCATCAAACCCAGTTAATGCGATTGCTCCAGCTATACCGAGAAATGAAGCAGCAGACATGTAATCTCCAGCAATGGCCAGACCATTTTGCCAACCAGTTAATCCCCCTCCAGCCGTATAAAATTCACTCGCATTTTTCGTTTTTTTCGATGCAAAATAGGTTATGACGAGCGTACCAAGAACAATAATTACAAATAGTGCAAATGCAGTAGTATTCAAGTTCAGCCCCTCCCTTTTTGCATATCTTGCAGAATTTTCCGGGAGATTTCATCAAATGATTCTGCTTTTTTGCTATAAATCATACATAGTGCCCATGTCATGATAAATTGGGAAAAAGCAAATACCCACGCCCATGTAACGTCTCCAAATGCAGGTGTATTAAGCACCTTTGAATACGATGTTAGAATAGGTAATGCGATAAAAAAACTAAAAAAGAAAATACTCATTGGAATGATAAACTTCTTTTTCGTATTTAATAACAATTGAAATTCTTCCGACTGAACGACCTCTGTATAATTCACCTCATTTTGCAACTTACGTGCTGACGTATCGTCTCGTTTCATTAACCGATCCCCTCTCTTACTTGAAATACACTTCCCCCTTGCATACCTAAAGACTAAATTTTATAAATATTCAGAAACTTATATTCATTTTAGTCAATCCATGCATTCATGCAAAGATTTTTTGATAGACATTTTTCGGCAATTTCCCCTAAATTTTTAATATACTTTTTCAAAATAAAGTGACACTTTACTTATTTATCCTCATTAAGACAAAAGTAGTGCTTAACGCACTACTTTTGTCTTTTTTTCCTTTTCTAAATTACGAGCCGTTTCGCTTAGCTCAACATCTTTTCCGTCTTTCAGTGTTCCAAATATAAAATCAAATACTGGATTTGAAACACCAAACCAAAACTTTTCATTTTTATAATGGTGTAATATATGTTGTTTTTTTAGCCATCTTCCAAACTTAGTGACGGGACGAATCGGTCTATGAGCAATATAATGTTTCCATTCGTAAACGAGCAGCATAATAATCATTCCGATTCCAAATGAAAGTGTAATAGTAACACTTTTTGTAATACCATATGCTATAAGTAAATATATAGTAAAACTAGGTATACTAAACCATACAGGTAAAAACAAAAGTTTTAAATCATCTGGATATACGTGGTGATCATAATGCAATCTTCTTAACATTTTTAATAGAAATGTGTTTTTAGGTGGCTTTATATGGAATAAAAAACGATGTGTCATATATTCATTAAGTGTATAGAAAACAATCCCAAACATACATGCTAACATGCCAAACCACGTAAAAAATTGCATTTTTAAAATAATAATGAAAATAAATAGAATGCTATACATAATAACAATATCATGTTGTAAAAAGAACTCTTTCCCCACTTTCTTCATCTTGTTTCCCCCTTTTCCCAAAAAACAGCCGCAACATATCGTTACGACTATTTCTTTTCTATTCTTATTCTATTCACTTTACAAATTTGCCTGCTGTTCTATTGTCGAGAAAAAATTGTTTGGTCCAAATATATTTTGCTTCGGAATAATATGTTCCACTGCAAACACTGTTACTTCTCCTCTTTGCACTTCTCCAATAATGAGCCCAAATATTTCATGATTTACTGCAAACGTCGGTTGCTTTGTTTGTAACAATCTTGCAGCATTATGAAATACCGCTTCATATAGTGGATTTCTATCAGTAATTTCTTTTCGGATTTTTGGCGCTAACGTAATTATAATTTCTTTTCCGTCAATAGTGGTTCGATACATAAAAATCTCCCCTTCAATCTTATGTGAACAACTGTAAAGCTTTGTATGCAAAATGTATAGAGTAACCTACTAAAATAATACCTGCTCCGGCCGTTATGTAGCCAAGCGCTTTTGGTTTTAATAAAGTTCTTCCAAAATGTACAGAAAAAGCAATATTTAAATTCCATAAAATAATACCAACAATAATGCAAAGACTGTACAAAAAAGCTTCTTGTTTCGTTACCTTCGTAAGTAATGAGCTAAGTGTACTTCCGTATATACCAAACCAAAAAACAAGATTTAATGGATTGGATATCGCAATTAAAAATCCTGCCATAAACGATTGCTTAAGGCCACCTACCTCTTCTTTTTTATATTCCATATTCGAGTCGAAAATTCCTTGTTTTACACTTTGAAATCCTAAATAAAATAACAAGAAAAAACCCGTGCAATACATGAGGGCTTGTACATATGTATACATAAACACAGAAGATAGACCGAAATAAATGAGAAGCATAAATAAAACATCTGCAGTCATTCCACCAATTCCAACAACCCAAGCGTGCCAAAACCCACGTTCAATTCCTCGTTTTAACATTTCAATATTAATCGGCCCTACTGGCGCAGCTAATGATATACCTAATACGATTTGCTGTATAATTGCTCCAATCATCGCTCTATCCTTTCTACTCTCTTTACTACTAGTTAATGATGTAATTAAAAAAATAGACTAGCTTTCATAATAAAATACCCTTTTTTATCCAAAATATACAAAAGAGCCATCTAGATGATGGCTCTTACTTTTCTATCCTATGAAGAAAAGGACATTTCTCTTTTATTGGCTTTACATCGTCTCCTATGAAATATTGTTTCCATTCACGATGCTCTGGGTCACCATAATGACTAATGTTAGGATGTTTCGGCAATTGATCCCACTTTTCAACTCGCTCACGGACCATTTGTCTTGAATATGCTCCCTTAGGACGATCTCCCTCTAATCCATCAAAAATAGTGCGTGGCTGAAACCCAATAACGAGGGAATTCCCTAAATGTCTAGTTTTTCGTTGTTTATAAGCTGGCGCATTTCCAAATGCGAATATTGGCTCACCACCAAATGAAAATTCCCATAAATAATGGTCTGGGTCTTCAGGAATTTGCTTTGGCCATGCTTGATTATCGTTTTCATGTAAATACTGTAACACTTTCCAAAAAGAATCACGGTAATATTCGAGTGATCGTTCTTCACATTCCGGTTCTACAAAAAGGAAAAAGCCCCTTCTTATAATCGGTCTCTCTTTCATTAACTCTAAAAAAGATAACATTGTATGCGGCAAATGACTCCAATCATTATGAGAAAGAAATGAATAACGAAGTTCATTCTTTTTCAAAGCTGTTAAACCGAAATAACATGGAAAAGTTGGTTCTAACACAACATTTGAAAAAATCTCAAATTCTTTTGCAACCCAATCCGGTATGTCGGTTCTCGTTCTCATTCCTTCATTATCTAATAAGTAAGACTTATTCATTCTTTCACCTCATTATGTATAGCATTCAATTAAGAATATTACGTACAAGGCCTGTCCTATACCTATTTAAAAATTTGACTGGAAAATTATTTAAAAATACAAAAAAATAAAATCGCTTACTTGACTAAATTCTCCCAATTCGTGTAT
Source organism: Bacillus sp. 2D03 (assembly GCF_003946765.1). Lineage (NCBI taxonomy): Bacteria > Bacillati > Bacillota > Bacilli > Caryophanales > Bacillaceae > Bacillus > Bacillus sp. 2D03. The sequence goes on along the minus strand of NZ_RPSJ01000006.1, from coordinate 223,292 downwards.
ATTTAAATTAATCATTTAGCAGAATATTCAAGAATATAGCATTTTTAGTTTATATTATTTTTTTAATGAATTTCACTAAATGAAAATAGTAAACGCTTTTAGGAGGAATTGTAACATGCAAGGAAAAGTAAAATGGTTTAACAACGAAAAAGGTTTTGGATTTATCGAAATGGAAGGCGCTGACGATGTATTCGTACATTTCTCTGCTATTCAAGGAGACGGCTACAAAGCTTTAGAAGAAGGTCAAGAAGTATCTTTCGACATTACTGAAGGTAACCGCGGACCTCAAGCTGCTAACGTAGTAAAACTTTAATCCAACATATAACAGGAGGTTGCCTTACTTGGTAACCTCCTTTGTTATTCCTTTGTATATTTCCGTTTTACAGAGCAAAAACTATGTGAAATGCGCACTATACAAAGGAGGAATTATTAATGGGATCAGAAGTAAATGATTTTGAAGAAGTGAAATTCCGTGTAGAAACAGCACAAAAAATGGTAGGATCAGCAACAATTTCAATGGATCCAGATACATTAGAGCATGCTACTACTGCTGTAGAAGCAGCTCGCTCTCAGCTTGAAATTATGAAATCTGTTGCAACTGATTTAGATGAGCCATTTTTAATGAATGAGGAAAAGAAATTAAATAAATGTGAGCATCAACTAAACGAAGCAAGACACTAAAAAACATCCAGAGAATTTTCTCTGGATGTTTTTTCATGACAACTGTTCTCCATACTTTTTCAATGTTTCTCCAACTGTACATTGCCGTATACAAAATGAATGGGCATAATATTTACTATTTGTCTTTCGATTATGTTCTCGCAAGAAACATCCTTCACAATACGTTTCTAATAAGTCATTTACCTCTGTAATGAGTTGCTTTTTATCCACCTTTGCACCTCTCTATTCAGTTATTTCTTTATGACTATCAATAACTGTTCCTTCCAATGCTTGCGTAGCTAATTGATGTGCTTCTTTATTTTGTTTTCTAGATATTGGTTCACATATAAGTTTTAATTTCATTTGCTTCGCCTTTTGTTCAATTTGATCTAAATAATGGTTTAAATGCTCATCATAACAAGGCCATTCTCCGGCTAATTGCTGCAGTACAACTTGAGAATCACCGTGAAGTGTGACTGCTTCATACTTAACCCCTAATTCCTCGAGTATATTCATACCGTATAGTAACGATGCATATTCCGCTTCATTATTATCATATATACCTTCTATATATGCATTGCGGCGAATCCGGTAGTTTGTATTTCCTTTTTTATAATACACACATATACCAACGCCAGCTTCTTTCGTTTGCACATCATATCCCCCATCAAAATAAACGAGTATTTCTTGGGGATCTTCCTCTACTTGCTTACTTAACTTTTTCATCTCTTTTAATGACCATTCTGCGTCCATTTCATCATAAAATGAAATTTCTTTTACTCTTCCTGTTTTCTCAAAATCCTCTGCAAATTGAAGTACTTCTTCTATGTTCATATACTCTGTCGTTAATTCCGTCTGCAATCCGCGCTTCGTTTTATACAACCAATGAATTTTATATTTCATACTACATTCCCCTTATGTAAGACTTCTTATTTATCCGGCTAATTGAAGCCTCACTTTATTTTATTATATTTTATCAAGAGTCACAGTATTATATTCAATATAATCACATACAAAAAGAGCCATCCTATATAAGGAATAGCTCTTTCATCTATTACATAAATCTTTCAAATTGTACTCGCTTATTAATCCAGTACATTACAGGCATACCGATCGCCATTACTACGAATTCACCTGCTGCACATGTTAACCAAGTCCACATAAATGGTAGGTCAAATGCAAGATGAAGTTCAATTGCAATCATAAACATTGTAATCGTAAAGATAACTGTATTAAAAATCATACGAGCCCAAACACCTTTAATAAATCGCATAGAAATAATCGTTGCAACTAATGCAAGAATAGATTGCCCTACTCCAAATACTAAATCATAAGCAATCATAGGTGAGAAAAAGAGATTCGTTAAAAATACACCTAATACAATTCCGTAAATTGCTTTCTTGTTAAATACAACGAGATGATTAAACATCTCTGAAATACGAAACTGTACATTCGTAAAGCCAAATGGCTGAATAAGCATAGAAACAGCAATATATAATGCCGCTAAAATACCATTACCGACTAATGTTCTAATATTCATGACAAAATCTCCTTAGTTTTTTTACGTGGGATGGTTTCGAACCACGTTATTCGTTTTTTAAGCAACAAGATTATATTTTACGTGGTAGCCCCTCTTTCGTCAATAGATTTCCTATCATAAACTACCTTTTTCCTTTTAGACAACGTATAATGAAACATATGAAAGATTTAGGAGGTTTCACTTCATGACAGCAACAATTCAAAATGAAAAAGTGATCGTTTCCATTTCTGACAAAGGTGCAGAATTACAGAGCGTTCGCTTAAAAGAAGACAACACAGAATATTTATGGCAAGGTGATTCTACTTATTGGGGACGCCGTGCACCAATTTTGTTCCCAATTGTTGGTCGATTAGTAGATAATACATACTACGTAGACGGTAAACCATATTCATTAACACAACACGGTTTCGCTCGTGATCTTACTTTCTCTGTGAAAGAACAAAGCGAAACAAAGATCACTTATATCGTTACTAGTAATGAAGAAACATTAAAAAAATACCCATACGAATTCGAATTACTCGTTTCTTATGAGCTAGATGGACAAAGTGTTCATGTAACATATGAAGTAAACAATCCTACTTCTAAAGAAATGTTCTTCTCAATCGGCGCACATCCTGGATTCAACTTCCCTTTATTGGACGGTGAATCATTTACAGATTATCACTTATCGTTTAATGGTTCGGAACGCTTAGAAACAAGCGTATTAGAAGGACCTTATCTTTCAAACAAAAAGCAATTAATCGCTGAAAATACGACTGAATTGCCACTTACATACGATTTATTCAAAAATGATGCACTTATTTTTGAACATATGAATACAAATGAAATTTCGATTCGTTCTCATAAACATAATAAATTTGTAAAAGTAGAATTTGATGAATTTCCATTTGTCGGCGTATGGACACCAGGGGATAACGCACCTTTCTTATGTATTGAACCTTGGTATGGAATCGCTGATGAAGTAAATCCAGCAAAAGATTTCAAGGACAAAAAGGGAATTCAATCTTTACAAGCGAATGAAACATTTACATGTCGTTACAGCATCACAATCGGATAACTACTCTATCCCCTACTTCAAAAAAATATTTAAGTAGGGGATAATCTTATAATTTGGAGGTTTCTCATTTTGATTGAAGTATATATTGATGGTGCATCAAAAGGAAATCCTGGTCCTTCTGGTGCAGGAGTGTTTATTAAAGGCGTTCAGCCGCCTGTACAATTATCAGTACCACTTGGAACAATGTCCAATCATGAAGCAGAGTACCGCGCTTTACTTCTAGCATTAAAATATTGCATTGAGCATAATTATAGCACTGTCTCTTTTCGTACAGATTCGCAGCTTGTTGAGCGAGCTCTTGAAAAGGAATACGCAAAAAATAAAATATTTGCACCTCTTTTAGATGAAGCACTACAGTACATAAAAAACTTCGATCTGTTTTTTATTAAGTGGATTCCAAGTAGTCAAAATAAAGTAGCTGATGAATTAGCTAGAAAAGCTATCTTACAAAATTAACGGGGGTATGAGTGTGAAAAAAGAGTGGATTGCTCCTCTTGCTTTATTATTTGTCTCTTTTATTTGGGGAGCTACGTTTGTTGTCGTTCAAAACGCTATGTCTTTCGTTGGTCCATTTACGTTTAATGGTATTCGTTTTTTATTCGCTGGAATTATTTTATTATTCGTTCAAATTATTTTCTCACAGAAAACTTCAAAACAAGAATTAAAACATAGTAGTGTAGCTGGATTAATAGTTGGGTTCTTCTTATTTGTCGGCTATTTATTACAAACATTTGGCTTACTCTATACAACTTCTTCAAAAGCAGGTTTCTTAACTGGGCTAAGCATTGTTATGGTCCCAATCTTATCCTTTATCTTTTTAAAACAAAAAGCCACCATTTTCATCGTACTTGGTATTGCTGTAGCTACAACAGGTTTGTACTTATTAACAGCTGCTGATTCTTTCCAATTAAATATAGGAGATATACTTGTTCTCGGTTGTGCAGTCGCTTTCGCTGCCCATATTCTTATTAACGGCTTCTTTTCTAAAAAAATATCACCTTTATTATTAAGCACATCTCAAGTATTAGCTGTTGGTATATTTTCTTCTATTTGCGCTTTCTTGTTTGAAGATTGGGAAAAGTTATTTTCAGTATCACTATGGACGAATCAATCCTTTTTATTCGCACTCTTTCTAACTGCCCTGTTTGCAACATCTATTGCTTTTTTCATTCAAACATCGGCACAAAAACACACTTCTCCAACGAGAGTAGCAATTATTTTCGCAATGGAGCCCGTTTTTGCTGCATTAACAGGCGTTCTCGTTGCAAATGAACAACTTTCTATTTCTGCTATTATCGGATGTCTATGTATTTTTCTAGGCATGATTTTTGTTGAATTACCTTCCAAAACAAAAAAAGAAGCGCAGGCTGCGTGAAGTTACGCTTGTAACTTCCGCATAAAAGCCTTAGCGCTTTTTTTATCTGTAATTTCTTCCTCTTTCAATCGTTCTAATAACGCAACGAAATAACTACCATCAAACTGCAATTGATGTTTAATTGTCGCTTCTATTGCTGCGTTCACAATCCCATCAGACGCACCAGTATATCCTTGTCCAAACATAATAAACCCTTGTGCTTCCTCTGATAATTTAAATCCTTTCGTATGTAAGAATGAAAGATAATCTTCTACTGTTTGCATGTTATTCCCACCTACTCAAAAATTCTCCATCTCCTATCATACATGTTTTTACACGCTATGAGAATGAAATTTCTTTGACAACTTTGTAAATCAATCTTCTACTTCTCTTACAATGGAGGATTTTCTAACAATCTGAAGGAATATGTACAGTGGAACTTATTTCATATTAAAGGGGAGACACGATGAAACAAGCACTATTAATTATCGACGCTCAGCAAGAATTAATTGATGGAAATGAGCAAGAAAATGAAGTTTTTCGTAAAACCGAGCTATTATCTACACTAAATATAGCCCTCCAGAAAGCAATAGATTCAAATGCTCTTATTGTTTTCGTAAGAGATATCGATGTTGCTTCTGGTAGTGGCGAAGGATTTGAAGTACATAATCAAATTCAAGTACCCCAGTCTGCAATCTTTATTAATAAAGCAGCAACCAATTCATTCTACGGTACTTCTTTACTTGAACTTTTAAAAGAAGAAAACATTAATCATATTGTTATAGGCGGATGTAAAACAGAACATTGCATTGACACTGCCGTTAGGACAGCAACTGTACAAGGATTTGACGTTACATTAATTAAAAACGGTCATTCAACAACTGATTCTAACGTATTGTCTGCAGAACAAATTATTGGTCATCACAATAAAACTTTACACGGTCATTATAACGTTGATCATTTTTCTATGGTGCGAGATATCGAGGAAGACCTCTTTCAGCCAACTCATGACCAATATCGTGATTAAATTGGCTCAAAAAAGAATCCTTCATTTAAAAGGATTCTTTTTTATCCAAAAATTTGCGCTGCAATACTATATAGTTCACTATTTCTTTTTAATAACCGATTACTATTTTTCATCATAATTGGTGGTGTATTCACTTTTTTAAAACCAGCAACCTCTAATTCTTTCATGAAATCGTTCTTTCCTTCTGGTACATCCATTCTTAATTTTCCATTATGCCCTCTTGCTAAATCATGTACAATTCTCATTGCCATCTCATCATTTTTAGCAACAACCGGCCCTATTATCCTATTTTCTGGTGTTTGTATGCTTAAACCGTAACCTAATACATTTTGTTCCTTGTCCCTTACAACGATACACTGTTCACTTTGCATAATTCTTTTCTTTAAAAACTCTTTTCTATTTGTTCCAAACGCATATTCATCTATTTTTATTATTTTTTCTAAATCACCCTCTTCATAATTCATCACATAATCTTCATTTCTTACACAATAATCTTTCGCATTGTATGAGTTACATATGTATTTAGAAACATAACTTACTGCCCTAAATCCTAACTTTTCATATAAAGGTTTCCCTTCATCCGTAGCAATAAGCATAATTGGAGTATGAGCTGATACGCTTTTAACGCACGCTTCCGTTATTATCTTTCCAATCCCTCTCCCCTTATAATCTGGATGTACAATCACCATTCCGATAGACGCTAATTTCTCCCCATATAATATTATTGCCGCGCTAGCAATTAGTTCCTCTCTCTCATTCCAAACACCGTATACATTCCCTGCGTTAAAAATAGTCTCAATTTCTTCTCTGTTATAATCCCACCCAATATAAGAAGATAATGATAGAATATTCCCTGTTTTTGCTTCCCTAAGACGCTCCACTCTAATTTCCAATTCAATCATACTCCATCCCCTTATCTAGACATTTAAATCATTATTATCAAATCAACTTGTACATGTTTCCATTTATTTATCACACACATATCCTATTTTGACCAAGACTATATTGGAAATGAGGTGACAACATGCCCATTACGAATCGATTTTCTACCACCACTAACGGCGCACTCGCTATTACAGGTAATACTTTAGGATTAAGTAAAATTAGTAATCAAAACCGTGCTGGTACAATCGGGGCAATTGGTGCGTTTATAACTACGAATACCGCTTTACAAGTACCTACTTTTCCCGCAGGTACAACGTTAACCTATACACAAAATAGTTCTACCGCTATTTTAAATATCCCTGCTGGTAGCACTATTCTTTACGCAGAACTCGTTTGGGGTGGAAACTATTTATCTCGTGATCAAAACATTACGAGTGTTCTAGGTAATCCCGTTTCATTTACAACACCCGTTTCAACATACTCAATTACTCCTTCAGCTGTTACAGCTTCAAATCAAACGTTCGTTTCAAACTCTATTACATTTGGCTTTTATACTCGTTCAGCAGACGTAACAACTCTTATTCAAGCTGGAGGTTCTGGTTCTTATACTACAGGAGCTGTCCCTGGACTTGTTGATCCTTTAGATGCTTCAAATGGATCCATTAACTCGGCCGGATGGACACTCATTGTCGCTTATCAAAACGGGACATTACCTGCAAGAAACTTAACCATTTATGTAGCTGGTAACCGTGTTTCTGCAGAAACTGGTAGTGCCGATGTATCTGTTTCTGGATTTTTAACACCTTCAGGAGGACCAGTAAGCGGGAGATTATTTTTAAGTTCTACCGAAGGAGATGCAGATTTAACCGGGGATCAAGCTTTATTTGGACCAAATTTCAGTTCATTAAATGCTTTATCTGGACCAAACAATGCTATAAATAATTTCTTCGGTTCTCAAGTTAATAATGCTGCAGGAAACTTAGATACAACAGGGACATTTGGAACACGAAATCAAAGTGCTTCTACAAGTACAAACATCTCCGCAGGAAGACAGGGCTGGGACATTACTTCCATTGATATTTCTCCTTATTTAACAAACTCACAAGTATCCGCCGCAATCCGTTTAACTACTAACGGAGACGCATATATGTTAAATACAGTAGGCTTACAAATTAATATAAACTCACCAAATATACAAGCGACGAAAAGCGTGAATAAAAGTGTTGCTGCAATTGGAGATATTCTCACTTATACAGTTACTATCCCTAACACCGGGCTTCTTCCTGCCAATAACGCTATTTTTATAGATAGTCTCCCTAGCGGTACTTCTTTTATACCCGGCACTGTAACAGTAGATAACGTACCACAAACAAATGCTAATCCTGCAGCTGGTATATCTCTTGGAACAATTAATAATGGTGCTTCTCGTACAGTAACTTTTCAAGCTACTGTTGTTTCTCTTCCAAGTCAAAATCCTATCTCTAACACTGCTAATATTACATTTCAATATACACCAATCGCCGGAGGAACAACTTTTAATGGTCTTGCAACAAGCAACTCTGCTGGAACACAAATTAACCTCGCAGATATTAATGGAACAAAATCAGTTAACAAACTTTTTACCGATATTGGTGAAACATTAACTTACAGTATTGCCTTAGCTAATATAGGAAATATCGCTGCAACGAATGTGATATATACGGATCCGATTCCTAGCGGGACTACTTTCATTCCAGGTAGTGTAACTGTGAACGGAGTTACTCAAGCTGGCGCAAATCCCGCTAATGGTATATCAATTGGGTCAATTGCCGCAAATTCCACTACTACTATTTCATTCCAAGTACTCGTTCCTTCTATCCCTCAAACAAACCCAATATTAAATAGTGGAACAACAACATATCAATACATTCCTGTACCAAATCAACCAGCAGTAAGTGGGACTGATACGACAAATATTGTCTCCACTCAAGTGAATAATGCTACTGTAACAATGACGAAAGCAGTAGATAAAAATTTTGCAGATATTGGTGACACACTAACGTACACCGTTTCCTTTACAGGTACAGGTAATACCAATGCAAATAACGTTATTTTTACAGATGTCATTCCTACTGGCACAACTTTTGTTCTAAACAGTTTAACAATAGATGGCACGACACAAGTAGGCGCAAATCCCGCTAACAGCGTGAATATTGGATCCATCCCAAGCGGCACAATAAAAACTGTTGCATTTCAAGTAGTAGTAAACACAATACCCGCGTCAAATGTCGTATCTAACGGATCAAGCGCTTCTTATCAATATACCGTCAACCCTAGCCAATCTCCCGTTACAAAAAACATTTCTTCTAATCTCGTTTCCACTCAAATTAACAATGCGAATGTAACATTAACAAAATCAACTAACAAACAATTTGCCACAATTGGCGAAACGATAAGTTACACAATCCTTATTACAAACAGTGGAAATGCAGCCGCTAATAACGTTCAACTAACAGATCCACTTCCAAACGGAACGATATTGACTCTTGGTACTGTAACACTAAACGGAGTTTTGCAGAATGTTGATTCTCTCGTTGCTTTACCTATTGGCACAATTCCTGGTGGAGCTACTTTTACCTTATCCTTTCAAGTAACAGTCATTAACATTACTGCCCAAAACCCTATTATTAATAATGCTTTCGCCTCTTATATTTACACTGTAAATCCAAGTTTGCCACCGACTTCAAAAACAGCAAATTCTAATTCTGTTACATCAACAATTAGACTAGCAAATCTCCACGTTAATAAATCTGTAGATAAAACGTTTGCGGAAGTTGGCGATGTATTAACTTACACCTTTGCTCTTACTAACGATGGAAATGTTGCAGCGAACAATGTATTACTATCTGATTCAATTGCGAATGGAACCGCCTTTGTCCCAAACAGCGTTATAGTTAACAGTGTTACTCAGCCAGGCGTTACACCAGCTAGCATCAATATTGGTAACATCAATGCTAATACTACAATTACAGCTTCATTCCAAGTAGTAATAACTAGCATTCCAAATCCAAACCCTATTTCAAATAGCGCTTCCATCTCCTATAACTTTATCGTTGATCCAAACACTTCACCTGTAAGTAAAAACACTACTTCAACCACTACATTTACTCAAGTAAACGATGCAAATGTCATTTCAGCCAAAACAGTGGATCGAGAGTTCGCTACCGTAGGGGATATATTAACTTATACTGTTACTTTGACGAATGCAGGAAGTGTTTCTGCTGATAGCCCTACTTTCGTAGATACGAATCCAGACGGTACTACCTTTATTCCAAACACTTTTCTTATTAATGGTGTACTTCAAAATAACGCAGATCCAAATATAGGTGTTCCGCTACCTTCCATTGCTGCTAACGGTTCACTTACCGTCTCTTATCAAGTAACCGTCAACTCTTTACCAACACAAAATCCAACATTAAATTCATCTAGTACACAGTATAGCTTTATTTTAAATCCGGGCGATCCACCAACTATAGAAACATCTGTAAGTAACACTGTAAGTACACAAATTAATTTAGCAAATGTCGTTATTGTCAAAGAAGTAGATTTAACTATCGCCGACGTCGGGCAACCAATCACATATACAATTTCTTTAGCTAATCTTGGCAATACTACAGCCAATAATGTTATTGTTACCGATATAATCCCTAATGGCACCACTATCGTACCAAATAGTATTTTTATAGGTGGTACTTTACAACTAGGTGCAGACCCTAGTGCCGGTCTTCAAGTGGGCTCCATTCCTTCGGGTGGTTTTACAACGATTGTGTTTCAAATAAGTGCAAATGGGCTACCTTCACCAAACCCAATTCAAAACAGCGCTGCACTTCAATATAGCTTTATCGCTGATCCAAACTTACCTGCTCTTGTTAGAAACACTGCTAGCAATATAGTAACTACACAAATTAATACTGCTAATATCGTTGCTACAAAACTAACGAGTACAAACTTCGCTGATGTCGGTGATGTCATACTATATGCGACTATTTTAACGAATAACGGGAATATCCCTGCCACTAATGTAACATTTACAGATATCATTCCAGATGGTACCATCTTCCTTCCTAATACTGTAACGATTAACGGTGTCCCTATAGCAAATGCAAATCCTGCTAACGGCATTTTGATCGGTACGATTGGGGCAAATTCATCACGTACCGTTTCATTCCAAGTTTTTGTACCAACTATTCCTGCTGTAAACCCAATTACAAATCAATCAGGCACAACATTCCAATATACGTATGATCCATCCAAACCAGCTGTGATGCAGATGGTTGCTTCTAACACTGTACAGACAACTATTAATAACGCCTCAATTGCCGCTACGAAATCGGCAGATAAACAGTTTGCTAACGTAAATGATATTATTACGTACACGACTACTTTAACGAATAACGGGAACACACTTGCATCAAATGTAATATTTACAGATGTAATTCCAAATGGGACATCGTTTATTCCTAATAGTGTTACTGTAAACGGGAATACACTCCCTAATGTCAATCCAGCGAGCGGAATTGCAATCGATTCAATAAATCCGAATGCAAATACGAACATCTCGTTCCAAGTGCAAGTAAATTCTATCCCGAATCCAAATCCAATCCCGAACCAAAGCAATACAACGTACCAGTACATCGTAGATCCTAACTTACCTCCAGCATCGGCTAATGCGCTGAGTAACGTAATAACAACTCAAATTAATAACGCTAAGATTATCGCTACAAAATCAGTGAACACACCAAATGCTGCAATTGGAGATATCGTTACTTATACGATTGCAGTAACAAATACAGGTAATATCCCTGCTAGTGCAACTGTTTTAACAGATGGGCTTGGCGCAGGAGCTTCATTTATCCAAAACTCCGTAACGATCAATAATGTTCCACAACCAGGATTAGATCCATCACTTGGTGTTCACTTGGCAGATATTTCACCAGGAGATACTGTATTCATTACTTTTCAAGCACAAATTTTAGCGATACCACCTAGTGGCACATTAACAAATAATGCTCTTGTAAATTATGAATATACCGTGAATCCCAACCAATCACCTGCTGTTAATAGTACAATTACGAATACAACGGTTACTCCAATTATTGATGCTACTCTTTCTATAAATAAAACTGTCAATTCAACATTCGCTACTATTGGAGATACACTTACTTTCACTTCTACCATTACTAATTCCGGTAATACTACCGCAAACAATGTTATTTTTACAGATGTAATTCCAAATGGTACAACGTTTATTCCAAATAGTTTTACGGTAAATGGAACAACTATTACTAATGCAAATCCACAAAACGGTATCAATATTGGTAACTTGAATTCAAATGCATCTGCTACACTCAGTTTTCAAGTAAACATTACAACACTTCCAAACCCTAATCCAATCCCGAACAAATCATCGCTTCAATATAGCTTTATTGTAGATATAAACGAACCGCCAGTTTCACGAACAGTTCAATCTAATAAAACTTTTACACAAGTAAATACTGCTTCTGTTATCGCAACAAAAACTGCAAGCAGTGCTTTTGCTGCTGTTGGAGATACAATTACGTATACAACTATCCTCACCAATAGCGGAAATACTTCAGCAAACACACCTGTTTTTATCGATATATTACCACCTGAACTTTCATTCGTTCCTGATAGCGTACAAATTAATACCATCCCACAACTTGGATTTAGACCAGATAGCGGAATCTCTTTAGACTCAATTCCAGTTGGAGGAACGACAACAATTAGCTTTCAAGCTATCGTTGGCTCAATACCAGCTACAAACCCAACTTTGAACCAATCTAGCACAACATACTCGATCATTATTGATCCTACCCAGCCGCCGGTGACAGAAACAGCTACAAGTAATCCAACTTTAGTTCAAATTAACGAAGCGATTATTCAAGCAACGAAAAGTGTAGATCGACTATTTTCTGACGTAGCACCTGGAAATTCCTTTTTAACGTATACTGTTTTATTGGATAATATAGGAAACGCAACTGCTACGAATATCATGTTTACAGATTCGATTCCAAATAATACAGTATTCATAGAAGATAGCGTTCGAGTAGGCGGGGTTTTATTACCTGGAGTAAATCCAGCAAACGGGATACCAATTGGGGATATTATTGCAGGAGATTTTATAAACGTTACCTTCCGCGTGCAAGTAGTTAGCATTCCAAATCCAATTTTCACAATTGGACCAGGCGGACCAAACTCACCAGTTGTAAACGGCGCTTCCATTAATTATCAATTTATGACAGGTCGAAACTTCCCACTCGTTTCAAGAAGTACGACATCCAATTCGGTTTCGACACAAATAAATTCTGGGGAAATTGTGGCAATCAAATCTGTAGATAAAACTTTCGCAACAATTGGCGATACAATTTCTTATACGATTACATTAAGTAACCCTGGAAATGTCACTTCACAAAATATAATTTTTACGGATACTTTACCTGATGGAACGACATTCATATCTGGCACTCTTACAAACGATTCTGGTACACAGCAAATCGGAAATCCAGCTAACGGGATTCAGATTGGAAATATAAACCCAAATAGAACGGCCGTGATTACTCTCAACGTACTTGTTACAAACATTCCAAGTATAAATCCAATTTCTAATTCTAGCTCTGTACAATTTGCACATGTGGTCGATCCTAGCCAACCTGCCGTATCGCAAACGAATGTATCTAATACGGTTTCGACAACTATTAATAGTGCAATTTTAACAACAAAAAAGAGTGCTGATAAATCTATAGTTTCAGTTGGAGATACGATTACGTATACAACTACTATTAGAAATACCGGAAATACAGCTGCAACTAATATTACTTTCACAAGCGCTATTCCAGCTAACACTACTTTTATACCAAATTCAGTCACAATAAATGGCGTTCAGCAGTCTGGTGCGCAACCAGCACTTGGAGTAAATATACCAAATATCGCTCCTGGTGAAACGGTAACTGTTACTTTCCAAGTAAATGTTATTTCTGTTTCTCCTTCCAGTTCAATTATGGGTAATGACACAATTTTATATTCTTATACTGTTGATCCAAACAGCGCTCCTGCTACTACCTCTACTTCAACGAATATTGCTACAACCCCTGTATTAGATGCTATAATAACGATGGTAAAATCGGTCGATCAAACCCTTGTAACACTAGGCGATACTATTACCTATACGACAATTTTAACGAATAACGGTAATACAAATGCAACGAATGTTACTTTCACTGATCTTATACCAAATGGTACAACATTTATTACTGATAGCGTTACAATAAATGGACTCACACAAATTGGATTGAATCCTAATACAGGCATAACGATTGGATCAATTGCTCCTAACAGCTCAATAGCAATAGCATTTCAAGTTATCGCTACTTCTACTCCTGTTCAAAATCCTATTGCGAATTCGGCTAGTGCTTCTTACACATTTATCACTGACCCTAATGCCCCTATTGTTTCAAGGAATGTTACTTCAAACACAGTGTTCACTACAATTAACACAGCTATCATTCTTTCATTAAAACAAGTCGATAAATCCTTTAGTCGTATTGGAGACACACTCACCTATACTGTTACTTTAACAAACAATGGAAACTCATCTGCACAAAATGTTATTTTCTCAGATACAATGCCGAGCGGAACTACATTTATTGCAAACTCATTTTCTATTAACGGGGTTTCTCAAAGTGGTTCGGACCCATCGAACGGAGTAAATATTGGGCCTATAACAGCTGGGTCTACAGTAACTGTTTCATTCCAAGTAAACGTGGCGTCATTACCAACCGAGAACCAAATTGTAAATTTCTCATCAACATCGTATCAATTAGTCTCACCGCCTGATCCAGAAACTTCAATTAGTAATCCTGTTTCAACCCAAATTAACGAAGCAATATTGTCTATGACGAAAAATGAAAGTGTCTCCTTTGCAGATATCGGGCAAACTGCTTTTTATACTACGTCTATTTCGAATATAGGAAATACGGATGCCACTAATATTGTATTTACAGATGCATTACCAAGTGAACTCACATTTGTTCCTAACACATTAACAGTCGATGGCGTTTTACAACCAAATGCGAATCCAAATACAGGTGTAGTACTTGCAACACTTCCACCAAATGAAATATATAGTATCGTATTTCAAGTTACGGTTAACAGCATCCCACCTATTAATCCTGCACCAAATACAGCAGCAACGACGTATGAGTTTACTGTTGATCCAGGGAATCCGCCAGTATCGAGTGCAGCTACCTCCAACACGACACTTCTTCAAATAAACAACGCAACTATTATTAGCACAAAAACAGCAGATCTTACTTTTGCGGATGTTGGTAATACAATAACATTTACACTTACCCTTCCTAATACCGGAAATGTGTCTGCAACTGATGTAACTATTATTGATATTCTTAATAGCAATTTAAGCTTCGTTCCAAATAGTTTCACAGTTAATGGGCAAACCATTCTAAACGCTGATTTATCAACGGGGATAAATATTGGTTCCATTAATGGTGGTAATACGGCAATCGTTACATTCCAAGCAACTGTTATTACACTTCCAACACTTAATCCTATTTCTAATTCTGCTTCTACCACATATCATTATGTCGTTGACCCTAGCCAGCCACCTATTACAACTTCCAATCAATCTAATACAACGACAACACAAATTAATAGCGCTATCCTTACTGCACAAAAAAATTCAAATGTATCAACGGTAGATATCGGGCAGGATATTACCTACACCGTTACAATTACAAATGACGGAAATGTTAGTGCAACGAATGTTATTTTTACCGATCTTATTCCAGACGGAACTTCCTTTGAACCGAATAGCTTTACATTGAACGGAACTACCATTCCAAATGCAAATATTATTACAGGTGTTCCAATTGGTGATATTGCGCCAAACGAATCTGTCATTGTGGCATTTCATATTATTGCCAATGAAATTCCAGCTATAAATCCAATTACTAATCAAGCTAGCGTTAGCTTTCAACATATTGTTAATCCAGCTAATCCTCCAGTTTCAAAAAATATTACTTCTAGCACCATTGCAACAAAAATTGAAAGTGCGATTTTAAATACGATTAAAATAGGAGATAAAACTTTTGCAACGATTGGTGATACGATTACGTATACAACGACTATTACGAACACAGGCAATATTCCTGCTAACAATGCTATATTCTCAGACCCCTTACCATCATGGGCACAATTTGTTGCAGGATCAGTTATTGTTGATGGCACTCCATTACCATCTGCTTCTATCATTGATGGTGTTGGCATAAATACAATAACTCCAAATCAAACGGTAACAATTATATTCCAAGTACAAATTGTAAGTAATCCTACAACGTTCACACCTGAACTCCAAAATTTAGGATTTGTTAACTTCCAATATAGCGTAGGCAATGCATTACAAGCTCAGCCTGGCAATGTGGAAACGAACGTCTTCGTTACTTCTATTAATACAGCAATACTTTCAGCTGTAAAAACTGCTAATACAGCCTTTGCAAATATTGGAGATACGATCACTTATACAGTTTCGATTCAAAATAGCGGCAATACAAACGCTACGAATGTAAATTTCTCAGACCCAGTTCCAACTGGAACGACCTTTGTTGAAAATAGTTTTGCTGTAAATGGAAGTACCATTCCAGGCGCAAATCCAAATAACGGAGTGAATATCGGAACAGTTAGCGCAGGTAGTTCCTTAACCGTTACTTTCCAAGTCATAGTTACATCTACTCCACCTTCAAATCCGATTACAAACGTAGCATCTATTCAATACGCATTTATCGTTGATCCGGCCTCTCCTCCTGTTACAGGCACGATAAATTCTAATAGCGCTTCAACACAAATTAATAACGCGACTGTTACAACTGTTTTACAAGCAAATCGTTCAATTGTATCTATCAGGGATGTAATTACGTATACAGCAACATTAACGAATACTGGAAACTTCCCTGCAAACTCTGTATTACTCATTAACGGAGTTCCTGAAGGAGCATTATTTGTTCCAAATAGTGTTACGCTCAACGGGATTTCACTTCCAGATGCAAGTCCAACTCTCGGTATTCCAGTTGGTATTATCGCACCAGGTGATTCCGCTACTATTACGTTCCAATTTCTTGCAAGTTCTATTCCACCGCAAGGAGCGATTATAAATCAAGCACTTACAAGTTACACGTATATTGTCGATCCAAGTCAACCTCCTGTTACAGCAACATCCTCGTCTAATACGGTTAATACAGCTGTTGTTGATGCATCGTTATCCGTAATTAAAAGTACAGATTCTCTCGTACAATCTACTGACGGTACAATCACTTACACAGTAGTCGTTCAAAATAACGGAAATACTACTGCAAATACAGTTACTTTAACAGATTTGGTCCCAGAAGGAACTGCATTTATTCCGAATAGCGTTACCATTAATGGTGTTTCTGTTCCAGGTGCCGATCCTAACGTAGGAATACCATTAAACTCCATCACACCGTCAGAAATCGTCACTGTAACATTCCAGGTTATCGTTCAATCTATACCAAGCGTGAACCCAATTTCTAATACAGCCCGTATTGACTATACTTTTATCGCCGATCCAACTGCTCCTATCATCTCTCGAACAATTACGTCTAATCCTGCTTTCACACAAATTTCGGATGCGACTATCCTTTCTTTAAAAGCAGTCAATGCACCTCAAGCAACAACAGGTGATATTTTGACTTACACAATAACACTAGAAAATACCGGAAATATTCCAGCTACGAATCTCATATTTTCAGATACTATTCCAGAAAGTACTACATTCGTAGAAAATAGTTTTACACTTAATGGAACAGCTATACTTGGTGCCAATCCAAATGTAGGTGTTACTTTACCTACCTTAGCAGCAAACGCTACTCACCTTATTTCGTTCCAAATTCTTATTAACGATTCATTCTCGCGAGAATCGATTACAAATCAATCCAACACAACTTATACAATTCAGCCAGACCCAGGGCAACCGTCTATTACTGAAACATCTACTAGTAATATCGTCATTACAAATTTCGTGCAAGCACAATTGATAATTACAAAAACATCCAATCCAACAACTGTAGATATTGGCGGAACTATACTTTATATTTCTGAAATAAAAAATATCGGTAATATTGACGCAATAAATATTGTTTTCACAGACTCTATTCCAGCTGGAACTACATTTGTTCCCGATAGTGTCACAATTAACGGCGTCCTGCAACCAGGTGTAAATCCTGAAAATGGAATACCGATTGGAACCATTCCTGCTAACAGTTCCAAAACGATACTATTTCAAGTGCAAACAAATAATCCACCTACTGAAACCGAAATTGTAAATCAATCTTCAGCAACTTACCAATATGTAAGTATCCCTACAGCCCCACCAGTGAATCGCTCTGCAAATTCTAACATTGTTACAACATCACTTCAAAACGCAAATATTATTTCTGTTAAAAGCGCAGATGTAACTTTCGCATCAATCGGGCAAAGTATTACCTACACAAATACACTACAAAATATAGGAACAGTTCCAGCTAACAATACCGTGTTCATTGATAACATTCCAGAAGGTACTATATTTATTGAAGATAGCTTAGCAATAAATAATGTAATTCAGCCTGGCGCTAATCCTGAAAACGGAGTAACTCTCGGCACGATACAACCAAATGAAACAGTCACTATTTCATTCCAAGTACAACTTACAAATATACCAGTTGGCAATGCAGTCATTAATATTTCAGACACCTCGTACGAATATCAAATCGACCCTAGCTCTCCAATTATTCAGCGTAGATCGTTATCAAATGCAGTAAATACTGAAGTGCGGACGGCAAATGTTAATGCAATTAAATCCGCTAACAGATCCATTACACGTATCGGTCAAATCATCACATATACAGTCGCAGTTACAAACGCTGGTACAATACCTATTACAAATACTCTCCTACTTGACGCAATTGCTGCTGGCACCACATTCGTTCCAAATAGCATTCTGGTAGATGGCGTACCAAGACTTAACGAAAATCCAATTACCGGTATCAATCTTGATATAATTCTTCCAAATAATACGATTATTGTTACGTTCCAAGTAAGCGTAGTCTCTATACCGCCACAAAATAACATTAATAATATCGCCGTCATTCACTATGAGTATCGACCAGACCCAAGCACACCACCAATTTCAGAAACGACCTCTTCCAATGCTACAAACATACAATTCATTGATGCTATTCTTATTGCTACAAAGTCCACTAATACTGTATTAGCTAACATTGATGAAACCATTGAATATACAGTATTCATTCAAAATAATGGATCGACTACAACTAACTCCATCTTTTTTACAGATACTATAGCGGATGGAGCAGTATTTATTCCAGGAAGTGTAATAGTTAATAATACTGTACTTCCTGCAGCAGATCCAAATATCGGCTTTTCCATTCCTAATGTCGCAGCAGGTCAAATGGCTACAATAACATTCCAAGTTTCCGTTACGAATTTACCTGCTGTAAATCCAACACCTAATACTGCAAACATCGTCTACGACTTTCTTTTCAATCCTGACTTTGCACCAATTCAAAAATCTACTACTTCCAATACTACTTTCGTTCAAATTAATGATGCTGATATCGTTTCACTTAAAACTGTTGATTTGACCTCTGTAACGATTGGTGACATTTTAACTTATACAACAACTTTAACGAATACGGGGAATACGGATGCAACTGCTGTTGTATTTACGGACAATATACCTGATGGAACAACCTTTATTGACGGTAGCGTTTTAGTAAATAACATTCCTCAGCTTAATGCCAATCCAAGTGCTGGTATACTTGTAGGAACGATTGCTCCTAACACTTCTATCCCAGTCACATTTTCTGTTACCGTCGTAGCTCTTCCAGCCAGCGGTCGTGTTCAAAATCAATCAACTTCTCGTTATACAATAAACGTGGAAGAACAAATATCGACTAGCAATATTACCTTCACTGAAGTTATTTCCGCTAATGTAATTGCGACAAAAACAACACCTATCCAATATGCTGACCTACAAACAATCATCCCTTATACAATTTCCATCATAAATAACGGAAATATACAAATAGAAAACATTATTGTTACAGATATCATCCCAGCAAATACGAACTTTATAGAGAATAGTGTTATTGTGAACGGAAACGCTCGTCCAAATGACAATCCACTTAACGGTATACAAATTGATAACATTCCACCTAATACGACAGCAACTGTTCTATTCCAAGTACGGGTTACTTCGATTCCGCAAACAAATCCTATCTCTAACACGAGTACAATTGAATATGAATACACGTTACCAGATCGACCACCTATTACCGAAACTATTATTTCATCAGCTGCAGCAACAGAAATTAATCACGCGAATTTGAATAGTAATAAAACTGTTGACCTTGCATTTGCAACGGTTGGTGATACGTTAACGTATACGATTACACTAAATCAAACCGGTAATGTTGCAGTAAATGATGTAATCATTCAAGATATTATTCCTCAAGGTACTACATTTATAGAAAATAGCGTCATTGTAAACGGAGAAACTCTTCCAGGGGTGAATCCAGTAAGCGGTATACCAATTGGTACTATAACTATTGGTGGAGACGCTATCGTTTCATTCCAAGTAACTGTAACTTCTATTCCAACACCAAACGAACTAAACAACAACGCAATTACTACTTTTAACTATATAGTCAATCCAAATAACGTACCTGTTACAAATACGACTACAACAAATACCGTAACAACTACTGTCCAAAATGATAACGTCATTGCTTTTAAGTCTGCTGATGTAACAAACGCCTTGCCTGGTCAAACTTTAACGTATACAATTACGATTACGAATAGCGGTAATGTAACGATTGACGACCTTCTTGCCATAGACACTGTACCAATAGATACGACTTTTGTTGCTGGTAGTGTTACGATTAACGGGATCAATCAGCCTAATGAGAACCCTGAAAATGGTATTACGTTAGGAAATCTTGCGCCTAATGAATTTGTTATTATTACGTTCCAAGTGACAATATCTTCTTCTACTCTTCAACCTACAATTAGTAACGATGCTTCTGTTTCCTATACCGTTATCATTGATCCAACAAAACCACCTATTACGATTACAAAGCAAACAAATATCGTTACAACGACAGTAGTTGATCCGTTGATTCGCATTGAAAAAACAGCTGACAAATCTATTATCGTTATAGGAGATATCATTACATTCACATTAGCGGTATTTAATCACTCCCCAATTCCGACAATTAGTACTTCTGTTATAGACACAATTCCAGCTGGTACAACATTTATAGAAAATAGCGTAACAATTAACGGTTCTACCGTTCAAAACGTTCGTCCAGACACTGGTATTAATATTGGTTCTTTACCTGCAGATACAGTAGCAACTATAACATTTCAAGTTCTCGTAACTTCTATTCCTTCAAACAGTACAATTATAAATTCTGCAACAGTTACCGCTGCCTTTCAATTGACACCACAGGATCCAATTATTACTTTCATTGTTAATTCAAACATCGTTCGTATACCAGTTCAATTTATAACTACAACAGTCACGAAAAATGCTTCCGTCAGCTCAGCTTATTTAAATCAATATTTTGATTACACGGTGCGTATTACAAATACTGCCGAAATTTCACTCTCAAATATTTCTTTACAAGATACCATTCCAGCAGGTTTACAATTTATAAACGGCACT
This sequence comes from Bacillus sp. 2D03, assembly GCF_003946765.1. Lineage (NCBI taxonomy): Bacteria > Bacillati > Bacillota > Bacilli > Caryophanales > Bacillaceae > Bacillus > Bacillus sp. 2D03. The sequence goes on along the minus strand of NZ_RPSJ01000006.1, from coordinate 201,954 downwards.
GTCTTTATTAACGGTGAACGCTCTCCACTAGCAAATCCGAATATCGGTTTCCAAGTTACCACTAATTTAGAACCAAACGAAACAATTATCGTGTTATTCACAGTACAAGTAATAAGTCCACCTGTTAATAATCCATTTAAAAATACGGCCAATATTTCGTTACAACTTCAAGTCTCGCCTACCGACCCACCAATTACAGTAACCGTTACAAGTAACGAAAACATCGTCACCTTTGTTCCAGAAAATCCAGATGAAACACTTCCAAATTTAAATTGCTTCTTTGACGGTGAACGCTTCATTCGCATTACTCCTCGAAATGTACGAAATTACCTTTGGACTTGGATTTGGTGGAAATAATTGAAACAAAAAAGAGATTGTAGTTTGGTTGAAACCAAATTACAATCTCTTTTTCATTACCTATATTCCACTACGTTGTAACTCGTCCAAGGATATACGATTAAACACCACCTCAAGTTATTTTAGTCGTAATAAGTTGGCCAGCTTCATTAATAGTAACTTTCCATTTCACTCCACTAGCAGTCTTCATGATTATACCTTTACTTGCCTCTATTTCAATATCTCCAAACATCCTTCCGCCAGTTGTCGCTAACCAAGCACTCCCATTTTCCATAGAAGATCTTGCAAAGATACGATTAATTCGAAAACGTTTATGATCTTGAGAATAACCACTTAATGTAATTCTAACTTTATATAACTGACTGGCCTTCATATTCGAGATAATTGTATCCCCAACATTTAATGGAACATCCAACGCGATAACCCAACTTCCAGTTGCACTTAATGCATATTCAATTTTAATTTTCTTTGGGCTCTCTCCCCATCCAAAATACATTCCAAAACAATTTAACATTTGTATTGGTTTTTTCGTAAAATCAAGTTCAATGACAACTGGGTTACTATCTGGAACGTCAATATAGTTTACACTTTGTTCATCTATTAAATTAAAGCAATTTGTGAGATTCCCTCCGTACGGCACTTTTCCACTTACTTGCTTAACGTTATATTTCTGCTGAGCATTTACTAAAATATCATCTTGATTCCCTATTAAATGAGGTCTATTTAAAGTCAACGGTAACTGAATTCGTAGGGATTCTTCATAAGTAGACTTACAAACATTATATTGACCTTTATCTACAATAGTTGTTGAAAGCAGATTTGAAAAAAGGTAGTTACGATGAGAATTAGAAGAAAATTCAATGACAATTTGTTCACTACTCATCCGGTACGTATCCCAAATCATACAATCAAATGTATTATACGCACCTGAACAACGAATTACTTTTTTCGTTTGTTGTCTACATTGCACTTGAATATCATGAAACGTATTTCCTGAACTTTCATTTGGCAAATCACTATTTCCATCTACTTCAATCCCATACCCACATCCATCAATAAATATAGATTGAAATACATTAGCGTTAATCCAGCAAGGTGTATTGATATCATCTATATACTCTGTTTTCAAATATATTGCAGTTTGAAAGTTTTTAATTTGAATAAATTTAACTTGAAAGAAACTAATGTAATCCCATGCCTTTTGACAATAAAAATGTATAGCTTTTCCTTTATACGATGGAGTTGTATTTATTATATTTATATTTGATATAACAGATTGATTAGGTACTTCGATTTGTTGTGAACCAGAAACATAAATAACAGCAGATTGAAACAATGGATTTATAACTTGAATAGTACCACCAACTATCGAAGCGTTACTTTGTAGCGCAAATGCATTAAAATCCCCATCAATTTGCAGCGTTACGGTAGGATCTAACTCTAATCTTACGTTTGATTTAATAACAATCGGCTTTACAATTTTGTACGTATTTACCCCTGTAATTCTAACCGTCGAAATTCGATTCGCTACACAATAATCAATAGCTTGCTGAATTGCTAATGAACTATCATTTCCTGAGTTCGGAACTGCCCCAAAACAATCAATGTGAACGCTACTTTCTGGCGCACAATCTTCTTGGGAAGAAATATATTCTGACAAAATAAATTCACTCCTCATATTACCTTTTTCATATAATATGTGAGTTGTCTCTTAAAAGTTTCTATAATAAAAAAAACAAACGACCTACTCGGTCATTTGTTTAATTCATATATATTTTTCGTTTCTTCTATCATTTTAGTTAACGAGAAATATCTCATTGCTTTCTCTCGTGCTTTCAATCTAATAGCAGTTACCTTTTCTTCATTCCCTTGTAGTTCCTCAAGCGCACTTGCGAATTCGGATTCGCAATATTCAGATATCAAAACACCTGACTCTCCATCTATTACCGCTTCATGTATTCCACCAACATCTATTGAAACAATTGGTGTCCCTGTAGCCATCGCTTCAATTACTACCATTGGAAACACTTCACGAAAAGATAATAAAAGTAAGGCGTCCATATTCCCTATAAACTCATGCGGCTCTGAAATATTCCCTAGCATCTTCACCCTTTGCTGCAATCCATATTTTTCTATTTCTTTCATAATCGATTCTTTCTCTGGTCCATCACCAGCAATATAAAACATAAAATCATTTCTCTTTTTCAACACATTTGCAATTTTGACAAATAGTTGATGGTTTTTCTCTTTGGATAATCTAGCTAATATCCCTATTTTATATGTAGATTCTTTCTTTTTCTGCTGGAATAAAAACTTTTCAATATCGACACCGTTATAAATTGTATTTATTTTTTCTTCTGCTACATGAATTGAAATTAAATTGTTCTTTTCAAACTCACTTACTGTAATAATATTGTTCACATATTTATTCATGAAATACCGAAAAAGCGTTGGCATTTTCTTTTCTAATATCGTTACATTGTGTTTCGTATAAACAATTTTCATCTTTTTTTTAATAAACTTTTGAAGTAGAAAAGCATATAATACCATTCGCAAACTATTTGCATGAATAAGTTCTATCTTTCGTTTACAAATTTCGTTTCGTAAATAATAAATATTTCTCAAATGATTCCATCGACTAAGTAATATAAAATTTTCTTTTCTAGTAAGGGATTCATATAGTTCTCCATCACCTGCAGCTGTATAAATCTTAAAATCCTCATAATGCAAATTATTTTCTAATTTACAGAAATAATTTTCGGCTCCGCCAGTTATCAATTTATCTGTCATCAACAGTATGTTCATAATTGCGTCTTCCCAACTACATTGATTTTATTTTTTTTATAAGCATGATAAGCATACTTACTAAAATAGTAAAAGCTTTGCACTGCATTAAGACTTTTTTGGTCCCTTAATAATTTCCAATACCGAAAAGCTGCTCTAACTTTATTTCTCGAAACAGAATTTGCTACAATTCGATACTTCGCTAATACTTGCTGTATCCCTTTTGCTTCATGCCCTTCATGTAATAAGTTCAGCCATAACGCTGTATCTTCCGGCTGTACACTAGGCATTTCGACATACGGAATTTTTTCACGATCAATCATCACCGTTAAACACCCGATAATTGTATTTCCTACTAAATAATGATAATCAACAGATTTTGGTACACTCACTTCGCGATTTAATTCATTACCATTTTCATCAATTAAACTATACGACGCATATGAAAAAGCAATATTCATTTCTTCCATAAATAACAATTGTGTCTTCAATTTATGCGGCAACCATATATCATCACTATCTAAAAAGGCAATGTACCTTCCTCTCGCCTCTCGAATCGCTAAATTCCGAGCTTTAGCAGCACCAACATTTTCTTTTAATGATAATAACCTAATCCGTGAGTCTCCTTCTATTATCTCTTTAATTTTTGCGGCAGATTGGTCGGTTGAACAGTCATCAACGATAATCATTTCCCAGTTTTCATACGATTGATTCTGTACAGATAAAATTGTCTCACCTATAAATCGTCTACTATTATAAGAAGGTGTTATTACAGAAACATGAGGCGCCTTATTATGTGCTGATAGACATTTTACCATCTATCTTTCCCCTTCCTTCATATATTGAAATATACTTCACAACAACTGCTAAAAATAAAAAGAACGCTTCGTTAATAATGAGTGACAATGACATCATCTGAAATAAAAATGCAATCATAGTCAATAGAAGGTATGGTTTTTCACGAAACAAAGTATGCTGCGCTAACTTGAACATTAATATGAATAAAAACGCGCTATATAGAAGAAAACCAATTGTACCCGATTCAGACAAAATTTCTAAAAATGTATTGTGTACATATAATTTTTCATTAAATTGATACTCATAATAATTCGAAAAGTTAAAAGCACCGATTCCGATATATGGATTGGATAAATAGTATTTAAAAGCAGCTTCCCATAATGTAAATCTACCACTTCCATTATCATGGGAAAAATCAGAAATTCGTTTATTTAATATGTCATCTAATTGGCCCCCCATTACACTATTCGATAAACTAAAAATAACTACACTAAACAATACTAAACTCATAATTATTTTTATTTTTTTAGCGAAACTAGACATACATATATATACAAAAACAACAAGCACAAGCGCTAATATCCCCCCCCTTGAAAAGGTTAATAGACTCGTCGTAACACATAAAATTAACCCTAGGATGTTAGTGATATTTTGTAAATTCGTTATATAGTACATAAAAAATATTGTATTATAAAAAATAAAAATGTTAGGATCATCTAGCAATCCAATTAACCGTGGATATCCTCTATCAACTAATAATCCAGCAAAAATTTCTCTCTCTTCTCCACCGTATAAACTAAAGTATTGTAAACCGATTATATAGAGTAGTAGACTTACAACATTAAATACTATTCCTACATAAGCAATAGATGATTCAAGTACCACTATTTCAGTATTCCCCAATAAATTTCTCATTATAAAATAGCATCCTAAAACGAGTAGCACGCCAAAAATCATACGAATACTAGCATTTAAATACATAGAAAGAATTCCGCTTAAACCATAAATGAAATAAAACAGTAAAAATATAACTTCATGAAAATATAACTTTTGAATATGAAAGTCTTTAATTGTTAAACAAAAATATATGACTAAAAAAATCATATATATCTTCAATGAAAATCCAATATATAAATTGTATTTACTTAACATAACAAATAATATTAGAAGAATAATCCATCCCATCGATACTTTCATATTATTTTCCATAGGCTATATCCCCTGTTTCGTAATATAATCCTTTTTGCGTATTTTTCTTATAAAAGAAAGAAGAAGTTTTTTTAGCTCATAATCATATAGGAATATGGCAGCTACTACAATTAGTATATTAAGAACAAGCGCAATTAAATGATATGTATGCAATATATATTGCACTCCAATAAAGGTTACACCAAAATAAATTGTATACGGTATTACAATTTGGAATACAATTTTTTTCTTCACTACACTTACCGCTATATATCCCACTAAAGCGACTATTTCAAATAAAACCATAGCGTATGCCGCTCCTATCACTCCACCAAGACTACTAAAGCTATAAAGCATAACCCCACCTATCACCAATGCTACACACTGCACAACAGTTCTCTTATTTTGACATCCACTCGTCGTTAAACCGTCAGCAATGGCAATATTTAAACTTTGTAGCACAATAAGAAATGATAATATTTGGAGTGGTTCTACTGCATTGCTCCATTCTTCATGAAAAAATATAGAAATAAAGTATGGTGCTAAATGATATAAACCGATCGTCATACATATTCCTACAATCGCCATTGATTTAATTTGAAGTAAATTTAATTTCGTATGCTCTTCTATATTATTCTGGTTATAATGCTTAAAGAGCACCGGAAAAAATGCACCTGCAATTACCCCTGGTACTTGATATAAAGCTGCCGGCATCCGGTACGCCACTGCAAAAACACCTACCATACTTAATGGCAATGTATAGTTAAGCAAGATAGGCGCTAATTGTGGCGTACTCATTATTAAAAAACCGCTAATAATAAAGGGAGTTAATTGCCAAAATAACGCTTTATGAATTACGACTTTCATATTCATTTTCGTCTTTCTTCTCATGATATATATACTGAATAAACCACCGATCATATACCCAAAAGCATATAAGCGAGCTGTTACATACACCGGTAACTCTCCGAAAATACAAAAACATGTAATTATAATGACAACTGATGCTGATACAACTTTTATGAGCGCTATATACTTCATACGTTCCGTCAGTTGAAAATAGGCAATCCCTATGTTTTGCCAAGTTAATCCTATTAACATGAAAAACATTACGTTTATCATCATATAAATTAAATTTTTATCCTCATACATATAATGAATAGCAATATAACCGATGATAGAAATAAAAATAAGTAGAATCATCCTTATTTTTATATAAGATGATAAAATCTGCTCTAAATCTGCTCCATCCTTTGCCCCTTCTCGAAGAAACGTATTACTAAGTCCTAAGTCTGTAAAGAATAACATAACAAACGTCACTGCTATGGCAACACTAAACATCCCATAATGTTGTGCGTTAAAAAAGTTTGCTAAAACAATTAAACTGACGGCCTGAAGAAGGTTAGCTAAAATCGTACTATAAAATAGATGGATAATATTGTTTAGAATAGATCTACCCATACAAGTTCTCCTTTGCAAGTAACCTACTTACATATGTTGTTTGTTTACATATATATTTATCTTGCACCATTGCCGTTCAATACAATTAAAACGGTTTTACATAAAATACGGATGTCCATCCGAAACGTTTTCATTTCAATATACTCCATGTCCAGCCTCAACTTTTCCTTTGGATCAAGATTATACCCTCCATTTATTTGTGCCCATCCTGTTAAGCCTGGTTTTACTATTAAACGATCCTTAAATTCTGGAATATACGCATCAAACTCATTATAAAAAAACTCTCTCTCTGGTCTAGGGCCTACAAAAGACATATCTCCTCTTAAAATATTTAAAAGTTGCGGTAATTCATCAATTCTCGTTTTCCTTATAAACAATCCAACTTTTGTAATTCTTTGATCATCTTCTTTTGCCCATTGTGGTCCGTTCATTTCAGCATCCTTTACCATCGACCTTAATTTAAATACATTAAACTTCTTCCCGTTTATACCTAAACGTTCTTGAAAGTATATTGGAGCCCCTGATGTTTCTAAAGTAATCATAATACAAAAGAACAACATAATTGGTATTGTTAATAGTAACAATATGATTGAAAATATAATATCAAACAAGCGTTTTACACTTCGATTCAATATGCTAGGCTTTTCTTGAGCCGGAATCGTATACAACTTGGCTTGATTTGTTTCACGAATCATGGATCGTTACCCCCACATTCAAGAATATAAAATTATACCTATTAATTCACATTCTTTCCTATTTATATCCGCTATTACTTTTTGCACTGTACGTAATGAATCTTTTTGCTTTTTAACTGCTAAAACCACTCCATCGCATTTCCCTGCAATAATGTGCGTAGCAGGAAGCTCAAATACTTCAGAAGAATAAACGAAAATGTAATCAAAATCTTCTTTCCACTTAGCAATCGCATTATCAAATTCATCCATAGCAACTAAGGGCGTCCCTGTATGTACTGTTTTTTTTGCAGGAATACAATATAAGTATTTAGACAAATTACTAGAAAAAGATTCATAATTGCAGGAGGAAAAGCTTATTATATCGTTTACTGTTATCATGTGATCACTTTGTAATAATACATGTAGTTTAGGGTCAGAAAAATTCACATCAATAAGTAACACCTTTTTTTTCATTTCCGCAAACACTACACCCATATTTACTATAAGCGAGGCAACAACACCTCTGTCCTTCGTTGAACTAACTGTGAACAGTTGTTTTCCGGATTTTTTCAGCTCGTGATACACCGTATAAAACTGCTCTTTCATCAGATCATCATGCAAATTGAATGGCAGCTGCTTCTTTGTCCTAAACATCGACATGTTCACCTCGATATGTAGATGATTTTTTATCAACCTCTGTAGGTTTCTTTTTTCTATTTTGTTTCATATTTATGTGACCAATAACAGAGACTGTTGTTATTTTCTCTAAATCCTGTTCCGTGTATATACGTTCATCAAAATAATCTCGAAATACAGCTAAACCTATTCCAACAAAAAAACTAACAATTAAAGAAATAGGAATGATCAGTTGAAATTTCGGAAACAATTTTTCAGCCTGTTCCTGTAACTCAGGATCCGTTAATACTTTCACCCCTTGTACATTTGTGTACTGTTGAAAGCTTTTTTGTGATTGCTCTGCCAATGTCTTTACAATGTCTTTCACGATTTTCGGATTGGAATCTTTTACTGTAACAGTTACAATTTGTGAGTTGTCCGTATTCACAACCGAGATTTTTTGTGCTAATTCATGACTTGATTGCTCTAATTTCAAAGTTTTTTTGACTGTTGAAATAATTAATGGGCTTTTTAAAATATCAACATACGATGTTACTAGTTGCTTATTCTCTTGTGTTTTATTTGTTGAATTTTCCTTATTAAATTCATCTAAATTCCCAACAAGAATTTGCGTTGAATATTGATATGACGGCTTTAAAACATACATAGAGATAAGAACTAAAGAAGCGGTTAAACAACACATCGTTAAAATAATCGTTACGAATCTTCTTTTCAATAATTGTTGAAAATCTTTTATACTCATTTCTTGCTTCAATTATTTCACCGCCCTTTTCTGAATAACATCCTGCAATTCACTCTTTACAGATAACCCTTTCTCTCTTCTATCCACTTGTTTTGTTACATACTTTCCAACTCCGAATGCAAACTTTTCTACATATACATACGAAAGCATTGCAAGTATAAACGAAAAAACAAGTGAAAAAATTAAAATAATTGGCAACGGTAATATTTCATGGAGCATGTATATAAGGGAAAACAACGATATAATATGGTATAAATAAAGACTGTAAGAAATCTTCCCCAAATATAACAAATATTTATTACGTAGCAAGGACGACAAAGTTGATATTGACAAACTTAATATGACAAATAGACATGCACTTATCGCCACTACATAGTCTCGAAATATAAAATTATTGAGCACTTTAATTTCTCCTATAAGCCCTTCATACATAAAAAGTAAAATCGCAAATAAAAACCATGTAATTTTTGTGTTTTTAGTACAATTACTATAAAAAACTATTAAATTATTTTTATACTTCGCAACTAGTGCTCCGAGTAAAAACAACACCGTGTAATGCAATGTTAATGCATAGCTTGTTAATGTTAAGCCCGAGCGAAACAAAAATAATATTACGACAGAACATATACTAAAACTAAACAATAATAGTAATGAACACCTCAACGTTTTTCGTAAGCAAATCATCAAAATTAACGGGAAAATTATTGATATTCGCATTTCATGGACAAGTGACCAAATTACACCGTTATATGCATCTGTATTATATTTCCCAACCAATAAAATATGTTGCGCTATTAAGCTTGAAGAACTTTCAATCGTCCATGAGCGATTAAACCATTCACTTAAATAAGAAATACCATATTCACTAATTGTAATCTGGCATACAATAGCTATAATTATTGCCACAATATAAGGAATATATATTCTGCATATACGTTTTAAAAGGTATGATCCATAGCTACTATAGTTTTTTTGAATAGATTCATACAAAACAAATCCGCTCAAAACAAAAAAGATAATAACTGATTCGTTACCACTACTAAAAATTAGACGAGCAGGCGTTTCTTTTAATAGGTACACAACAAATGGCTTATTATCTTCATAACTGTAATTTTGAAATGCTGAAAAAATCATTAAATGATGACCGATCATTACTACTAATGAAGAAATCCCTCTTATAGAGTCCAATTCTTCGTATCTCTTCATCTTTTTACATCAACTCCTAATGAAATGATAATAATCATTTCAAAGCGACATCTTTATTCATATTCCCCTCCTTTCTTTTCATTCCAATTTTTCATATTAAAATGATTTTATAGTATAAATTTGAGTGTATTGTAACATTTTTTGTAATATTATGAATAGAAAATCTCAAAAATTGGTATATACCAATTTCAACCTCGAAAAATGAGTAATATTGATAGAAAAACGCTATAAAAATATCTTGCATATTTACAAAATTAAAGAGCTGATTAGCATTTTTTCAATATAAAATAAAAAAGATAGCCTATATAGGCTATCTTTTTTATTTTATTTAATTACTGGCACCACTATATGCTACATGTCGTTTCTCAATTCTCTCCTCGATTTCTTTCATATTTTCTTTATTATTTAATAGTGATTGTTTATTTTCAATTAATAATTGTTTAAAAGATTTTCTCACTTTTTTTCTCATTTTCATTGTCCTCCTTGGGGGATGATTTATATAAAAGATAAAGAATTATCTGTGGTTCTTATAATAATTGATTGCTGTGAATTCTATTTGAACTTCATATGAAAATTCCGTTTATTTTCTGACAACTTTGTGAACACGAAAAAAGTGATTATCTAAAACTATGTTGAAATTAATTCACTTCATTATAAAAGTTACTATTTCCATCAACTTTTATCATTATATCTTGTCAAAACATTTATATATTTAAAATTGAGTTCGACATAATTTTATTTACTATAATACTGTTTACAAAAACAAAAAGAAGGTGTCACCAAGTCAAAGTTCGACTTATGCAACATCCCTCTTTCCAAACTATTTATAGCATATTTATTAATATTTCAGGTCTTCCCCAATTCATTTCTTCACAAACAAATCTAAGTTTTTCTTCATCCATTGTGTGTAACCCTTCTTCTAGTGAACATGAAATTGGAACTTCACAGTGAATTTGGGCTAATTGTAACGAAATATTTAAGTTCTCTAAATCACTTTCAATCTTCGTACGCTGCGCTTTTGTTAATGATCCTACATTTTCTAGTACAGCGGATACTGTTCCGTGCTCTTGAATAAGCTTATACGCTGTTTTTTCACCGATACCTTTTACACCTGGATAATTATCACTTGTATCTCCCATGAAAGCTTTTGCATGGACGATTTGCCACGGCTCTACACCTTTTTCTTCCATGATTTTCTCCGGTGTGTAATATTCGTAATTTCCAATTCCTTTACGCAGAAGCATGACTGTAACGCTCTTATCAACAAGTTGAAGTAAATCCGTATCACCTGTTAAAATATAAACTTCAGCTTCATTGCAATATTGTTTTGCAAGCGTACCGATACAATCATCGGCTTCGTAGCCTTTCATACCGATAACTGGAATGGATAATTTTGCAGTCATTTCTTGCACTAAATCAAATTGAGGAATTAATTCTTCTGGTGGCGCTGCACGATTTGCTTTATAATTCGAGAACGATTCTGTTCTAAATGTCGTACTTCCCATATCCCAGCATGTAACGATATGTGTTGGTTCGATCGCTTGCGTAGCTGTTAATAAGTGTTTCATATAACCATGAATCCCGTTCGTAGGGGTTCCATCTTGTCGTTTCATAAATTGTCCGTAGACACTTGTTGCGTAAAAAGCACGAAATAATAGTGCCATACCATCAACTAATAATACTTTTTTCATAATTCCTCTCCTATTAAAAAAATAATAACCTTACGTTATCACGTAAGGTTATATAAATAGATTACCATTCTACGTTTTTGCTCAACTTTGTCTATTATACATTGTTTTTGTATATTTAGCACCATTAACACATTAAGACGTTCTACTACAACAAGTATGCAAGATGCCTGAATACGTATTTTTTCCAGTAGAAACAACGATAGCTTTTGCATTTCCACTAACGATATGCGAACCTTTAAAACATACATTTTCAAGCTCAAGTGGATTATAATCTTTCATCCGTTTTAATGGAATAAATCGTTTACGTTCAAGGTGATAGCAGCTCTCAAACTTCTCTATATTCGCTTCGTTTCCCGTTAACACAGACTCATTCACTAATAAATCATCTGCATAAATAATACGTACATCAGCTGGCACAGCATCTCCAGCCGAAAGAAAAATCATATCTCCAGGTACAAGTTCTTGCACAGGTATCTCCATCATTTTCAGTTCACTATTTAACCCTGTACTACTAGAACATTCTACTCTAGATACAGTAATCGTTTCACGTTGTAATTCATCACACACACGTTGTTTTGAAAAACCTGGAATCATGCCACCTAGCTTCATCATTACTTCTGCAAGAAGTGCTCTTTTTGAAGTTAGTTCATTTCGGCCATATACTTGAATACGTTTTTGTGCCTCTTTCATTGATAGTCCGTCTCTTGTTGTTTTAAAATATGCAAATACAGATTTTACATCTCTTGTTGCAATTTCAATTAATAAATCTTTATTTTTTTGGAGCATTGTTTGTTCTTTTATTGATTTTTTACTTAGTTTATATGACGTGTTACCCACAGTTTTGTTTGCATATAACATATTATCGTCTCCTCCTTTACAACATAGGAAGAAACGCTTTGTTTCTCAATTTATCCACTTTACTATGAAAGTGTCTCGCGCTTTATAAACGCTACATTGTGATAAATATAGAGGGAGGAACAAATCGTTTCCTGCCTACATCATATATTTTTGATTTGAAGTATATGGGTAACGGAACCGAGTCAGAATTTGACATGCTCCTCACCTCCTCGTTTAATTTTATAGTTTATAATATGAAATTACTCATAGCTTGGTAACAAAAAAGACCCCTACCCTTAAGAGAGTAGCGGCCATTACATACACAAATAAACGATTTCTAATATAATTAGAAATCTACGGACCTCTCCCTCACCGAGTTTTAGCACTGTATAGCATAGGTACATTACCAGCTACGTTAAGAAAAACCTTAATTCGATCATTCCTGTTGACCCATTGGCGTCTCTCGACATTTTTGGGCAGTAGCATTTCTCTATACAGGAGCCTCACCTAACAGAGACTTATTTTCATTACATTGAAAATGTTACTCTTATTTAAAATAGATGTCAACCGTAGCCTACAATTTTTTCAAATGGTATGGCAAACTAACGTATATAAAGTGAAACTTTAATCAGTGGGGGTTTTGTTCATCCGCCACTGATTATTAGCCCTCACCAATCGGGCTGCCCGGCAAATAGCGGTATAAAATAAAAAACTTTACGTTTAAACGTAAAGTTTTTAATAAGTTATACAACCAGCGATTACAATCCCAATTGAAAGCGATAAAAACATAAGAAAAAGACCGACTGCTTGATTATCTTCTTCAAGACTTTTGTTTATATTAAAGCGTGGTGTAAGCCACTCAGCTAAATAAAAGACGATAATTTGAGCCAAAATCCCAACTGCTCCCCACGAAATCATATCAAGAAGTGAAATTGAATTAGCTGCTGTCGAATATAAAACGATAGCTAACCCAAGTAATCGCCCTCCAAGCACATAGCTTACCGCCTTATTCCCTTGAGCCATTAACTTAAATTCCTTAACTTTCGTTGTCACTTCCATCAAGAACAGACCAATACATAAAAGTCCAAGTGTTACTGCTAAATATAATAAAAAATTAATCATTTTTCCCCCTCCTTTTTATACCTACCGGTAAATAGTACGATTCATTTCCTGTAATCTTTTCTCCCGCGCGAATACCGATACTACTCGCTTTTCCAGCAATTAAAAAAGAACCAAACACATACGACAGTTTCTCCATCCCTTTTTCTGTTTCCAAGGATACGACTGGAAGTTCTGTATACTTTTGAAATATTGGCAGTGACTTTTTATATGTTTGATGTGCATTTTGAAGCATAATATTTTCGTCCTTATCACGAATCGTAATTGTATCTCCTTCTCTACCAAATGAAGGTTTTTGAACGAAAGAACCTTTTCCTAAAAATAAATCTGGTTCTAAATATGTAGGTAACATATATTCTTTAATCCACTGTTGTTCCTCATTTGTATAAAAGGCCTCTTCTTCTGCTAACCCCCAAATAAGACACTGAATTGATTTTGGCTGAAGTAAAAATGCTGACAAAGGATTTATTATAAAAAGCTTTCCGGCCTTTACAAGTTGCAACAATTCCACACCTACCAAATCTCCTGTTTCAGGATCTTGATCCTCAATTAAATCTTCTATCGGATATGTTTGGCGATATAAAACGTCAATCTTCGCCCCATCTTTATCGATTAGAGCATCTTTTGTAATTCTAAGTTCTGACATTGGCACTACTTTATTTTCCACATGGCATAACTGACTCAAATACATAGTCGTATTCCAATCCTCAATATGTTCATGATGTGCTGTAAAAACAACATTTGGATTGTCTAATCCCTTTGTCGCTTCCATTACGGCTTTCGTAACACCAGAAGATAGCAATCGTTCTTGATCCGAGTTTGGATCATCATAACCTAGATTTTCACATACTTTCCCATTCATTTGAAAGCATTCCACAATAAAAGTTGGTGTATCACTATTAAACTCAAGCATTTTGATTTGGTTATCCTCTGTTACAGCAAAATCAAATCGCGAAATTACAGATTCAGGATAAAGCCCTTTCATTCTAATGAATGATAAACTCGCGGATGGAAAACCAAGCTCAAGAAGCTGTTCGTCACTTAAATTACGCAGCAGTCTAGCAGTCTTAAAAAATATTTTTCCCATTCGTTCAGTCGCTAATTGTAATTGCTTCATAGTCTGATTTGTTATAGAAAAAACATGAAACAAACTATACTCACATTCATATAAATTCGACCAAAAATTTGGATATTTCAAATAAAACTCTTTTCGATCCCTTATGTATTGCGACATATTTTATCCCCCAAATCCTCCCTTTGAACCGCTTCCAATTCCACCTTTAAATTCAGCAGACGATTGATACGATTTAAACGCCGATGAATTTTTAAAAGTGGATTTATTTTGATAGTATCGCCCACCATAGAAATAATGCCCACGATAACCTGAACTACTATCATCACACTGCCATACCCCAAGTTCATCATCCCAATCCCAATCAGAACAACTATTATCATTCGGTTTTGGGGGAAGATCTTGTGCGCAACCAAATAAAGTGCCAGTCATTAAAGACGTTACGACACCACCTACTAGCCATTTCGTTTTTGTCACCTTCGCACTCCCCTTTTTAATTTCTATTCCTATTATATAGGATGGCATGATAAAGTAGAAGAAAAAGGAAGAAGAGGTATAAAAATGCGCTTAGAATATCGACTTAATGATGAAACGAAAGGGTATCCTGCTTTATGGAACTACGTCAATATTTCTAATTCTGAAATTATCGCACGCATGACTTGTGAATATTTTATTAAAGAGAAAAATACTTATGTTGTTACTGCAACTTCGGTTGATCCAGACGGAACAGTAGTTATTTATATTCAAAAAGAAGTTTTCGCCAATGACCCTTCAGACCCTACATACTCCCACATCGGTTTTGAAATTAGAGAACTAAGTGAAACGAGTTCAAGCTTAGTAGATAGTCAAGATGTATGGAACTACGAAGAAATTTTACCATCTCTTCATTCAGATATTATATATATTCAGCGAGACGGCATGTCTATGGAATTCTCCTTAGATTCAAGAGAGATTGATGAAGACAGAAAGTGCTACATTTATTACGGAAACTTCACAGGTGAATCAAGATAATATTAATATATCTATGCAACAAAAAAACCTTACGTATAAAACGTAAGGTTTTTATATAGCCCCACATATGCCGTTCTCTCTAGATGTCCATAAACCTGCTCTCACAGGTGGATGCTCTCACAAATGTTTGTAACTTCCTTCTTAAAAAGATGGCATGTTAGCTACATTTAAATATTGAGCTTCCATATTAAACTTATTGGTTTAAGACATGCATAAGCTACGTACACCGTAGGAATTTTATATAAGGTTAGTTGAAATAAGACCCCCGCACGTGCCGCTCCTCGTAAATGTCCAAAAACCCGCTACTCGCAGGTGGATGCCCTCACAGTTACCGTACATCTTCCTCCACAAGGAAGGCTTGATGATGGTCGCTAAATATTGAGCTTCCGTATAACTAACATCGGTTTTAGACATAAATAAGTTACGCACACCGCAGGATGTATTATTTACTTGTCGTTATATTATCACATTGTTTCCAATGTGTAAAATACAAAGTTTTTCGAGCAATCTCTTGCTTGTGACCTTATTTTAATACAAATTATTTTTGCATGCAAGTGATTAATCTTCTTCTTTTGCAATTTGATTTTCTGGATAAGAAATCCAATCACTCCAGCTACCTGCATACAATTTAACATTTTGGAATCCAGCCAATTTTAATGCAACGATATTTGGACATGCCGTAACACCAGAACCACAATATACAATGGTTTCCTTATCTTTCGACAGATTTTGGAATCGTTCTTGTTGCCCAGCTTTATTCTTAAATTGTCCTGATTGCAACATTCCATCCTTCCAAAAATGGTTTACCGCTGTTGGAATATGTCCTGCTTTATGATCGACAAGTTCCTCTACACCAGCATAACGTTTCGGCTCTCTTGAATCAATTAATGTAACATCCGCACCTGCACGGATATTCTCTCTGACCGTTTCCATCGTTACAAGCATATGATCTTGTATATTAGCTTTGAATGTTTTTCGTATAGCAACAGGAATTTCCGCTGTTGTCGGTAGTCCATTCTCTTTCCAAGCAGGGAAACCACCATCTAATATATATACTTTCTCATGTCCTACATAGTTACATAACCACCATAAACGAGCAGCATTTGCACCAGCTTGACTGTCATACGCAATTACTGTCGTATGTTCATCAATACCAGCCTTCGAAAGCTTGTCTGCAAACTCCTCAATATTTGGTAAAGGATGGCGGCCACCATGTTCTGCTATAGGACTTGATAAATCTAAATTCAAATCAAAATATAACGCATGAGGAATATGTCCTTCTTCATACTTTTCTCTACCCCAATTAGGATTCGCTAAATCAAAACGACAATCGATTATACGGACATTCTCATCTTCTATATGCTCACGTAACCATTCGACTGTAACTATCATCTTTAACGACCTTCTTTCTCTTTCAAACGACTTACATACTCCATAACCATTTCTTCTGTAACATATTTACGCTGCAAGGTAACACCATTTTTTGCAAGATCATTAATTTGCTTCGTTACAAAATTAATGACATCAACCGAAAATTCTTTCCCATTTGACGCAAGAGATACGGCAGCTTCAATAGCTGCTTCACGCTGTGCATCTAATTGTAAACATGCTTTTACGCTTTCATTTTGTTTACGAGAATGTGCTGTAATTGCTTTATGTACTTCCATCTTCTCTTCCCCCTAAATAGTTATACGTTTTTATTCAATTCCATTGCAAGCCGGATCATATCACGACATACAATCCCATTTTCAATAATCTCTTCTTCATAATGCTTCGAAAAGTAATCAAAATCAATAGAAAAAATACGAAATCCACATTTTTGATATAAAGCAAGTTGTGAAACACTAGAATTGCCTGTACCAACTTCAAGTTTTGACATACCATATCCTTTAGCAGTTTCTACAGCATGCCTTAATAGCTTCTTCCCAATCCCTGTTCCTTGTAAATGTTCTACAACCGCAATATTCATGATTTCCATCGTCTTTGGCCTTGTTTCCAAAAGAACATATACACCGATAACGCTCCCCCCCTGCTTAGCTACGTATGTTAATCCTCTTTGTACATATGTAGCTATTTGCCGTTCACTTGGATCAGCAAGTAACAATAAAGCCTTCGGTATAGCCTCTTTTGGAATACGTTCTATTACAACAGACATAAAAAATTCCCCCTTCTCTATTGTTCTAAACCCTCCTTGTCTACCATAAGTAATAGAAAGGAGGGATTCACCATGGACAACAATGAGAAAAAATGCAACGTCATCTCTATTGATGGAAAGAAGAAGAAAAGCGACACGTATTCCTATCCAAAATTAGTAGTTGAAAACAAAACATATGAATTTTCTTCATTCGTCTTATGCGGTGAAACACCAGATGGCAGACGACTCGTTCTTACTCATATGATTTCTACCGATGAATTTGCTGGATTTGTAAAATCTTTAGATACTGTACTTCAAAAGAAAATTGAACGAATCTTTTTCTCATAACGACTATATAACATAAATTTCTTTTTCAATCTCTACTAACTGCTTTTGCAATTGTTCTTTACTTTGTTCATATAGAGATACATCGATCGTTTCAGCCAATGCAAACAATATACTTTCATAATAGTTCATCACATCTTGCTGCATCACTTTTTGGAATAAATTCCACTTCATATCCCACTCTTGCTTATAATGATGAACAAATAAATGTTTTTCATCAGCTACATAGTTTGATACGAGCGGTTCTAATACAGATTTAGCGTCTTCTTGCATAAAAGCTTTGTCATTCTTTTCAAAAAAGCTTTTCTCATTTTTAAAATGTGCCAATGCTTTTTTGAAATCTTTTATTTCAACTGAAGGGAAGGGTTCTTTATGTGTAATATCTTTATATTCATACTCCACTGTTCCATTCATAGAAATTGATTCATTTTCTACTTTACAGTTCACTACAATTTCGTCTTTTGCACGCTTCATCGCTTCGTCTATCCATTTTTCAAGGCGTAATGATGTCGCACGCATTTCTTGCAATAAATCATGCTGAATAAATGCTACTAATTCCATAACACACTGCTGCAATTGTGTTTTCACATTTCCATCGGTTCGAAGTGACGCCGGATTAATAAATTCAGTAAACACATCGTTATAGCGTAGGAATAGACGCTGTTGCACGTAATAAAGCAACTCTTTCACTTCATTTTGCATCGCCTGTTCTTCAGCAAGTACACTATATGAAGAAATGATATGAAGTAGTTGATCACGCTCTGCTTCATATTTTTTCGTTTGCTTCTCTTTCTCTTCATTCCCCTGCTTTGCACCCTTTATCATGTTTACTAAAAGCTGATCTGCCCCTTGCAACGCACCATATAGAGCATGCACAGAAACAAGCATTAAATCTCTCATCATAAAGGACGTAAATGATTCCTCAAACTTAGTAATCCCAGAGTTTTGTAAAATACCATACTTCTCTTTTTCAACATTCTTTCCTTGTTTCTCTTCAAGCGCACATAAACTTGAAATTGCAAATAAACGCGGATTTCTAATACCGTATTGCAGTAGCTGATCTGCGATATAATCTTTTACCATTTCAAGTTCTTCTTCAGACTCTGCTAAATCCGCAGCATTAATTAAGAAGAACATTTTATCAAGGGAAAAAGTATCCTTTACACGACCAAGCTGAATTAAAAATTCACGGTCAGCACGAGAGAATACATGGTTATAATATGTTACAAATAAAATAGCATCTGCGTTTTTAATATACTGGAATGCAACATCCGTATGGCGAGCATTGATAGAATCCGCTCCAGGTGTGTCTACAAGCGCTACTCCCTGCCTTGTTAAAGCACAATCATAATAAAGTTCCATATACTCAACGAAGCATGATTTCTCTTCATTCGCTACATAATCAGAGAACTCTTCTAATGTAACTTGTACTTGTTCTCCTAAATAAGTAGAAACTGCATCATACCCTTTTTGTACCGCTCGTAAAAAGCTAAATGTTGTTTTTTGCTTCCCAGTTGGTGAAGGATATTTCATAACTTTATCAATTTGTGCTAACGCTTCATCTAACGTAGCAATCTCATAATGAAACAGCTTATAAACAGCTTTCATATCTTCTAATAACGCTTGCTTTGATTTAAACTGAACAATTACTGTTCCATGTGGTTTTTCCTCTGTAACCGGCAAAATTTGATTAATCGTTGCCGTCGTCGGGTTTGGTGATACAGGAAGTACTTTCTCACCGAGTAAGGCATTGGCAAATGATGATTTTCCAGCACTAAATGCCCCGAATAACGCTACTGTAAATTGTTTTGTTTCTACACGTCTTCTTTTCTCTATTACCTCTTGCTGTACATGTTTCAGCGCTGGCAATGGCTCTAAGATCGTTTCAGCTTTTTTCACTTTCTCTAATATCCGCTGAATATTTAAAGCCGCCGTTCCTTTCAGCTCTTCTTCATGAATCGCTACGTTATCGTTTACGATTTCCTTCTCTTGTAGTGTAAATTTCTCACTAACAATTTGCTTTTCCCTTTGCAATATCTCATCTATTTGCAAACCTTCAGGCGTAGCAACATGATCGTGCCAAACATTTCGTAAATAGTCTTCATATGTCGCCAAATTGTTATTGTATTGTAATTGTGTTTCTTTCGCCGTTTGCAACATCGTATATGTTTCAATCTCTTCTTCAATACGAGCAACTGCTTCCCTCACCTTTTGCTTTAAAACGACCGCACTTTTATCAAAAATTTGCTGTGCTTTTATAAAATAACGCTTCTTTAATTCATTCGCTACATCCGCTGTATAAAGAAGTAAGTAATCACCTGTGAAACCTGCGCCTTGTTTAATTACCTCAGCCAACATTTCTGGTCCGAAAGCAATTTCTAACCCATATATGTCTTTCCCAATTTCCTCCGTGAACAATCCTTCTTCTTTTAAGAAGGCTACAATAAATTCCTTCACATGAAAATCAAGCTGCGTTTCAACAGTCTTTTGAAGGGCAGAATAAAACGCCTCTACACGCCTTTGTTTTTCTTGCTCCGTCTTTCCTTTCGCAAATAGCAAACCGACTTTAAACTTTGTTAATTTCGTTTCTAAGTACGCATTTGCCAATTCTCTCATTTCAAATGGCATTAAATACGCGTTATCTAATATAGCTTGTAGGCCTTTTATAAATTCATTTCTCACATGAGACTCTTTACTTGCCTCACGATTTTTCGCTTCCGTTAACTCTTCCTTCTTTTCAACTACCTCTGAAATAGAAAGTGGTGATGCTAACTCTTCCTCATATTTCAAAAGAGCTTTTTCATTTTCAGAAACAATAAACGAGAAATGTTCCCCCATTAAATATTCTGTTTCTCGCTCCATTCCATTCCTTACATACTGCTCTTTTTCTTTCATAATAGAAGTAATTAACGTTTCTAAGCTTCCAATTTCATTATGTGGATGGTTCATCATTCGTAATGACGTATAATATACTCCATCTACTTCAATATCCCAGTTAGAGAACGATTGCTTTACACTATCTTTATAATTCTCAAACGACAATTCATTTTCTTTATGTTTATCTATTTGATTGACAACGAGATAAACCGTTTTATTACGTTGTTTCAATTCTTTAACAAATTGCAAATTCACTTCCGATTGGACGTGATTATAATCCATCATATAAAAAATTACGTCTGCTAGATGTAGCGTTGATTCTGTCGCTAATTGATGGGCATCATCTGTTGAGTCAATCCCTGGTGTATCTACTAACATAACACCTTCAGGAATTGGCGCATCATTCCGATAAATGTGAACACCAATTACCTCATCACCATCTTTACAAATTTGTTTTAATTCTTCAGCTGAATATGCACCGTCATACTCGTACTGTTCTCCAGATTTAACCGTTACAACAACACGATCCATTCCTTTTTCAATTTTGACAACGTTAGCGCTTGTCGGAATTGGACTTGTTGGTAACAACTGCGCTTTATATAGATGATTCATCATCGTTGATTTCCCTGCAGAGAAGTGACCACAGAACGCTATCATAAGCTGTTCTTGTTTATATTTTTGAATCACCTCAAACAACTTTAAACTATTCTCTGCATCGCCGTGTTTTTGCCACTCTTCATAAAAACAAACAAGTTTTTTCATACCGTTTGTCTGTACTATGTTTGTCATCCCCTTGTTCCCCTTTATCCAAGATGTATATACTTTTCCCCGCTATTTGCGAGCTCATAACCAGTGAGAGTTACACCTACCCATTGATTACAGTTTCACTTTACTATCATACTAAATTTTCAGCATATTCTCATTAAAAATAAAAAATCCCTTTCATTCTTTTTACAAATGAAAGGGATTTTATGTCATATCACTCATTTTGCTGTTCCTACTCCATTTAAAACATACTTCGCAATAACTGCATATACAGCGACTGTACCTGCTACTAATGCATATACCATACTTACACACCAACCTTTTTGATAATGATTATCAATTTTAAATATATTTTATCATTAAAGAGAATCATTATCAACACTTTTCATAAAGAAAGCTCCTTATAAGAAGGAGCTTTACTGCCTGTTTTGAAAAAGGTTAAAACTTGTTGTGCCCTCTTATTATATCGCATCTTACATAACTTAATAGTTAAAAAAAATGGAAATCCACCCTATACCCTCCATCTTACATTTTGTATAATAAAAGGGAATTACTTAACAGGGAGGAAAATAATGACACAAAATATTTCACAAGGCGAGAGGATACACTCCATCGATATTATTAGAGGAATAGCTGTACTAGGTATTTTTCTTGTGAACTGGCCTGTTATCGCTGGGATTGACTCACGTGATATTTCAGGAGTTTATGAAGGGCTAGATAGCTATATCCGTCTATTTTACGATATGTTTATTCAAACAAAGTTTTATACTATCTTTTCGTTTTTATTTGGCCTAGGCTTTTACATTTTTATGAGTCGTGCTGAAGCAAAAACAGATCATCCGAAAATTTTATTTGTTCGCCGCTTACTTATTTTATTATTATTCGGTTTCTTACATTACGTTCTTTTATGGGACGGAGACATTTTACATACTTATGCGATTGCTGGATTTTTCTTATTTTTATTTTATAAGAGAGAACCTCGTACTATTTTAATATGGGCTATCGTTTTATTGAGTATTTTTCAATTCATTATGCTAATGGCTGGTATTACAGTTGCATTGGTACCAAAGGAAGAGCTAGGTTTTTCCTTACCTATCATGCCATTAGAAGATTGGCTGTCACAAATACAAAATCGTTTCCATGCATTTTACGCTGATGGAATTGGATTAAATTTACTTATGCTTCCAGAAACAGTTGGGCTATTTTTGCTTGGTTTATACGCCGGCAAAAAGGATATTTTCCGCCGCACGAAAGAGTTAGATCTAAAACTTAAAAAATGGCAAATTATTATGTTCCTTTTAACATTACCAATGTGGTTCTTCATGGTCCGTTACTTCTTATCAAAACCATTTTATGAACCAATTTATATGCAGGTCTTTACAATGTTTAGCGGAAAAACGTTATTCATATTCTACATTTTCACGCTAATGCGTTTATTACAAAAAGAAAAATGGCAAACGTTATTACGTCCATTCCAATACGTTGGACGAATGGCATTAACAAATTACATCTCGCATACAATTGTTACATTACTTGTATTTGGTCTATTCCTTAAAAATTATTATCCTGCTCCATTATGGGTTGGACCAATATTCTGCATTAGTTTCTACACGTTACAAATCTTTATTAGCCGCTGGTGGCTTTCACATTATCAATACGGGCCACTTGAGTACATTTGGCGTCTTGGTACGTACGGAAAAATGATGCCACTTAAAAAGAAAAGCAAGGTCTCATAATGAGACCTTGCTTTTTTACGCTTCTCTTACCGCACTTTGCATAGACACCGGCTCTTCTTTTATTTTCACTTTACGCTGCGGCACCATATTAAATACGATATTTAAAAGTACTGCTGACGCACTTCCAAGTACAATTCCGTTATCTGTTAAAATACGAATATTTTCAGGAAGTTGTGAGAATAAAGTAGGAACGACTGTAACTCCAAGTCCGATTCCGACAGAACATGCAACGATTAATAAATTTTCTTGTTTACCAAAATCAACGCTACTTAACATTTTAATACCATATGCCATTACCATACCGAACATTGCTAACATCGCACCGCCCAGTACTGATTTCGGAATGATCGTTGTAATAGCTGCGATTTTTGGAATGAATCCAAGAACGATTAACATACCACCACAAGTATAAATAATAACGCGATTTCTTACTCCAGTTAATTGAACAAGCCCTACGTTTTGAGAATATGTTGTATATGGGAACGCGTTGAAAATACCACCTAACACCATCGCTAATCCTTCTGCTCGATAGCCTTTTGTTAATTCTTTTTCACCAATCTTTTTATTGCAAATATCAGATAATGCAAAGTATACACCTGTTGCTTCTACAATCCCTACGCAAGCAACTAAAATCATCGTAATAATTGGCGTCAATTCAAATGTTGGTGTACCGAAGTAAAATGGCTGAATACCATGGAACCAATCTGCTTCTCCAACTGCTTGCAAGCTTACTTTCCCCATAAATGCTGCAACGATTGTACCGAACAATAAACCTAGCAAAATAGAGATTGAACGAATAAATCCGTCGAAGAAACGATACATAATGATGATAAATAGTAACACACCAAATGCTAACGCTAAGTTTTCAAGACTTCCGAAATCTTTGCTTCCTACTCCGCCAGCCATATCATTAATAGCAGCTGGAACAAGTGTAACTCCAATTACTGTAACGACAGATCCTGTTACAACAGGGGGAAACAGTTTTACAAGCTTTCCAAATAATTTTGCAAAAATAACAACGAATAACCCGGCAGCAATAATTGCTCCATAAATAGAAGACACGCCGTATTGTTTCCCGATTGCAATCATCGGTCCAACCGCTGTAAATGTACAACCAAGCACAACTGGAAGCCCAATACCGAAAAAGCGATTTGATAATGCTTGTAAAATTGTCGCAACGCCGCACATTAATAAATCAATTGAGACTAAATATGTTAACTCTTTTTGATTCAAACCAAGTCCACCGCCCACAATAAGCGGAACGATAATTGCTCCAGCATACATTGCAAGCATATGCTGCATACCAAGCGATGCAATTTTAAATGGATGCTGCTTCATCGTTTATTTCACCTCCGCAGTTTCTTGCTGTACAAATGTAACTGTGCCGTTATCAAGTGATGCAATTTCTGCTAGTGATTCAACACGAACGCCTTGTTCACGAAGCTTCTTTCCTCCATCTTGAAATGCTTTTTCAATAACAATTCCAATTCCTGCAATACTCGCTCCAGCTTGCTCTACTAAACTCATTAAACCTAAAGCAGCCTGACCGTTTGCTAAAAAGTCATCGATGATTAATACACGATCATTTTCATCGATATGATTTCGAGATAATGAAATTTCATTTGTTTCTTGTTTTGTAAATGAATATACGTTTGCAACGTACATATTATCTTGTAACGTTAACGATTTACGTTTTCGTGCAAAAATTACTTTTACACCAAGCTCTAATGCAGCCATAACCGCTGGTGCAATGCCTGAAGATTCAATCGTCACGATTTTTGTAATGTTCTCTTCTTTAAAACGTTTAGCAAATTCTTTTCCGATTTCTTGCATAAGTACTGGATCAATTTGATGATTTAAAAAAGCATCTACCTTTAATACGTCACCAGATAAAACCTTTCCTTCGTTCAAAATCTTTTCTTGTAATACTTTCATGTTTGTTCCCCCTCTTATGCAATAAAAAAACTCCAAAAGCCGCCACCACTCGTTACAAGTGAGAGACGCGCTTTTGGAGTTTCGCAAAAAAAGAATGCTAAACAAGCAATTATATTCGTCCTCACTCATAGTCAAAGTATTTACGGTACTTCGGTAGAAACTTGCAGGCCATATCCCCGCGATTATATGAGTGTAGCTAACTATTTATTTTATAGAAGGATTATAACGTACTTTTTATGCTTTGAAAAGCATTTATCAAAAAAACACGTACAAATTTTTAAAAACCACTATTTTTGTTCGAGTTTTGCAAACTCTTTCATTCCCAATTACAACTTCGTTAAAATGATTGGCCCATCTTTTGTAATCGCAATTGTATGCTCATATTGAGCTGATAATTTCCCGTCCATCGTTCGTACAGTCCACCCATTTAAATCTACTTTAGAATATCGCATACCTATATTTACAATCGGTTCAATTGTAATTACCATTCCTTCTTGTAACTGAGGTCCTTGTCCTTGTTTCCCAAAATGAAAAATTGCTGGTTCTTCATGAATCTCTTTACCAATCCCATGTCCCGTAAAGTCTCTTGCGACAGAAAAACCTTCATTTGTTACATAACTTTCAATTGCATAGCCAATGTCTCCTACATGATTACCAATTACCGCCTGATCAATCCCTTTATACAAAGCATTCTCAGCTACTAACAACAACTTTTCTGCTTCATCAGAAACTTTTCCAACTCTATACGTCCAAGCAGAATCTGAAAGACCCCCATTTAAGTTTACTACCGTGTCAATTGTTACAATATTACCCTCAGTTAAAGGAACATCGGCTGGAAACGCATGACACATTTCATCGTTTACAGATGCACATATCGCATATGGATACCCGTTGTAACCTTTCTGTTCAGATGTGGCACCATGCTTTTTTAAATACATTTCAACAAACGTATCAATCTCTTGTGTCGTTATACCTGGCTTTATCATTTTCGCAATTTCTTTATGACATGAAGCAAGTAATTTTCCAGATTCATGCATCAAATCTATTTCATTTTTCGTTTTAATTGTAATCATACTACCTCTACCTTTCCTTGCTAAACCTACTATTTGCTACTAAACTTCTATCATACACACCCTCTACCGAAATTTCAAAACTCTCAATTACAACAAGTAAACAATATGTATCATATATTTCTAAATCAAAATAAAAAAACAGAAGATCCTCTGTTTTTTAATCACGTTTACATATATAGTTCATTTTCAAGAACTCAAAACAACCACCATTTGTTTTCTGTATAAACGTTCCAACCGCTTCAAACCCCACCCTTTTATACACTTTTATCGCTCTCTCATTAAATGTCGCTACTGATAGTGTTATATATTTGCATCCGTATTTTTCTTTGCTAAAAGCTAGTCCAGCATTCACGAACTGTAAACCAAATCCATTTCCAGTTATATCAGGCCTCATTCCAAGTCCAATCTCAACCGTTCTATCATTCATTTTACAAACAGTAAAAAAACCAATGAGAATGCCATTTTCCTTCACAGAAAATGTATGATTCCCTCTACTCTCATCATGTAAAAACTCATCTAAATCTTCTTCATCTGCCTCTATATCGTAAAAGGAATATTCCCCTTTATAATGCCAGTTATATGCAATCTCTTCCGCCTCTTCTTGCGTCATTACTGTATATGTATAAACCATCTTCTATCCCCCTATAAAAAAAGCTGCAAGTAAGCAGCTCTTTTTTATAACTCATAAATTCCTTTATACTTCACTTCTAAATAATCCGCTAAGTAATTTGCATTTAACCCTTCGCCTGTTACATCTTCTAAAATTTCAAGTGGCTTTTTCGTTTTACCATACTGGTGAATATGTTCTGTTAACCATTCACGAATTGGTGTTACGTTTCCTTCTTCTAACAATGCATCAAAGTTCGGAATGTCTTTTAACATTCTTTGCTTAAATTGTGCTGCATACATGTAACCAAGCGCATAAGATGGGAAGTATCCAAATGAGCCACCAGCCCAGTGAACATCTTGCAATACACCTTGCGCATCATTTTCCGGACGAATTCCTAAATATGCTTCCATCTTATCATTCCAAGCTGCTGGTAAGTCCTTCACTTGTAATGTACCATCAAATAATTCTTTCTCTAATTCATAACGCACCATAACATGAAGCGGGTATGTAAGCTCATCTGCTTCTATACGAATGAATGACGGCTTCGATTCGTTAATTGCATCATAAAATTCATCGACTGACATATCATCAAATTGACCATTGCTATACTCTTTTAATAAATCATAATTTTTCTTCCAGAATGATTTATTACGGCCGATAAAGTTCTCAAAGAATAACGATTGTGACTCATGAATACCCATAGATGTTCCACTACATAACGGTGTACCTTCAAATTTCTCTGCAATATTTTGTTCATATACAGCATGACCACATTCATGAATTGTTCCAAACACAGCCATGCGGAAATCCTTTTCGTCATAGCGTGTCGTAATACGAACATCCCCTCTATTTAAAGTAATCTCGAATGGATGTACTGTTTCATCAAGACGGCCTGCCTCAAAGTCATAATTCAATTGCTTTAATAGTTCTAATGTAAAGTTCTTTTGTTTTTCTTTTGAAAATTTTTCCGATAAAGCACTTGTTTTTAATCCTTTTTTAGACTCAGAGATTTCTTTTACAAGCGGTACGATGCGCTCACGAAGTTGACCAAATACGTGATCTAAAACTTCTACTGTAATACCTGGCTCATACATGTCTAATAATGTATTGTATTTATATGTTTCGTAACCCCAATATGTAATAAATTTCTTTTTAAATTCAACAATTTTTTCTAAGTACGGGCGGAACATTTCGAAATCAGATTTTTCACGAGCTTCTTCCCACACACTCTCTGCTTTCGCTTCTAATTTCACATACGCTTCGTATTCCGCTTGTGGAATTTTCTTATTTCTATCATATTCTTTACGACACTCTTCAACCATTTTCTTCGTCGTTTCAGAAAGTTTATCTTCACGTATTAAAGCTTCAAGCTCTGTTAAATAGTTCCCCATCTCATCTGAAGTCGACATGGCAAATACTTCTGATGAAAGCATGCCAATTACTTCTGAACGCTGGTCTACACCTTTTTTAGGCGCCCCTGTTCTCAAGTCCCAAAACATTAAGCTTAATGCTTCTCCGTAATTTTGTATCTTCTTCACGTATGTTAAAAATTGCTTTTCTACTTCATATGTAGCTACTGTCATTGTATAAAAACCTCCTTTTTCTACCTCAAACTTAATTCGACATGAAAATCTAATTTCCTTTTATAATAGAAAAAAAGCTTGGCAAGCGCCAAGCTTTCTCCTTATAATTCTTTACCTTCTACTGGTAGTACGTTTTTCACCGCTTCTATCACTTTCTCATCTTCTGTATCAGATAAGAAGATTGATATAGCACCTTTATCGTCGCTCGTACGAATTAAACGGCCAATCCCTTGACGAAGACGTAAAATCATATACGGTACATCTACATCCCAGAATGGATCATTTACATGTTTACGCTTCGCCTCAAACACAGGATCGTTTGGAGGGAATGGTAATGACCAAATGATAACATGTGATAATGATGAACCAGGAATGTCTAAACCTTCCCATAAATGAACGGCACAAAGTACAGTCTCTTCTTCATTTTGGAAACGAGAAACGAGCTGACTAATTTCTTGATCCCCTTCATATAAGAACGGAACTGACATTTGTTCTTTACTTACATATTCTTTAAACGCTGCAAGTTCTTGTGTTGTACGGAATAATACAAGTGTACGTCCATTTGTTTTCTGTATATTTTCAAGTGTATATTGGCACTTTCTTTCCCATTCATTTTCTTTCGTATGCGATAGTAAGTTTACTGCCATTTGCTCCTCATAATCAAACGGTGAGGCAACTGAGAATGATAAGTAATCTTTTACCCCTAGGCTATTTGCTGTAAATGCGAATGAATCGTTATTAGATAATGTAGCAGACGAGAAAATATACGGAATTTTCTTCGAGAATACTTTCTCTTGTAATACTTCTTCTACTGCACGTGGCATAATCACTAACGTGAAGGCTCCATCACCTTCTTCACCCCATGTAATTACATTTTTCTCATGCATGAACAGACGAAGTGAATGCTCTAATACATCTAAATGTTCATCAACGATATTTAAGTCATACGTGTTTACTGTATGCATTTCACTTTCAAATACTAATGCATCACCGACTTCACCAATTTTCGCATAAAGTCGTTTCGCTTCAGCTGTTACTTTTTCTGTCACAGTAATTTCTAAACGATCAGAACCGGCAATTTCTTTTTTGTTTTCTTGTAACACATCAAAGAATCGCTCTGTTTGCCAAATTGTTTCTTCTACTAAATGTGCAAACTCTTCACGAATATCGTTTTGTAATAATCTCGTTAAAAGTTGCTCCATCATCGTTTGCTTTAAACGATATGTTAAAGCTTTTTGAGCTGCATATTCTACAAGATGTCCTTCATCGAATACAACACAACTACTTTCTGGTAATAATGGAATTTGTCCTTCACGCTTTCGAGCATCGTACGTCCAAATATGATCCATATAAAAATCTTGAGAACAAATAATTAAATCTGCTGCTTTACGATAATGTTCACGTGAAAGAGTTTGACCGCAACGATGACGAGAATCACAAGTGAAGCAATCTTGGAAGTAATCCCAATTTACTTTTGACCATTCTTCGTCATTTAATAGTGGAAATTCTTTTCGGTCACCATAGTGAGTAAAGTTTTGCATCGTACCATGATCAAATACGAATTGTGGTAATTCATAATATACGTCTTCAATTACTTCTGGAGCTCGTCCACTCATAACATCTTCAAGCTTACGTAAACATAAATAATTATCCATTGATTTCGCAAGTCGTACATCTACAGATAAGCCTAACGCTTCAGATAATTTCGCAATGTCTCCTTCTTCTTTCACAAGCTGCTCAATTAACGTTTCATCTGCACAAGCAATAATAGCTGGTTTTCCAGTATAACGCGCATAGCAAATTGCATATAGAAGATATACAATAGTTTTCCCTGTTCCTACACCCGCTTCTGCGAACATAACTTTCTTTTCTTGGAAAGCACGCTCTAATTGAAACGCCATAAAAATTTGTTCATCACGCTCTTCAAAACCTTTTTCCGGAAGGATGTCGTAAAACACATCTCCAATCCACTCATTCAACTTATCATAAAAATTGTCTTGTTTTCCTACTTCAAATGGTAATCTCTTCTCAGTAAACATCCTTAGCCTCCAACCAAAAAGTTTTTCTATAAAAAGATATAGTAACCGCTACTCATATGTGTGCAGCTACTTTCCCCTGTTGCCATACATATAAATACACGAAAAAAAATTTTCCTTTCGAAAAAGGAAAATTTTCTTCTATATTAATGACTTTAAATACCTTTTATCAATCGCTGTTTCATGTGAAAGAGCTGACAAATATTCTTCTTGTGCTTTTTGTATTTCATCTACAATCGCATCTTGACTATCCACTTCTTTTCCGAGCTCATCATACGTACGGTGAATAGCTTTTTGAATCATTGATAATTGGAAATTATCCATATCACTTCCTCCTTTACGCATTACATAATAGCCAGTATATGCGCGCTGGAGGAGTTTTATACTATGAATTACGCGGTGGACGTTTTCCGAAGTATTGGTAGTAATCTGTACGGATAAATCCGTTAAACAGTTTACGCTTCTTCGACGCATCTTTTCCGTAACACTTCTCAAATGCTTCATAGCTTGTTAATACATACGCTGACCATGTATCTAATGGGCGGAATACTTGTCCCATTTCTTTATACAGTTGTTCAACGAGTGCTTTTTCACTTAAACGTTCTCCGTATGGAGGATTCGTTACAACGTAGCCATAATCCTCTTTTGTTGTGAAATCTTTTACTTGCATTTGTTTAAATGTAATTAAATCACCTAAGCCTACTTCTTCTGCGTTATCTTGAGCAACTCGAATCATACGATGATCAATATCCGATCCAATGATTTGTAATCGTTGATCATAGTTCGCTAAATCTTCAGCTTCTTGACGAGCTTCACGCCAGTTTTGTTTACCTACCCAGCCCCACTCGTCAGATGCGAAACCACGGTTAAATCCTGGTGCAATGTTTTGTCCAATTAATGCTGCTTCAATCGGAATTGTACCTGATCCACAGAATGGATCAACAAATGGACGATCTGGCTTCCAGTTTGTTAATTTAATTAAAGAGGCAGCTAATGTTTCTTTTAACGGAGCTTCCCCTTGATCCATACGGTATCCACGTTTATGAAGTCCAACACCGCTCGCATCAATTGTTAATGTTGCAATATCCTTGAGCATTGCAATCTCGATACGGAATAACGGACCATCTTCTTCAAACCAAGTTGTACGTTTATATGTTGTTTTTAATTTTTCAACGACAGCTTTTTTAACGATACGTTGGCAATCCGAAACACTGAATAATTCAGATTTTAAAGATTTACCGATAACAGGGAATTCGCCATTCTCTGGAATATAATCTCCCCAGTTTAATGCTTTCGTTTTTTCAAATAGCTCATCAAATGTTGTTGCTTTAAATTCGCCAACTTTAATTTTTACACGGTCCGCAGTACGTAACCATAAATTCGTGCGACAAATCGCCTTTTCATCTGCTTCAAATGTTACTTTGCTGTTTTCTACTTGACATTCATAACCAAGATCGCGAACTTCTCGGGCAACTAACGCTTCAATACCCATTGCCGCTGTTGCAATTAAAGTAACTTTTCCCATTTGCATTCACCTCTTATGTATATTCAAACAATAATTAATAGCAATTGGTCCTATTAATCATTACATTTTACGAAAAATTTTCTCATTAACCATTTTAACTCATACTTTATAACTTCATACAAATAAAAAGCCCTCCTCTAACAAAGGAGAGCTGAGTTATTTCATAGTTGGTTCATAACGTTCTGTAAGCCATGTTCTGTTCCTTTGTACTACAAACGGCCCACGCCTCGTACTCCGGTGGCAATCATCTATCTACAGGTTATAAAACCTGTCCTTTCCCGTCGTTCATTTCCTTGGAAAAGATTCCCCTACCATTATTTGGGTTTCTCGCTCGTGGGGTTTACCTCGTTCCACTCCTATCATTTCTTCAAGGACTTCGTCACTGTGGCACTTTAAAGGTAGTCAAACCATATCCGAAAGGACTTAGGTTTTTTCCCTGCCGTTAAACCAGCCTTACAGCCAGAATACCCTAGCTTATGAATTGGCTAGGCACGAACACTACAGCCATCTCAGGCCGTGCGAGCATGGACTTTCCTCTACAACGTTGGCGTTGCAGCGATTACCCAAACGTTATGACATCCATTAGTATAGTGGAAACAAAAAGATTTTGCAACGTTTTTTTCTATGTAAAATGCTTAAACCTTTTCCCACCTTACATCATTCGTATAACTTACTTCCAAATACAGCTTTTTCTAAGTTAGATAAGCGTTTTAAAATATCCGTATTCGTGTTGTTATAAACTGGTTGTGCAACTGGTGTTTGTACAGGTTGTTGTGGAACTTGCGTTACTGCTAGTTTTTGTTCCTCTAATTCACGCTTTAAACGAGCATTTTGTTGCTTTAATTGCTCAAACTCTTTGTGGAAAGCTTCATAGTCTTTAATGATCATATCAAGAAACTTGTCTACTTCTTCTTGCTGATAACCTCTCATACCTGTTTTAAATTCTTTTTCTAAAATATCTTTCGCTGTTAATTTAATTTTATCCGAAATCATTTTCTTCACCTCAAATTTTTACCAAAACTTTCATTAACTAAATTTTTTCAGAAACAATGCTTTTTGTCAATCATATATACGAGTACTATATTACATATTTACTCTGCATTATTCCACTGTTCCTCTTCTATTATATCTTGTAAATCAGAAAAAAGAATGAAATAACTGTGATAATTTTCTATTTCTCCTTTTTTCTTTGCTGCTTCTACAATATATTTGGGACTTCCTGGTTTTTCTTCATCGTATACCGCTAAAAGCGCATCACTTTTTTCAATAAAAAATTGATTTTTTAATTTAAATTGCTCTGGACTTTCATACTTCCGTTTCGTGATACTATCAACATGGTCTGCTTGAGAAAGGATAAATTCGTAATATTCACGATTATCTTCTTTCCAATTTTCTTCTTGTTCTAAAAACGGAGTGAATACCGCTAATTTTAAATCTGGATATTCTACTTGAATTTCAAAAACAACTTCAGCAGCCCATAATTCTACACCTAATTGGCCACTTATTATAACCCACTCTAAACCATCTTCTACAAAATTGGTTAATTTACGGTGTAACGCTTTCTTTATACACTCCACCCCTGGATGATCATTTTTAAATATTCCAAGTTCAAATGGCTTATATCCTGTTACTGCAATAACTTTCATATCAACACTCCAATTACAAAAAAAGAACTAGCATTTCGCTAGTTCTAACATATCATTTACTTTTTAAATATTCCACCAACGTTTGGTCCGATATTTGGACCTACTGGTGATACATTGTTTGGTAAAAACGGTGATACATTTGGTCCTGGTCCAAACGGTGATACATTCGGTCCTGGCCCAAATGGAGATATTTGATGACCGTGGTGGTGATGATGATGACCATGGCCACACGGTCCACATCCGCCGCCGAATCCTGGGTCGATTGGGTCCACAACATTTACATTTGAATTTGTTTGTGGGAAGAAGTTTTGGTTTTTAATTTGTTGATGATGTACATGTGTTGTATGTGTTGGGAAAATGTGTGGCACCACCGTTGTTGAAAAAGAGTGTGTTACGCATTGTTTCGTCGGATGAATGACAGGAGCAGTCGTACAAATAGGTCCTGTAGGCTTATGCCCTCCAAAGCAAGGATGACAATGATGCATAGTTTTTCTCTCCTCTCTCGTTAAAAAAATCTGATTACACTTTACAGTATGAGAAAAGAGAGAAAGCCGTTTGTTATATATACCCATTTATTACAAGGAAATTTGTCTAGTCCTTTATTTCATTTACATTATTTTTATAGACAATCCTTCAACATCACTTACCAAAAAAGCCTCCAACTTGCTTTACAATACCTGTCACTTGATTCATCGCATTCATCATTTGTCCAGCTGTATTCATCATTTTATTTACATCATAGTTCCCATCTGATGTTTTAAATTGAGAAACAAAACTAGAAAACTGACTTGGCTGTTGTTGCTTTTGCTTACCCTGCGTCGGGTACGGTTGTTTTGGTGGATAAAACATCGCTTGTTGATTAGCATACGGCGATGGTGGTGGCATATAATATTGCGAATTCATATAAGGCTGCTGCTGTTGTGGTTGTTGAACTTGACTCACATAAGGTTGCTGCTGTTGTGGTTGTTGAGCTTGATTCACATAAGGTTGCTGCTGTTGTGGTTGTTGAGCTTGATTCACATAAGGTTGCTGCTGTTGTGGTTGTTGAGCTTGATTCACATAAGGTTGCTGCTGTTGTGGTTGTTGAGCTTGATTCATAAAGGACACTTCAAACGGTTGATAATAATTTTGATTTCCATAATAAGGCTCGAAAGGATACATATTATACCGTAAATATGTATCCGTATTATATTGGTACATATTTTGCTGTGCATATGGATTCGTTTGCTGATATACGTTAGGTTGTTGAAACATGCATTCTCTCCTCCTTCACATAAGTTTCTACATATATAATATGTACCTATAAAATAATATGTGTGATGGAATATATGTCTATTTTTGTCGGAAGTTTAAATTTTTAAAAAATTAAAAAAGAAAACCCTTCCATGCTATGATAATTAAGAAGAAGATTCTCATGGGGGAGGAATCAACATGGTATTAGGGGATTTAAAACAAGCGTTTTCTCAAAAAAAGGGGTATTGCACAGAGAATGCAAATGAATTATTAGACTTTGCGAGACATTGGTATCTCGAAGGAAAAATATGCATATCAGATTATCGAACATTAATAAAAGAATTAGAAATAAACGGCGCAACAAAACCTACAACAATGACAGAAGCATAAAAATAACAAGAGGGCTCTCCCTCTTGTTATTTACATTGCTCAACTATATTTTGCAAAGTATACGAAATGGCTTGGTGTGTTTCAAAGAATCGTTTACCTTTACCTTTATTTACAAAGCATTGCAACACATTCGTTTGTAAATTATCGTATACTTGATCAATTTGCTGTACATGTATATACTTTGGCTTTTCTTCTTTAATCCACTTATAAGCTAGTTCTTTCCACTTCTTTAATTCCTCATCTACTATATCTACAAACGGTTTCATATCCTTATAAAAGTCGTATTCAGTTAGTTCTCTTTTTTTTACATTCGCTTCATTATTATACTGCATGAGTTTTTCTGAAGACTGTATTAATGCTTCATTCTTCATTTCTTTCCCACCTTATTATGCACTCACTACGACGTTTTGAAATGTCTTCACCCAATTCCCTTTTTCTTCGTGATGCACTAATTTATTTTCCATATGTTCAATATGCATTTCTGTTATTTCTATCTTATTACATATTTTTTCACTCGCATCCTTTAACGCATGATTCATTCTAATCCCTATATTCATTTCCAGCAAATCGAGAGAACTTAACATTTGATCCATTTTTTTCATTACATCTTCTTTCTGAACCATCGCCATATACAAAACGCCTCCTTCTTTGCTTTTCCTTTGTCATGTAATTTCGCCGAATGATTCACCACTCCTGCCCACATGACAAAACTAGTTGTTATTCGTCAAAGAAATCATTTCGTATGTCATTTATAGAAATGGTAACAATACAAAAAGGAGGTGTATTACAATGGCAAAGAACAAAAATGAAAAAAAGAAAAACCAAAACAAACAACAAAATAAACCCGAGACTGGCAATCCAAAGCTAGATGGTCCAAACTTCCCTGCTACATAAAGCGAGACTTTATTACGAACATTTAAATTTCAAATCATCCTTAATCTCCTACTAGCATTACGTTTTGAAATTAAAGTTGTAGCACGCATAGCAGGATTTTTTCAAATTAAGAAGTCCCGTCTTCAAAATGGAAGACGGGACTTCTTTTTTATTATATCATGAACTCATCGATTCTTTTAGCAAAACGGTTTACGATAGATAGCCTATAGATTTGTTCTCTCTTTCTTCTATACCATTCTGTTATATTAACTTCCCCTTTAGGTTCTTCAAGTACAAATAGCACATTCATTTTCATATTTGCACAAAACCAATCTCTCATTTTTATTTCTTCATGTAAAATAACAGGATAAATATCTCTAAGTGTTGGCGTATAAGACTTTCGAGTTTCCTTTGCGTAAACTTCATAATCTTCTCTAGACCCAGTATGTGTAGTTTGCAGTGCAAACTTATAAAACGAACCATTATAAATTGGATGAAACAATAACCATGCTAATTTTTTTCCTAGTTCTATACGCTTTTGTAACGTTTCAAATTGATAAACCGAAAACCCATACATTCTCCCTTCAATTGTTGGGAAGATAACTGCACTAATATGAAGTCTTTCTTGTACTTTAAAAAGCGCAGTATGGAATACATGTTTTTTAAAATATGTGTTCTCAATGACTGGTTTTTGAATTTTATTTTGTTCATTTATAATAAGCGCTGTCATAAGTCTATTCATATCTCTTCTTTCCCAGAAAAGTAACCATTCTTTTTCCATAAAAATTGATACATTGAAGTATTGCAACAAATGAAAGAGAGGTGCATGTCTCTTCTTACTTTCCTCATACAATAATAGCTGAGGAAATGCATCTAAAAAAATAATCCAATTAGCCTGTTCGTACAGAAGAAATAAATGTTTTTTTACCGTTCTAGGTAAAACAGTAGCATAATATCTCCCTTCTAAATCAGTCATATTCCAGCCCGCATTTCTCGAAACCATACTCGCTAAAAAGGCCCACCTGATTTCACTATTTCTTAAATAATATTCTTGATAAGATTGTGTCCGAGAAATATTGTCCACATTAGCTATTTCTGTTTTCTTTTTAATATTGTGAATGATTGCTTTTTCTTCCTCTGTACAAAAATTTTTTTCTCGATTTTGTTTAATTTTTATATAATCATTCCATGTAAACATAAATAAGTCATCATACCTTTCATCAAAAAGGTCACATCTTTTTTCATTTTTTGATATAATCACCTTTGTAAGTAATTCTTAGCAAGTTGGGGGTGGACACACTATGACCATTCGTTACCCAAATGGAAAAAGGTATAATCAAGCTTCACAACCTCAAAAAACACCTATAAAAACACATACTTATAGTAATAGAGGTATGTCCCTTGAAGAGGAATTGAATGAAACAAATCAATATTACTTAACCCATAATATTGCATGTGTACATAAAAAGCCTACACCTCTTCAAATTGTAAAAGTAGATTACCCCGCTCGAAGTGCTGCAGTGGTAAAAGAAGCGTATTTTAAACAACCTTCTACAACAGATTACAACGGTGTATACAAAGGGAAATACATCGATTTTGAAGCAAAGGAAACCAAAAATAAAACTAGTTTCCCACTTCAAAACTTCCACCTTCATCAAATTGAACATATGAAGCAAGTGGTTGCTCATAATGGAATTGCATTTGTTATTATTAAATTTACACTTTTTGATGAATTTTATTTACTAGATGCAAAACATATTATTGCATTTTGGAATCGTCAAAATACTGGTGGACGCAAGTCGATTACGAAAGAAGAAATAGAAGAGCATGGATCCTTATTATCATGCGGTTATCACCCTCGGATTGACTATATCCGTGTACTAGACATGGTTTATTTTTCGTGATAGAGTCATCACTAAGGCTCTTTTTTCGACTTTTGGGGGAGAGAATGAAAGGTAGGAGAAAGTATAATGTCAGATAATTATCGTTCTCGTACAGAACGAAATCATGTGAAAAATCAAGAGAAAAAAACACATAAAGAAGAAAAACCAAAGAAAAAAGGCTCCTTTTTCAAGAAATTCCTTATAGGTTGTCTACTTCTTGGTATCGTTGGTCTTGTAGCCGGCGTTTCCGCTTTCTTTGTTATGGTAAAGGACGCTCCAAAATTAGACAAATCCAAACTTGTTAATCCTTTATCAACAAAGTTTCTCGATAAAAACGGAAATTTCTTCTATGAATACGGTGCTGAAAAACGAACACATGTTACTTATGATCAAATTCCAAAAGTAGTTGAAAATGCATTTCTTGCAACTGAGGATTCGCGTTTCTATGATCATAATGGAATTGATTTTAAACGAACTACAAAAGCAGTTATGGAAAATGTCACTGGTGGTTTCGGTTCCCAAGGTGGTAGTACGATTACACAGCAAGTCGTTAAAAACTACTTTCTAACGATGGACAAAACTGCTAAAAGAAAAGTGCAAGAATGGTACTTATCTTACAAATTAGAGCAACAATACTCTAAACATGAGATTTTAGAAATGTACTTAAATAAGATTAATTTAGGTAACCGTTCATACGGTATTGCGACAGCAGCGCAAAAATATTATGGTAAAGATTTAAAAGACTTGCAATTACATGAAGCTGCTATGCTCGCTGGTTTACCCCAAGGTCCAAACATTTATGATCCAACAAAAAAGGAAAATGTTGAACGAGCAACAAATCGTCGTAATGTCGTATTATCATTAATGAATCGACATGGTTATATAACAAAAGAAGAAATGAATAACGCCGTTAAGATTCCAGTAACTGAGGGCCTTCAACCGTCTTCAGAAGTAACTGAGATGAAGTATCAAGCATTTTTAGATGCGGTTGTAAAAGAAGTTGAAAAAGAATATCCTGATGTAAATATCGGTTCAGATGGTTTAACGATTCATACAACACTTGATCAAGATGCTCAAGATTACGCCGACAAAATTATGGATGGCAATCTTATTAAGTATCCGGACGATCAATTCCAAGGTTCATTCGTATTTATGGATACACAGTCTGGAGAAGTTCGAGCAATTGGTGCTGGACGTAAAGAAAGTAAGTCTACTTTCAAAGGTCATAATATGGCAACTGATTTAAAACGCCAAGTTGGTTCAACAATGAAACCAATTTTCGACTACGGTCCGGCAATTGAAAATTTACAATGGTCTACATACCATCAATTAAACGACTCAGAGTATACGTATTCCAATGGTAAGAAAATACAAAATGCAACAAAGAGTTACAAAGGTGACGTTTCACTACGTGAAGCTTTGAAAAAGTCATTAAACATTCCAGCTTTAAAGACAGCACAAACAGTTGGTCTTAATAAGTCAAAAGAATTTGCTGAAGGTTTAGGCATGACCTTTAAAGAAGGAAAAGTCTACGAATCAACAGCAATCGGTAGTAACGATAGTTCTCCATTAGAAGTAGCAGGTGCATATGCAACCTTTGGTAATAGTGGTAACTATAATAAACCACACTTCGTAAAAGAAGTAACCTTCCCGGACGGGAAAAAGAAAAGCTTTAAACCGAAAGAACATCGCGCAATGCAAGACTATACAGCTTATATGGTTACTGACGTTCTTCGTGACGTAGTAAAACCTGGTTCTGGTGGTACAGGTCCAACAGCATACGTTTCAGGTGTTGACGTAGCAGGTAAAACAGGAACACAAAACTTTGATGAATCAGTTCTTCAAAAATATGACATCCCAGCTGATGCAAACAGAGATAGCTGGTTTGCTGGATATACGCCACAATACACAATGGCTGTTTGGACCGGTTACGAAAAAGATGGTCCAAAAAATTATGTTAGCGATCGCTCCACTAGAATTGCACAGCAAATGTTCCAAGTAATGATGAGCAAATTCGCTACAGATAAATCACGCTTTGAACGTCCTTCTTCTGTACAAGAAATAAACGGAGAGTTATACGTAAAAGGTGCGAAAAAAGATGCAATTAAACAAATTAAAGTAGATGCCCCTAGTGGTCTGAATGTCACTTTTGATGGCGCTAGCACAGTTACACTAAACTGGTCTGGACCAGCAGAAGTTGATGCATATGCAGCCAGCTATAAAGCAACTGACGGTTCAAGTGGTAGCCTATCAATAAGTGGTACGACAGCTACTCTTGGTGGTATTAAACCAGGTGTTACTTACAGCTTCTCTGTAATAGCGAAAAAAGGTACTGGCACAAGCCCAGCAGTTGGTGCATCCTTCACTGCGCCTGGCGGAACTCCAGATGCAAAAAAAGCTGAAGAAGAGGCTAAGAAAAAGGCCGATGAAGAAGCTAAGAAAAAAGCTGATGAGGAAGCCCAGAAAAAGGCTAATGAAGATAAAGTAAAACAAGACGAAGCTAAGAAAAAGGCTGAAGAAGAGGCTAAGAAACAACAAGAACAGCAACAGCAAGAACAACAACGTAAACAGCAAGAAGAAGCTCAAAAGAAAGCTGATGAGGAAGCTAGAAGGAAAGCTGAAGAAGAAGCTAAGAAAAAAGCTGAAGAAGAAGCTAAGAAGAAAGCTGAAGAAGAGGCCAAGAAAAAAGCTGAAGAAGAGGCTAAGAAACAACAAGAACAGCAACACCAAAATCCCGGAGGAGATACACCTCACGCAGACGGTGCTGTTGTTACAACAGAGTCCTAATATACAAAAAAAGAAGTCCGTTTCTCTTAACGAGAAGCGGACTACTTTTTTGTTATCATTTTCTTTACATACAGCTTTTCTATTTCGATATACAACTGCGCTAATTGAATATAAGAATGATAATTACTCGGTTTCTTTATAATGAATGAATATCTTTCCATAAAATTAACAGGTTGCACTTTTAATTTATTCGTATTTATTTGCATTTCATTCAAACTATGAACAGGTTGTTCATTTAGCCAATAGACAACCGATAACAAGTGAGCTGCAAAAAGAATCATTGGTCCCTCAGCCTCTTGCTTATTTCTATTTCGAAACAGTATAGCAATGTCTTCATGCTTATTTTTCCATACATTCAACATCGCTGGAATGCTGTTTTCAATTTCCTTCCATGGCTCATACTGTCTTTCAATATCAAATATAAAGTAAGTATTTTGTATTATCTCTTCAAAAGAATTGTCTGTATGATACTTAATTAAATTTACACTTTCTTTAAAAAATGGTAAACAGTGAAATTCTTTCGGTATTTCTATAACTCGTTCCATCCTTTATTTCACCTTCATTCGCTTCTTTCCTTCACGACATACTTCTAACAGTCTGCATTCCTCACATTGCGGTCGTTGTGCTTTACAATGATAACGTCCAAAGAAAATCATACGATGATGTGTAACTCCCCACTCATCCATCGGTACTTTCTTCATTAATGTTTTTTCTACTTCTAACACAGAGTCTTTCCATCTACACATAGCTAATCGTTTACTCACTCGCTCCACATGTGTATCAACAGCAATTGCCGGAATTCCAAACGCTACGGAAACTACAACATTTGCTGTTTTTCTCCCTACTCCTGGTAATTTCGTCAACTCGTCACGGTCTTCTGGAACTTTTCCATTGTAATCATCCAGCAACATCTGACATAATTTTTGAATGTTTTTTGCTTTATTTCTATACAACCCAATAGAACGTATATCTTGTTGTAACTCTTCTAAAGATACACTTAAATAATCTTCTGGTGTTTTATATTTTTGAAATAAATTTCTTGTCACTTTATTTACAAGTACATCCGTACATTGTGCAGATAACGCCACCGCGATTACAAGTTCAAATGGATTATCATGAACCAATTCACAATGTGCTTCTGGATACATATCCGCCATTGTGTCTAAACAATAACGGATTTGCGTTTTGTTAAGCATATTTTTCCTCCTATATTACTGCTCCAACCAATTATAAAAAGGCACTTTTCCAGTAAATTTCGTCTCTTGTTTTGTCATTTGCTGTGCCCTTTGTTGATTCGCTCTAAATTTTTGACCTTGATTTTGAGCCTGATCTACTGTTTTAATTCCATTCTTTTTCCACTCAAATAAAATACGATCAATATATCGGAAATTTAGTTTTCCACTCATTACAGCTTCTCTAAGAGCCGCTTGAATTAAATTTGGATGATGTTGATCTTGGTCCTCCCACATCCCTAACGTTTCACATTCGAACGGCGAAAGTGGTCTTCCAAATTCTTTTTCAAATACTGTATATAAATTTACTTGTAGCTGTTTTTTTTCTTTTTGCTCTTCCTCTATTGATTCATCCATTAAGAAATGTAATATTTTTTCCCATAACGGTTGTAAAGAATAACTTTCGCACATCATCGCTTCTGATCTTTGTCCACCTTCTAGTGATAAAAAACCTTTTTGAATCAACGTCTGAATTACTTCCATACATTTCATTTCCGTTATCGTCATCCGTTCAGAAATCTCTGAAGGAGTCGGAAACGAATTACCTGATTCTAAAAATGTGTGTACATGAAGTACAACCATAAATTCCGTCTCATTTAAACCTAATTTTTTATAATGCATCATAAGCAATTTTGGAATTGCAATGCTTCCCTGCTCAAACCACTGTAACATCATTTTCTTTTTCATCACCAAACACCTCGCTCTCTAGTATAACACACCTTTAGCTATTTCTTTTTGCCACAATCCGTCAAAAAAACCTCCCCATTAATAGGGAGGTTTTTTATATTACATGAATGAAATATAAAATTAAGCTTGCACTTTACTTTTCATAAATGTATGGATGCGCTCTAATGCTTTCTCTACTTGTTCAAGAGATGTCGCATATGATAAACGAACATTATTTGGAGCGCCAAATCCTGTACCTGGTACAAGAGCCACTTTTTCCTCTTCTAATAGAGCTTTTGCCCAATCATCAACTGTTGCATATCCTGATAAAGCTACAGCTTCTTTTACGTTAGGAAATAAGTAAAATGCACCTTGCGGTTTAATACAAGTAAAGCCAGGGATTTGGATTAATTTATCATAAATGATGTTTAATCTCTCTTCAAAGGCTTGACGCATTGTTTCCACAGGTTCTTGTGAGCCTGCGTATGCCGCAATTGCGCCGTATTGAGCGATTGAAGTAGGGTTTGACGTACTATGACTCGCTAAGTTCGTCATCGCTTTAATAAGCTGCTTATTTCCTGCAGCATATCCAATACGCCATCCTGTCATAGAATGAGATTTAGATACACCATTAATAATAAGTGTTTGTTCTTTTAATGCATTAGAAAGCTGGGCAATTGAAGTATATTCTACGCCACCATAAATTAATTTTTCATAAATTTCATCAGAAACGATTAAAATATCATGTTCTAAACATACTTCTCCAAGCTGTTGTAATTCTTCTTTGCTATAAATCATTCCTGTTGGATTGCTCGGTGAATTAATAATAACTGCTTTCGTTTTCTCTGTAATTGCCTCACGCAGCTGCTTTGCTGTAATTTTGTACTCATTGTCTTCTAAACCTTCTACATAAACCGGCTTACCGCCAGCAAGCTTTACTTGCTCTGGATAGCTTACCCAGTAAGGAGTTGGGATGATAACTTCATCTCCCTCATCAAGTAATACTTGGAATAATGTATATAATGCATGCTTTGCACCATTACATACAATAATTTCAGATGGATCATACGCAATACCTTGATCGCGAGTAAATTTCTTCACAATTTCTTGTTTTAACGATTGTAATCCACCTGTTGGTGTATACTTCGTATGCCCTTCTAACATCGCTTTATGTGCAGCATCCATAATATGCTCTGGTGTATTAAAGTCAGGTTCCCCTGCCCCTAATGCAATTACATCATGACCC
Source organism: Bacillus sp. 2D03 (assembly GCF_003946765.1). Lineage (NCBI taxonomy): Bacteria > Bacillati > Bacillota > Bacilli > Caryophanales > Bacillaceae > Bacillus > Bacillus sp. 2D03. Next base: position 157,803 of record NZ_RPSJ01000006.1, on the reverse strand, counting down.
TCTGCTTTTAATGCTTGTGCCTTTGCTGTAATTTCTAAAGTTGAAGACGGTGTTAAAGCAGCTACTCGCTTTGCTAATTTCATTTGTAGTTCCCCCTACATCTATTTTTCAATGCTATATCGTCTTAAAAATTTTCCATCTTTAAATTCAAGATAGTAATAACTATAACGATTGTCATCATCAATATATGTAACTTCCCATAGTGGTACATCATTTTCAAAGCCTAATTTCACTTTCATAATCTCTTTCGGCTTACTTTTTGATTCCTTACTTTCATTGCCGACTTGCTCTATTGTTCTTTGTATAGCCTCTTTTTCAGAAATACCTTCGCTCTTTTTCCTTACTACAGTATCCCCTTTTTTCTCAGGCACCCAAACGATAAGTTGTTCTCCCTTTTCATCTGTACCTTGCACGACTATATATGCAGATTTTCCGTTGTAATAATCAACAGATTTCACCTTTGTAAGCTTTGCTTTTTCTTTAGCAATTTCTACAAATTTCGACTCTTTTGGAATTTTCTTTCCCATCGCTTTATTATAAACATACGCCCCATATATTCCGCTAGCAACGGTAACAATAATGATTGCAAAGATCCACTTTTTCATTGTATCACTACGTTCTGTAAATCGTAAATACAGCTGTTTCTTTATCTTTTTCGTCTAATGCTAGTCCGAACATGAGGTCCTGCTCTTTTAACGTACGATTTAAACTATCAACAATTTTATACAAATCCGACGAATATTTAATACGCGTCGTTGATAGTACTTCGATTTTCTTATCCATGAAAAAACTCCTCCGTTACACAAAAATTTCTAATTATAGAAGAACGCAATGCGGTTACAATAAGAGTACATTCTTTACAACCCCTGCTTCATCACCCATCTATTATAGCAGGACATGTACAGCAAAAAAAGGTTTCAAGTCGAAAACCAACACATTTTGTATACAAGAAGTAAGAAAAATAAAATTCCTCCTACCCACATTTTTTACGCCTGAAGTTTATAAGTACTTCAGGCGTATTTTTCTTCCATTTTTATTCATTTGATGGTTCTTCTAATTGTACTAACAATTCTTCTAATGGTCCTTCATAAAGAGGTACGTTAGGAATCGATTGTAGAAATCGTTTTCCATAGGAAGAACTCGTCAAACGACGATCTAACACTACTACCGTTCCTGTATCTGTATTCGTTCGAATTAAGCGGCCGAATCCTTGTTTGAAACGTAATATTGCTTGTGGGAGCGCTAATTTAGCGAATACATCTTCACCTTGATTTTTTAGCCACTCACCTTTCGCTTCCATCATCGGCTGATGAGGAGGTGTAAATGGTAGACGGACTATAACAAGACAACTTAAGGCATCTCCAGGAATATCTATTCCTTCCCAGAAACTGCTCGTCCCTAATAAAATTGATTTGTCGAACTCTTGAAACTTTCGAATTAAGCGGCTTCGACTTCTATTATTCACACTTTGGGTGAGTAATAAATAACCCTCTAATTCATCATTATTTTTTAAATTCGCATACGCTTCTTTTAACATTTCATACGAAGTGAATAAAACGAGCATTCTGCCTTTTGTGGCTTTTGCTATCTTTGCAATATGTTCCGATACAGATTCAATATATCGCTCATTACTTACTTGCTTAATAAAAGGTACATCCGTTGAAACCATTAATTTCATCTGTTCATCATAACGAAATGGTGACGGAACCTTTAAAGTATTTGGAGCGAAATCATGTAAACCAAGTTCCTCTTTTATATAATCAAACGTATCGTTAACTGTTAGTGTTGCGGATGTAAAAATAACACTCTTTTTTTCTGTTAAAAATTCATCAGCAAATCTTTCACCAATATGGATAGGCTGTGCGTATAGAACTGTTGAATGAATCGTCCCTTTCGTTTCAGTCTCCATCCAAGTTACATACGAATTCTTTTCTAATACGAGTAACTGTAATGATTCTGCCATCTTTCTCAGCAACTCAATTAAATGCATAAATTCACCTGTTACAACATGCATCTCCCATTCTAACTTACTTTGCAATATATCCACTTGCTTCTCAAGAGCAGTTACTACCCTTCTTAATTCATATATAAAACGATTTGTTAATTCGACGATACTATCCCACAACTTACCTTTTTCTAGTTCTGCGTTATACCTATAGATGAGCGGCATATTATTCGTTCCTTGCTCTTGCTTTGTTTGTTTAAATATAAAAGTACGTAACATTTGGAAGAGTTCATCCGCATCAAACTTAAGTTCCTTCAAACTATAACTTATCATACGGAAAGTTGAACGAGATGCTTGCTCTGATTTTTTCATCATTTTATATACTTTGGAGAGTACATCTTCTGTTTCTAGCGTCCCAAGACGAGATATAACCAATTGAAAATACATACAAGAGAACTGTTCACCCAATGTTCTACTCGCAGCTTCTTCAATATGGTGAGCTTCATCAAAAATAATATGTTCGCATGAAGCAAACAACGGTTCTTCACTTGAAAAATCTTGAAATAATAACGCATGATTTGTAATAACGATATCTGCAAATAAAGCTTTATTCTTCGCTCGCTGATAAAAACAACGACTAAACCAATTACTTTGCATACCGCCTGGACTATACGCATCGCTACAAATACGATTCCAAAGTAACTTTCCGCCCTCAGGAATATTTAATTCGTCTCGATCACCTGTTTCAGTTTGCAATAGCCAAACTAAAATCTTCGCCTTCGTAAGTGCCATATCATAATTTTTTTCTTCCTCTTGCAAAGCATACTCAAATTTATGTAAGCATAAATAATGCTTTCTTCCTTTTAGAAGAGCTGCCTCAAATGAAAATGGCATTATTTTTTGTAATAACGGAATTTCTTTTTCTAATATTTGTTGTTGGAGTTGTACCGTTTGTGTACTTATAATGACAGGTTCTTCTTTTCTCTTTGCAAAATAAAGACTAGGAAGCAAATAAGCAAGAGTCTTTCCTGTTCCTGTACCCGCTTCAATTAGTGAAAAACGAGAATCTCTTAACGCCGTATATATCTCTTTCATCATCAGTTGTTGACTTTCTCTTCTTTCAAACTTTGGCATATGTGATTCCAATTTATCCATCGTTTTATTCAAGAAAGCATCAAACTTTGATGAACACGTTTCTCCAAGGTTTAAGGAATAGTTCCGCTTTTTCAGCGCAATATTTCGATGTATTTCATACTCCGCTATATCTTCTTTACCGTGCATTACTTTCTTTAAAATATTTTCAGAAAGCACATCAGCTATATCGCTTTGGAACACATCACTTAATTCATAAAGCGATTGCAACGTGACAAGTGGTAACTTTTCAATTTCATTTAAAAATTGTAAAAATAATTCCGCTGTTGCAAGAGCATCACTATCCGCACGATGCGGTTGATCGTGCTCTAGTTCATGCTTCTTAGCTAAATCACGTAATTTATAACTATCGGCTGTCGGCAAAAGAATTTGAGCCAATTCAACCGTGTCGATTTTCGGACAATGTATTTCTGTATATCCAGCTTGCCTTAATTCTTCATTTAAAAAATTCCAATCAAAGTGAACATTATGCGCAACGAAAGCCGCACCTTGTAATAGCTCAACAATCATCGGGGCTACATCTTGAAATAACGGGGCTTGTTTTACAAGACTTTCATCAATCCCTGTTAATTCTGTAATAAATGGTGGGATCTCTCTCTTTGGGTTAACAAAAGACGAAAAAATCTCCAATATCTCTCCATCTTCTACTACAACAGCTGCAATTTGGGTAATTTTATCCTTCCCATCTTTCCAGGAGTTCCCTGTCGTCTCTAAATCAACAACGACATAACGCTTACTCATATATGTAACACCTCAATTTCTTACCTTTCAAACAACAATAATTTATATAATGTTACTATACCACGTTTTATCTCATCTTAATGAAAAGATGCACAAAAAAGCTATCTCCGCAATAGAGATAGCCTTTCTACTTATAATATCGTACTCGCTTTTTCAGCACCTAACATTTCAATAATTTGATTATTATCGTCTAATACTGCAATTTTTGGTTCTTGTTTATGAATCTCTTCTTCCGTAACTAGCCCATAACAAATAATAATTACTTTGTCCCCTGGTTGTACAAGCCTTGCCGCAGCACCGTTTAAACAAACAACACCACTACCGCGTTCCCCTTTAATAACGTATGTCTCTAAGCGAGCACCATTATTATTATTTACAATTTGGACTTTTTCGTTTTCTACAATATTTACTGCATCCATTAAGTCTTCATCAATTGTAATACTACCTACATAATTTAAATTTGCCTCCGTTACAGTTGCACGATGTAACTTTGCTCTCATCATTGTGCGAAACATAGATGCTCCCCCTTATTTAACCGTTAATGTTATATTGTCAATTAATCTTACATTTTCAAACTTAACTGCAATAGCTAAAATGATTCTTCCTTCGACTTTCTCTACCATTGTTAATGACGGATATGCATATAAATCTGCATAATCTACAGTGCCTTTCGTATGCGTCTCAATATACTCTTTCACAAGATTTGTAATGATTTCCGGATTACGTTCACCTGCCTCAATTCTTTCTTTCGCCATACATAGGCTGCGGTATAAATGAAGAGCTTCTTCACGTTCATCTTGTGATAGGTACACGTTACGAGAACTTTTCGCTAAACCATCTTCTTCCCTTACAATATCAACTGGTACGATTGTAACTGGAATATTGAAATCAGTTACAAATCCTTCAATTACTGCAACTTGTTGAGCATCTTTCATACCGAAATAAGCACGCTTTGGCAGCGTAATATTAAATAGTTTCATTAGTACAGTTGCAACACCAGCAAAATGACCAGGTCTTTGTTGACCGCATAATACGTCCGTGCGCTTCACAACTTCTACCGTTGTTGTTTGTTCTGCTGGATACATTTCTTCTACACTCGGATAAAATAAATAATCTACACCGTTTTCTTTTGCTACATTTTCATCTCTATCAATATCACGAGGATATCGATCTAAATCTTCATTTGGGCCAAATTGTAGTGGGTTTACAAATACACTTAAAACTACAATTTCATTTTCTTCTCTTGCCTTACGTAATAAAGTAGCATGGCCTTCATGTAAATAACCCATTGTTGGAACAAAACCAATACTCTTTCCACTTGCACGAAGTTCGCTCGTAATTTGCTGCATCTCTTGCACTGTAGTTACGATTTTCATTATTGTTTTCCTCCATATAACGCTAAGCATTCTTCCTCTTTCATTGTGAACGAATGTTTTTCTTCAGGAAATTGCCTTGTCTTTACTTCAGTAACATATTGTGAAATCCCACGCACAATCTCCTCTTGAACAGACGTATATTGCTTCACAAATTTCGGAACACGATTTACGCCGTATGAGATAAGATCATGATAAACAAGCACTTGCCCATCTACTTTTTGTCCTGCGCCAATCCCAATTGTCGGTATTGTTAGTTGCTCTGAAATAAGTTCTGCTAACTGCATTGGTACACATTCTAACACAAGCGCTATTGCACCAGCTTCTTCACATTTCTTTGCATCTTCTATTAATTTTTTTGCACTCTCCGCATCTTTTCCTTGCACTTTATATCCACCCAACACTCCTACAGATTGAGGGGTTAAACCTAAATGCGCTACAACAGGAATTCCTGCGTTCGTCAAATATTGAATCGTCGATATAACTTCTCCAGCACCTTCTACCTTCAGTGCGTGTGCCCCGCTCTCTTGAACGATGCGGCGTGCATTCACCATCGTTTCTTGTAATGATACGTGATACGACATAAATGGCATATCAGTTACAATAAACGTCTCTTTCGCTCCGCGGCGTACAGCTTTCGTATGATGAATCATATCCTCTACTGTTACAGGTACTGTTGAATCGTATCCGAGTACAACCATTCCAAGAGAATCTCCAACTAGAATCATATCAACTTCAGCTTCTTCTGCTAATTTAGCAGATGGATAATCATACGCCGTTAGCATTGTAATCGGCTCACCTTGCTCTTTCATCTTCAAAAAATCTGTTTTTGTTTTCAAAAACTACTCCTCCTTTATGCAGGAGAGAGGAGATGGCCGAAATCATATAAAAAAACCCCTCTGGCCATAAAAGGGCAGAAGGGTTGTGTGTTAGTCGGCATTATTCATCCCTCTGTCCCAGTCCGTTATTGGATCAAGGCAGAATCCAAGTTATTATTTTTCGTATGACTTCGAATCATGGTGCAGTTCGCTCTGATACTGCCCACATTCGAACTAATTATAGCAAACTACAAAAAGGAATTACTACATTTTTTCGAAAAAATAATTTTTTATTCTTATTACGGTATATGAAATTTAACACGAGAGTATATATGCTATACAGTTTTTATGGATAATTCAATCCTGAAAAGATACATGTTTTTTCAACGCATGTTAAAAAAGTCCAAGTTAATTTTTTCTGTAATCAATTTAACTATATAGTATAACTCTTAAACTAATGATGCAGGTTAATTGAGGAAAGTACTTAACAAAGGAGAATTGCAGATGTCTATGAACAGGTGGTTATTTCGATTCAGCAGTTTGCTTGTAATGATTGTATGGTGGATGTCTTTAGGATCCTCCCAAGTATTTGCCTCAGTTCATGTCGTAACACAACCCACCGATTTAACGAAAGTGATTGAGGTTGAACTAAATGATGATTACTTTAATCCAAATGTCATAACGATTCCGCTTGAAGGATCAACAACATTACTATTGAAAAATAAAGGTAAAAACGAGCACACCTTTACAGTGAAAAAACTCGGTATTGACGTCGTAGTCCAGTCAGGAAAAGAAAAGAATATTACCGTGAAACCTAAAAATACTGGTACATATGAATTAATATGTCGATACCATCTTCTTAAAGGAATGACAGGCAAAGTAATCGTCAAATAACATGCCAGGTCAACTCGACGGAAGCTATTTTGAAATGAACTTTAAATATGAAAAGAATTTATTATCATGTTACAAATTCAACTCAAAACTATTGAAATAAAAAGAAGTTCCAAAAGGGGAACTTCTTTTACTTAATTTCGATATCTGCAGAATGAATATGATGTACTTTCCCCTCATGATCCTCCAGAAGTAATACACCATCCTCTGTGATTCCTTTTGCTAACCCCGTAATTGTCTCTCTCATCGTTCGAGCGGTAATTTCTTTCCCGATGCTCACAGCGTAACTTTCCCAAAGAATTTTAATGACAGAGAAACCATTTTGTAAATATTCTTCATATAATTTTTCTAGTTGTAAATAGATTTGTTGCATAAGTTCTGCACGAACAATCGGCTTACCTGATTCAATCGCTAATGAAGTAGCAATGTGCTGAATTTCTTCATCAAAATGTTCTTGCTTTTGATTCGCATTAATACCGATGCCCATAATGACAGCATTAATTTTATCAGGATCCGCTTGCATTTCTGTTAATATACCTACAGCCTTTTTACCTTGAATTAAAATATCATTTGGCCATTTTATTCCTACGTTTACACCTGTACATTTTTCAATTGCCTGTGCAACACTAACAGCCGCTAACAAAGTAAGTTGCGGTGCATGATGAACTGGGATTGACGGGCGTAAAATAATACTCATCCAAATCCCTGTTCCTTTTGGTGAATGCCATTTTCTGCTTAAACGACCTCTTCCCGCTGTTTGTTCTTCTGCTACAACGACAGTTCCTTCTTCTGCACCTTCATAAGCAAGTTTTGCTGCAATGTGCTGCGTTGATTCAACAGTTTCTTCAAAATACACTGTTCTACCAATCCGCTTCGTTTGTAGCCCTAACTGAATTTCATTAGCAGTCACTTTGTCTGGCTTACTTGCAATTCGGTAACCTAATCGGCGCACAGCTTCAAGTTCATATCCCTCACTCCGCAGATCCTCCATATGTTTCCACACAGCAGTTCTTGAACAACCAAGTTTATCACTAATTGTTTGGCCGGATACAAACTCGCCATCCGCTTCAGAAAAAACTTGCAATAACTGCTTTCTTATAGTAGATTGCATCCTTGCAGCCACTCCCTTATACGCTCTTTCTCATTAACTACGTTTCCTTGTACGATTGCTTCTTCGATTTTCTGAAGCATTTCAGCAACCCACGGACCAGGCTTTTTGTTTGCCCAGTTTAATAAATCATTACCAGTCACATTCATTTCTTGACGTTCCTGGATTGGCAATGCATGAAACATTAATTGTACTCGTTCAACAGATGTAGGGTCATAGCTTTCAATCATCGCTTCATATACTCTCTCTGCCATTTCAGCGATATGAATTCCCGTTTTATAAAGAAGGACTGTATCCCAATCCTTCTCCTTTCTAGTACGAATTGCCAATAAAACTGCAACAATATCTTTTATTTTTTTATTCGAAAACTTCCATTGACGTAAAAAGACAGATGGATGTTCTTCTCCGATACAATATAAGAAAAATGCCCACGCCTCAATATCCGTTTCGAAAGAATCCCATTTATACTGCGTAGCTTTTAACAGTCTCTCTTCTGACATTTGTAAATATGGCAAATGAGAAAATAGCTTCGTCTCTACTAATTCTTTGAGACCTTTCACACAATAGGTACCAGTTAACAGTTTCTCAAACTCTACTGTAATACGCTCAATTGCTATATGTTCTAGCAAATGCCCATGCGTTTCAATCGCTTGCTTCGTTTTCATTTCTAATGAAAAACCTAACGTGCTTACAAACCGAATACCACGCATCATTCGCAGGGCATCTTCTTGAAAACGATCCGCAGCATTTCCAACTGTCACAATTTCTCTCTGTTGAATGGCTTCCTGTCCAGCAAATAAATCAACCATTTTGCCTTCTTCTGTCATAGCAATTGCATTCATCGTGAAATCACGACGTTTTAAATCCTCTTCTAATGAACGAACAAATTGAACACTACTAGGTCTTCGAAAATCTTCATATTCGCTTTCTGTTCGAAAAGTAGTTACCTCATAAGGCTCACCATTTTCTACAACAATTACAGTTCCATGCTCAAGACCAACAGGAACATTTCTTGGAAATATAGCCATCACTTCTTCTGGTAGAGCAGATGTCGCAATATCAATATCTCCAATCGGCCTATCGATAATAAGATCTCGTACGCTCCCACCAACAAAGTAAGCCTCATGTCCTTGTTGCTTTAATGTCTCAATAATAGAACTAGCTTTTTTAAATCTTTCCATTTTTGTCATCCCTTAGTACGTCATAGTAAATCGTTTCATATTGTGAAACAATTTTTTCTGAGCGAAATTGCTCATAAACACTTTCTCTTGCTCGTTCTCCCATATTACGGTGAAGTTCCTCGTCCTTTAATAGCTGAATAGCTTGATTTGCCACTCCTGTTGTATCGCCAACTTCACATAAATATCCTGTTTCCCCGTGTTGAATAACCTCTGGAATACCTCCAACCCGCGTTCCGATACAAGGTACACCACACGCCATTGCTTCTAATAAAACAAGACCAAAACTTTCCTTCTCTGATAGAAGCAACATTAAATCACTCATCGCAAGTAGTTCTGCAACATTATCTTGCTTCCCTAGGAATAAAACGCGATCTTCAATATGTAAATTCTTCACTATCTGTAAAATCGTACAGAATTCTGGTCCGTCTCCAACAAGAAGCAACTTCGCATCTACTTCTTTAACAATTTTAGCAAATGCCTGAACAACATCCTGCACACGTTTCACTTTACGGAAATTCGAAATATGAATAAGTACTTTTTCACTCTCACTTATACCGTATTCTTTCTTTAATTGAGACATATTACGCTTGAAATATACACGTTCGTCTATAAAGTTATATACCGTTTGAATTTCTTTACTTGGTTTTACAAGCTCATGTGTTTCGTTAATTAATGAATGCGAGACAGCAGTGACAACATCCGATTGCTCAATACCAAAACGAATTAAATTATTTAACGAAGGGTCGGAACCTAACACAGTAATATCTGTTCCATGTAAGGTTGTAACAATTTTAATACGCTCTCCGATCATTTGTTTTGCTAAATATGCACAAATTGCATGTGGTATTGCGTAATGCACATGTAAAATGTCTAAGTTTTCTCTTTGTGCAACCTCGGCCATTTTACTTGCTAACGCTAAATCGTATGGTGGATATTGAAATACAGAGTATTGATTTACCGTCACTTCATGAAAATAAATGTTTGGATATACTTTATTTAACCGGAATGGTAAACCCGATGTAATAAAGTGAATTTCATGCCCACGTTCCGCCAATTGCTTTCCTAATTCTGTTCCAACAACTCCAGAACCACCTACAGAAGGATAACATGTAATACCTATTTTTAATTTCATTTACATCCCCCTAATAAATCAGCATGTAATAAAACCGGTTTCTTACTCATAAATCCCTCGGCATACAAGACTCCAACTTCTTTTCCAAACATCTTCTCACGAGCGATTACAGTTTCAACGTAACCTTCTGTTAACGGTGTCTTAACACCATCGCTCCCTGTTGAAAACTGACTTTCATACGCTTCTAATGCTTCCACCTTTATAGAGAGGTACTCACTTATATCTATACAAAAATTCGATTTATGAAAACCATTAATCATATAATTATAAAAAGACTCCACACGATGTGGTGAAAGTTCCGGCATATATTTACGGATTCCTGCTGAAAAAATAGCCTCTTCCACAAGCTTTGCACAATTTGCATGATCTGGATGGCGATCTTCATAGTACGGCGCAAAAACTAGTTTTGGTTTATATGTACGGATCACCTTGACAATTTCACGTATATACTCTTCTTTCATATACAAACCACGGTCTGGCATCGCTAAATTCAGCCTCGTTTTTACTCCCATTATACGAGCTGCGACCTTCGCTTCTTCTTTTCTCAACTCTATCGTTCCATTTGAAGAAAGATCAGCTTCTGTTAAATCACAAATACCTACTTCATACCCTTGCTTTGTATATTTAGCGATGGTACCAGCCATGCCGATTTCAACATCATCGGCATGAGCACCAAACGCTAATATATGTAATCCACTCATAATTGTTCCCCTCATTTTCTTAACTTACGATAATCTAAATCTCCTCGCTCTAATGCGTGCATTAACATTTCAGCACTTGCCATATTCGTTGCAAGTGGAATCGCATATACATCACATAAACGAAGCAATGCATTCACATCCGGTTCATGCGGCTGTGCTGTTAATGGATCGCGGAAGAAAATCACCATATCTAAATCGTTCTTTGCAATCATTGCACCAATTTCTTGATCTCCACCAAGAGGGCCAGATTGATATCTTGTTACAACTAATCCAGTCGCTTCCATAATACGAAGCCCTGTCGTTCCTGTTGCAAATAATTCATGTTGTTCAAAAATTGGTTTATATGCGTATGCAAACGAAACCATATCATTTTTCTTTTTGTCATGTGCGATTAAGGCAATTTTCATCCGTTGTCTCCCCTTTAGTCGATAATATTTTCTAAACCGTACACAAGATGATCAAGGTTCATTACTGTCTCAATTGATAGTTTTACACCTGACATAAATGATGCACGATTGAATGAATCATGACGAACTGTTAACATTTGTCCATCTCCACCGAACATTACTTCTTGGTGTGCAATAAGCCCTGGCAAACGTACACTATGAATGTGAATACCGTCTACATTTGCACCACGTGCACCTGCTAGTTGCTCTACTTCATTTGGATGACCTTGCTGCTTTGATTCACGATTTTGACGAATTAACTCTACCGTTTTTACAGCTGTACCAGATGGTGCGTCTAATTTTTGATCATGATGTAATTCAATTACCTCAACATCTTGGAAATATTTCGCTGCCATTTGTGAGAATTTCATCATAAGAACTGCACCAATTGCAAAGTTTGGAGCAATAATTGTTCCTACTGCTTTTTCTTTTGCATTCTCTGTTAAACGTGCCAATTCTTCTTCTGTAAATCCAGTTGTACCAATAACCGAACGAAGTCCACGCTCAACTGCAAGTGTAACGTGTTGTTTCCCCACTTCTGGTGTTGTTAAATCTAACAACACATCTGCTTCTACTTCATCTAAACAAGTATGTAAATCAGCGTAAATCGGTGCATGTAATGCTGGCATGCCAGGTAAATCAGAAATCTTCTCACCACCATGCTTATAATCCACTGCTGCTACTAAATTAAAATGTTCCGTTCTTTCCATAAGAAGAACTGCTTCATGTCCCATACGTCCTCTTGGTCCGGCGATAATTACTTTAATTTCTTTCATTATTCTTTCTCTCCCTCATCAATACGTGTCCAGCGATCTTTATCACGTGTATTAAATTTATTCATTACAATGTTATGTGCTGTCTCTAAATCAATATTTAAACTATTTGCCATACAAATCATAACAAATAATACATCTCCAAGCTCTTCTTCAATACTTCTTTCTTTTTCAGTTGTTTTCTTCGGTTTCTCACCATAATAATGATTTACCTCTCTTGCAAGCTCTCCCATTTCTTCCGTTAAACGAGCCATCATTGCAAGCGGACTGAAATAACCTTCTTTAAACTGACCAATATATGCATCTACTTCTTTCTGCATATCTTTCATCGTTTTTGCTTCCATACTATTCACCTCTAATCCTTCCTCTTTCATGTTAGCCAATTCATCGCGATTTGACAAATATTATTCCCCGCCAAACACCTATTTGCGACCCATTTTTGGATAGACTATAATAAAGTGAAACTTCTTTTGCGTTTTTTTGCAAAAGATTAGTTGAACTAATCGGGTTCCTACGGCTGGTTCGCCTTTCTTCAGAGCTTTATCTCCTACCAGCCGTTGGTACGGGGTAAAGTGAAACTTCTTTTGCGCTTTTTTGCAAAAGATTAGTTGAACTAATCGGGTTCCTACGGCTGGTTTGCCTTTCTTCAGAGCTTTATCTCCTACCAGCCGTTGGTACGGGGTAAAGTGAAACTTCTTTTGCGCTTTTTGCAAAAGATTAGTTGAACTAATCGGGTTCCTACGGCTGGTTTGCCCCTCTTCTTTGCTTCATCTCCTACCAGCCGTTAGAGCGGGATAAAGTGAAACCTTCTTTTGTGCTTTTCGCAAAAGATCAGCCCACACCAATCAAATTCTTACTATTTTCACTAGCAACTAGAAATTACTTATTATTATGTTTTACTGTTTCAGCGGAGCAATGCAATCATTACATAATTAGGGGGATTTCTATATGACATCAAAATTGAAGATGCGAAATATTATTTTTATTTTAATCGGTTCCGCTATATTTTCTTTCGGTATTGTGAATATCAATATTGAAAACCACCTTGCAGAGGGTGGATTTACTGGTATTACACTATTATTGTATTTTTTATTTAAGTTTGATCCTTCCTACTCAAACTTAATTTTAAATATCCCTATATTTTTTATTGGTTGGAGGTTACTTGGCAGAACGACATTTTTATATACATTAATTGGCACCTTTAGCGTATCTTTATTTCTATGGATTTTCCAGCGTTACGAAGTACTCAACTTACATTTAAACTTGCAAAATGATATGACACTCGCAGCTTTATTCGCCGGGGCATTTATCGGTATCGGCCTTGGAATAATATTTAAATATGGCGGGACTACTGGCGGTGTAGATATTATCGCACGACTAGCTCACAAATATGTTGGCTGGAGTATGGGGAAAACAATGTTTATGTTTGATGCTGTCGTTATCGTAGTCTCTATTCTTACCTATTTATCATACCGCGAGGGCATGTATACGCTAGTTGCTGTTTTTATCGGTGCTAAAGTCATTGATTTTATGCAAGAAGGAGCTTATGCTGCCAAAGGAGCGACTATTATCTCAGAGAAAAACGATGAAATTGCTGCCAAAATTTTATCTGAAATGGAGCGCGGAGCAACCTTTTTAAAAGCTGTTGGATCGTATACAAAAGTGGAACGTAACGTATTGTATTGCGTTGTTGCTAAAAATGAAATCGTGAAATTAAAGAATATCATTACTTCTGTAGATCCTCATGCTTTTGTCGCTGTAAGTGATGTACATGATGTAGTTGGTGAAGGATTTACGTTAGATGAAAATAAAAACCCTTTACATAATTAAATGTAACTAGAAAAGCGCCTTAGCTTTTCTAGTTTTTTATTACAAGTCTTTTAAGCTTCTCAAAATCCTCATGAATAAGCTCCAATAAACTCCGATTACAAAAAATGGAAGCTGGATGAAAAGTCGGAAAAACATGATATTCTTTCTCTGACCATGTAAACTCTGCACTTTGCATATCCTTTAATTTTTGAATGGGCTGTTTTAATAATTGCCCGTGTATATCTGTGATTTTTTTATTTTTTCCTGTTAAACGTTGAAGACCGATATTTCCAAGCGTGACGATAAGCTTCGGATGTATTTTCTCTAATTCATAATCTAACAAAGGCGCATGGGCAACTATTTCTCCCTGATTTGGCGTTCTATTATACTTTTTTTGTATGATTTCACCATTTCGTTCTTTTTTCTCTCGCCATTTATAAGGTCTACTTCGAACAGCGCTCGTAATATATACTTCTTCCCTTGTAACATCAATACGCTCTAAAAAATCCATTAATTGTTTTCCCGCCCTCCCGCTAAACGGAATCCCATTATGAATTTCTGTTTCACCAGGCGCTTCTCCTAACAACATAAATTTGGGATTTTCAGGACCTTGTCCACTTAAAAAACCTTCTAGTTGATAAGGAGCACTGCGCTCTTGCACTTGTTTTACTAAATGGTCTGGATATTTCATTTCCCCCCACCGCCTTTCCGCATTACTTCTATTATTTCTATTTGCAATACATTATATAATTCAATCTATACAATAAAAAAAGACTATCAAAATTGATAGTCTTTAGTCGTCGCTACGCTGCATACCAGTATACATTAATACGAGACGTAATAATTCAAATACCGCTACAGCTGCAGCTGCTACATATGTTAATGCTGCCGCATTTAATACTTTACGAGCTTGCCCATATTCATCTGTTGATACAATACCTAACGCTTCAATTTGTTGCATTGCGCGCTTTGACGCATCAAACTCAACTGGCAATGTAACGAGCTGGAACACAACACCTGCTGCCATTAAAATGATACCTAATAACAACAAACCAGACATTTGTGCAAATATACCGATTAGGACGAAAATCCAAGACATATTCGAACCAAAGTTTGCAACTGGCACTAACGAATGACGAACGCGCATAAATTTATAATCTTTTGCATCTTGAATTGCGTGTCCTACTTCGTGTGCTGCAACTGCTGTACCAGCAACTGAATGTCCATAATAGTTATCTGTTGATAATCGAACCGTCTTAGCGGTTGGATCATAATGGTCTGATAAATGACCTGGTGTTTCTTCTACAGCTACGTTGTATAATCCATTTTCATCTAAAATTTTTCGAGCCACTTCCGCTCCTGTCATACCTGATGTTGAATAAACTTGTGAATACTTGCTATAGGCACTACGTACTCTTGACTGTGCATACAACGGTATGATCATTATGATCGCGAAGTAAATTAAATAAAACATCATGAACCTCCATTGAAGTTTTAATTATAGTACTTCTCATTCTATTTTCTTCTGCCACTATTGTCAATGAATAAACCTTACAATCCATATCTTTATTTATTGCATTATCTATTTTTAGAATGTACATTACTTTTTCTTTTTTCTCTCTCTCCTTTATACTTTCTCCATCCAACATAAGTTAATGTGAATAAAATAAGTCCCCCAGTAATTGTCATAAACCAAATGAGAGAGGGTGCAATTTCATCTTTTTTTACTGTGTGAAATATCTTTTGCAAATCCCCTTTAATAATCCCTAATTGCATTTGGCCGCCTTTCGTTTTTAACATAACGTTACGAAATTCATCTAAATAAGATAAATGAACATTTACACGCTGAACCTCGTTTTCTGGCAAAGCAATCATTAAGCTTGGATAAATAATATTGAATTCATTTAAAAACGTATTTAACGTTTGTTGAAACTGCCCAGCATCTTCTTTTTCCATCGCTTTTTCCATTTGAGAAAAGGCATCCATTACTTTCCTTTCTCTTTCCATCCAAAGTGGTTGATATTTCGATACTTGTGCATCAACAGCAAGTTGTAATGCCAGCACATTATCAATTTTAGCTTGCTTACCTAAACCTTCTTCAGAGAGCGATTGTTGCGCCTTATCGTAAGCTAAAGAAATAACTCTAACTTGATCTGGTGTTACTTCCTGCTTCTTTTCATTCCCCTTTATTAAAAATTGCTCCGAGAAATGTTGTAATACTTGTACCGCTTTTTCATCTTCATTACGCTTCACTAACTGTAACGAGTCGTCTAACAACCCTGTTAGCTCATTCCACTCTTCAGCATATATACGTAACGGAAACATTATAATTAGAAATGCTATCAATCCAATTAATGTTCTCTTCATCCCGGTCCCCCCTATAACTACTAGTACAAAATATGTTAATTTGGACAAGAATAGAACAGAACTAGACCGAAAAATATATTATCATTTTACAAAGAAAAAAATTCTCTTTAAGCAGAGAATTTTTTCTGTGACATCCTTTTCTTTTTTACGAAATATCGATATAAACTGTAACAAAGTATACTACCACCTAAAATGAATAATAAAATAGCACACGCAGCATGCATAAAGAACTCTTCTGGTAACATTAATATAATTGGATCTTTTTCAGGATCAAAAACCCAATAATCATTACTAAATAAAAGTTTATGGAATAATACAAAACTCTTTTCAAAATTAATAGCAATTGGTAACATAAGCGCTATCGGAAAAATGATTGTTAAAATCGATCCATGCAGTAAAAACTTTTCATTTTTCTTTTTTAATAAATAAATTCCGCCTATCACTGCAATCATAATTGTCGCATACATCACATATTGAATCTTTACTAAAATATTTTTAACATCTACAAAATGAATACGGCCATTTGTGGACATATCTAATGTTGGCAAATGTAATGCTCCGTCATAAAACGGGGATAAATATGTAATAAGCACATCGTAATTTCTTTTAATTTCATCCTTCGTCATATCCGCTAAATCAGGAATATTTAAAAAATCAATTTCAAAATAATACAGCCATTTTCCATACACAACTGCCGTTGTTGCGAGTGCAAAAATAGAAAATGCTATGCTATATGAAACAACTAAAGTAATCAATCGATCCAATATTTTTGTACCACTCTTATTTTTCTCCATGTTCTCCCCCTAAATGTTCTAACCATCATAAAGAAAATTGTTTCCTTTGCTCACGTAAGCAACAATAATATGTAATACATAGTACAGCAATACTTAACCAAAACGTAAAATAACCAATTTCCTCTACAAACAAATGCATAATTCCATATCGCGGCATTTGCCAAAATAAATAATCAATTGCATCGTTATGCAACGTCCACACAGCTGCTACTATAAAATGCCATTTTTTTATACGATAGAATGGAGCATATAAAAATCCTTGTACTGCCATCGCAAAGTGCGAAAGCATTAACATGTAGCCCATAAGGCCAATAGGCCCTTTTACGTAAATCATAATCCCGTTTACAACAACAGCCCAAATACCATATTTTATTAAAGTTACAATCGCTAACGCTTCTATTAATCCCCAGTTTCTCTTTGCCAAAAAAGCAATTAAAACAAAGACAAAAAAGAGACTCGCCATAGGACTATCTGGTACAAACGGCCAAAATATAGGTGACGTTTCTTTCAATTGATTTCCGTACCATATAAATCCGTAAATTGTACCTAATATGTTAACAATTAATAAAAATAATAATACCGAGCGTTGTCTTAACATTGCATACAAGTACACCAATCCGTATGTCCAACACCTTTCAAGCAAAGTAATTCATTCATTAAATCCTACTCTATTATAACAAACTTCATCCAACTAAATAGAAAAGCTGACTACAAATTTTGTAGTCAGCTTTTTATTATTTTTTATTATACTTTGCAACGAATTCCGAAAGCTTCTTCAGTTCCTCATCCGTACCTTTAAATACACCTTTAGGCATTGAACCTTTTCCCTCTTTCGCAATTTTAGCAATTTCTTCTGGCTTTAAAGTTAAGTTTTGCAGTGCCGGTGCTGCTGCCCCGCCCTGTAAATTGTCACCATGACATGTTAAACAAGTATTTTTTTGCATTAATTTATAGCCATCATCATTTTTATCAACTGGCGCTGTTTTTACAATTGCTCCTTGTTTTTTTGCAGCTTCCCAGTCGTGGTGTGCTACAGATTCCCAAGTTAAAAAAATAATCGATGCAATTGCTAAAAGCATAAATCCAGTTGCCACAGGACGCTTCAATGGACGTCTTTCTGGACCTCGATCAAGAAATGGAGCTAACAGTAATGCTCCAAACGCAATCCCTGGCATAATAAATGCTCCAATTACAGTAAATGAACCGGAAGCATAAGAATACTTTAATAACTGATACAAGAATAAGAAATACCAATCTGGAAGTGGTATATATCCAGCATCAGTTGGGTCCGCCATTCTCTCAAGCGGCGACGGATGCGCCACTGTTAAACATAAATAACCGATTAAAAAAACTGCACCAACCATCCATTCTTTTAACAAGAAGTTCGGCCAAAATGCTTCTGTTTTCCCTGGGTATTCAGAATAGTCTTTTGGAATATTTGGTTTCCGAGCTACTGGTACCCGAGAATCTCCTACAAACTTCATCCCTTTGCCGCGATGCATAATCTCCCTCCTTTTGTTCTTTCCCCTTTAATTTAGCAATCTCTTATAGTGGACCGGAAATACCTTGTTTGCGAATCATGATGAAGTGGAAGGCCATTAAACCTAGAAGTGCTGCTGGTAAGAAGAAGACGTGAATAGCAAAGAAGCGAGTTAATGTTTGAGCGCCAACAATTTCGGAATGACCAGCGAGTAATGTTTTAATATAAGGACCAATGAGCGGTGTTTGCTCTGCAATTTGAATCCCTACTTTTGTAGCAAATAAAGCTTTCATATCCCACGGCAATAAATATCCGGTAAAACCAAGACCTAACATAACAAAGAAAATAAGAACACCAACAATCCAGTTTAACTCACGGGGCTTTTTATACGCACCTTGGAAGAAAACTCTGAGTGTATGTAAAAACATCATTACAATTACGAGACTAGCACCCCAGTGGTGCATACCACGAACAATTTGCCCATAAGCAACTTCATTTTGTAAATAGTAAACTGATTCCCAAGCATTTTTAATATCAGGCACATAATACATCGTCAAAAACATTCCAGATAAAATTTGAATTACAGTAACGAAAAAGGTAAGTCCTCCAAAGCAATAGACGAATGCAGAGAAGTGATGTGCCGGGTTTACATGTTCAGGTACTTCATGATCAGCGATATCACGCCATATTGGTGTAATATCCAATCTTTCATCCACCCAATCATAAATTTTATTTAACATCTACTTTGCACCCCCTCTTGGCTTCGCTTTTCCTAGATACAGCGTTCCATCTTTCACTTTAGACTCGTACACATCAAGCGGAGCAAGGGGTGGCGTACCTTTAATGTTAATCCCATCTTTTGTATAACGCCCCCCGTGACATGGGCAAAAGAATTGATTCGGATGTGCTTTGTCCGAATTCCAGTTAACTGTACATCCTAAATGTTTACATACTGGAGAGAACGCAACAATGTCTCCGCTTTCATCTTTATGAACCCAAGCCGATTTTGGTTCTTCAGACTTGTACCAACCATCAACCTGCTTCACTTTAAAATCGAAACGCTTCGGCTCTGTTGTAATATCCTTTACTTGCGCAACAGCAACCATATCTGTTCCCGCTTCTTTTCTTAACACCGGATCAAGCGCAAATCGCGTCATCGGCATTAAAATACCGGCAGCCATAAAGCCTCCTACCCCTGTGAGTGTGTAATTTAAAAATTGTCTTCTTGACACGCGATGTTCTTTGTCGCTCACGAAAATTTCCCCCCTCTATCAGAAATTGTCCCCTCGTGATAAATTATATAAAAAATAAAAACTAGGACACTATCATGATATAATACGCTCATGCACAGGTCAATATCATACTACTCATAATAATAAGAACTTTCTGTTTATTGCGAGTTTCCCCATTTCTCTTCCAACATCACCATTATATTTTTTATATGCGCATGAATAACTTCTCTTTTTGCTTGATCACTAAATTGTTCTAACGCTAATGAAGGAAACCAAAATAAATCTCCCTGTAACTCTTGCATATCCTCTTTCCATGAAAAATCACTTGTAACATAAGCAATATGCTTAAAACCTTCACTTCGTAAATGATTTGTCCATTCTTGCAAACGACCTTTTTCATTCTTTTGACTTTCTACCAAATACGTAAACGCAGGCAGTAAAAGCACTCTTCCTTTATACTCTCTTTCCAATTCCGTGCTCAACAATTCGATAAATTCGCCTTGTTCTACAACCATTTTCATTTCTTTTGCTGCCGAAATTGATAACAGCGGTATTACTCCTGTATCAACATACTCTCTTGCTTGTTCAAACTGTTCTACATCTTTTACAATCCACTTCAAATCCCTTCCCTCCTTCACTTACAAATGACAGAACTTTCACTTTATATATATTAAACCACACTAAAAGAGGTAAAAAAAGAAAAACTACCCAATATAGGTAGTTTTTCTTGATAAAAGTCTGAAATTTGTAAAAATTAATTAATCCAAATAAATTCTATAAAGTCTTTAACTCTGCCGTTAATCTATGAAACGCTTCCTTATCTTGCTTATCTAACGCTTCATCAATTTGTTTCAAAAGGCGTTCTCTCCTAAACGAAAATACACTTTCTTCCAAAAACCTTTCTGCAAGTAAACGATCTTTTTCATTTACTTCAATATGCTTTGGTAGATATGGGTTTTCTTCTAATACAGCTACATAATTCGCATTTTGAAACGATGATTTAAAGTTGAGTTGAATATAAATATCCTCATCTCGATTTAAACGAATATCATGAAACGATTTTTCAGCATCTGTTGTCATAACATTTTGTTTAAAAAAGTGAAACGGTGTGTCTTTCACACAATTCGCTGACATCACTAAGCCACGCGGACAATATTTTGCATGCTCTACGAAGTGGACTTTATGCATCAATTGGTCGTGACTCATTAAATAATTCAGAATCCATACACATTCACGCTGTTTCAGTTGGTAATTATTCAAAAACCATTTTACAAAATCCTTCTTCTCGTTTACAGAAACAGGGGTATTCATAGCAATTAAGTCCCTCCTCTGTCTTTCTCTTTTCTTTTTAGATTCAAGAAGCGGCATTCAGTTTCCTTCCAACTTATGAAAAATCCTCTAAATTATATAACAACTCTTCAATATGAATTTGTGTCGGGTCTAGTTGTAATAACTGGGTAAATACTTCTTTCGCCTCTTTTCGTTTTCCTTCTTCCAATAAGAAATAACCGTACTCTTCTAAGAAGTCTGGATGATTCTTAAAAGAAGTATATGCACTTTCATAGTGTTTTAATGCATCCGAATACATTTCTAATTGTTTTTTTGCATACGCAAGATCCCAAAGTAGTTGTGTATCTGGTTCTCCACTATCAATAGCACGCTCTACAATTGCAATTAACTCTTCGTACTTTTCTTGTTCTTTTAAGATATATGCATATTTTAATGTTGCACCTAAATGCCCTGGATCTAACTCAAGCGCTTTTTGAAGAACTTCCTCTGCTTCTACTATTTTTCCTAATTTCGCCGCAATGTTCGCTAACTCTACATAAAATGGAACTGAAAGCTCATCTACTTTAATTCCTTCATGAAGCGTTTCATAGCTTTCTTGAAGCATTCCTTCTTTTTCATAGCTTTTCGCTAAATACATGTACAGTGATGCGTACTCAGGGTCTAATTCTTTTAGTTCTTGCCAAGCACCAATTGCTCTCTGATATTCTTCACCTTGGTATAATGTAAAGGCATATCCAAATAATGAGTGAATATCTTTTTGTTCCTCTAGGCCTGCTTCATAATAAGAAATCGCTTCTTCCCAGTTTCCGATCGCGCTTAACGTTTCTGCGAGGCGAAGTGCGATCACAACACCACCCATTACTTTATGTTCCGCTAATAGCGATTCATAATAAGTAATTGCCTTTTGTTCTTCACCTTTACTACTATATAATTCTGCTAACCCAAACGTAATAACAGGTTCATCAGGCATCATTTCTTTCGCCTTTAATAGTTTTTGCTCTGCTACATCATCAAAACCTTGCATTTGGAATAAATCTGCAACAAGTAATAACGATTGAACATATAAATCGTCATTTTCTGGAATATCATGAAGCACTTCAATCGCTTCATCTTCTTTATCTAGATCAATATATAATTCTGCTAAAAATACAGTGAATTCACTTTCTTCTGGATACAGTAAACGTAAGTCTTCAGTAATTGCTAATGCCTCATCTGTAAATCCAAGCGTATGATAGTAACGAGCGATATCATACTTCTCTTCATCATTCGCAATTTTTAATTGTTCTTTTAATAATTGTAATCCTTTTTCCGCTTCACCATTTTCAATATATGAAACAGCTTGTTCAAACTTTTGCATAAACGTCTCCTTTAATTCTAAAAAATATTCTCTTCTGTTCATTTATCATAAGCAACTCACTGTTAGAACGCAACCTTTAGAATGAGCATGCTTCTTCTTATACTTCTTCTTATAGAGTAGTTAATTGTTCAAAAGGTTCGGATATGACACCGATACCTTACCATCATATTCTATTGTACCGCTTTCTTTTATGACCGTGCAAATAACTTCTCTCACTAATTATCGAGCCATACAAACCGTGGTTTACAGAATAACTTAATTAGCAGTCTTCAACCTTTATTTTGAATGCGATAAAAAAGGCTCCTATACTAGGAGCCTTCACAATCTCTTAAGAATATGTTTCTTCTTTCTGTACTTGCTCATTTACAAGCTCTTTCAGCAACTCTATAATTTCATCATTTTCTTCCTTCAAACCGACAGTAATACGAATACCATCATCGATACCAAATGCAGCACCAGAACGAACGATATATCCTTTTTTCATTAATCGTTCGAAAGCTTCATTACCTGGTATACCGAGTTTTAAGAAAATGAAATTTGTTTGAGATGGATAATAGAATACGTTATATTCTTTACAAAATGCATAATACTGATTTAAACCTTCAGCATTCTTTTGCACACAATCTTGTAAAAAGGCTTGATCTTCTAATGCAGCGAGTGCTACAGATTGGGCTACAGTTGATGTATTGAATGGTAACCTAGCTACTTCTAACTGTCCGATTAACTTCGCATCCCCAATCGCATATCCGATACGAAAAGCAGCTAAACCATATGCTTTTGAAAACGTGCGTAAAACCATAAGATTTTCATACTTTTCAAGAAGTGGTAATGTTTGCGGATAGTCTTCTGCTTCCGCGTATTCATAATATGCTTCGTCCATAATAACGAGAGCCGACTTAGGAACTGATTCTAAAAATGAAAGTAATTTTTGTTTCTCAACATATGTACCTGTTGGATTATTCGGATTACAAATCCATACAATTTTCGTTTTCTCATCTACTTGCTCTAGCATTGCATCTAAATCGTGAATACCATCTTTAAGTGATACTTCACGAACTTCTGCTCCTTCAATAACAGCATGGTGATGATATTGTGAAAACGTAGGATTCGCCATTACAACGTTTGTTCCTTCATGTAGTAACGCTCGGCTAATCATTTGAATGACTTCATCTAATCCACTACCAAATAGTAGTTGTTCTGCTTTTACACCTAAATGTTCCGCTACTTTTGTCCGAAGTTCAAAGGCATATCCATCTGGATAAAGGGCATATTGGCTCGCTAAAGAAGTTAATGCTTCTGTCACACGTGCTGAACAACCGAATGGATTTTCGTTGGATGCTAATTTCACAATTTTTGATAAACCATATTCTCTTTTTACTTCTTCAATGTTTTTCCCAGGCACATACGCTCTCAAAGTTAACAATTGCTCTTTCACTCTCATTTTTCTTCCCCCAGTCATTTCATTCAATTTGATTACAATACGGTTATAGCCCCTTACTGTAATCTTTTGTCATAACCGTCACTATTACGAGAATACCTCTAAATGAGCACTTCACAGCACTTCGCTATCATTTTAAACCATATCTTTTTGAAATGCCTCTAACGCAATATGAACAGTCTCATCTGAAATAGATACGACATTCACTACCCCATATTCCTGCATAAGCACCATATGAATTGCTCCTGCATTTGCTTTCTTATCTTGTTTCATCAATTGAACGAGGCGCTCTACATTCAAATCTCTTGGCATTTTTGGATAGCCGTATTTCAAGAACCACTGCTTCATATCTTCATAAGCAAGATCAACCTTGTACACTTGCTCACTTAAAAATATGGCGAATAACATTCCAACCGCTACACCGTCACCGTGAGTAATATTTCCATACCCTAGCTCTTTTTCAAGAGCATGTCCTAACGTATGTCCAAAGTTCAAATGAGCACGTACACCCTTCTCTGTTTCATCTTGTGACACAACATTTGCCTTTACAGGAATCGCCTTCGTTAATATATGGATTAACTTCTCATCATGAAGATCCGCTAATGTTTGCACTTCTTCTTTTAACCAATGGTATAGCTCCACATCACCGATAAGAGCATGCTTTATCACCTCTGCATAACCTGAACGCCACTCTTTTTCAGGAAGAGACTGTAAAAACGGTGTATGATATACAACTGCTTCTGGCTGATGGAATGCACCAATCATATTTTTACCTAACGGATGGTTAATCGCGACTTTCCCACCCACTGCGCTATCGTGCGCTAATAAAGTTGTCGGAACCTGCACAAAGCGAATACCACGCATAAACGATGCAGCAACAAAACCAGCTAAATCTCCAATCATTCCGCCTCCAAGTGCAAGAATTAAAGAATTTCTATCTAATTTATTTTCAAGAGCTGACGTATGAGCCGCATAGAAATTTTCGAAAGACTTCTCCTTTTCGCCACTTGGTACAACAAACGAAAACACGTGCTGCTCTACTTGTAATGCATCGATAACTGTCTGTAAATGTAGTGATGCAACAGCTTCATCTGAAATGATCATTACGTTAGATACCGCTGGCTGCATATTTTGAACGATCGTTGTTAAGTTTGACAACGCTTCTTTACCAACATGTACATCATATTCTTTTGATTTCGTTTGAATATGTATGTTTCCCATTAAAATCCCCTCGCATATTCATTATGTTTCTCAATATTTTCACGAATTAGTTCCATACGATCTAATCCGAATTGTTCTATTAAAGCTGTCGCTAATTCCCAAGCCACAACCGCTTCTGCAACGACACTAGCTGCTGGCACTGCACAACTATCTGAACGTTCAATGCTCGCTGTAAAAGGCTCTTTCGTATCAATATCTACACTTTGAAGAGGTTTATAAAGTGTAGGTATCGGTTTCATCACACCGCGCACAACAATTGGCATTCCAGTCGTCATACCGCCTTCTAGTCCACCTGCATTATTTGTTCTTCGTGTATATCCATGCTCCTCATCCCACAGAATTTCATCATGAACTTCACTTCCTGGTCTATGCGCTGCTTCAAAACCAATTCCAATCTCGACACCTTTAAAAGCATTAATACTCATAATTGCAGCTGCTAATTTCGCATCCAGTTTTCGATCATAATGCACGTAGCTACCTACTCCAATTGGCATCCCTTCCACAATTACTTCAACGATTCCACCGATTGAATCACCATTTGCTTTCGCATCATCAATTGCTTTCATCATTTGGTTACCAGCTTCTTCATCTAAGCAACGTACAGGAGATGCTTCTGTAATACTCTTTAATTCTTCAATTGAACTATACGTAATCTCCTTAGCTTGTACACCGCCAATTTCAATTACATGGCCCGCCACTTTAATACCAAGTTCTGCTAACACCTTTTTAGCAACCGCACCAGCAGCAACACGCACCGTCGTTTCGCGCGCTGACGAGCGTTCCAGTACATTCCTCATATCTCTATGACCATATTTAATCGCACCATTTAAATCAGCATGCCCAGGCCTTGGTTTTGTCACTTTCCTTTTCATCTCTTTTTCTTCTTGCTCAGTTAAAGGCTCCGCCCCCATAATTTTTGTCCAGTGTGCAAAATCACGATTTTCAACAACAAGTGCAATAGGGGAACCTAATGTTTCTCCATGTCTAACACCACTTAAAATTTGCACTTGATCCGTTTCAATTTGCATGCGTCTACCGCGCCCATATCCCTTTTGCCTTCTAGCTAACTCTTCGTTTATATCATCTGCTACTAAAGACAATCCTGCCGGAACACCTTCTATAATCGTTGTAAGTTGTGGACCATGAGATTCACCAGCTGTAATATATCGCATACGTTATTCCTCTTTTCGTATATGTATTTATCTCACTATATTAACTTTTATCATTCTAAAAATATTAAAGAAATTATATCATAAATCGACCATTTTCTTATTCTATATTTCCGATAGGCCTAATTTAAATATCAACATATCATAACAGCTCAAACTTCGTAACTAACTGAAAATAAAAAAAGTGCAAGAAGAATACCCCTATTCTCCTTGCACTTTTTACTATTATCACAGTGATTAAAGCGTTTACAAATTATTTCAAAATAATTAGTAAATCCATTCATTCATTAATTTTGAGTAGTCAACTAATTCTTCTTCTTTAAAGAAAATAGCAATCTCGCGCTCTGCGCTTTCTAAAGAATCAGAACCATGGATAATGTTTTTCGCAACAGTTACACCGAAATCTCCACGAATTGTTCCAGGAGCTGCTTCATGTGGTCTTGTTTTCCCCATCATGTTACGCGCTGTATCTACTACACCTTCACCTTGCCATACCATTGCGAACACAGGTCCAGATGTAATAAAGTCTACTAACTCACCAAAGAAAGGTTTTTCCTTATGCTCAGCGTAGTGTTGTCCAGCAATTTCCGGAGTGACTTGCATTAATTTTGCACCAACTAATTGAAAGCCTTTTTTCTCAAAACGAGCTACAATTTCCCCAATGAAGGCACGTTGTACACCGTCTGGTTTTACCATTAGAAATGTTTTTTCCATAAAAAATCTCTCCACTTCTGAATTATGTATGTAATTGTATATCCCCACACACATATTATCACCCTTATCACAATTGTGCAATAGTTTTGAAATAGAGAGATTATTTTATTTTTTAGAATAAACATTAAAATTTTCGTTTTCCAATATACTTTGCAACATTTTGTAATGCGTACTTTGCTTTTCCACGTGGAAGTGGTTTTATTATTTCTAAAGCTTTATGTAAATAACGTTCACTAAACGCAAATGCTTGATCAATTGCTGTACTATTTTTTACAGCATCAATAATTTCTTGCATTTCACTTGCTGTTGAATTTTCATGTACAGATGTGATTTTCTGACGAAGTACTGGATCTTCCATCGCATATAAAGCAGGAAGTGTAATATTCCCTTGTAGTAAATCTCCGCCAGCAGGTTTTCCAAGTTTCTCTTCTGTGGAAACGAAGTCTAAAATGTCATCAATAATTTGATAAGACATCCCTACAAAATACCCATACCAAAATAGACGATTTACCGTATCACGATTAGCACCAGCAGCAATCGCTCCCAATTGACAACTCGCGGCAATTAATAATGCTGTTTTTCGCTTTATTCTTCTTAAATACGTTCTTAAATTTTGGTCATAATTGTATTTATCTTTAATTTGTTCAATTTCACCTTTACAGACTTCTAAAATAGTATGTGATAACGCTTGATGCGCCTCTGGAATTTCGATATTTGTTATACATTCAAGAGACTTAGCGAACAGATAGTCCCCTGTATACATCGCAATACGATCTCCCCATTTCGCATTCACAGTCGCACTGCCGCGTCGTAAAAATGCAGCATCAATAACATCATCGTGAACAAGAGAAGCCATATGAATAAGTTCTAACGCAACAGCAACATGCTTAATCGCATCTAACTTATAATCTCCAAATTTCCCTGCAAGCAACACAAATACAGGACGAATTCGTTTCCCACCAGCTTCAATAAGCTGTAATGCTGCCTCTTCTACTAATGGCTGTTCAGAAGCGACTGTCTTTTTTAATTCTTTTTCTATCACATTAATATCCGATCGTAAAAAAGAGTACATAAGTTGTAACTTCATATTGTTCACCTTAACCTAAAACTTCTTTTTTCTATTTTGATTCTGGTTTAATACCTAAATGCATCGCTGCTACCCCGAAAGTAAATGGTTTCACTTGCACACGTTCAAGTCCAGCTTGCTCAAACATTTGAGCCAATTCTTTCATCCCTGGGAACGTACTAGCAGATTCTTGAAGCCATGAATATTCTTTATAACTTTTCGCAAACATCTTTCCAAATAACGGCATGATATATTTAAAGTATAAAATATACCCTTGTCGAAAACCAATCATTGTTGGTTGAGATGTTTCTAAACAGATTACTTTTCCACCTGGTTTTACTACACGTGTCATTTCTTTTAATACGTGCATATAATCCGGTACGTTACGTAAACCAAACCCAATCGTCACATAATCAAACGTATTATCTTCAAACGGAAGTTCCATTGCATTCCCATGTAGAAGTTCTACTTGTTTTAATTGTAACGCCTCTACCTTTTGCTTACCGACAGATAACATATTTTCACTGAAATCTAAGCCAACAACCTTTCCTTGTTCACCTACGGCTCCAGCTAGCGCAATTGTCCAATCTGCGGTTCCACAGCATACATCAAGCGCTTGACTACCTGGTTGTACATCCATAATTCGCATCGTTTCTTTACGCCACGCTTTATGTCTTTGAAAACTAATTACAGAATTCATCACATCGTATTTATCAGAAATCTTTTCAAATACGTCATGTACTCTTTCTTCTTTTGATTGTTGCATGCTCGTACCTTCTTCCAATGTAAAATTGCTTATGTCTTCTATTTATTCCTTAACACAGAATTTATTTCATTTATGTCTGTGTGATTTTCTAAAAATTGTTTTTCTTTCTTTCTCAATTCCTTCATCCAACCATTAATCACTACTTCTGCTTTATCCCCTAAAGCATCTTGCATAGCTTGAAAAACAGGTGAATGTTGCTTATCAGCATACAATTGAATTTCTTTTTGAAGGCGATTTCCACCTAATACGTATGTAATAAATGGCTTCCAATGTGATAAATGAAAATGATCACATGTTTTTTGAAGGAGCGCAGACTCAATCGCTACTACGCTTTTCATTATGTCATCCGTCGTTTCATGCGCTTTTTGGTATAACATAATTTTGTGTTCATTTATCTCTTTAATTCCTTCAGCAAGTGCACGAATTAAAACAATATCACGATTCATAGACAATAAATAATAATATAGTCCACTATAGTAATCGCCTGCAAGTACTGTTAATTGACGACATTTATGGAATTCAATCTCTTCCTCGCCTGCTTTATTTGATACCCTTTCATGCGTATCAAGCGCAATTTGTACAAGCATAATTGTTACTACGTAATGCTCAATTTGTTCTATATGTAAGTTTGCACTCTTTAAAGCACCATATAACAATGCTATCTTTTCTTCATCAATAAATGGTTCTTCAATATAGTTTATAAAGTAAGGATGGCGTAATTTCTCCATCAATTTTTCTTTTATACCCGCATACCCTCCGTAGATGTCACACACAAAAAATCACCCTTGTTTTCTAATTCATAAAACTTATTATAACACATACACTCTATTTTCTATAACCAAAACTTGGCTACACCTACCATTCATGTAAGCAATCTTTCTAATCTCACTCTGTCTAGTTAAAACTATATCATTTATTTACTAAAAAAAAAAAGAAAAGCAGTTTCCCGCTTTTCTTTACTTCGTTTTAATAAACGATAAAATTTCACTGCGCGCTGCAGCATCATTTTCAAGCACACCACGCACTGCTGTCGTTACTGTTTTCGCACCTGGTTTTTTTACACCACGCATCGTCATACACATATGTTCTGCTTCTACTACTACCATTACACCATGAGGCTCTAGTACTTCCATAATAGAGTTCGCTACTGTTGATGTAATACGTTCTTGCAGTTGTGGGCGACGTGCAATTGTATCTACGGTACGAGCTAATTTACTTAACCCTGTCACCTTTCCACCTTGCGGAATATATGCAACGTGAGCAACTCCATAGAATGGAACTAAATGATGCTCACACATCGAATAAAATGGTATATCTTTTACTAGTACAAGCTCTTCGTGATCTTCTCCGAATACTTTATGCAAATGCTCTTTCGGATCTTCATGCATACCTGAGAACACTTCTGCGTACATTTTTGCAACACGCTTTGGTGTATCAAGTACTCCCTCACGATTTGGGTCATCCCCAATCGCCTCTAAAATAAGGCGTACTGCATGTTCAATTTGTTCTAAATTAACTTTTGCCATCCGCTAGCCCTCCCGAAAACCTAAAAGTGATACGAACACATTCTAGCATATTTATGTTTTTAAAAGCAAAAAGAAGAGTTCCCAAAAAGGAAACTCTTCTTCCCTGTTAATATGTAAGGATTATTTAACCGCATCTTTTAACGCTTTACCAGGTTTGAATGCAGGTACTTTACTTGCAGCGATTTCAATCTCCTCACCTGTTTGTGGGTTACGACCTTTACGAGCCGCACGCTCACGAACTTCGAAGTTACCGAATCCGATCAGTTGTACTTTATCACCTTGTTTTAAAGCTTCTAAGATAGAATCAAAAACAGCGTCTACTGCTTTTGTTGCGTCCTTTTTAGAAAGGGAACTTGCTTCTGCAACAGCATTGATTAAATCTGTCTTGTTCATGCCATTCACCTCCTCCCAAAGATAAGACTGTATAATGATCATAAAATGAGTCTTACTTTCATTTGTAGGCAATTTTTGCAAATTCTATACTACAAAGATGTAGATAAATCATTATCAACGCCTATATTATACGATTCTCCTTTATAATTCAATATTTTTAAGGAAATTGTTACTCTGAAAATGTGAAAATCTGATGAAACTTGACAATTTACAACAATGTATTAGATAATGACTGTTTATTTTTCTATTTTATAATCAAAAAAACAAAAAATCCCTCTACAGTGAGAGGGATTTTTTCTTATAGTATAATCGCAATTAATCCGCCAGATCCTTCATTAATAATTCTTTCTAGCGTTTCTTTTAATTTATATCTAGCATTTTCTGGCATTAAAGATAATTTCGCCTGAATTCCTTCTCGAACAATCGAGCTAAGTGAACGTCCAAATATATCAGAATTCCAAATTGATAACGGGTCATCTTCAAAATCTTGCATTAAATAACGAACTAATTCTTCACTTTGCTTTTCAGTACCAATAATCGGCTCAAACGTTGACTCTACATCTACTTTAATCATATGAATAGATGGCGCTACCGCTTTTAACTTCACACCAAACCTTGAACCGTGACGAATAATTTCTGGCTCATCTAAGCTCATATCCGCTAATGCAGGCGCTGCTACACCATATCCTGTTTGCTTAACCATACGCAGTGCATCCGCCACTTGATCGTACTCTATTTTCGCATGAGATAAATCGAGCATAAGCTTTAATAAATGATCTTTCCCTCGAATTTCTACTCCTACTACTTCTTTTAAAATCTGATCATATAATTCATCTGGCGCATATAAATCAATCTCCGCCACACCTTGCCCCATATCAATGCCAGCTAGGCTCGCTCGATCAATAAATTCATATTGACTAAACTGCCAAACAACGCGATCCACATCACGAAGACGTTTTATATCCTTCACAGTTTCTTGAACTGCTTCTTGATAACTTTGACGCAACCAATGCCCTTCATTTAGCACCATTACCCAGCTCGGAAGGTTCACATTCACTTCTAATACAGGGAATTCAAATAGCGCTTCACGAAGTACATTATATACATCTGTTTCTCTTAAACTCTCCACACTCATTGCAATAACCGGGATATCATATTCTTCTGATAAACTTTGGCGTAATTGCTCTGTATCTGGATGATACGGCTGTACCGTATTAATTATCATAATGAAAGGTTTTCCTACTTCTTTCAACTCATTTACAACGCGTTCTTCTGCCTCTATATAATCTCTTCTTGGAATTTCACCAATTGTTCCATCTGTTGTAATTACAACACCAATTGTTGAATGTTCTTGAATTACTTTACGCGTGCCGATTTCTGCAGCTTCATGGAATGGAATAGGTTCTTCATACCAAGGGGTATTAATCATGCGCGGGCCATTCTCATCTTCATAGCCCTTCGCTCCAGGAACCGTATATCCAACACAATCTACTAATCGAATATTCACTTCAAGTCCTTCATCTACTTCGATAGAAACCGCTTGGTTTGGAACAAACTTCGGTTCCGTCGTCATAATTGTACGACCAGCAGCACTTTGAGGCAATTCATCCTGCGCTCTTTGACGGTCAGACTCATTCTCAATATTTGGAATAACTACAAGTTCCATAAATTTTTTAATGAATGTTGATTTCCCTGTTCGAACAGCTCCTACAACTCCAAAATAAATATCACCGCCTGTTCGTTCTGCAATATCTTTAAAAATATCTACCTTTTCCAAGTGATTCCCTCCCTCAAAATTTTTGGGAATAATTCCGCGTTTATAGTCAACTAATACCTTCTCTAACGTTGCCTATAATATCTGATATAATATAATGGTATTCTAGAAGTTCGGACAATATATCATATAATTTTGTCCAATTTCATATGACTATTAAAAAATATCTTTTGTTTGCATCGTAAGTTGTATAACATAAAAAACCTTTCTTCTAGAACTTATTCACTAAAAGAAAGGTTCATGACTTATCATTTTAAAAAAATTGGTTCTCCGTCCTTTACTGTGTACGGTAAAGAATAAGCTGGTACAAACGGGGAACCTTTCGAAAGTATATTTCGAATATCTTCTCCCTCCGCAAACTGCCCTTCATTTCTTTTCAAAGCGTCATATAAGTCGATTCTATAATCAACAAAAACTTCTCCTTTTTCATTAATTACAAAAGGAAGTCCTTTACCAGAATATGGACTTGTCACTTGTGGCACATCTTTATATCCTAGTTTTTTGAAATCCAATTCATATACACCATCTGAAATTACTTTTTTAAAAGGTGGATATTGATGTTCATCACGATACATCCTAAGCTTTAAAGATAGTTCCTGAATTTGTTCAGCTATCCTAACATCAATTAACTTTACTGTTGGATTTGTTTCAACGTCTATTAATACGTATTGGTATACTCCTCCACTTTCATACGCATTCCCTGGCGCTTCTTGTATGTAACGCGGGGCAATCTGTTGAAAATCGATTGGATACTTTTGATAAATAGGTGTACTCATATCCCTCGTCTTAATTGGCAATATCCCATCATTTTGCTCCTTAAATGTCACAACAGCTTTTTGAACAACCTGTAGCTGATCTTCATAAGGAACCGCATTTTGCTTCATATTTTCTTTCGGATACAGACACCCCGTTAAAAGGCTCATACAACAAAATATTAAAATAATATGGAATTTTTTCACTACCATCACCTTTTCATACTAATCTAACTTGCTCCGTATGTAGTATTTTCGAGACCATTCCATTTACTGCTGTACAGGTCCACTAAATACAACAAGAAAAATAACAATTCCTGACACAATCATAAGGGTGTACGCTACTAACGCTGTAATCCCTTTCAAAAATTTATTCTTTATTTTATGTCTACTTAATAAAATAAAACTTACTGCAAAAAACATAAATCCAATTGCCCCTAAAGCTAACCACATTTTCATAAGCCCTTCTGACATATACACACCCCTTTTTATTAATCTATTTTTATACTATTTTAACAAATTAAAATCTTTAAACAAATACAAAAAGAACTTTTTACTACAAATTGCGAATATGTAACTTTAATCAATAGGTTTTCCAGCATTTCTCACCAATCTAGACAAAAATAAAACCGAAGCGATTGTATCTCTCGCTTCGGTTGACCAAATATGCCCAAAAACAGCTCTATTCCCATTCTTTCATGGCTATCATATGCAATCTACAAACTCTTTGTTTCTCATAATTTATTTTTTAAACATTTTGCTTAACGAGCCAAAATCTGTTGGCATATTATTATTAATAATCGCTTTTACAATTTGATCCTCTTGCTCTTTCGGCACTTCACGTCCCGCCATAAGAGCCACTTGATGAATTAATTGACGAAGTACAGTTTCATCACGTAAATTCGCATTTTGCACGGATGATGCTAATTTAAAAATATCCTCTTTATTTACTTTCGCTTCCTTCTCAATATTATTAAAAATGTTATTATCCATTCTTTTCACCCTCTCCTCAAGTTACTCTTCATCCTATGCAAAAATGAAAAAATGGTGAAAAGACCCAAAAAATAAAAAAAGCGATAGAAGTACAAATGTACTTCTGTCGCTTTTCTTTACAGTAAATCAGGTATAGCTTCCACTTCATGTTTTCGAACACGCCCCATCAATGAGCCTACCGCAGCTTTTACGTTATTCCCATTGAACAGCACGTCATATAAAGCAGCTGTAATCGGCATTTCAACTTCCATTTTCTCTGCCAATTCATGAGCAGCTTTCGTTGTTCTTACACCTTCCACAACCATACCCATACTTTCTAACACTTCTTCTAAAGAGTGTCCTTTTCCAAGCATATTTCCAGCGCGCCAATTTCGGCTATGAACACTTGTACACGTTACAATTAAGTCTCCCATACCAGTTAGACCAGCAAACGTTAACGGATTCCCGCCCATTTTTCTTCCTAAACGAGCAATCTCTGTTAAACCACGTGTCATCAATGCCGCCTTTGCATTATCACCTAATCCAAGACCATCAGTTATACCAGCAGCTAATGCGATAATATTTTTTAACGCACCACCAAGTTCAACTCCAACGATATCTGGATTTGTGTATACACGGAAATAACTATTCATAAATAAATCTTGTACTTCCTCAGCCGCTTCCATACGCTTTGCTGCAGACGTAACTGTTGTCGCTTGTCGTAAACCGACTTCTTCAGCATGACTCGGTCCAGACAGTACAACAACATCTTTAATTAAATGCTCTGGAATTTCTTCCTCAATCACTTCCGAAATACGTTTTGACGTACCAGGTTCAATTCCTTTGCTCGCATGAATCCAAGTAATTGGTTCAGTAACAATTTCTTTCATCTCTTGTAATACATCTCTGTACGCTTTCGTTGGTACTACTAGCAGTACTGTATTTACATCTACTAATGCTTCTTCTAAAGAAGAGTAGGCTACGATTGTGCTTGGCAATGTAATGCCTGGGAGATATCGACTATTCTCATGTTTCGTATTAATTTCATCCATAAGTTCTGGGCGATTTCCCCAAATACGTACATCATGTCCATTGTCAGCTAATACCATCGCTAACGCTGTTCCCCAGCTACCTGCTCCTACTACTGTGATTTTTGTCATAAAATCACATCCTCTCCATTAGTCTCTTGCTCTAGCGATAATGTGAATCGGTGTTCCTACGAAGCCAAATGATTCACGTAAGCGATTCTTTAAGAAACGCTCATATGAGAAGTGCAATAATTCTGGATCGTTTACAAACACAACAAATGTCGGTGGTTTTACCGCAACTTGTGTTGCATAGAAAATTTTCAGACGGCTACCATTATGAGTTGGCGTCGGATTCATCGCTACCGCATCCATAATTACATCGTTTAATACGTTCGTTTGAATACGGATACTATGACTTTCATTTACCTCATCGATAACCGGTATTAATGTTTGTGTACGTTTTCTTGTTTTTGCAGATAAGAAAACAATTGGTGCGTATTCTAAGAATTGGAAATGAGCACGGATATTTTCTTCAAATGCTTTCATTGTTTTCTCGTCTTTTTTCACTGCATCCCATTTATTTACAACGATAACAACAGCTCGCCCTGAATCATGAGCATATCCAGCGATTTTTTTATCTTGCTCAATAATTCCTTCTTCACCATCTAAAACGACTAAAACAACGTCAGAACGTTCAATCGCTCTTAGCGCACGAAGTACACTATATTTTTCTGTACTTTCATACACTTTTCCTTTTTTACGCATACCAGCTGTATCAATAATTACATAATCTTTTCCATCTTTACTATATGGTGTATCGACAGCATCACGAGTTGTTCCTGCTACATTACTAACAATTACACGCTCTTGACCAAGAAGAGCATTTACAAGTGATGATTTCCCTACGTTTGGACGTCCAATTAAAGAGAAACGAATTGTGTCTTCATCATATCCGTCTTCTTCAATCTTTGGAAAATGTTGTGCAGCTTCGTCTAGTAAGTCACCTAATCCTAATCCGTGTGTACCTGAAATTGGGAATGGTTCGCCAAATCCTAATGCATAAAAGTCATAAATGTCACTGCGCATTTCCGGATTGTCCACTTTATTTACTGCAAGTACAACCGGTTTATTTGAACGATATAAAATTTTTGCAACTTCTTCATCAGCTGCTGTTACACCGTCACGACCGTTTGTCATAAAAATGATAACATCCGCTTCATCAATTGCTACTTCAGCTTGTTGACGAATTTGTGTCAAAAACGGCTCGTCTCCAATATCAATTCCGCCCGTATCAATAATGTTAAATTCATGATTTAACCATTCTCCAGCGCTATAAATACGATCGCGCGTTACACCTGGAATATCTTCTACGATTGAAACTCTTTCTCCAACAATTCTATTGAAAATAGTAGATTTCCCTACGTTCGGGCGACCTACTATCGCTATTACTGGTTTCGGCATATACTTTCATCCTTTCAACTTGCTTCTGTTTATTATGTAAAAAACCCTTCTTTGTGCAAGAAGGGATTTGCATTCCAGAATATTTCTCAACGTATCAAAACACCTCACATTATAACACACGTTGCTAATGTTTCACAATAATATATACATTCTCTTGTAAGCGATGTGCAATACCATCTAAAATTGCCTCTAAATTATTTGCAATAAATTCTAGTTCCTCTGTCGATTCGCAAACGAATAAAGGAGCACCACCTGCAAATTTTTCTGGAGTCGTTGTTATAACTGCCAGAATAACACTTTCTAACATCATCTCTTATCTCCCCTTCCTTTCGGGGCTTCCGATGACATATGGACAGCACTTTCTAACGTTGGTACATTTCCTATGACACCTATCGCTTTCTCTGCATCTTGATCTTGCGGCAGTACAAAAATCCCAACCCTGCCATCCTCTAAATCACGCTTTGCTAACGGTACAAGCGCTGGTGTACCAGAATCTCTATAAATCCCTAACGCTACTGAAACATCGTGTAAAATAGCTTGTCGTTGCCCTAAATTTGAGATTGTAACCATCGCATCAATTGATTTCGGCTTTAAAATAAAACCCATACCATATTTCATAATTTCTTCTTGTCTTGCTGGCAATCCAATATTCATAATGTAAATATTGTCAATATAAAGCCCTGCTCCTTCAAAACGAAGCGGAACGTGCTCAATTTCAACAAGATCATGCAGCCTTTTACCAGACATTAATTTTTTCGCGATAAAAAATGCGATTATAGCCATAATTACTCCTGCAATCCATGAACGGAATCCTATATACGCAAACGTCGTTGCAAACGACGTTAACATTGCCAAATAGTTGCGACTTTCAAAAACCAATGCAATTCCTTCAATGTATGTATTTCCACGCGGTACGAGCTCATACCCATCTAATTGTTGAAGCGTATTTCTTTCCATATTACGTACATCACGAAATTGTGTCGCTGCTAACGTAAGAAATGTAATGGCAGAAAAATCTTTTTTCAAAATAGACGGGATTGCAATCGCTCCTAAAGCAGCTGCAATTAACCCCATTGCAATATGAATAATTTTCCCATGCAGCCTCGTCGGATATTGCCGCGTATCCGTCCGAAGCATTAGCACCCTTGTAACTGTCCCCGCTATTACGCCGCATAAAATGGCTGGTGTATATTCAGTCATGTATTACCCTCGCCTTTCTTTTACGTGTTTTTCTCTTAAACCGTTCCATGTATACTGATGCTTTTGCACTCCAAAACAATACTGCCATGAATAATGTAGAAACGGCGACGATATCAAAAAATGCTAAACTACCGTAATCATATGGGAAATTCAATTTCCTAAAAATAAATGTCACTAGCAGCTCTCCTTGTAACATCCCTACATATAGAGAACATAATCGTAATATGCGATCCCCATGCAATAACACCGATGCATACACAAGAGCACTACTTAGCAGAAACACTCTATCCACCACAATCCAAATCGGATCATATATTTCTAACAGATGAAAACTTGTATATAACATTGCAATAATAAGTGCCGAAAGTAAGCTATATAATTTTTTCCAGACAGAATATAGCGTGATCCCTATAAAAGAAATAATACAAAGTAAAAGAGCATTTACTGATACCACGAATGAGGCAATCGTTACATGTAACGGAGAGCAAATTATAAAAATCAGTATACAAGCGCCTAACTTCCACCGAATAAGGTCCTTTTTCATAAAAAAGGTTACAATGATCCACCCTATCCAAGCTACAAAATAAAAAGTACTTCCATCCATCAACTTCACCTCCTATGTTTTCCATTATGGGAACTTTTTATGAAAGTTAATCCACTTTATTTACGCATAGTTTTTTCTTATAACAGCAACACTTTTAACAAGGAGGTGTTATTCATTATGGGTAAAGATCGCCAAGAACGAAAACTACGAGAATCACGCCGCGTTGAATCCGATCGTGATCAATCACTACAATATCCAGGTGCAACTGGACTTGATACACCAGAACAGGCTCGAAAACAAAACCAGCACTAATTAATACAAAAAGACGGTTTCGATATTGTACGAAACCGTCTTTTACATAATCAGTTTAATGTTTTCTATTTATATTGAAATAATATTTTGCGCACTATATCCTCCCATTACTTCTTTTTACCTTCACCTATTCCCGTTAAAAATTAAGTTCTATCCAGTAATTCGACAACACACCATCTACATTTTTTAGTCCTTTTTCAATTGCAATTTTTACGAAATGATATTTTTATATAATACTAGTCCCATTCTCCACTTTATATTACGAAAAAGAATAGAACAAAAAAAATCAACCGAACGGTTGATTTTTTATCTCCTACTATAATGCGCAGTATCAATACCACGCTGCATTAACCAATGATATGTTTCACCCTTTACAACAAGAGGTACAGATTGCAACTCTTCTATCGTCTTCGCACCAAGAGCTGTCATTATAAATTTCAAATCTGTATGTAGAAGCTCAATTTCATCCACTAACTTCTCGATACCATCTTGCATTAAAATACGTAAAAAGTAACCAGCAAATGCAGTTGTATTCGCCCCTAATGCGATCGCTTTCGCTACGTCAAGCGCTGTTTGTATACCCCCAGATGCAATAAAAGAGAGGTTATTATTTGTAGAGGTTGCTTCAATAATCGAGGTTGCTGTTTGTATGCCCCAGTTATTAAAATAAGAAAGCATTCGCTGTCTTCTTTCATTTTCAACAGCAGCAAAATTTGTACCACCTTGCCCACCAATATCAATTGCTGTTACACCTACGTTCACTAACTGTTGCATTGTTTCCTTACTCATCCCAAATCCAACTTCTTTTACAATGATAGGAACTTTACTATTTAAAACAATTTTCTCAATACGCTGAAGTACTCCAGTAAAATCACGGTCTCCTTCTGGCATCGTTAACTCTTGTATGACATTTAAATGAATTTGTAATGCATTCGCTTCAATCATATCAACGGCGCGCTCTGCCTGCTCGATAGTTGCCTCACTACCTAAATTAGCAAAGAAAATACCATTTGGGTTTACCTTTCTAATCACCTTATAAGAAGCAGCTTCACTTTCATCTTTTAACGCCGCCATTTGCGAACCTACAGCCATAGCAAGGTTATGATGTTTCGCTACATATGCTAATTGCTCATTAATATGTAACGTTTTCTCTCCTCCACCACCAGTCATCGCATTGATAAAAATCGGCGAACTTAGTGAAAGTTCGCCGATTTTTGTTTCACATGTTATTGTGTCATAATTTGAATTTGGCAAGCTTTGATGCACAAAATCAATATCATGAAAGCCATGCGTACGAGACTGACCAGTAGAAAGAGCGTATTCAATATGATCTAATTTACGTTTTGCCCTTACCACTTGTACCCCTCATTATTTCTTTAATTTTTTCAGTTGTTCACCAATAATATCACTTAATTGGAAAGTAGCAGAATCAGCATTTGGCTCATACTGACTATAATCTTCAGTTACATTATTTTCCTCAAGCGCTTCTTTTATACTTAAAGAAATACGTTTCTCTGCTACGTGAACTTCAAGTACTTTCACTTTTACTTCTTGTCCCATTTCCAATACTTCATTCGGATTTTTCACGTGACGATTTGCAATTTGAGATACGTGTACAAGTCCTTCAACGCCCGGTAAAACCTCAACGAATGCACCAAATGTAACAAGGCGTTTTACTACTCCCTCACGAATATCTCCAGCTTTTATTTCGCCAGCAACGTTTTCCCAAGGTCCTGGTTGAGCTGCTTTAATTGATAAAGAAATACGTTGTGTATCAGCATCAACAGATAACACCTTTACCTTAACCTTTTGACCTTGCTCTAACACTTCAGAAGGTTGCTCTACACGTTCATGTGAAATTTGTGAAATGTGAACTAAACCGTCCACTCCACCAACATTAACGAATGCGCCAAAGTCAGTTAATCGTTGTACTGTTCCTTCAACAACGTCCCCTTCTTTTAATGAAGAAATTGCTTCTTTTTTCTTAGAATCTAGTTCTAATTCTACTACCGCTTTATGCGAAAGGATTACACGATTTTTTTCACGGTCTAATTCAACAATTTTCACCGCTAATGTTTTACCTTTATAGTCAGTAAAGTCTTCTACATAATGTACTTCTACAAGTGAAGCTGGAATAAAACCGCGAACACCAAGGTCCACAACTAATCCGCCATTCACAATATCTTTTACAGTAACATCAAATACATGACCAGAAGTAAATTTCTCTTGTAGTTCTACCCATGCTTTTTCTGCATCAACAGCACGTTTAGATAAGACAAGATCATCTTCTTCTAATTTAATAATTTTTAACTCTAGTGTTTGATCTAATTCTACAACATCGCTTGCTTTTTCAATATGAACGTTAGCTAATTCACTAATTGGAATTACGCCATCTGTTTTGTATCCAACATTTACAAGCACTTGTTTCTCTTCAACCTTCGTTACAGAACCTGTAACAACGTCACCAACTTGTAATTCTTTTGAATCCATAACTTCTTCATTCATTTTCTCTACCATGGAAATACCTCCCTACAGAATTGACAAAGCATTTTTTATGTATATACGAAATGAAAACAAAGTTTTCATTTGCATGTTTAAGAATTTCTCATCACATACTCTTTTTCAATAACATTCACAAGAAAATATATTAAACCTATATAAATAGTATACAGCAAAACCAGCTTGAAAAAAGTATGTTTTGAAATATAATAGCGAATATATTCTGACAGTTTTATTCCTCTTTAACTAACTTCTTACAAATCAGCTCATTTGTCAAGGAAAGAGACTCACAATTCACGTATCCTTTACATTTCTATTTAAACAAAAAAAGAAAGAGGATTATCCCCTTTCTTTATTTCGCAAACACTCCAGAAACAATGCTCATAATTTTTTGGACAACTTCTTCAATTGATAAAGAAGTCGTATCTAATTCCAATGCATCATCAGCCTTTTTTAGTGGAGAAACTTCGCGTTCTGAATCTAATTTATCACGCTGAGCAATTTCTTCTTTTAGCTGCTCTAAATTAGAATCGAAACCTTTATTTAAATTTTCTAAATGCCTTCTTTCCGCTCTTTCTTCAACAGAAGCAAGCATAAAGATTTTCACTTCAGCATCCGGTAATACATGTGTACCAATATCACGGCCATCCATTACAACGCCACCTTTTTTCGCTAACTCTTGCTGACGACGTACCATTTCTTCACGAACAAGGCGATGTTTCGCTACAATAGATACTCGATTCGTCACATCAGGTGTACGAATTACTTCAGAAACATCTTGTCCATTTAAAAATACAAGCTGTGTATTTTCTCCTTGCTGAAACTCAATATTTACATTCTTTACAACTTCCATTAACTGCTCTTCATTTTCAATGTCTACTTTTTGTTCAAGGGCTGCATATGTAAGCGTACGGTACATTGCGCCTGTATCAATATAAACATAAGAAAGTTCCTTCGCAACAACTTTTGCCACTGTACTTTTCCCTGCAGCTGCTGGACCATCTATAGCAATCGAAATTCGTTTATCCATTGTAACACCTCATTTTTTCACTTATAAAACAAAACGAAAAGCAGGTGTTCACCCTGCTTCTTCTCATTTGCTTCGCGTCATTAAATCCTCAATTATTGTAGCATAATCCTTCATAGAAGAAAATGAAAACTACCGATTCACCTGCAAGATTTCCACTTTGTTTTTTACCATAACACCCTCATAATAAACAATTTTAGATAAATATTTCACTGATGACCTATGTATAAATAACAATTGTACAACAGAAAGACAAATGAATTGTATTATTAATATACGAATAAAAATTCTCTCCATCTTTTTCACCGTAATTTCTCCCTCCTATACTATATTTGCACATTTCGTTTCGTAATTTTATACATCGTACATATAGCAGTTAATTTTATTGTCATTTTCGAGGCATACTTTTATACATTTCCATTGTCGAATTTACTCAAAACATGTTATGTTCTAAATGTATTTTTTTACTTGAAAGGGGTATAAGCATTGAAAAG
Source organism: Bacillus sp. 2D03 (assembly GCF_003946765.1). Taxonomy (NCBI): domain Bacteria; kingdom Bacillati; phylum Bacillota; class Bacilli; order Caryophanales; family Bacillaceae; genus Bacillus; species Bacillus sp. 2D03. The sequence goes on along the minus strand of NZ_RPSJ01000006.1, from coordinate 114,857 downwards.
AATCCTAGTTTTACACACAGGTGGAACAATTGCAATGGAGGAAGATAAAGAAACTGGGGTCGTACAACCAGGTAAAAAAAATCCTCTTTTAAAATTCATTCCTGATTTAGAAGGCGATGTTGATTTAATCGTTGAAGATGTGTTCCATCTACCATCTCCTCATATGACACCGAGCGAAATGTTACAATTACAAGTCATCATTGATGAAAGAGTAAAACAAGACAACATTCATGGCGTAGTTATTACGCATGGTACGGATACATTAGAAGAAACAGCTTATTTCTTAGATTTAACAGTACAAGCAACTATTCCGATCGTAGTGACAGGTGCAATGCGCTCTAGCAATGAGTTAGGTGCTGATGGTCTATATAACTTCTTATCAGCTGTAAAAGTTGCTAGTTTTGATGAAGCTGCAGAAAAAGGTGTTTTAGTCGTATTAAACGACGAAATTCATTGCGCTACAAATGTAACGAAAACACATACAAGTAATGTCGCAACATTCCAAAGTCCACAATACGGACCAATTGGAATGGTAACAAAACGCGGCGTTGTCTTCCATCACGCTTTAGTACATCGCGAATCATATACGATAAACAAAGTGTCTAAAAATGTAGTTGTTCTAAAAGCATATGCTGGCATGGATGATACATTATTAGCAGCAATCGAAAATCTTCCTGTAGACGGCATTGTTATCGAAGCTCTTGGACAAGGTAATCTCCCTCCAAGAACACTACCTAGCCTAGAAAGATTATTAAATAAAGGTATTCCTGTCGTATTAGTTTCTCGCTGTTTCAACGGTATCGTTCAAGACGTATATTCGTATGAAGGTGGCGGTAAACACTTAAAAGATATGGGCATTGTATTCACATACGGCTTAAATGCACAAAAAGCACGCATTAAATTACTTGTTGCATTAGAGAATACAAATTCCCATGAATCCATTCAAAATATGTTTATGCACGAATAAAAAGGAGCTGTCGAGATTTTCCCGACAGCTCCTTTTTATTTTTCTCTTGATGCAATGGTTTGCGCAATCGCATCTCCATGAAATCTACCGTTCTCGATAAATATTTCATTTGCATTATTTCCAGCAGCAATGACACCTGCAATGAAAATATTTTCAGCATTCGTTTCCATTCTATCCTCTGTATAAATTGGACGTCCTGTTTCTTCATCAATCTGAACACCCATCTTCGTTAAGAAGCTATGATCAGGATGATAACCAGTCATCGCAAATACAAAATCGTTTTGGATTGTAAAAGCTTCACCATCAACTGTAAACGTTAATGTATGCTCAGCAATCTCTTTCACATGAGCTCCAAAATGCATTTGAATTGTACCGTTTCGTACTAACGCCTCAAATTCCGGCAAAATCCAAGGCTTTATGCTTGGTGAATACTCACTTCCACGATACAGTACCGTTACACGTGCACCAGATTTAACAAGTTCTAACGCGGCATCTACACTCGAGTTTTTCCCACCTATAACTACTACATCTCGATCAAAATAAGGATGCCCCTCTTTAAAATAGTGAGCTACTTTCTTCAATTCCTCACCTGGAACATTCATATAATTTGGATTATCATAATATCCAGTTGCTACAACAATATATTTCGCTATATACATTTCCTTACTTCCGTCACGCTTTGTCGTCTCAACCTGAAAAACTTCTCCATCTTTTTGAACTTTCTCCACTCGCTCAAAAGCATTTACACGTACAGATTTACGTTTTACTACTTCACGATAATACGCAAGCGCTTGATTTCGAACTGGCTTACGATTTTCTGTAATAAAAGCTACATCACCAATTTCTAATTTTTCACTAGAAGAGAAAAATGTTTGATGAGTTGGATAATTATAAATGGCATTTACAATGTTTCCTTTTTCAATTACTAACGGATTTATCCCTACCTTTTGCAACGAAATTGCAGCCGCTAATCCGCACGGACCGCCTCCGATTATAATAACTGTTTCTTTCTGCATACTCGTCCACTCCTAGTCTTCTACCAATGCACTATTTATAAAAACAAGAAAAAACCTACTTACAGCAGTAGGCACCTATCTTTATTGTATTCATTTTTCATATATTTGTCATCTAAACGAAACGTACATCCGATAGACATCTGCTAAAAACTGCTGAAATTTAATACCTTGTTTCCCTAATACATTCTCAGGATCAATCTTTCTAGCTGGATCAAGCGTTTTATGTGACACGATATCTTTTTTCGGATTTAAGCCAAAGTTTTGGCATAAATACGCATGATACCATGTAAAACGATTATACGCTTCCCAAAAGTTAACATCGCCACCATAACAAAGTTCCACTCCAATGGCCGCCTTATTTGCGTCATAGCCATATAAGTCATTATCCGTCGGCACACCATATCGAACATGATACGCAACTTCATTTATAGGAATAATCTCCAATATTGTTTTATCATCTATAAATGTATGCGCCGAAGCTTTCGGTTGTAATTCATTAAAGTAATCTCGATTCCCTATCGCATTGCTTCCAGGATTCCCTGTATCATGGCTTACGATAAATCTCACTTTAGTCAGAGGAATCCCCGGTCGTGAACTTCCATATCCAATATAATTGCGCTCTATAGGAAACATCGCCATTGCTACCAACTCCCGCTCTAGAAGATTACCTTACTTCCTTATATATGTATTCGGTAGCAATGTCCTTATCGCATATTTCTTACGCGAAGAGAAAATCGAAAATATTTGAAGTGAACACCATAAACAACAAGATACTTACAGCCACTCCATAAAAACCGTAAAACCAAACACAATCTTCTTTCGTATCTAAACCGAAAAATTTATTTACCGATTGTAATAATGTGCCACGCTTGCTTTGTTTGTTTCGTAATACTTCCACTCGCTCTACAACATCTGCTGGCATCATAAATCTTTGGTCTACTGTCATTTTCATCATTTATCTCTCCTTAAAATCATTTCCGTTTTGTTTATCTAAGGAGAGTATAGCACGTTTGTTCGTATAGAACAAGCGTTCTTTTTTTATTTTTATTTTATTTTTCAGCAAGCCAAGTAAAAATTGAGATTACAACGGCAATAATCGGCCCTACTACAACCACACCAAATATCAGAAACAGTAGCCCTTCCCCGAACATCCGAATGGTACTTATTTTTCGAGCTTTCATCGTTCTTGCGAGTTCTCCCTCTAACCTCTTAACCTTTTCTTCTAATTGTTCTACTCGCTCCAGCATTTTATTCTCCATATACAACACCTCATTTAATACTTCAACAAAAAAACGTGATTCCCTCGAAAGGAAATCACGTTTTCTCAAGATATAATATTTTATACCCAACCTCTGAAGCGGCTTGCTTCAGCCATTTTACGAACACCAACCATGTACGCCGCTAAGCGCATGTTCACTTTACGAACTTGTGCTGTTTCATAAATAGAATCAAATGATCTTACCATTACTTTTTCTAAACGTTGTTCTACTTCTTCTTCAGTCCAGTAGTAACCTTGGTTATTTTGTACCCACTCAAAGTAAGATACTGTTACACCACCAGCACTTGCTAACACGTCTGGAACAAGTAAAATTCCGCGATCTGTTAAAATTTTAGTCGCTTCTAATGTTGTTGGACCATTTGCAGCTTCAACAACGATTTTCGCTTTAATATCATTAGCATTTTCTTCTGTAATTTGGTTCTCAATTGCAGCTGGAACTAAAATATCGCAATCAAGTTCTAACAATTCTTTGTTTGAAATTGTATTGTTAAATAGCTTTGTTACTGTACCGAAGCTATCACGACGGTCTAATAAATAATCAATATCTAATCCATTTGGATCATGTAACGCGCCGTAAGCATCTGAGATTGCAATAACTTTCGCACCTGCATCATGCATAAATTTAGCTAAGAAGCTACCAGCATTACCGAATCCTTGAACAACAACGCGTGCACCCTTAATATCAATGCCACGTTTTTTCGCAGCTTCGCGAATACAAATTGTTACACCTTTCGCTGTTGCTGTTTCACGTCCATGTGATCCACCTAATACAAGCGGTTTACCTGTAATAAATCCTGGTGAATTAAATTCATCAATACGGCTATACTCATCCATCATCCATGCCATAATTTGAGAGTTTGTGAATACATCTGGAGCTGGAATATCTTTCGTCGGTCCTACGATTTGGCTAATTGCTCGTACATAACCGCGGCTTAATCTTTCTAACTCACGGAATGACATTTCACGTGGATCACAAATAATTCCACCCTTACCTCCACCATATGGTAAATCAACAATACCACATTTTAAACTCATCCAGATTGAAAGTGCTTTCACTTCATTTTCTGTTACATTCGGATGGAAGCGAATCCCACCTTTCGTTGGACCAACAGCATCATTATGTTGTGCACGATATCCTGTAAATATTTTAACAGTCCCGTCATCCATACGAACTGGTATTTTCACTGTCATCATACGAATTGGTTCTTTTAATAATTCATATACTTCGTTTGGATAACCCAATTTTTCTAACGCTTCACTAATAACAATTTGTGTTGAATTCAATAGTTCAAAATGTTGTTCCCTTTGTTGTTGTGTTTTTGTTTGAGTTCCCTTTTCGGCTACCATAGTAAGTAAACCCCCTGTAATTTCACTTGTTTAGTAAACCTTCATTGCCTAGTATACACCCTTAAATTTGGAATGCAATAGAAAACGCTAACAAATATATACAAACTATTTTCTGTTGCAAGCGTTTTCACTATTATTATAGTCCTTTTATTACTTTTAGAAAAGTAAAATACTTAAATATTTAAATGTTTTTTATTTTCATCAACCACACTCCTATAAAACTGCATATTTTATTTTCAAAAAGTATGTTCGAGTATTTACAATCATCCCTTCCCTTCTCCAAATAAAAACAAAACCTCAGCTATGTTGTATTAGCTGAGGTTTTGTTTTTTCACAAAGTAATTGTGTATTTGCTCTATCGCGTTAACATCCATTAATTCTTTACCGTACTCCATGATGCGATAAATGGTTGCTGTAGACGGATTACCGTATTCCGCTAAAATAGCTATAAAATCCGCCTTTAACAATTGAATTTGTTCCTCTTCTTCCACCCAAAGATAGAAGCGCTCATCCCACGTATATAGCTTTCCGCCAGTTACACCAAGGTTATATAAGCGATTCGACAGGTTAATTACGTCATCTAGCGTAGCAAACTCATATAATATATGCTCACTTTCATCTAGAGTCACTTGCATTTCAATAAACTCGTCACGGAACTCATCATCTGTATCCATTTCTTGATTTTCTTTCGTTACAATTACAACCATTCCTTGTGCTTGTAGAGAAAACACTTCAACTGCAATCGGACCATCTGCTTCAAACCCTAATTCCTTATTTGCTTCTTGCATCATATCACGAAATAATTGCTGTACTTTCGGTGCATTTCTCCATAAATCTTCTTTCGTTAATCCTCGTTCAGATAAATCATCAAATGTTAGAAAAATTTTTATCTTATTGTAATTTAATCGTTCCAGCCTCATCTCATACCCTCCCTACGTAACCAATGCATCTAATTTTTATTATATGAAATAGAAAATAGATGGTTCTTTTCGAACAACTATTCCGACATTTTTAACCATCCATCCCATTCTTCTTTCGTATCACCAATTAAGATTGTTTCAATGTCCAACTGGTTTAGAACGCCTAGCTTTCCGATAAATCCAACTGAAAGAGATTCCCTTTTTTCTTGTAATAAATTTATAAAGTTCATCGTCTTTTTCATTTCTTGTTCGTCAGCAAAAGATACAAATACATATTTCGGCTGTATTTCCTCTACCGCTGATAACATACCATCTTCAGCTAAGCTTGTCCTAATATATATCGCCTCATATCCTTTTAAGCGTAAATAAGTTGAAAAAATAAATCCTTTCAATGCATCCTTTTCTAACACAATAACTTTGTGTAAAGAGGAAAACATTGAGGCATTGTGATACACCATCCCTAGACGCGTTTGTAAAAATGATAGTGCATATTGAAATTGCACCATTGAAATCTCATTATTATTTTTTGACGTTAATAATTTGTCTGTCACTCGAAGAACAATACTGGCAACAACCTTCTCTGTTGAATATATACTAAAAGCTTCGTTTAATAATGCAGCAATTGTAATTTCATCAAATTTTAACAAAGCTTGTAGCAAATCGTCCACTAAAACAACTTCTTTATCGAAATGTATCTCTTTTTGAACTGTACTCTGCAAACGATTCTCTTCTAATAATTGAACTGCTTGTCCAATCATCATACCGGAAGAAACTTTTTCCATTAACCATTTTAAAATTTGAATATGCTCTTCTGTATATAAACGATGCCCAGCTTGATTCCGCTTTGGGGCAATAATTTGATATCGTCTTTCCCATGCACGAAGCGTACTCGGCTGAACTCCAATTATATTCGAAACGGCTTTTATATTGTATTTCCCATTAAGAGTTGGCATCATTTCCCTCCGCACAATGTAATGATGTGTGTTTGAGCAGGTGCTCGGAAACGAAGTGGTATCAATGTTGTTCCATACCCATTACTAACAAAGAGAATCGTATTTAAATGGTTATATACGCCACCTTTTAAATATTTTTTAGATGGGAATAATCGGATTTGCCCTCCATGCGTATGTCCACTTAAGACAAGTGAAATCTGTTCATTTCCAGACATTTTTTTTATTATATCAGGGTTGTGACTAACTAGGATACGAAAACCATCTTCTTTACAATCCGCCAATGCCAAATCTAGACGATCACGGTGCAATCCAACATCATCTATACCGAGCAAACAAATTTTCTCGCCTAATTCAGACTCAAATACCACTCTTGTATTATCTAAAACTTTTACGTTATTTTCTAATAATAACGCATCTAATTCATGATATTCTATCTCATAATCATTGTTTCCCCACACAAAATATACAGGAGCTATCTCTCTTAACTTTTGAATATTCGCAGAGATTTTTGATAAAGAGACACCTTTCTCCGCTAAATCTCCTCCGATAATTACGAGATCTACTTTTCCTTTTACTTGTTCAATTAACAAATTCGAAATGACTCTTCTATGAATATCAGAAATAAAAAACACATTTACTTTTTGAAAACTTTTCGGAAATTCTTTAAATACTAAAGTATGTTCCAACACCGTATTACGCATCGCTTCTTTATACATCACAAGAAGCAATAAAATCCCCATGCCTATGAGAGTACTGAATAATATAATCCATATCATATTTTTGACTCCCCTCCTCATAAAGATAATCCTAGGCTTTTATAACAAACTGTGATCGCTTAACTCACTAGCTTTCTTGCTTTGTGGACTTATCTTTTATCGGAATTTTTAATTCTTGACCTGCACTCACTTCATCTTCTTGCAAGTTATTATACTTTTTAATTACTTCAATTCCATTTCCATCTGAAAAATATTGCTTCGCTATACTTTCTAAAGTTTCTCCCTCTTTCACAGTATGCGTTATTACTTTTTCAGAATGTTTCTGTGACTCAGATTTAGCTGAATCAAAGAAGATTACTTCAAACGCACTTTTTCCGGCATTATTACTATCACCCTTCACCTGAATATATTTATCCGTATACCACAAAATACTAATTGGCAGCAGAATGAATAGAAATGTTAAAACCCGGACGAAAATGTGATTTATTTTAAACTTTTGTTTTTTTTCTTTATTTCTATGAATTTCACTACGCGGCGGTAAACTTTCTTTTTCTTCCACTCGCTCAACTTCTAATTCCTCTTCAAAATCAGGAATTCGTTTCCTCATGTTGTTCACCACCACCTTCCATTTATTTTCTTAATTGGAGTCCCATTATAAAATCAACAAGAAAGTGTGCAAAGATTGTTATAAACAAATTTCCTGTCCATTCAAATACATAACCAAAGACAAAACTAATGAAACAGACGAAACAAAACAAAAATGGCTTTGTTATATAACGAATATGTAACACTGCAAATACGAAGCTCGCAATTACAATTCCAAAATGAGTCTGTACTACACCTCTAAATAAAAATTCTTCTGCAAAACCAATTAAGAACGTAATAACGAGTAAATGCAGAACGGACATTCCTCGAAACATCTTATCGTTAATACCACCATCATCAAACCAAGACTCCGGAAACACTCGCATTGCAACATAATCTAATAACACAATACCAATCGCTAACAAACCACCTATAATAAGTATAGATACTGGTTCCCACTTCCATAAATTAAAGACTTCTTTTACATCTTGAAATAATATATATGCCAGTAAACAGCCAATACCGATAATAATTAACTGTGTTATATATAGATTCAGCCTTATTTCCTGCGGACTCATATCTTCAACATTATGCCTTTGAATGTTCATCATTCCTCCATCTTTTCTAGGCCGAAAAGCTTTTGTAACTCTGTTTCCCAATTATAGTCGAAATCCGATTGTTGCGCTCGTCTTTTTTTATAATCTTCTTTTGTAATACCGCAATAATCGCAGCAATTAATTAACTCTTGCTCTTTCCTATAACCGAACTGTTGCAGCACATATTCACGTCTACATCCTTTAACTTGTATCCATGACTTCATATTTTCTAGCTCACTATATTTATTACGCAACCTTATTTCTACTTCAGCTATTAATCGGTTCATGATTTCATCTGACAAACCTTCTAATAATAATCTTCGTTGTTGTATAATTCCAACCTGTTCGAGATGATAACGAACGAAACGCCAATATTGCTCATTAAATCTTGCTGCATTATAACAAATTTCTTCTACATCTTCTATTGGTAATTCTTTCGTTTGAAACATTCTTTCTTGTAGTAAAGAAAATAAAAATTGTATTTGTGACTTACTCGGCAATTCATCCTCAATGATTGAAATTGGTAAATCATGATCCAACGGACTACATAATAAAATAGCTATACTCGGTTCGCCATCTCTTCCAGCTCTTCCGATTTCTTGTAAGTAAGAAGCTATATTAGTTGGATAATGAAAATGAATAATATATCGCGTATTCGCCTTATTTACCCCCATACCAAATGCGCTTGTGCATATTACAAGTTGCAATTGATCGTTCATAAACTGCTGTTGAATTAACATACGCTCTTCATGTTCCATACCACCATGATAAAAAGCTACACCAGTAACACCTTTCCCTCTCAAGTATTCCGTTAACCTTTCTGTCCACGCTCTACTTGAGCAATATACAATCCCCGGCCCTTGTAAATACATCACCTGCTCTAAAAGCGCCTCTTTCTTTTCTTCTATCGTCTCTACAAATTGCACATCCATTGCAATATTAGGACGGTCAATAGAGTATACATGTTCCGCGGCACCCTTTAAATTTAAACTATTTGCGATATCCTGCAGTACCCCTTTTGTCGCTGTGGCTGTCAATGCTAATACTGTAGGAGAACCAATATTTTCAATAACTACATTTAGTTTTTTATAGTCTGGTCTAAAATCATAACCCCATTGAGAAATACAATGAGCCTCATCAACAACAAATAATGAAATATGAATTTTCTTCAATTCTCTAATTAATAACTCCGACTGTAACATCTCTGGTGAAACAAAAATAAATTTATATGAAGATAATTTTTTCATCGCTTCTCTTTTTTCATTTAATGTCCGAAAACTATTAAATGCTATTACTCGGTTTTTCACAACATACTTTAATTGTGTCACTTGATCTTCCATTAAAGATAATAACGGTGATACAACAAGCACTGTTCCTTCTCGCATAAGCCCCGGAAACTGATAGCACATAGATTTCCCTCTTCCAGTCGGAAGCATCGCTATCACATCTTTTCCTTCTAATAAATCTGTAATAACTCCTTTTTGACCTGGACGAAATTCAGAATATCCAAACCACTTATATAAATATTCTTCAAGTTTCATTTACACCCTCCATCCGCGCTAATACAAGACGAACTTCAAAATAAGAGATATCTTCTCCAACCGCTTGTTTCAAAACACGTAACTTCCGCGTTTGCAATGCTTCAATTACTTTTATTACTTTGTCTATCTTTTCTTTTTCCATAAACATTTCAATAGAAAAATCTTTTTCTCGCAAAGCAATTTCAACAAAATGATCTTCTATCGTTGCAACCTTTAAATTCCGAATCGTCGCTATTTCTTCTAAAGAACGTCCTTGTCTCCAAAAATTATATGTTTTTTTCGTCGATAAACTAAATAATTCAGCTCTCTCATTTGGATAAGATATAATTTCAGCTAATAGTGGAAATTCATTTTCTTTATCACGAACTTCTTGTATAAAGAAATGCATTGTACCCCAAAATAAAAAATACACCCTGAATATATCTTGTTTCGTAATTTCTGCTAATTGTTGCAATGTACAACCAATACGTTCATAACCCGTTAGCCGATATGTTACAATCGTCGCTTCTATCGTATTGCTCTTTTCTAAAAGATTATGTACTTCCGTCCATAGTTTTCTCGCCAACTCACTTCTCTTATATGGTATTCCTGTTAGAAAACGTTTCACCCACATCATTATTTCTGTATCTTGCTGAATTGGGATAAACTTCGTATTATTCTGTTGTAAATTTGATATAGTTTGAATAATTAATGATAATCTTTTCCAAAATGTTTCACCTAATTCACCATAATGTAAACCATGCAAATGCGCCGGAAAAGCATAAACTTCCTCCCATTTATGTAACTGCATTTTACCCGTAGGTGTTAACACATATGTATTTTCATGTATTTCTTGAATAAAATTCGCTTGCAACAACTTTGCAACTTCACCATCATAGTCATTTCTATTCAACGATTTGTATATTCCGAACAAAAAAGAAATTCGGAACATATTTCCATCTTGTAAAGTTTGCGAAGAACGTTTGCCCTTTAGTAAATAATAAATAGAAGAAACGGTTCTTTCACCATTCAATTGTTTTAAACAATGCAACAAAGTATATTGTATTTGCATGACCGCTTCCACCTTCCAATCTTAACTTCATTCTTTTCAGTACAATTACACTATCTACTTTCGCTCATTAAACTTATCATATAAGAACTATATACTTGTATATATTCTATTGTATCAAACGAAATCATATTTACGTATTTTGAAAATCTTATGACATAATTCAAAAATAAGTTGACACTCTAATTGATAAGCATTATCATTATAATTTTATGTTGAAAAGTTTTACAAACCGTTTTACAATAAGGTTATAATTTTTATGGCGAGCTTTTCACATACATATTATCAGGAGGGAAAAAAGATGGCAAAATATACAATCGTTGATAAAGATACTTGTATTGCATGTGGTGCTTGTGGCGCTGCTGCACCAGACATTTATGACTATGATGATGAAGGTATTGCATTTGTAACATTAGATGATAACCAAGGTATCGTTGAAATTCCAGATGTATTAATTGAAGATATGATGGATGCATTCGAAGGCTGTCCAACTGACTCAATTAAAGTTGCTGACGAATCATTCGACGGAGACGCTTTAAAATTCGAATAGTCTTTTATTAACTTCAAAAAATGCCCCTCATATTGATGAGGGGCATTTTTTGTATCTAAATTTTATTTTCCTTAATAAAAAACCATTAGTAGTTTCACACTACTAATGGTTTTAATATATATTATGCATTTTTCATTTTTGCAAACACCCATACTTTCAGGCGTGAGAATAATGCTACAAATACAATTGTTACAACAATCCCTTTAATTAAATTAAATGGTAAGATTGCCGTTACAACCGTTGTTCTTATAGCTTCGCTAGACATAGCCGGTGAATTTAAAAACCAAGTGTAAGCCGGGAATATGATGATGTAGTTTAATACACTCATAATAAGTGCCATTGTAATTGTCCCTAGCATTAATCCTGTAGTTAAACTCTTCACAGTACGATACTTTCTAAATAAGAAAGCTGCTGGTCCAATAAATAAACATCCTGCAATAAAGTTTGCAATTTCTCCAACTGGTACTCCCGTTAAACTTCCTTGAATCCCGTAATGTAAAATGTTCTTTATCGCCTCTACAATCACTCCTGCTACTGGTCCAAAGATAATTGCTGCAATTAGAGCTGGTACATCACTAAAATCAATTTTCAAAAATGGCGGAAGCCCTGGGAACGGGAAATCTAACATCATTAGTAAATATGCAATACTACTTAGCATCGCTACACTCACCATCTGCACTACACTGTTTTTTTGTTTCATCTTTCTCTCTCCTTTTCCATCGATCATCTCATGGAAAGTGGAAAGGTTCTGCTATGCCTATTTTTTCATAGAACGAAAAAACCCTTTGTGTTTTACACAAAGGGAGAATTTAAGGCACATCAAACAGACGTTCAAATCCATATCTTTTTTGAACGCTTGAACCTCCATCTTCTCCCATCCAGACTATACTGTCGGCTTTGGAATCACACCAAATCCTGCCTTAACGGCTCGCGGGCTTAGAACAAAATCATAAATAGTTCATCACCGCCGGTCGGGATTTTCACCCTGCCCCGAAGATAGACCGATATTCTATTTTCCCCTTCATTATACAACAACCTCATAACATTGTGAACTAAAAAATTGTAACTTATTTAAAATTAGTTATTTATTTTTCGTAACAAAAAATAAATTGCGAGATATTTTACAATACAATCCATATTTTTTATTATTCGGCATTTCTCTTTTGAATTACCTAGTCATATATAATTAAAAGTGATAAGATATTGAATTGTTAAGATAAGAACATTTTCTGAGTTATGGAGGAAATGTCATGAAAAAAGACAAGAGACATTCTATTCGAGAAGCAATGAAAAAAAACTTAAGAAAAGAATACTTTTACTTAAAAAAAGAATTACTTTTCTATTGCCCAATTGATTTAGGCACATTCTCAAACGAGACATACTATGCTACTTTCGATGAAGATGGCATCAGTATTTATCAGTATGATAAAAAAACAGAAAGTAAATTAAAATTGTGTGAGCGTCATCCGTGGAAGAGTTGGAATAAAGTGAAGATTGATCACTATTTGACAACTTCTCAATTTATTTTTCAGGGTGAGCGAAATTGGATCTTATCTCTTTTTCAAAAAGGAAAAGAAGCTCAAAAAATTATTGAAGAGCATACATCTTTACAAACAGAAGTTGTTTCCCGCTCTTTCTTAAAAAAACTTCCTGGTTTTCGTTCTAATACACCACTGAATAAATACATCGGTAGTATTTGTTACACTGCACTTATTGCATTTTTATTAAAATGGATGATTCCATTTCAAGCACCACAAATCGCCCTGTATTCTATTTCGATTGGTTGTATGCTTCTTGGCCTACTTTGTTTGACAATCGGTTTAATTGAACCGACTATCGTACTGTTTCGAACAAAAGAGAAAACAAGAACAAAAGTTTTTTACTTATATAGCTATTTAGCTATTTCTGGATTTATATGTGTCTTTATTTTTTGGTAAAAGAAGCCGTCCCAAAATAAATTTTGGGACGGTTTTCTTTTAGATATAGATGCTCTGATTCACTCAATAGTTCTAGCAAAAGCGCCCATATAATTTCATTTACATTGAACCTTATTTAAGAAGAACATAAATTTGTTCAAAGTTTAATTTTTGAGATGTTTCCTTCACTTAACATATAATTGTTGATTAGGATAAATTAGCTCTTGCTGCAATCCATTTTTTTCTTTAATTTCCTTAAGTGTCATACTAAATTTCCGTGCAATACTAACTAAAGTATCCCCTTTTTGTACGACATATAATGATGAAGAAACAACTTCATTTCTTTGTTCATTTAAAACAAGCAATGGGTTCATCGCATTCTTTTTCGCCATCGTCCATCTTCCTTGATGAAGCTCTAGATGTAAGTGTGCACCTCGCGATTCTCCCGTGTTCCCTACTTCTCCAATTTTTTCTCCTTTGGAAATATAATCTCCTTGCCCCACATATCTCTTATTTAAATGTGCATATACAGCCTCATATTCTCCGTGTTTAATAAATACAACATTTCCATAACTACTTGAATAATAAGACTTCGTTACCCTACCATCTTGAATAGCTACCACAGGCGTTCCAATCGGCGCAGCTACATCAATACCATAGTGTTTTCCATGCCTTGTCCCAAAATAATCACTTATCTGACCTTCAACAGGCCATGTCCATCGATTTTCTTCTGCATAAACATGTAATTGAGATACAAACAGTATACTCAATAACATGACGCCGCATTTTAAAACTTTCATATACATCCTCCGTTTTCTAATTACCACCATACCTTCTCTATTTTGGTATATTACAGAAAAAAGTATACAAAAAAAGAAAGTGAATTACTCCACTTCCTTCTCTTTCTTATCACGAAAAACTAATGCACTACGGTTATACTCCACATCTTTCACTTGTAATCGGGCATTTATTACTCGAGCTATCGCAAACAAATAATCAGATAATCTATTTACATACTTTAAGACAACTTCATTTATTTTCACTTCTTTTTGCAATGATACTATAGAGCGTTCTGCTCTCCTTACAACAGTACGTGCAATATGAATAGTAGCCGCCGCCTCGCTACCACCTGGCAAAATAAAGCGTTCTAATGGCGGGGCTTCTTCTATATATAAATCAATCTTTCTTTCTAAACTTTCAACCATCTCAATTGTCACTTTATAAGGAATTTTTTGTTCCACTATTGCCAAGTCTCCTCCGCAATCAAATAGTTCATGTTGAATATTTTCGAGCTCATTGTAAATATCTCTAAAAGCCCCGCCTTGAACCTTAGTCATTGCATATCCAATATGAGAATTTGCCTCGTCTATTGTTCCATACGCTTCCACACGGATATCATCTTTATCAACCCTGCCACCTATTACACTTGTCGTTCCTTTATCTCCTGTTTTTGTATATAATTTCATTTCTTCACAGCACCCTCTCTTGTTATTCTTGATTCGATCAAGATAGAAAAAAGTTCTACCATTCTTTATTTAATTGAGTTTACAAAAAAATAAAAAACAGCAGAACTTTATTCATTATCAACTTTAAAAACACATATCTAAATTATACGATTCGGTAAATATACAGAGAATGTAGTTCCTTCTCCAACAACACTTGATACAGAAATTTTACCGTCATGGCCTTGAACAATATTTTTCGCAATCGCAAGCCCAAGTCCTGTTCCACCCTTTTTCCCACGTGTTCTTGCTTTATCAGCTTTATAGAAACGATCAAATAAAAATGGAATATCCTCTTCTGGAATGCCTGCACCCGAATCTTGTACTTCAAAAATGAGGCCATTATTTTTTGTATCAATTACAAGCGTTACATGTCCACCCGCATTCGTATGACGAATTGCGTTATCAATCAAGTTCGTCAACACTTGTTCCATCCGATCTGCATCAAACGCATATTCTTCAATCTGATTCCGGAAATCAACTGTTAGTTCAACTTCTTTATCCTTTGCAATCCCTTGGAATTTACGACCAATTTTTTCCACAAATGGATGTATGTCGACTTCACCAATATGTAACTCTACGTGACCGCTTTCCATACGAGCTAAATCTAACAATTCATTTACAAGTTTACCTAAACGAACGGATTCATCATAAATGATTTGAACAAACTCATCTATTTCCTCTTTCGTTTGCACAATATCATCTAAAATCGCTTCACTATACCCTTGCAGCATGACCATCGGTGTACGAAGTTCATGTGATACATTCGCAATAAAGTCTTGACGCATTTTCTCAAGACGACGTTCTTCCGTCATATCTCGCAGTACCGCTACAGCCCCACGAATTTTCGTTTGATTGTAAAGTGGTGTCATAAGAACTACATAGTTCCCTTTTTGTAAATTAATTTCAACAACTTGTTGTTGCTCGCTTTCTACAACGAGATGGAATAGTTCCACAAGTTCAGAAGGTAATTTTTTTCTTAACTCTATCTCTTTTTCTTCTTGCCAAACTTGTAAGAAATGTTCAGCCGGTGGATTAATAACTACGACTTCACCTTCTTGATTTAACGTAATAACTCCATCTGCCATACTACTCAAAATACTGGCTAACTGTTCTTTTTCTTGCTGCAAAGCATTCATATTAAACTTCAACTGTTTACCCATTTGATTTAAGGCCGTTGCCAGCTCACCAATTTCGTCCTGAGATACCATAGGAGCCTTTGCATCAAATTTCCCACGTGACACTTCAAAAGCAACCTCACGCATTTTACGAAGCGGTGCTGTAATCCGAGTAGATAAGAAGAACGCAAAGAAAGTTGTTAATATAATCGCAATCCCAGCGGCTAAGAAAATGAAATCAGTCGTTCTCTCCATATCTTTTATTGGCACTTGTAAAGATTCATATACGAACACTGCGCTTTGATTTTTTGATTGCACTGGTTTCCCAACGATCACAATATCATTTTCAGTGCTTTTATTCTTTCTACTATCAGAAGCTTTTCTAATGTTGTTCTTAATTTCTTTTTTGTCCGTAAAAACAGCGGCTAATTCTTTATCTTCTTTTAAATCATCCATTGTAAGAGTGACTAACCCTTCTTGTTTCGGTGAAGAAGAGATTTCCTTGCCATCTTCTACAATAATAATCCTTGAAAGTGGATCAGAGAATTTGTACGCGATGTTCTCAATCGTTTTTACATCGGCACCTTCTTCAATTAATTCCGTAACACTTGTTGCGACTTTTTGAAGTCTATTTTCACTCATATCAACATAATACGTTCTAAAAAATTGTGAAAGTAAAATCGCAACAAATCCAAGAACAAACGAAACGAGAAGTAATATGGTCATCCATAACTTCCCTACTACACTTCTCCAAAGCATCAGTCGTTCACAACCTCAAATTTGTAACCTACACCCCAAACAGTAACAATCATTTTCGCTGCATCTGGTGATTTTTTGCTCAACTTCTCACGTAAACGCTTTACATGTGTATCAACTGTACGTAAATCTCCGAAGAATTCATATTGCCATACTTCTTTTAACAGCTGCTCACGATCGAATACTTTATCAGGAGCTTTCGCTAAAAATAATAGTAACTCATATTCTTTCGGCGTTAAGTTTACTTCATTGCCATCTGCAGTAACACGGTGTGCATCGTTATCAATTGTTAAGTGAGGGAATACAGTAACATCTTTTGTCGTTGTATCTTGTGTAAAGAATGTTGTTGGTACAGCACGACGTAATACCGCTTTCACACGTAGCACGACCTCACGTGGACTAAACGGCTTTACAATATAATCATCTGTTCCAACTTCAAATCCTTGTACTCTATTTACTTCTTCACCTTTTGCTGTCAGCATAATAATTGGTGTCGCTTTCTTCTCACGAACCCCTTTACATACTTCAATGCCATCTTTACCAGGCATCATAAGATCTAATAAGATTAAATCGTAATCATTTTGCAACGCCATTTCTAAAGCTGTATCACCATTATCTGCTTCTTCAATCGTATATTGTTCTCTTTCTAAGTACATTTTCAATAAACGACGAATACGATCCTCATCATCTACAATTAAAATTCTTGATTCATTTGCCATCTCTACCCGCTGCGTACTCTCACCTCAGCGGTTCACACCTACCCTTCTTTAACTATTATGTTGCGCTATTCTCGTTTATTTAAGCAATCTTCTAAATGTTTCACTTCCCATATTATGCTTCACAAGAATAATAAATTTTGTTCAATTTTTTTCCAAAACTATGTATTTTTTTTGAACTGTATATAATGTCCTCGACATCATTTTACAAAATCAACCGCTACTTTGTCATGTTTTTCTCAAAAAAGAAGAAAAGTTGACAAAAATAAAATAGGAAAGTGACATACACTCTCCTATTTTATTTCTCTATGCATATGAATGTAAACCGGCAATAATTAAGTTTACTACAATAAAGTTAAACATAATGATTGCAAAACCAATTACTGCAAGCCAAGCTGATTTCTCTCCATGCCACCCTTTAGATAATCGTAAATGTAGTACTGCAGCATAAAAGAGCCACGTTATAAGTGCCCAAACCTCTTTCGGATCCCAGCCCCAAAAGCGCGTCCACGCTATTTGAGCCCAAATCATCGCAAAAATTAATGCACCTAATGTGAAAACTGGGAATCCAATTGCAATAGATCGATATCCGATTTCATCTAGTAGATCACTATTCGTATTCTTTACTAACGGCTGAAGTGCCGCCGATACTCGCTTCCGTAAAACGAGTCTTAATACAATATACAGTAATGTTCCAACTAACACTGACCAAATAACAGTATTTAATTTTTTTGCATTTACAATTGCTGGAACTTCAACTGCCGGTTCTAATTTATTTTCTGTCAGTAACTTCCCTTCATGCGGTCCAACTAAAGCCGGAAGATTGTACTTCATTTCCAGTTGTTGTTCATTTTTATCAATCCATTGAAACTTCGCTTCATATTTCATACTAGAAAATACCGTTGTTACTCCAATAAATCCAACTGTACAAACAAGTGTAAATACTACCGTCTCTAGCCAAAATGTACGTTTACTTCTCGTCGATTGATCTACATTTTTCAATAAATACATAACGCCTGTAATAAAACTAATCGCTAAAATGGCTTGTCCTGCTGCTGCAGTCGTCACGTGAATATGTAACCAATTACTTTTTAAAGATGGAATAAGCGGAGATATTTCCCTCGGAAACATACTTGCATAGGCAATTAATAAAAGCGCAACTGGTAATGCAAATAGTCCGATTATGCTTACACGGTACATAAAATACATGACAATAAATGCTCCTACAAGCATCATGCCGAAAAATGTACCGAATTCAAAAAAGTTACTAACTGGCGCATGCCCTGATGCAATCCACCTTGTAACAAAATATACTGTTTGTGCTATAAACCCTAAAATTGTAATCGTTATTCCTACATTTGCCCATTTATGACCCTTTTCTTTAATGGCTCCCCCAAAAAATAGAGTCGCAATTAAATATAAAATAAATGCGGTAAAGAGAAAGTTACTACTTATTTGCACCATATCGTTTCCCCACCTTAACTAATTTTTTTATCAATTACTTTATCATTTGGCTGTGGAATTGCTGTACCTTCTATTACTCTTTCAATATCTTTCTTTAAACCGAACCAATTTTTATTTGTATGCCCTGCAATCCACCATTCATCATTAACACGTTGTATCCAAATACGGCGATGATTCCAATACATACCTTGAATGACACCAACCATAAATATAAATCCTCCAATACCGAGAATCCAAAGCGTTAAATCTTTTCTTACAGTAAGTGCTGTTGCATTTTGCATTTCAACACCTGCAAACGACATTTTATATTTGTTGTTTCCATCTGGTTCTATATTTTGCTGAATACCAACAAAACTCACTTCACCATCTGGTGTTTCAGGTGTAAACATTTTAAATACAAATGCAGGATTGTTTGGTAATTTCGTTTTTGTATTTGGTTTTCCATTCTCATCAAAATAAAAATCAGGAAAATAGCTTAATAGTTCTAGAGAATAACCATTTCCTAAATCATATTTTTCCTTAGGATTCGTTAAATCTACTTTAATCGGTCCCCACTTTTGATTATTTTCTTTATTTTGCAAGTTAAAGGACATACTTTTAAATTCACTTTCTTTATAATCCACTTGATACACTGCAAATTGATCAAATTTCAGTGGTTCATTCACTCGAATTTCCGCTTCTTTTACTTTTTCTAATTTCGGTTTTTGTCCTGCTATATTTTCTCCTACTGCTTTATATAATACGGCATTCGTTTGGAAGTTTTTCGCAATCATTTTATCGCCTACACGATCAATCGCTTCCTCAAAAACTTCTTTGTCCTTACTTTTATCATAAACTTCTTTTATAAATTTCTCGTTTTTTAAGTAGTACTGTCCATCCGTCCCTGGTATTTCTTTCGTTTCACCATCACGTAACCAAAGTGCTTCGTCTACGTACATACTCGGTAAAAAACGAAGCATCGCACCGAATAAAAAGATAATAAGGCCGATATGATTTACATATGGACCCCAACGCGAGAAGCGTCCCTTTTCTGCTAAAACGTTTCCGTCTTCCACTTTCACGTTATAGTTTCTTTTCTTTAAATTCTTTTGCACTCTTTCCAGGTCACCATCTTGCGGTGTACCAGTCCCATATAATCTCTGTCTCTTTAAAAAGCTAGGATGTCTTTTTACACCTTGCTTTTTTAAAGCTTTATAAAGTGGAATAACGCGGTCTAAACTACATATCACAAGTGAAATACCGATAGAAGCAATCAAAATCATATACCACCATGAACCGTATAAATTATTAAATCCTAATTGATAGTATAATTGTCCTAAAAATCCGTATTCTTGTTTATAATATTCAGCTGGTGCAATCCCTGGAGTTATGTACATTTCTTGCGGAAAAATAGTTCCTATCGCTGATGCAGCTAAAGTTATTACGATTAGCCATACACCCACTTTTACAGAAGAGAAAAAGCTCCAAATTTTATCGACTATCGTTTTTGTCTGCGTGAGAGATCTCCGTGCACTCCCCTCATAGCGCATATCCAATAGTTTTGCATTTTCATTGCTTTCAAATGGTTTCCCGCAAGCTTCACAAAAAACGGTTCCTATCGGATTAACATGTCCACATTCACATTTAATTTCTTTCAACACTCTCACCGCCCCTGTATCTATATGTACTATTGTATATTCTAACCTCAAGTTACCACAATACTCAGAATTTTTAAACCAGAGGCACTATAGACACGCACCCCTTATGTAAAGGCTTTCTTTATTACGGAGTAATTTTCTTTAAATACCCTTCTAACTGTTCTTTCGTTTGTTCACCTATAATTTGCTCCACTACTTTTCCATCTTTATCAATCAAAAAGCTTGTCGGTAATGGACCTACTCCATATGTTCCTATAATCTTTTGTCCTTTATCAATGGCAACTGGGAATTTCAAACCATACTGGTTCACAAAGTTCTTTACTGCAATATCCGTTTCATCTGCATCTAACGCTATGATTTCAACACCTTTTTCTTTATACTTTGGATATAATTCATTCATATAAGGCATTTCTTTTTCACAAGGTTTACACCACGTGCCCCAAAAGTTTAAAAATACACCTTTTCCCTTTAAATCTTTTAGTTCAATTTTCTTCCCTTCTAAATCCGTCACAACAAAGTTAGGTGCTTCTTTTCCGATTTGCATTTTCTCTTTATTAGCAAAGAATCCTTGATAAAGGGTAAATCCTACAGCACCACATAAAATGAGTAGAATAATAACGCGAAATAATAAGCGATGTTTCTTCATATTACCTCTCCTCTCCTCGATAAATGTTATGTATTATCTTCTGTAAATGTTGTATTGAATAAATCACCAGCAGAGCACTCCACTGGTGAATTTTTAACTCTATAGCTTATCTTGGCTTTGTAGAAGCAAGCGCGCGTAATTGTTTCACCTCATGTGGTGTCAATTCTCTCGCATCACCAGGTCGCAGGCTTCCTACTTCTAAGAAAGCATAACGTTCACGTTTTAATTTCACTACTTTACAGTCTAACGCTTCAAACATACGACGTACTTGACGATTACGTCCTTCATGAATTGTTAACTGTACAATAGCCATCTCTTTACGCTTGTCCCAAGAAATAATTTTCACACGCGCTGGCGCTGTTTTACCGTCTTCTAACGTAACACCGCGTTCTAACATGCGAATTTTCTCACCTGTTAATGGACCTTTTATTTTTGCAACATATGTTTTTTCAACTTTATATCTAGGATGCATTAATACGTTTGCGAAGTCCCCATCGTTTGTCATTAATAATACGCCAGACGTATCATAATCTAAGCGTCCGATTGGGAATAAACGTTGTGTAATTTCCGGGAAAAAGTCCGTTACAACACTTCTTCCTTTATCGTCTGATACACTTGA
Source organism: Bacillus sp. 2D03 (assembly GCF_003946765.1). Lineage (NCBI taxonomy): Bacteria > Bacillati > Bacillota > Bacilli > Caryophanales > Bacillaceae > Bacillus > Bacillus sp. 2D03. The sequence continues at coordinate 92,965 of NZ_RPSJ01000006.1, read as the reverse complement.
AATTACGCCAGTTGGTTTATATAGTAAAAAATAAACAGGTTCTTCTTTTTCAAGAGGGATGTTATTTACTTCTACTTTATCTTGAGGAGTTACTTTTGTCCCTAACTCCTTCACTATTTTTCCATTAACTTTCACTTTTCCTTGCTGAATTAATTCCTCAGCCTTTCTTCTCGATGCAATACCTGCTTGCGCAATCACTTTTTGTAATCGTTCCATTTCTTTTTTTCACCTCGAATTTATCTTACCTTACATTAGAAAGACTTGGCAACCGCATACGCTTTACGGCTATTCGCTTCATCTTACTTAAACAACATAGCGATGATAATAAACATATAAAGGTCAAATCATGTTTTTACCCTTTATTATTGTCCATATTTTTCATATTTCTCACAATAAAAGTTCATCATTTTGTCAAAAATACCACATAAAAAAACCACTATTAAGCTACACCTTAATAGTGGTCGTATACGTATTATAAGCGAAATAGCGTAAAAAATGAATAGTATTACTGAAACAATAAAGAAACGAACACAATTGAGCATATAATCCCTATTAAATCTGCAAAAAGTCCTACTTTTAGTGCATCACCCATTTTTCTAATCCCGACCGCGCCAAAATATACAGTTAAAATATAGAAAGTCGTATCTGTGCTTCCCTGCATCGTAGAAGCCAATCTCCCAATAAACGAATCTGGCCCATATGTGGCAATTAAATCGGTCGTAATACTTAAACCAGCAGAGCCTGAAATAGGGCGTATAAGTGCTAGTGGAACAATTTCTGCTGGAACATGGATCAAATCTAACATTGGCTTCATTACCGATATCATTGCATCTAACGCACCTGAAGACCGGAATATAGAAATAGACACAAGCATTCCAACCATAAACGGTAAGATGGAAATTGCAATTTGAATCCCTTCTTTTCCTCCCTCAACGAACGATTCATACGTCGGTACTTTCTTTATTGTGCCATATAAAAGGATAAAACCAATTACACAAGGAATTACCCATAAAGAAATTGTATTTACAATACTCATTTTTTCCGCCCCTTTCTACTCCTTCTTCGGTAAAAATAGCGGTCAATCCAAATTGCTCCAATCATAGAAAGTACTTGTGCAATAAATGTTACCCCAACAATTTCAGTAGGATTCGCTGATTCATACGTCATTCGAATGGAAATGACTGTCGTAGGAATTAATGTAATGGCTGATGTATTTAATGCTAGAAACGTCACCATAGAACGGCTCGCCGAATCCTTTCCTCCATTTAACTCTTTCAGTTGTTCCATCGCTTTAATACCAAGAGGGGTTGCTGCATTACCTAGACCAAAAAAGTTTGCCATCATATTTGATAGAATAAATCCCATGGACGGATGATCCTTTGGTATTTCTGGAAACAACCTTTTTACTATCGGCATAAAAAGTGTAACTAATTTTTTTAACAATCCGGCTTCCTCTGCAATTTTCATTAAACCGAGCCAAAATACTAAAACACTAATAAGTCCTATACAAATCGTTACCGCATCTTTTGCTCCGTCAAATACAGCTTTATTCACTTCTTCCATCGTGCCATTTATCATGGCGTATACAATCCCAATGACAGCCATCGCTACCCATACGAGATTAACCATCGTTCCCAACACCTATCATGTAAGAAAAAATTTCTTTCACATTATTCCAGTAAAGTCCCGTTGTAGCTACTAACTTCCGTTTACTATAAAATAAATTCCGTTCTCCAACTTTTTCATTACCAACATAAATGTCTGTCTTCCCAACCTTTACTCCATCCGTAAGTTTTGTACTTTTATGGAGTTCAACTTTTAATACTACGTTCTTTTTTTCTTCTTCAGTTAACGGTACCGAAAAACTATTTTTCGTATAAACATGGTTGGCATACTTCTTTTCATTTATTTCAGCAATTGCTCCTTGTCCTAAAACTTTCGTTTGTTTGAAACGTTCAAAACCTTTATCAAACAAATTCATATGATCATCCCAATCACTAGAGGCACTCAAAGTTACGACAATTAAATCTAGTCCATCTTTTGATGCCGTTGTCACAAGCGTTCGCCCAGCTTTCTTCGTAAAGCCTGTTTTTCCTCCTGTTGCAAATTCATAATAAGACGTTACCAGCTTATGTTTATTTTTCCACGGGTAATCCCAAGAATCTGATTTATATGTTTTGGTTCCAAAGATTTTCTTAAATGTCTCGTTTCCCATTGCATATTTCGTTAATAATGCCATATCGTAAGCCGACGAATAATGTGATCCATCTCCATCTAAGCCATGAGGGTTTGAGAAGTGCGTATCTTTCATTCCAATTTCTTTCGCTTTTTGATTCATTAAATATACGAATCCATCTATACTCCCACCCACACTTTCAGCAATTACTTGCGCTGCGTCATTACCAGATCTAAGCATGAGTCCGTATACTAAATCTTCTAACTTCACTTTTTGTCCAGGCTTTAAATAGATTGCCGATCCTTCCACCCTCACCGCTTCATTACTAACTGATACCATTTCTTTCATCTTCCCTGATTCAGCAGCTAATAAGGCGGTCATAATTTTTGTTATACTAGCAATTTTTTGAGGCTCATGTTCTGCTTTTCCGTATAATACACGACCAGACTGTTGCTCCATTAATACAGCATTTCGAGCACTGACATTGCTGTTCATCTTTGCATATGTAGGAATCGGCATAACGCTTGCATACATCATAAGAAGCGTAATGATTACACAAATTCGTCTCATATTTCCCCCCACGTCCTTTTGGCACTTTTTGTACAAGTGTATGCTTGGCCTTTTAAAATATGAACGAAATCTTCCTTCTACTTCCATTAAAAAAGACGCAGAGAATTTGCGTCTAATATGGTGTCCATTCAATTTGTTTCGCAGTTTCAAACCTTTTTTCTACATCAGGCCAATTTACAACATTCCACCAGTTTTTAATATATTCATCTTTTCGATTTTGGTATTGTAAATAATACGCATGTTCCCAGACATCTAGTACAAGGAGCGGTATCGTATCCCATTGTGTAAATAATTGATGAAGTGTACTTTGCAAAATTTCTAACCTTCCAGACCGGGGTACCCAAACGAGAATTGCCCAGCCTGAACCTTCTACTTTAGAGGCCGCTTCTGTAAAATGTTTTTGGAAACGTAAAAAGCTCCCAAAATCTTGTTCAATTTGTTGTGAAAAAGCTCCTCTTGGACTTCCACCACCGTCTTTTTTCATGTTATTCCAAAATATCGTGTGTAAGTAATGACCTGACCCATGAAAAGCCGCTTCCCTTTCCCAATGCTTAATTAAATCAAATTTATTTGTTTTTCTCGCTTCTTCCATCATCTTCTCTGCTTTATTTAACCCTTCCACGTAACTCCGATGATGTTTATCATGATGTAACATCATAATTTCTTTAGAAATATACGGTTCTAATGCATTATACGGATAAGGTAATGGCGGGAGTGTATGTCCTCCAATTGGGACAGCTCGTTCACTATCCCCTCTTTCATATAATTCATATTCCTCTTCTTCTTGCATAAATACTTCCTGCAAGTGATGCTGAATATGTTCTACATCATCGCTTATTTCATACATAAACTCTGCATCTGTTTCATACTCATGCTCTTTCATACGCTCTAATAACGTCTGAATTTTATAAGCAAGCATATGGACATCATACACTTCCATTGCGCGGCTATCTAATACGTGAAGAACACTTTCACACCAATTTTCTACTTCATGAAAGTAATCTGTAAATACACCTTGCTGATTCATGTTGCACCTCCCTAATGCTATCCACTTAACTATATTCAATGAAAATCCCTTATATAACTGTACAAAAGGAAAAGAAGCTAAGTCACCTTAGCTTCTTTTCCTCAATCAATATTTGTGTAACATCTTTGTCTGATAATCCGTCTCATAATATTCTAGTTCTTCACGCATCAATTGAAATTTACCTTCTAAACTCTTCATCACCTGCTCCAAAGATGCAGGTGGTGTTTGTTGAAAAACGATAGAATTTTTCCCTGTATATGCAGACCGACTATTTTCATACCAATGATCACTCTTCGGTGAAAAAAACTCTGCAATTACTTGATGGTAAATCTTATATAAAATTTTTTCAGCTGCTGTTTTTCGAAATGGCTGGCTATTCAACAAAACAAAACATGCATCCTGTCCTTCTTCGCAAAAAACGAGAAGTCGTCTCATTGATGCTAATACCCCTTTATAATATTGCTCATTCCCTGCTGGTGTTTCCTCTAATAAAGAAGGTAACGTATGATAATTTACATAATTAGTTATCAAATTAATAGCATCTTCTAAAAATATAGAAACTTGTTCTGTTTGATTTTCAACCATCAAATTAGACATTTTTCTCTCTCCTTTGCCATTTCACGCTATTTCTACTCTTTTATTTTTATGTAATTCAGCCAATATTTCTTGTACTTTCGACACCGTTCCCTCATCAAAATATTGTTGAAATTCTTCCATATTATTTAAATACAAACGTTTTTGCGCACGAAGCTCCTTATCTTTCACTAAACAACATATCGCTACAATATCACGCAAATATATGTTTTGTTCTTCTACTTTATACACTGGATTTCCTTCAAAAGGAGTAATTTCTTGTAAAACTTCTTCAAAATATCGAACGTATACAACCGAAAAAGTTTTCTCTTTACCATTTAATATATATGTCACTTCAGATCTGTTAAAAAAATCTTCTGATGTATTAGGTTTCGCTTTTTCTAACTCATATCCTACGTAACCTTTTATAATCATATACTCCCCTCCCCCTCTTTCATCTTATTCTAACTTAATTTTCTGATAAACAAAATATTCTTTTAAATATACCTATATAAAAAATAGCTCGCCTATACAGGAATTTACCTTTTTATTTTTCTTGAAGTTTGTCATAATAATATTATTGTCTCAGTTTTCTTATACAAGGAGAGTTGTATTTATGTCGTTTTCATGGAAACGTTTCTTACAAATCGGGAAAATTGTCTTCCCATTTGTTGTATTAACAATTGTATTCTTTCAAGCAAAAAAAGAATTAGCGGGCATTTCTTTTTTAGAAGCGATTGATACAATTAAAAACATTCCAACTGGAGGAGTCTTTTTAGCAATTACACTTGGTGCATTCGCTGTATCAACAATGTTCTTTTATGACTATGTTATGCTTCGTTACTTAAAAGCTGATATCCCTGTCCAAAAGATTTTCCGTATCTCGTGGATTGCTAATACTTTAAATGGATTTATCGGGTTTGGTGGTCTTGTTGGAGCCGGCGTACGCACAATGCTTTATCGTCCATATATAAAAGAAAATGGAAAACTTATTAAAAGTATCGCTTGGATGACAACTGCCTTTATTAATGGATTAGCCATTCTTTCATTTCTTGGTCTCATCGGAATATTAGACACGAGATTTATTTTGCATGAAAAACCATGGCTATGGCCTGTTCTTATCTTCTTCGCTCTTTTCGTCCCTATATATATCGGATTTTCTAAATTAAAAAATAGAAAAGCGACGCAAACAGAGGAACAAGAAGAAGAGGAGAAAAACCCAACTGTTTTATACTCATTAGTTTCATTAGTCGAGTGGGTATCCGCTGGTATTGTTATGTACGTCATATTACTATTATTTGGCATTGAAATCGAATTCCAAAAGTTTTTAGGCGTATATGTTATTGCTGCTTTAGCTGGTGTCGTTAGTCTTGTTCCTGGTGGCCTTGGATCATTTGATCTTGTCTTCTTAACTGGGCTTGGGCAATACGGCATCGATACAGGTGTTTTACTCCCTGCTATGTTATTATATCGTCTCGTCTATTACATCTTGCCCTTCTGCCTTGGTCTCATTTTTGCAGCTTTTGAAATGACAGGAGTAGCCATTAAAAAGTTTGAAGATAAACCTTTTATTGCGCCTGCATTAGAGACAACTGGTGTTATATGGACTTTGCAGCGTGACTTTCTAGGAAAGTTAGGTTCTTGGGCATCTGCTGCTTTAACAGTATTTGCTGGCTTAATGGTTATTTTATCAACCATTCTACCGACAAGTATAAATCGGGCACACGCCTTACATATTCTAGCTCCAAAACATCTTATTCAATTTTCTTTTAGCTTATCGCTAACATTCGGTATTCTCCTCCTCATTCTTTCGCGGGGGATATATTACGGAACAAAACGTTCTTATTATATGACGATTGTTTCTTTAATTGGAGCGGCTATTTTTAACACACTAAAAGGAATTGATGTTGAAGAAACTTTTATTTTATTAATCGTACTCGCTGTATTGTATATGCTTCGTAAAAGGTTTGTACGTGAGAAAATGGAAGTCTCACTTTCCGATATCGTAAAAGTTTTTATATTCCTACTTGTAACGTTATATTTATATAAAAACTTAGGTATTTTATTTGCAGGTGCAAAAGAAGCTTTCAAACCTGATTTTGTCGTTCGTAATATTACACAAGTGAAACGAAGTGCATTAGCAGCTGCCTTTTTTGTTCCTACTTTTTTACTAATTGGTTCACTCATTGCAAATCGTTATCGAAATGAATTTCCCGGGCAACCAGCTAATGATAAACGATTACAAAACTTCTTAGATGAACATGGTGGAAATGTACTTAGTCATTTAGGTTTTTTAGGAGATAAACAGTTCTTTTTCAGTAGTGATGGAAAAGCACTCATTCTCTTCTCAATAACTGGAAAACGACTTATTGTACTAGGTGATCCAATTGGGGACCCTTCCTCCTATCGTACTGTATTGCAAGAGTTTTTAGCTGAGGCTGATCGATTTGGATACATTTGTGTATTCTATCAAATTGAAAGTAAATGGATGAGTTTATACCACGATTTTGGTTATAACTTCTTTAAGCTTGGTGAAGAAGCTGTTGTTGATTTAAATACCTTTACAATAACAGGAAAGAAACGCGCTGGCATGCGAGCTACTTTCAACCGTTTTGAAAGAGAAGGCTATACATTCTCTATTCATGAGCCACCTTTCTCCGACGAATTATATGAAGAGTTAAGAAAAGTTTCAGATGCATGGCTTGGTGGAAAAAAAGAGAAAGGTTTTTCACTCGGATACTTCGATCGTGAATATATTAGTCGCGCTCCTATCGCAACATTATCTGATTCGGATGGAAAAATTATTGCATTCACAACATTCATGCCTGTATATCAAAACGGATCATTATCTGTCGATTTAATGCGATATTATCCAGATGCGCCTAGCGGCATTATGGACGCAATTTTCATCCACTTATTCCAGTGGGCAAAAGAAAATGAATACCACTCCTTTAATATCGGTATGGCACCACTTTCAAATGTTGGTTTATCCACACAGTCTTTCTGGTCTGAACGAGTGGCTGCTGCAATCTTTAATAACGTTCGTTATACGTATAGTTTCAGCGGATTACGACATTTTAAAGAAAAATATAAACCAGCATGGAGCGGTAAATATTTAGCATTTAGAAAGAATCATTCTTTACCAATTACAATGCTCTCTGTAACAAAATTAATAGGAAAAAGAAAAAACAGCTAAATTCTTAGCTGTTTTTTCTTTTTTGAACTTGTACAATAAATTCTTTTTCATACTTCTTACCATTTATATAGAAATTCCCCCACATTTTATACGTGCCCTCGGCAGGAAATGTAATTCGGTATTGTAATTGTTCATCCGTATCTACAGGCATAGCGTATAAAAAATTCTCCTTCGTTTCATCCACTATATAGAGTGACTCTACTTCTCCTCTCTCTGAATGCAATTTCAATTTTTCACCCTTTTTCGCTTGAAACTGAAATGTTAACGTAACTGGTTCATTCGGATGTAATGCGCCAAATAAAAGAGAAACTTCATACTCTCCTATTTTTTTTGTAAGTACACTGTCGATTGGAAATTTCACTTTTTTCTTATTGTTCTCCTCTTTCGTTCTACCAAAATTCTTCCTAGCGAATGACTCTACGGACTTATTTTTATCTTCGTATAAAAATATTGTATATTCTTCGTCTTTCGCTATTTTGGAAGATAACTTATATGACCCGTTCCCTGCAAATGTGGGTTTAATTTGTTGTATGTTTTTTAACTGTCCATCTACAATCACTGCCCGCATTTGATCATTTACACCACGAATTTCATTATTCTTGTTGTTTAACAACTAAAATACAATATCTACTTTCTCATTTCCCTTTCCATTTGAAACATCCCACTTTACTTCCTGAACATCTCCTACAGTCTCTTCGTTTTCTTGATATTTTTTTATGTAAAATCCTCCTGCCACAATAAGTACTAACGCAATAAGCCCGATGACAAGATTTTTCAAAACATCACCTACCATTTTTATTGTCTCTATTCATACAAAACTTCTTAAGATATATATTCTAGATTATGATTTATGAAATCCTCCTATTTTGCACATATTACAAATAATAAAAAGATTTTAATTGAAAGGATTCGTAGTGTATAATGCAAATGATATTGATTTCTATCAATACACTATAAGGAGGACTTTTTTATGAGTGTACATATCGAAGCAAAACAAGGCGAAATCGCTGAATCTATTCTATTACCTGGTGATCCATTACGTGCAAAATATATCGCTGAAACATTTCTAGAGGACGTTACTTGCTATAATAATGTGCGTGGTATGTTAGGTTTCACTGGAACTTATAAAGGAAAACGTGTATCTGTTCAAGGTACAGGTATGGGTGTTCCTTCTATTTCTATTTATGTAAACGAATTAATCCAAAGCTACGGAGTTAAAAATTTAATTCGCGTTGGAACTTGCGGTGCAATTCAAAAAGATGTAAAAGTTCGTGATGTTATTATCGCAATGACGGCTTGTACTGATTCTAATATGAACCGTTTAACATTCCCAGGATTTGATTTTGCACCAGCTGCAAACTTTGACCTTTTAAAGAAAGCTTATGATGCTGGAACTGAAAAAGGATTACACGTTCGTGTCGGTAACGTTTTAACAGCAGATGTGTTTTATCGTGAAAGCATGGACATGGTTAAAAAACTTGGAGATTACGGTGTATTAGCAGTAGAAATGGAAACAACTGCTCTTTACACATTAGCAGCGAAATACGGTGTAAATGCATTATCTGTATTAACAGTTAGCGATCACATCTTCACTGGCGAAGAAACAACATCTGAAGAGCGTCAAACTACATTTAACGAAATGATTGAAATCGCTTTAGATGCAGCAATTCAACAATAATACACTAAAGAACTTGTCATACGTCTGGCGAGTTCTTTTTATGTGACTTTTTATAAATAACTACTTTATAAAGAGACAGATTTCTCCCCTCTACTTTCTTGTAACGTTTGTTATAATAAAGTGAAACTTTAATCAGTGGAGGTTTTTTCCATCCCCCACTGATTATTAGTTGAACCAATCGGATTTTACGGGCAATTGATTTCCCACTTAACTCCCTTGTATTCGCCGAATTTTGAAGTGGGAGTCTTATTGCCCGTTAAAGCGGGATAAAGAAATCATTTACAGTATTTCTCATAAGAGGTGACGTAGTGAAAAACAGAAGTATCGTCTTTAAACTATTTTTATTAACATCCACTTTATTTACAATCATATTCCTACTTTTTTTCCTAGGACAATCTCTATTTTTAGAGAAATTTTATATTAATAAGAAAGTAAAAACAGTCCAAACTGCTTTTGAAAAATTCGTAGATAATTATGATAAAAGTGATAAAAGTTATGAGCAGGTTAGAAAACTAAAACAAGAATTTCATGATAAAACAAATGCCGATATGCAGTTTTTGGACTCTAACGGTATTATTAAAAGTGATAACAATTACTATATCGATGTATTTAATCCCAACAATAATAAACAGTATTCCATTCCACTCAATAATCTTTTAACACCAGAAGAATATAATAAATTCGAAAATTTAGGTTTAAAAAAAGATGTAATAATCAATGTTGATGGAGTCGTACAAGAGAATAATATAATCACACCACAAAAATTAGGAACGAATTATAATCAATGGCAGAACGAACATTTCTATTCGGATTTTCAGTCAATTAATGGTAACCCTTCTAAGAATAGACTTGCAAGCCGATACAAATCTACAACTCGAATCGTCTTTACAGGTGTTATAACTAAGTTACAGCTCCCATCCAAAGCTGAGGTTCGTCTTGCAAATGATATTGAAACATTACAAGCCGTTCAATATTTTGCTGATATGATTAGAGAGGGCACTTCTAACTCGAACCAATTAAGTACTTTCATATTAGATGGTGGAGAAAATATAAAAAATAGTATCTTTGTAAAACCGATTATAGAAAATGGAAGGATTACAGAATATGCTTTTGCGATAGCATCTTTGCAGCCTGTTAATGAAGCGATGCTCGTTTTAAAAGATTATTATGTCTATGCCTTAATCATCGTGTTTCTCGTAATTATTTTGTTATCCTTCTACTACTCAAAAATTATTGTAAAGCCATTAATTAAAATAAATCGTGTTACAAAAAAAATGGCTAATTTTGATTTCAGCGAGAAATTACCTGTTACAGCTGACGATGAAATTGGCGGGCTTTCTGGCAGTATCAATACATTATCTGTAAATTTAAAAGATCGAATCGATCGATTAAATGTTGCTAATACAAAGTTACAACAAGATATTGAACGTGAACGTCAATTAGAAAAAACAAGAAAAGAATTCATTTCTGGCGTATCACACGAATTAAAAACACCGCTAAGTGTAATTAGAAGTTTTGCAGAAGGAATTAAAGATGGTGTTAGTAAGGATACTTCGTATTATACTGATGTTATTTTAGAAGAAACAGAAAATATGAACAGGCTGATTGTTGAAATGTTAGAATTAGCAAAGTTGGAATCTGGTACTTACAAACTAGATATGACGACGTTCTCAATCGGTGAATTAACGCAACAAGTCTACACAAAATTATTATTTAGCATGGAAGAAAAACATTTACAAGTGAACATCGATGCAGACCCTTCTATACTTGTTACAGCAAATCGCAGTCGCATTGAACAAGTAGTTGTGAACTTACTAAGTAATGCAATCCGTTATACGCCAGAGGGAGAAAAAATACAAGTCTCCATTATAGAAGCAGAAGATACCGTAAAAGTCGAAATCGAAAATACAGGAAACCCTATCCCTGAAGAAAGCCTTGAAAAAATTTGGGATCGCTTCTATCGTCTAGATGCATCACGTAGCCGTCACACCGGAGGTACCGGTCTCGGATTATCTATTGTAAAAAACATTTTAGACCTCCATCATGCCGAGTATGGTGTGTATAATACGACTAACAGTGTTGTATTCTATTTCAATTTACAAAAAGTAAAAGAAGTCAAATAATTTGTCTTAATTTCACTAGGAGTTCACATGAAATTCACACTCTCCCTTTATAGTAAGAAACAAGTTAATCCTTTCCTTTACACATATAAAAGAGGAGAGTGCGTGAAATGAAACAAGCAGGACAACCTATTCAAAATGAAAAACAATTAGAAACTATCAAAAATATACTTTTACAATCTTCGAAACGTGATGGCTTATTATTCGTATTAGCTGTAAATTCTGGCTTAAAAGTAAGTGAAATCTTACAATTAAAAGTTAGTGATGTAATCGATGAAAATGAAAATGTTCGCCATTCCATTTTATTTTACAATGAAAAAGTGAAGAAACATAAATGGTTTGCTGTAAATGAAGACTTACAGCACGCAATCGAAGACTACATGAAAGAACGTAAAACTTGGAAACGTAATGAACCATTGTTAAAATCTCAAAAAGGAACAAAATCTATTACGAGACAACATGCATGGTACATTTTAAACAAAGCTGCAAAAGAAGTTGGATTAGAAGGGATTAGCTCACATACACTTCGAAAAACTTGGGGTTATTGTGCATACAAATCAGGTGTTGATATTGCGTTTTTACAACACTTCTTTGATCACAGTACTCCATCAAAAACTTTAAAGTATATCGGTATTGCTTAATAACTCTTATACATAAAAAAGGTTACCATTTTAAAATTTGGTAACCTTTTTTATATTTCATATTCTCTTTTCTTGTCTCTCCTATACTGTAGTGGTACTCTAATAATAAGGGGGAGAAATTATGAACACACTTACAATTGAATTACCAAAAGAAACGGCTGAAAAACTTGATTTATTAAAACAAGCTTATGAAAAGAAAACAGGTGCTTCTATCTCTGAGAGCACTCTCGTTCAAACACTTATCTCAAAAGAATTTATCCAAGCGATAACTCCTTTTGATTTACAACAATTCGTCAATGGAAAAGAACAGCATTAATCGCTGTTCTTTTTTTATCTCTATTTAAAATACACAAAGTTTTTTATATATTTTTAGAAAAACCATTGACAATGATAATGATAACCATTATCATTTATTATGAAGCCAACAATTGATGAATCAACCAAACGCTCAGTAACATTGTTACCCCTCTTTTTCATATAGAAAGGCACTGTACATTCCCCCTGTTTGTACAGTGCCTTTCTTGTTTATTATCATTCAAAAAAATTTAATTGCTCCGGCTTCGGCTCACCATATGTAATGTTCATCATTTTCATAAGCTGTTTCGCATTATCTGCTGCATCCCCACCTGAATTGTTGTTAAACAGTACGTATATATCCTTTGTTTTCTTTTTTAATTGCTCTAGTCGTTCAACCCATTCTTCCAGTTCTTTATTGTTGTAGCGATATAAACAGCGAACCGCTCTCCAATTTTCCCCTTTCTCAAGCCAACCATGAACATTTCGACCGTGAAAACGTATTAATGCCATGTCTGAATTCGTAACCTCTAACACGAGTGGCACAGAACCTATCCCAGCCTGTGGTTCATCACAAATTGTATGAATCCATTTCTCCTGTTCTAGAAACTGTAACGTCTTATCTCTCATTTCTGGATAAAACCATGTTTGATTTCGAAATTCTATTGCACATGGTAAACCTTCCATTTTTTCTTTCGTATATCGAAGAAAATCTACATTTTTCTTTTTGCAATCAAACCATGGTGGATATTGAAATAAAATTGTTTTTAATTTATCAGCTTCTATTAAAGGAAGAATAGACTGTTTATACACATTAAACATCTCATCGAACGTAGAAAAAGGAATTTCACCTTTCATATGTCCTGTCATTCCTTGATACGCTTTTACGACAAAAGAAAAATCTTTCGGCGTTTCCATTGCCCATTTTATATAATTTCGTGCAGGTTGCATTGCGTAAAATGAACTATCCACTTCCACAATAGGAAAATACTCGCTGTATGTTCGTAATTTATTTCTATTTTCATAGGGATTTATGTATAAAGAATCATGATCTCCCCATCCTGTCACTCCAATAAACAGCACATATACCCCTCCCTTTTTAACTTCATCTTCTATTCACTTTGCATCATGTAGCCTTTTCTTTAAGGGTATCCTTATAAAAATATGATATACTATATGGAAGAATTTTTAAAATGAGGGGTTATTTATTTATGCTTCCAAACGATGCTACTGTATCTCATGAAAAACGAATTGAAGAACTAGAAAATAAAGTACGTTTTTATGAAGAACTTGTGAATCAATTACCACATCATTTCACATACAAAAATCCACATATTGGTTTACGAATAAAGAAAACTAGAACGACTCATTCCATTCAAGAAATACCAAAAGAGAATAAAGAGGCTCATTTTCAACTTACTTGTGATTCATTATTTTTATTTGAACAACTTGAAAAACACTTTGTACATATTTTTGATGCCTTTTCACATCATGTAACCTTTATCGATAGTAAAGGGAATATTACTTTATGTAATCAAGTTGCTGCAGATGATTTCGGTATAATACGAAATGATATTATCGGAAAACCGATTCAACAATTACTAAACTTGCCGGAAGAAAAAATTAAAGCGATTGAAACATTAAAAACGGGAACAGAAATATATAATGAAGAAGTTTTAGACAAAAACTATGGCATTATAAATAACCGAATTATTCGCGATTATAACGGGGAGATTTTTAGAGTTATTAGTGTCTTTCATTATTTAAATACAGAACGTGATGCAGAGAAGTTTTCGTTAGCAGGGCGAATCGCAGCTGGAATTGCACACGAAGTACGAAATCCTCTTACAACAGTACGAGGATACTTACAATTTTTACAAGAAAGCGTTTCTCCATCAAATAAAGAGTTATTTAAAAACTTGCTTATCCCTGAATTAGATCGTGCAAATAATATTATTACAAAATTTTTAGCCATTTCAAAAACACGGGAATTTACAAGAGAACCGTTTCCCATCAATACATTTTTACGTGACTATATTCAACAGTTACTAGCTAGTGAAGTTTCCTTGCATAATATTTCAATTGATTATAACTTCTCTAATGAATTAGATGATATTTTAGTCAATATTGATCGACATGAACTTGTTCAAGTGTTTTTAAATCTATTTCAAAATGCCGTCGATGCTCAAGGCGACAAACCTCTTTCTATTCAAATTACTAGTTATCGCCTTAATAACTTCATTCGGATTACTTTCACAGATAATGGAATTGGTATTCCTCCAGCTATTCAAGAATATATCTTTGACCCATTCTTCTCAACGAAGGATTCGGGAACAGGACTAGGCTTGTCAGTAACAAAAAAAATCATCCAAAATCATAACGGCACATTAAAAATGACTAGTAATGAAGATGGTACAACTTTCACTATTTCAATTCCAATCTTACCTAAAACAACCCTTGAAAAATTAAATCAATGTAAATAGAGGACTAATCCACGAACTACATGCCAATTGTTAAACACTCCCAACAATTAGCATGTAGTTTTTTATGTTGCACTTTTCTTCTTTACATTATATAAACCTTTCTCTATATCTTACTTATTTCTTTCGTAGGTGGGCCAATTTCTTATTTTTTTAGAAATGGTAGTTTGTCCATCACGAATTTAGTATAAATTTCATTTTAATATATAGTAATGACTAATGATTCTATGAAAGAAAAGAATGAAAAGATGAACAATAAAAATAAAGGAAAAGTATTTTATGGTAATGATTGTTGCGAAGTAAGAGCATGTAGCCATATTAACATCCCTAAGTCAGAACTTACAGAATTTGTTAGACTTCTTCAAGCTCTTGGTCAAGCTATTCAAGCTGTCTTTCAAAACCCTTCTCAAAATAATATCGACAACTTAATCGCGGCCCTAAATAATCTACAAAAATTCCTTAATTGCTTAGATTTATCTCCAGCACAAAAACAAATTGGAAATTCTATTATTGCTAATCTATTAACTATTTTAAGAACAACACCTTTCTCATGCGGAGCATTGTACGTTGAGCTACAAAGTCTGCTTAATTATTTACTGTATATCGCTAAATTATTCAAAGTAGATTGTTGTACGATCGACAAATTAGTTAAACTTATAACAGAAATCCAAACTATCCTAGTTCAATACGGATCAGGTTGCCTTGGAGGGGGAGCAACAGGTGCTACTGGTGCTACTGGACCTCAAGGGCCAGCGGGCGCAACAGGTGCTACCGGACCTCAAGGTATTCAAGGACCAGCGGGCGCAACAGGTGCTACTGGTGCTCAAGGACCAGCGGGTACTCCAATTCCTGTAACTATCGCTGCAATTGGAAACTCCAATCCACAAACTATATCTCCTGGAACAAACCTCCAATTCAATCAAGTTTTTGAATTAACTAATATCTCTTTCAACGATACTTCAGATACTTTAACAATTTTAGAAACAGGAGTATATGATATTAGTTTCTCAGCGTCTACAACTTTCCCAGGATCTTCACCATTTGGATTCGGTATTTCATTCAATGGTCAACCACCTACTCGTAATTTCTCAACTAATGTTATCGGTAGTGCTGTTTCGTTCTCTACAATCGTTACTTTACAAGCTGGTACAACAATTTCTATACAGCCTACGGCAAACACTATTTCTATTCCTAACACAGGCGATACAACTGCAACACTATCTATATTCCGAATTTACTAATTTTCACTCAATAAGTATATTGATAATTGTATGTATTGATTAACCGTGCATTAAATCTCTCTTTATATAGAAAGGAGCACTTATTTGGGAGGATAAGTGCTCCTTCTTTACGTTTCTTTACCTCAAATTTACTCTATCTTAATCCTCATTTTGTATGATAAATAGTGAAGTCAAAGATATGAAAGAGGGATGAAAATGAGAGTTATGTCACTAATACGCATTTGGATTGCTCTTATGGTATGCATTATTTTATGTGTAGGATTTTTTTTAACTCTAAAATATTCCACTATTTCAAAAGCAGATAGAAAAACTGTTCCATACAAAATTTTGTATACGAAACAAAGCAACATCCCTTATTCCAATGCAACAAAAAATGAAAAGAAAGTTATAACGGGAATGCTTATTACGAAAGCTTCTAGTTCCGAAGCGTTACTTCAAATTGCTGAAACGATTAAAGATCAGTATACAAATAAAAAAATCGATGAAATTACACTTTCTATCCACAATGAAAATAATGGTAATTACGAAGAAGAATTACCTTACGAACCTATTAGTAAAGGAAAAATAATTGTCACATACGATTCTCAATCCTTTGGCAATACGAACATTATACTTAACGAGTAGTAACTAGTACGGAGAAGGGATAATTTCAATCGTTTAAAATTTCATTTTGTTTTTCATACAAAAAAGAGGCGAATTTCATTATTCGCCTCTTTCTTTTACCAAAATGAAGGAATCCATTCTTTCACTTTATCAATCCACTCTTGTTGCTCTTTTTTTCTTTGTTGTTCCTCTTCTTTCCTTCTCTTCTCTTCTTCTTTTCTTCGTTTTTCCTCTTCTATTGTAGTCAATTGTTTTTTATAATCAGCCTCAGATATGAGCGATAACTGAAATGCTTTTTGAGCTGGATTTGCGTTCGCTTTTTTCATAATATCCCGGAACATTGTCGTCGTAATTTGACTACCACCCGGAACATAATGATCGCTATCTGTTTTATCATATCCTACCCAAATCGCACCTACCAAATCTGGTGTGTATCCAACAAACCATGAATCCTTTGCGCCGGTGCTTGGGCCATTTACAATTTGAGTAGTTCCTGTCTTACCGGCCGTATCAACATTATTAACTTTCGCCTTTTCGCCCGTTCCCTTTTCGACAACGCCTTTTAATAAATATGTCATCTTTTGAGAAATTTTCTCGCTTGTCACTCGTGTCTCTTTCTTATACCACTTTCCAATCGTTTCACCTTCCGCATTTTGTATCTCTCTAATCGCATGAGCTTCCACTTGAACACCATCATTTGCAAATGTACTATACGCTTGAGCCATTACAAATGGGGATGTTCCTACATGCATACCGCCTAAAGCGATTGGATACGTACGATCTTCTGGCACTAATGGAATACCAAATCGCTCTAAAGATTTCAATCCTTTATCTAATCCAATCTGTTCCAATAGCCAAACAGCCGAAACATTGTACGACTTTGCCACAGCTTCATACATTGTCACATCACCGTGAAAAGTATGATCGCTATTTTGTGGTTTATATTCTTTAATATTAAATGGTTCATCTTTCAATATATCGTATACTTCATACCCTTGCTCTAACGCGGGTACATATACAGCTAAAGGCTTTAACGTTGAGCCAGGTTGTCTTTTTAATTGGGTTGCATGATTAAACTGTAAAAACTGGTACGGTCCTCTCCCTCCAACTAAAGCTGGTACACCACCTGTTTTTGGATTCATAAGAACTACACCCGTTTGCATCAGTTGGTCTGAGCCATTATCTTTGAAATAACTATCATTATTCACAACGTCTTCTACAGCCTGTTGTTTTTTCGGGTCAAGCTCTGTATAAATACGATAACCACCCGCTAAAATTTCATTTTGTGTCAATTCGTATTTGTCCATCGCTTCTCTAACAATATAGTCTACATATTGAGAATATTTTCCCTTGTATTTATCATCCACACCACGTTTTAATACAAGACCACTCTCTTTTTCTTTATTATACTGTTCGTCAGAAATATACCCTTGCTCTTTCATTAAGCTTAATACGACATTACGTCTTTCAATTGACTTGTTAAAGTTTTTATAAGGTGAATATGCAGATGGTGCTTTAATCAAGCCTGCAATCGTTGCAGCTTCTGAAATTGATAAATCTTTTACATCTTTATTAAAATAAGATTTTGCTGCCCTTTTTATACCCCAAGCACCTTCCCCAAAATAAATTTGATTCATATACATTTCAATAATTTCATCTTTTGTATAAGTACGTTCTATTTTTTTTGTTAAAAAGTATTCCTTTATTTTACGAGAAAATGTACGATCTTGTGTCAGAAATACATTCTTCGCAAGCTGCTGTGTAATTGTACTTCCCCCTGCTACAACTTCTCCTGCTGTAATATTTTTAAAAACCGCACTTATAATTCCACTATAATAAATACCATGATGGTTAAAAAATTCCTTATCTTCTACTGCAACAATTGCCTGAACCATAATATCAGGAATATCTTTTCTTTTAACGCCTTCTGTTTTCGAAGAAGCTAATTTAGTTGCGACCTCATTATTTGCATCATAAATTAAAGTCGGTTGTGGAACAGCTTGTTTTAATTCAGATATGTCTTGAATGGAAATTATTATATTTACAGCAATAAATAGAGTAACGAGTACACTTCCCAATACAATTAATGAATTACGAAGTTTCTTCCTCTTATTGAACCACTCAAGCATTTTTTTAAAATGAGTGTTCTTCAATTTCATTCGTTCACTTCCTTCATTTATTTACACTCTTCTTTTTAAAAGGAAGAATACACCGCCTTTTAAATTTATTATAATAACGTAGTCATTCCTATAGTGTAAAGCTTTTCTTTTGCATTCATACTTTTTGCAAGAAAAGGACATTCTACAAGTAAGATATTCACTATTGGATATTAATATTATTAATAGAACAACGAGAGTTATGTTAAGTTTTTGTAAACTTTTCGATAAAATGTTTTAAAAAACGACAGTTTTTTGTTAGAATTGATTAGCCAATATATTTTACATATATTACTTTTGTGGGGGTAACAATAATGGTCTTTAAATCAAAAAAAGATAAATTTTCTGAAATGTTAATGAATGTTTCCGAAAATTTAAAAGAAGGCGCGCAGTTTTTCGTGGAGTATAAAATTAAAAATGCTAGCGATTTAAAAGAGTTTTCTATGCGCATGAAAGAGTATGAGTCAAAAGGTGACTCATTTATTCACGAAATCATTATGGAGTTAAACAAAGCGTTTATCACTCCGATTGAGCGTGAGGACATCCTACAACTTGCAATGAGTATGGATGATGTATTAGACGGATTAGATCACAGTGCAGGTCTGTTCGAAATGTATTCTATTACAGAAGCTGATGAATACATGATTAAATTCGTAGAAGCAATTAATCAATGTGCGATTGAGATTGCAAACTCTGTTGAATTAATGTCTAACAAAAAATTAGTCGACATTCGTACAAATGCGATTAAGATTAAGGATTATGAATCACAGTGTGATGATATTCGCCGTCATGCGATTAAGCACTTATTCTCTCGTGAAAAAGATCCGATTAAGATTATTCAATTTAAAGAGATTTACGAAGAGCTTGAAGAAGTAGCTGATAGCTGTCAAAGCGTTGCAAACGTATTAGAAACAATTATTATGAAGAACGCGTAAGGAGTTTGATCATGGATACACTCTTGATACTGACCGTTTTAGTAGTCATTTGCGCTTTAGCTTTTGACTTTATCAATGGATTTCACGATACAGCAAACGCTATTGCAACGGCTGTTTCAACGAAAGCTCTAAAGCCTAGACATGCCATTATTATGGCGGCTATTATGAACTTTTTGGGCGCAATGACATTTACAGGTGTAGCAAAAACGATTACAAAAGATATCGTTGATCCATTCGCCTTACAAAATGGTTCTCTTGTAATTTTAGCTGCTTTGCTTGCGGCAATAGCTTGGAACTTAATTACTTGGTACTACGGTATTCCAAGTAGTTCTTCGCATGCAATTATCGGCGCAATCGCAGGTGCTGCAATTGCGGCCGCTGGGATTAGCTCGCTAAATCTTAAAGGATTCATTAAAATTATTGAAGCTTTAATCATTTCACCGATTATCGCTTTTGTTATTGGTTATATCGTATACAGTATTTTTAAAGTAGTATTTAAAAACTTTAACTTAACGAAAACGAATAAGAACTTCCGTATATTCCAGATTTTCACTGCAGCATTACAAGCCTACACACACGGTACGAATGATGCACAAAAAGCAATGGGGATCATTACGATGGCACTTATGGCTAATAACTATCATACTTCTAGCGATATCCCGTTCTGGGTACAATTATCTTGTGCTGTCGCAATGGGGCTTGGTACTTCTGTCGGTGGATGGAAAATTATTAAAACTGTCGGTGGACAAATTATGAAAATTCGTCCTGTAAATGGTGTAGCTGCCGATTTATCATCATCACTTGTTATTTTCGGTGCAACATTCATTCACTTACCGGTTAGTACGACGCACGTTATCTCTTCTTCTATTTTAGGGGTTGGTGCTTCTCACCGTGTGAAAGGGGTAAAATGGGGAACTGCAAAACGTATGTTAATTACATGGGTTATTACACTTCCTATTTCAGCTTCTTTAGCTGCTCTGTTTTACTACCTATTACATTTTGTTTTCTAATCAAAAGTCGTCTTCCTTATTTTTCTAGGAAGACGACTTTTTTGTGAACAAGCCTATTTCTCATTAAAAAGCGTGTATAATAATTGATGGATAAGTTATTTAGAGGAGTTGGCAATTTTGGAATACATCATGTTACTTTTCATCGGACTAATCGCCGGAACAGTCGGCAGCCTAGTTGGGCTTGGAGGCGGAATTATTATTGTTCCGTTATTAATTGGATTACACAGTTTATCACCACAACTTGCAGTAGGGACTTCTATGGTAACAGTCGTTTTCACAGGACTATCTTCCACCCTTACTTACATGAAGCATAAGCGAGTAGATTATAAAAGTGGACTTATTTTATTTATCGGAAGCGGCCCTGGTGGTATTATCGGATCATGGGCAAATAAATTTTTAAACCAAGACACATTTTCTTTATACTTTGGGATTTTCCTTATATTCGTCTCAATTCTACTTATGCTTCGAGACAAATTAAAACCTCTTTCCCTCTCAAATACGTCTGTAATTAAGCGTTCTTTTACAGATAATGATGGAAATACTGTACACTACCAATTCCCACCGTTTCTTGCTATCTTTATCGCCTTTATAGTTGGGTTTATATCTGGATTATTTGGAATTGGTGGCGGTGCCTTACTTGTTCCAGCAATGATGCTTCTTTTTGCATTCCCAGCACATATTGCAGTAGCAACTTCAATGTTCATCGTATTTCTATCAGCAATTGTAAGTTCTGCAACTCACATCTCACTTGGAAATGTCAGCTGGATTTATGCATTAATCCTGATTCCGGGTGCATGGATTGGCGGAAAAATCGGGGCTTACATTAATACAAAACTAAGTGGTAACGCCGTAATTAATTTATTACGTATTACGTTGATTATTCTTGGAACTAGATTAATCATTATTTCCCTTTTATAACGTATTCTTTTTAGAATGCGTTTTTCTTATACACATGAATATAAAAATCCTCCGAGGAGAACAAATAAAATTAAACAAACACATAATAACATATAATTTGAAATATGTACTTTCTTCAAGTTGACCACTCCTATAACTGCGACTGTTATCTTTATGATAGCGAAAAAATAGTTCACTTGCAGTTACAGAGTGCTAACAATGCAAAATCAATTATTACAAATTTTATCCTTATATTTCATTTCTTTGTATATTCTATCGATTTAATAAAAAAAGATGTCATATTGACATCTTTTTTAATGAAGAAGTGACCACCCCATGAAGTCTTCATGTACTTGGCACGCCCTCTTATCGTTTCGATCATATAATTCAGCATAGCTATCTGTTTCTTCATCATAAGCCATCGTATAAATAATTTGGCCGTCTACTTCAACGGATAAAACGACTCCACCTTTCATCTCTTCTACATGAATGATAGCATTCGCCGGAATTCTCATATCCGTCATTCTCATCGCATCTAACAATATACTAAACCCCCTACAGCGTATTCATTGCTAGTACTATTACACACTAAATAGTATACTACTGTAATAGCATACATTTCGTCAATGAAATTGCTGTTGAAATAGCATATTGTCTATATACATATACGCTAAAATAGAAGAAATAGAAACATATTAATGGGGGGCTAACATTGATTCTACACAAAGGAGATGTACTATTCCGTCAAGGCGAGGACGGTCCTTTATACTTTATAAAAACAGGCTTATTAAAAGTAGTTCGGCTAGAAGAAGACGGAACACCATTTTTATTCAACATTATCGTTCCAGGTGAAACGATACCTCATCATTCTTTAATTTCACCGAAAGAATATCACGGTACAGCTATCGCTTTAATAAAAACAGAAGTGGAACCGATCACTAGTAGTGAATGGTACGAGAGACTTCAAGCAAATCCCGAATCGTATGCTAACATCGCTATGCAATTACAATCTAAATTAAGAATGATGCAACAACGAATTGATCAATTGACAACCGTCTCTCCGAAAGAACGTCTTCATCGTTTACAAGAATGGTTCACCCTATATTTAGGTGACATTCCTATATATGAAATATTAACACAAACCGAAATTGGTCAACTGATAGGTATACGCCGTGAAACAGTAAACCGTTTATTACGAGAACAAATAAAAAACGAGGTAAAATAAATACCTCGTTTTTTTGCTTATTGTAAGCTTGTTGCTGGGCCGAAAAATTCATAATGAATATGCTCTTGTTTCACACCTAAATCAGTTAGTGCAGCATTTATATGCTTCATAAATGCTACTGGACCACAGAAATAAAACTCTGCTTCAGTTGTCGGAATAATAGTTTTTAACCATTCACTTTCAATGAAACCTTCTTTATCAAAGTTCTTCATTTCTAAATCTTTTTCAGTCGGTGCAGAATAACAAGTATATGCTTTAACTTGTTCATATTCATTTTCTACTGCCTTAACGTCTTCTTTCATTGCATGTGTATTACTATTTATTGCTGCATGAACAAAATATACATTACGTTTTGAATCTTGTTCAATTAACGTATTTAACATACTCATCATCGGTGTAATCCCTACTCCACCACTAATTAGTACAACTGGTAATGTTGAATCCATATTTAACACGAAATCTCCCGCTGGTGCACTTACTGGTAAAACATCTCCTTCTTTTACATGTTCATGTAAGTAATTAGACACTTTACCGTCTGGTGTATCTACACCTTTTTCTTTTTTTACACTAATACGATAATATTCTTTCCCAGGAGCATCGGATAAACTGTATTGACGATTATGTGTATATGTCTCACCTTCAATATTGATTTGAACCGTTACATATTGACCTGGGATGAATGAAGAAACTTTCCCTCCATCTTCAGGTTTCAAATAAAATGACGTAATAACATCGCTTTCCTTCACTTTTTTAACAATCACAAAGTTGCGGAAGTCTTTCCATCCACCTTCTTTATGTGCAGCTTCTTCATACATCTCTGCTTCAATGCTAATGAATGCATCAGCAATGACACCATATGCTTCTCCCCATGCGTTTAAAACTTCATCAGGTGCACCTGCGACCTCTTTAATGGCACGCAGTAAACATGTACCTACAATCGGGTAATGCTCTGCTTTAATACCTAAACTTCTATGCTTATGACCAATTTGTTTTACAACTGGAATAATAGCTTCTAAATTATCAATGTACGTTGCAGCTGCATAAACAGCATTCGCTAACGCTTGTTGTTGTCTTCCCTTTTTCTGATTTGTATGGTTGAAAATATTCAATAACTCCGGATGTTCCGAAAATAAAATTTCGTAAAATCTCGTTGTAATTTCAACGCCTTTTTCTTGTAATAATGGTACTGTTGACTTTACGATTTCAATTGTTTTTACACTTAACATTGTATCCCACTCCTCTATTTCCTTAACTATTTTTAGTTTAACTGAATCTTATAATGCAGATTGTGATTTTAATCACTATTAACACGGTGTTTTTGTGAATAATATATGAACATTATATTTACAAAAGAAAATAAGCTAACTAGAATTCTAGCTAGCTTATTATTTTGTTTGTATAGCTTGTTCAATTACTTTTATATCTTTCCCATCGCCAAACTCCGTATACCCCCAGATATTCGTTTCACCTCTATATTTATTTACGATGATATCCAAGTCATGATATACACGGTGGGCATACACTACATACTCAATATTTTGAAGTTCCACACCTTTTTTTACAATTTCATAGCTTCTATTTACATCGCGTTTTATTTTTTCATTCTTTATTTCCATATGTATATTTTTTAAAGATTGTTCTTGCTGTTGAAACCATTGCTTAAATTGATTCCAATCCCCATCTGTATAATTCTCTGCTTTACCGTAATTTAAGAAATTATTATAGCTTTCATGTGTCATTCGAATAAAATCTAGCACTTTTGTCTCTTCTTGCACATCTTCTATTTGAGCTATTGTATTTACCTCAGCAGGCTTATTCGCATAATGTAACAGCACATTCATAAGACTATAACTCGCAATAATCATCACGATAATAATACCTAATACATTTAACAATTTCTTCATATACAGAACTCCTTCTCTACTAAAAATATTACAACGTATGACTATACTTGTAACATTCTCTTGTAGAAATATAATTCCTGTATTAATTCTTCCTATCATTTCGACAATATTTTTCTATACATTTCTCGTTGGCAAATGTTCTTGTAGAACAATATATCCTTCATAAGCTGTGTAACCGAGTATAGCCATTAATCCAATATAACAAGCAAATACTGTCCATTTCGTTTTCGCATCCACTTTATAATAGTTTTCTTGTTGTTCCTTTTCTGTTTTCCATTCATTTAATTTTCTTTCTGACGCTTCAAATGCTTCCCTTATGTGAATTGTATACTCATCTTTTTCATCTTCATATGGAACATAATCTAACGGTTCGAACTTTGGTAAAAGATACTCTAACACTTCCATTTTTTGAAGTTCACCTATTTGTAACTCTTTTTCCCGTTCTCTTTGTCTTAATGCATTCATCTCATGATGCATCACGTATATAGTCCGATGTACAGCACCCGTTTCTTTTAATTCCTCTTCAAGCCTAGTAACATATTCTTTCATTCCATCAATTTTATGCCCTAATTCCTTAATCGGCTCATCTCTCTTTATTACTCTATATAACTCCATACAACCGATAATAACAATAAACCCTCCCAAAATACTTTTAAAGTAAATTGAATAGCCAAGTAATAAAATAAGGCCTGCTCCCCAAATTTTAGTACTGACAACTGAAATAATTCGCCCACCATCTAGCGGCGAAACGGGAATTAAATTAAAGAAATTAATCATACTTCCAAGCAAAATAACAAGCGCCCAAAATGGCTCTTTCGTCATTATATAAAGCGGTATCGCTGGTAAAAATGACAGAAGTCCGAAAAGCGGACCCATATATGCAATGTAAGCTTCATCTTTCGCATTTTTCGGCATCTCTTTCATTCCAATAAGAGCCCCCATAAATGGAATAAAGATTGCTGGCGATGTTGGGATCCCCTTTCTTTTCGCAGCCCATAAATGGCCCATTTCATGAACAAACAACAAATAAATGAGCGCCACTCCAAATTTCCAACCATATAGAACTGCGTATGCGCCAAGCGATAGAAACATACTAAATACCGTTGAAAACTTTGCTAATTTAAAAATTGCAAATACCCACTTTAACTTAGACAGTAAAAATAGACCTATCGCAACAATAATTCCCCATAATCCTTTTTTATTATTTTTCATATTCCTCTCCTTTATCTCTCATTAATGAATCATATCATTCATCAAAGCTTGTTCTTTTCTCTATTATGACATATTTTTTTCTATTGTTAGAAATAATGTTTATATAATCCATTTTCAGCCAAAAATATAAATAAAAGGAGGTGTACACAAATGAATTTACAATCTCTTATAATAGGTGCTCTATCGTTTTTAGCTTCAACTCTTATTTTTTATACCGTTAGTTACGTATTATTATTAGATTTGTTGCCCAATCACGTATTTATTGCCCTTGTCATCCTTTCCGCTCTTATGATTTCTTTTCTTATTACACGAAAATCAATGAATGAGCCATCTACAAAAGCAAAGTAATAGAGAGGGGTGCTTTCCCCTCTCTATTATCATTTCCTAGGAAAGGTCATATAGATTTGACGAGTTTACATTCATTCCAATCCGTAAGGGCTAATTAAAGTCTCACTTTATCTTTGAAAATTCATTTTTTCACCATAATCTTTAACAATCTGAATTATATTTTGAAACACACCTATTTTTTCTTTTTCACTGTTTAATATTTTCAAATCATAATTTTCGTAATATGTTTCTAATGATTTTAATTGTGATTCTGAAGCGCTTTTTATCGGAACAGTAGCATGTAATTCATATTGCTTATACCCTTCCTTTACTTTTTCACCTAAAATCATTTCACTCTCTTTTGCTCCAATTAATTTTTGAACTTTTTCTGGAAAATTGAGTTGCAAATAATATTCTTGCTCCTTCACTAACTTATTGTATAGTGATTGTGAAATCGTATACCGTACTGTATAATTCACGTTTTGATCGCCTGTTTTAATATGAAACGCGGTAATCTGCAAATCTTTTTTTGTTACTTCCGTTAAAGGGCTTACCTGCATCTCATCTTCTTTTTGTTCTGAGACATTTGGAAATATATCCAAAAGCTTTTCCGTATCTTTTTCATTCAACATATACATAGCTTTCTTATATTGCACCCATCCTCGTCTATCTTCTCCCCTTAACCATGCATAATAAGTTTCTTTTTTCCCATCTCTACTAATTTGTATTTCATATTCAGGTTCACCGAAGCTTCCTGTTATTTCTTGTTTCTCAGCTTTATTCAAAATGTCTATTACTAACTTCGCTTCTGATTCCTGCAACTTTTTCTCTTTATGTTTTTTTTGTATAACGGTTACCCCTATTGTTTCTTTCACTTCATTCACCGTCTCTTCTACTTTTTTTGTTTCTTTTTTCGGCTCAACTTGACCACAAGCTGCTAGTAACATAACAAACAACAACACCAATACATATTTCCCTTTCAAATTAATCCTCCTCTTACGATAAGAAATCCTTATAACCTTCATACATAAAACAAAAACGTGACATCCTATTAAATACGCTATACTAATCATTGAAAGGAGGTCTTTATCATGTCCATTAATTTTCATGATGAAAATAATAAGTACACATATGCAACAAGAAACGCTCATATTTCTTGGGCTGAAATGGTAAAAAACATTACAGAAATACAAAACAAGCAAATAATTGATATCGGCTGTGGTGGTGGGATTTATACGAAAGAACTCGCTCTTATGGGAGCCAATAATGTTGTGGGACTTGATTTTTCAAAAGAAATATTACAAGCTGCAAAAGAAAATTGTAACAACTTTCCAAACATTTCATTCATCCACGGTGATGCACATAATATCCCATACCCTAATGAAACATTTGACATAGTTATTTCGCGTGCAGTTATTCATCATTTACAAGACATTCCTACATTTTTACGTGAAGCTTCTCGTATATTAAATAAAAACGGTGTACTTATTTTACAAGATCGAACAATTGAAGATTGTACAATTCCAGGAAGTCCCGAACATATTCGCGGATATTTTTTCTCTTTATTTCCAAAACTTATTGAAATAGAGTCAAAAAGACGTCCAAAAACCAACACTATACAGACTGAATTGCAAAAACATTCTCTTCATGTACTTCCCACACAAACACAATGGGAAATACGAAAAATACATGATTCTGTAGAAGCATTATTGCAAGATTTATCTCCTCGAACAGGTCGATCCATTCTATATGAGTTAACAGATGATGAACTTTCTCAACTTCTACAACATATACAGACCGCATTACAAAACGTCTCTCCTATTATTGAAAGAGATCGATGGACAATTTGGAGCGCGATGAAGTTGTAAGGAAGGAAGCCTCACAAAATAATGTGAGGCTTCCTTTTTTCATAACCTAATTTTGCAACACTCTTGATATCCTCCACTTCTGGCCTGTGCACTTCCACACTTCGGACATACTAAATATCTAGACTGATTTGTCAACAAACTACCTTTTTGAAAGAGTAAAACTTCTGCTTGTTTAAACGAACGCGAATAATATAACCACATAAAACCAATTATAGCAATAATGCCAAATAATACTCCCATCGCAAGCATTTCAGTCACCTCTTTTGGTTTGTTCTTTCCAGCAAGTGGATTGTTGTATTATTCTCTGTAAATTCAAACAATCCCTTCTTTACTCCTATAAATATCAACTTTCTCTATAAATTTTACAATTCTCCGCAAATTTTTACTTCCATTTTACAATTCATTATTCCTTTTGCAACAACGAATATCACTTTCGATATTTCCGTATATAAATATATCTTTCAAAAAACATATTGACTTTCTAAAAAAAACATGCAACAATACTGTCAGAATACTTGAATAAAAATTCATTGACGAGAACGAGTACGTTATAGAACTGTTCCCCAGAGAGTTGGCGATTTGCTGAAAGCCAACGTTCAGCGCGTAACCGAAAATCATCTCCGAGAAGTAGAACCGAATGTTACAGTAAGTTCTTACCGGCCGTCCCCCGTTACAAGGAACACGTATCATGTTGTACGTTGCAAAGCCGTATACATATAGATTTATTTCTACATGTGTAAATTAGGGTGGTATCGCGGGTAAATATAACTCGTCCCTTTCTTTAGGGACGAGTTTTTTGTGTTCTTACAAATGAATGAAAAAGGAGGAAAAACAATGAACACTGTATCAAAAAAACATATTTTTTTCACGGGTCTTATGCTATTTTCTTTATTTTTTGGGGCAGGTAATTTAATTTTCCCTCCCATGCTTGGGCAAAACGCAGGTGAAAACTTTTGGCCAGCAATGATTGGATTTTTACTAACAGGAGTTGGCTTACCACTACTTACTGTTATCGCAATTTCTCTATCAGGAAATGGAATGCAACAACTTGCAAGTCATGTTCATCCATTATTCGGAATTTTCTTTACAGTGGTTGTATACATTGCCATCGGTCCATCCATGGGCATCCCACGTGTTGCAAATGTCGCTTATGAAATGGGTGTTAGTTCTTTCTTGCCAGAAACAATCCGCTCTAGCAGCCTAGTACTATTTGTATATACAATCATCTTCTTTACTATCGTATTTTGGCTGAGTTTGAATCCATCTAAACTTGTTGATCGTATTGGAAATGTATTAACACCTATTTTATTACTCTCTATTTTCTTATTGTTTGTTAAAAGTGTATTTACACCACTTGGACAATCAGGACCAGCAATGCAAGAGTATCAAACTTCTCCAATCTTCAAAGGCTTTATGGAAGGCTACTTAACAATGGACACCATTTCAGCACTTGCATTCGGAATTATCGTTGTAAATGCAATTCGCTCTAAAGGTGTGAATGATCGTAAGTCCATTGCCATCGCCACAGCAAAAGCAGGGCTTATTGCCGCTACAGGGCTCGTACTTGTATACGGTGCACTCGGCTGGCTTGGGGCAACTAGCGTCTCGCTCGGATATGCAAAAAATGGCGGACAGCTACTTACTGTTATCGTACAACAATTATTCGGTCCATATGGTTTGCTCCTATTATCTCTTATCGTTACACTCGCTTGTTTAACGACATGCGTTGGACTCGTCTCTGCGTGCAGCCAATATTTTTCAACATTATTGACTACATTTTCATACAAAACGTTCGCGAGTATCATTTGCGCATTAGGATTACTAGTTGCCAACTTAGGTTTAACGAAAATTATCGCAATCTCTGTTCCAATTCTGCTTGTTGTGTATCCAATTGCAATTGTACTTGTACTACTATCATTGCTTCATAAATACTTCGGTGGATATCGCTCTGTTTATGTAGGTGCTTTAATCGGAGCAGCTGTAGTAAGCGTATTTGATGGATTAAAACAAGGTGGTATTTCAGTTTCATTTATCACACCATATTTTGAATTTATCCCTTTATATAATGAAGGAATCGGCTGGCTAATACCAGCATTAGTAGGAGCTCTTATTGGTCTTGCAATGGCTAAGCTAAGCGGTACGAAAAAAGTTCCATTAGTAACCGACTCTCACGAAGTAAAAGCCTCCTAAAAAAACTCCCAAAAGGGAGTTTTTTTACATTTGATACGCAGCATGATTAAAACTGCTTATTTTATAAGCTTTCGTATAATATTCAATATTCGTATCAACTGTTTCTACCTTGACAACATCATAGTGCTCTTCTTGCTTTACTAAAAATAAATAGTATTCCTCTGTTGCCTCAATAATCGCAATTTTATCTGTTTCAACATTATATTGTTCACAAAGCGCTTGTAATGCGTTCACATAATCCCCTAATTTTTTAGACTTATCCATTCCGAATATAGTTTGAACTAACATATACATTCTCCCCTTTATATGTACTGTTAACACCTCGATGATAACGCTTACATTATTTATCGTCAATAAAAACATTCAATTGTTTTAACGCCAAATCTATATTGTATCGAGCCAATAATCAGCGAGGAATTCCCCGCCAATTAAAGCTTCACTTTATCCCGCATTAACTGCCCGTAAAAACCCGATTGGTGAGAGCTGATAATCAGTGGGGGATGAATCCCTCCCACTGATTAAAGTTTCACTTTATCACTTCGTTAATTGATGCCTAAATGCATAAATAACCGCCTGAGTACGATCACTTACATTCAATTTATTTAATATATTACTCACATGTGTCTTTACCGTTTTCAGTGCAATAAATAACTCGTCCGCAATCTCTTGATTACTTTTCCCCTCTGCAATTAATAACAAAATCTCAAACTCTCTTTCCGTTAAATCATCATGCAAAGGTTGCTCTTTCTTTTGACGCATACGGGACATCATTTTCCCGGTAACTTTTGGCTCTAATACTGTTTCTCCATCATAAGTAGCTCGTACAGCATCAGCAATATCACTTGCCCTTGATGTTTTTAATAAGTAACTGGTCGCCCCAGCCTCAATAACAGGATACAATTTTTCGTCATCTAAAAAGCTTGTTACAACTACAATTTTTGCTTCTGGCCATTCTTGAATAATAGCACGTGTTGCTTCGACACCATCCATCTCATCCATAACAAGGTCCATTAAAATAATATCCGGTCTTAATTGCAATGCTAATTCTGATCCTTTTCTTCCATTCTCAGCTTCTCCTACTACTTCAATATCTGGCTGTGTAGATAAATATGCCGATACACCCATACGAACCATTTCATGATCATCGACAAGCAATACTTTTATCATACTTCTCCCCCTCTCTCAATCATAATCGGTACTTTTACTTCTATTTGTGTACCTTTTGCTGGGAAACTAAGTACCTTGAGTGTCCCACCAATTTCATGAACACGCTCTTGCATCGATCTTAGGCCATATGAACCAGCCTTATTAACCCCTACTTCAAACCCAACGCCGTCATCAATGATTTTTAAAATCGCATATTGATCAATTTTTCGAAGGCGCACTTCTGTTTTCTTTGCCTTCGCGTGTCG
The DNA here is from genome assembly GCF_003946765.1 of Bacillus sp. 2D03. Lineage (NCBI taxonomy): Bacteria > Bacillati > Bacillota > Bacilli > Caryophanales > Bacillaceae > Bacillus > Bacillus sp. 2D03. Next base: position 61,230 of record NZ_RPSJ01000006.1, on the reverse strand, counting down.
CAACGTGTTTGATAGCGCTTCTTGCACAATACGGAATAAATGATCTTCTACACCTTTTTTTAATTCTATTGGCTCAATAAGCCATTCAATTTTCATATGTTGCTTTCGCGATAATTCCGTCAATAATTCCTCTATACCTTCTGTCAGTTTCTTACCTTCTAATTGTACAGGCCGTAAATGAAGAAGCAACGCTCTCATTTCTGATTGTGCATTTACAACCATATTTTCAACGAGCTGCAACTGCTTTTTTGTCGTTTCTGGAATTTCAGCTACTTGTTCATTAATAGCTGACATCATCATCGACATTGCGAAAAGCTGCTGACTTACTGAATCATGCAACTCCCTTGCTAAACGATGCCTTTCTTGAGAAATCGCTTCTTGTCTCATCTCTTCATTCCAATGAGCTCGTTCATTCGTTACTTTTTGAAAGAGTCCAGCTTGCTCCTCTAATCGACGAGCCAGAACGATTACTTTTCGTTCCACTTCATGAAATTCATCATCTGCAGTAAACGAAACATCGCTCGGAAAATTCCCTCGCTCTACTTCAAATAGAAACGTATTTAATCCTTGTATACGCTGCTCTATATAGTAACCGATTGCATATCCTACAATTCCCCCGATAAGTAAACTTGTAGTCATAATAAACAAGCCAATTGGAACAGAAGCGATGGATTCCTTCCATAATAAATCATACACTTGTTGCTCGCTTTTCCATACATATACAATTGTACAAATGAGTGCGATACTAACAGAGGACAACATAGAATAACGAATATACATCCACGAAATATTTTTTTGTTTCTTCATTATACTTTCCTCACTTCCGTGTCGCCTACGACAAGCGAAGAAATAATTTTAATACGACGAGGAGCCTCTTTATACTGCTCTGTTCTAAATGTAACATTGCGGTTAAACCCTGTCTCTTCATGACCTGGCAAGAGCACACGTCCGACAATAACAGAATGATTTAAAGAAAGTTCAATATCATATGGCACATATAAACGAATATTGCCAACGACACCCCGAATAACAATTACCGTTTCCCCTTCTGGAATCATAGCAGTCGTTAAATCTATTTCCACATCACAGGCACCATATTGAACATTAATATCCTCAAGTTCATAAATATGATCCATCATTCGTACATTGCCTACAAACATATTTTTTAAATATGTTTCTGTACGATATATTTGCTTCTCTTCGTCTATAATCCCTTTTTCTTTAATTTCAACCTTCATTGCTTTTTGCTGATGTCCTTGTTGAATCAATTGATAACCTATTAAAGCTAAACAAGCAAATACGACAAGAACAAATGCTGCTGATGAAAATAAGAAGAATAAAAATACGATACCACCAACAAATAAAAATACATTTCCCCGTACATAACGATTCTTTTTACGATAATGCCTTCCAAACATAAGCATAATAAATGCAAAAATGAGACCACCTGGTTCAAAATGTCCAAGTATCATATCAAGAAAAAGACCGAATCCAAATATGATGAGGAGCATCCCCATTAATTGTGTCTTTGAAAAATGTTTCTTCATTTCAGCTCCCCCCTTCTTGTCACATATACATAGAAGAAAAGGCATTGCTTTCCAACACCTTTTCTCCTATCACTATATCATAAGCCTGTTTTATAATATACCACTATTATTTTGTTAACTCTTTCGTTAACGATACATCATTCTTTTCTTTCATTTCACGCTCAAGTTTTGCAATTTTCATATCAAACGTGTCACGTTCATGCTCTTCATTCATACGAGTTTCTAAGTCACGAATATGATCTTCAATCTCTTCAAATCGTAAGAACGGATTATTTTCATCCATTTTATGCATCGCAGTATTCATACGACGATTTGCATGTGCCATATTTTCACGTGCCATTAGTTCCATTCGTTTTGCGTGCATTTCTTTTAATTTATTTTTCATTTCAGAAAGACGACGCTCTAACTCATCAATTTGCTCTACAACACCTGCATACATTTCTTCTAATCGAGTTACTTGCCCTTCATAATAAGCTACCTCTTCTAACGCACGTTCGTGCAATTGTAATTCGCCTGCTTCTTGAGCAATGATAGCTTGCTTTGATCTTTTATTAACGAAATAACGTGCTTGCTCAAGCTCACGAGCAAAATTAGATTTTAATGTTTTATGACGCCCAATTAACTTCTCAATTTTTGTTATTTCACGCTCACTATCACGTAAATATTGGTTTAACATCGCAATTGGATTTTTTCTTTCCTTCTCATCTAACACGTTATGAAAATCAGCTAAAATTGCATCGCGTACACGTCCGAATAAAGATTGTTTCATTATAAATCTTCCTCTCTTCTACTTTATTTATAATTTGATTTATTGTTTTAGTTTTTCATTAATTTGTTCCACTCATCTTCAAAGTTGCTATATGGTTTAGAACTTTCTGGAGCAGATTCAACAACTACATCTTTTTCTTTTTTCCACTCACGGTATCCGTAGTATAAAACCACTAAAGCAGCGATACCGATTAATGCTGGTGAATGAGAAAGTGCAATGGATAAACCGATTAAACCAACAATACCCCAAGCTAACTTTCCAAAAAATGATTTAGCTCGCACAAATGATTTATAGCTCCAATATACAACTCCTGCTCCGATTGCGAATCCTACAATACCAGCAAGACTACCAAGAGTAATTAAAGCCAAAATACCGGCTGCGATAAACGCTAGAAATTGTTTCATCTTGTGCTTGCCTCCCTTCGATTTGATACTCTTATCTTAACTAATTTTTCGTCTTCCCATAACGAGCTTAAGAACCGTTTTTAACTCAGACTTAAGACCGAGTCATATTCAGCCCTTTACGCAAAAAAACGTGCAGAATCTATTCTCTGCACGTTTTTTAATTACTAACATTCATATTAAATTAAGCTGTTTTATGATACTCTTTTTTCTCAGCTACTTTCGAAAACCTTGGAAACCCAATTAAAATAGAAACAATCCCACATACTCCAACTAACATTGGATAAAATGCATATGGCAACAATTCAACCGGAGATAACGCTGCAAATCCTGCTGCCGTTAACATTTGGGCACCGTACGGAATTAATCCTTGCACACAACATGAGAAAAGATCTAATACACTCGCTGATTTACGAGGGTCTATTTCATATTGATCTGCAATATTTTTTGCAAGGGGTCCTGTAAAGATAATTGAAATCGTATTATTCGCTGTACACATATTCGTCATACTCACTAAACCAGCAATACCAAATTCCGCTCCTTTTTTCGAACGAATATTACGTGTTAATACATTCATCAAATATTGAATACCACCATTATATTGGATTAATTCAACCATACCGCCAATTAATATAGCAAGTAATACTAACTCCATCATACCGCCCATTCCAGTCGTTACACTTTTAAAGAAACTTTCTAACGTGTAACTTCCATCTATAAGACCGATAACACCAGATAGTACAGTTCCACCAGTTAATACAATAAGTACATTCCAGCCAAGTAGCGCTGTAATAAGTACTCCTGCGTACGGTAAAATCTTTATCCAATCAAAGTTATGTGCTTTAATGTGCGTGTCACTTCCTGAAGTAACTATTACTAATAGTACAATTGTAATAATAGCCGCTGGTAACACAATTAAAAAGTTCGTTTTAAACTTATCTTTCATTTCTGTTCCTTGTGAACGAACAGCTGCAATTGTTGTATCTGAAATAAATGATAAATTATCACCAAACATCGCTCCGCCAACAACAGTAGCCATTGCAAGCGCAATTGAGATATCAGTTTGACCACTAATACCTACAGCAATCGGCGCTAATGCTGCAATTGTTCCCATTGAAGTTCCCATCGCTAATGAAATAAATGCACCAATAACAAAGATTCCAGCTACGATAAATCCTGGCGGTAAAATAGTTAACGCTAAATTAACAGTTGAGTCTACTCCGCCCATTCCTTTAGCAGTTTCAGAAAATGCACCTGCAAGCACAAAAATTAATACCATAATCATAATATCCGGATTTCCTGCACCTTTAGCGAACCGCTCTACTTTCACATTAAAACTTTCTTTACGATTCATCACTAAAGCGACTCCTACAGCAATTGAAATCGCTACAAGTATCGGCAATTTATAGAAATCACCTGTAATAATTCCAGAACCAATAAATAGCGCCAAAAATATCCCAAGTGGTAATAAAGCTAAACCATTTTCTCTCGTTTCTTTCAAAGTACCATCTCTCCCTAGTTTCAACCTTTTTCTAATGAATAACAAAAGACCTCTTCCGATGAGAAGAGGTCTTATACATCTATAAGAAACACTCTTCTCATCTTTCAAGCACACGCTTGCTGGATTTGGCACAGCACTCTGAAATCGAGTCCGCTGCCGAGGCATCGTAGGGCCAGTCCCTCCGCCTCTCTTTATAAGAAGGTTTCATATTTATTTTTTAATAATAATTTCTTCCCTAACTTTACTCGCTTACAAAACAAAAGTCAATTATTTTTTGTATAGATTTTTTTGGTAATTATACAAAAATTTGAATACAACAATCATTTCAACTTTTCTATTTCTTCTTTCAATATTGAAATCCAATAAAATTTACTATTTTTTATTGTTGCTAATATCCATTTCGTAGTATACGAAGCTAACTCATACTCTTCCTTCGTGACATCGCCACTTTTATAAGCATACTCTAGCTCCTCTTCATCTAATACATACACCTTACCGCTAGGTAATAATACTACATCTAAATATAAATCATCAAAATACGGTAAACCACGATCGTCTATTTTATATTCTTTCGCCACATCTATATAATATTGCACTAATTTTTTCTGATCATCTAACATAGCGGTAATCGCAAAGTTTTTCCCGTCTATGAAATATTGAATCCACGTATACTGATCCGCTGCAATACAAAGTTCTTCACCATCATATTCTTTACAACTAGGCTCTCTCACCTTTTTTATATCCAGTATTCCGAGCATTCCCTCTTCCATTTGCTTAACCGTATAACTCTTTTCTATTAGTCTCTTCCACGAAGAACCGTCACCATATTTTCGTTTCATTATGTCTGCTCCTCTTCTATATACAGAAAAGCTCCCACATATTATGTGAGAGCTTGTTCATATTATAATTAAGCCGCTTGACCCTTTTCAGAAATCTCTTTTAAATAAGCTTGTCCTTTTTCAGCGTCATATTGACCTTCCCACTTAGACATAACTACAGCTGCTAAAGAGTTTCCTACAACGTTAACTGCTGTACGAGCCATATCTAAAATACGGTCAATACCAGCAATGAACGCTAAGCCTTCAGGTGGAATACCTACTGTACCAAGTGTCGCTAATAATACAACGAATGATACGCCCGGTACACCTGCGATACCTTTTGATGTAACCATTAATACAAGCAATAATGTAATTTGTTGTGTAATAGATAAATCAATACCGTACATTTGCGCTAAGAAAATAGCCGCAATTGCTTGATATAAAGTTGATCCATCTAAGTTAAATGAATAACCTGTCGGAATAACGAAAGATGTAATTGCTTTCGGACAACCGAATTTCTCCATTTTCTCCATGATTTTTGGTAAAACTGTTTCTGAGCTTGCTGTAGAATACGCTAAGATCAGCTCGTCTTTTAAAATCTTAAAGAATTGGAAAATGTTGATTCCAAATATTTTCGCTGTAAGTCCTAAGACAACTACGACGAAGAAGATCATTGCCCCATATACGACAATTAGTAATTTCCCTAATGGAATTAATGAAGCAAGACCAAATGTAGAAACTGTAACACCAATTAGTGCAAACACACCAAATGGTGCAAATTTCATAACTTGGTTTGTTACGTAAAACATTGCGTCAGCTACACCTTGGAAAAATTGAAGAACTGGTCTTCCTCTTTCACCAATTGCTGCTACACCTAAACCAAATAGTACAGAGAAGAAGATAATAGCAAGCATATCTCCGTCAGCCAATGACTTCATAATGTTCGTTGGAACAATATTTACAAACGTATCTGCAAATGAATGACTTTGTACTTGCTCTGTCGTATGTGTATATTTCGAAATATCTGTCTTTGTTAACTGCTCCATATTTACGCCTTTTCCTGGTTGGAAAATATTCGCTATTAATAGACCAACAATAATTGCAATTGTTGTAATAATTTCAAAGTAAAGAATTGTTTTTCCGCCTAGTCGACCTAGTTTTTTAACATCGCCAACACCAGCAACCCCAACAACAATACTTGCTACAACAATCGGTACAACGATCATTTTAATTAATCGGATGAAAATATCACCAATTGGTTGTAAGTACTTCACAACAGCTGGATTATCAAAGAAAATCGCCCCAACCGCAATACCAAGCGCAAGCCCTATTAATATTTGCCATGCAAGTCCTATTCTTTTCATATTTGTTGTAACCCCCTCTTCGATGTGTCACTCTATCTCTCATTCTATCTCTATAAAACTAAGAAATTAAGAGTATTACATATTATTCGACAATTCACTACATTTTGTCCCTGTTAAAAATCATAAATCAAAAATTTAAATCTGACAACAAAATAACTTTGCCCGAACACAAATAATTTTCTTGACAAAAAGCAGACCTATGTCAGAAAACCTAACATGAGAACGATTCCTCACTAGTGTTTTATTAGCTTTCCAAGTAATATTTTACCTCATAAAAACGATTACTTTCCTTCTTCATTTTACAGATTAATTCCAAAATATACCTTTGTTACACATATGAATAAAATGTATGTACTATGACAATTACAGTTGAAAAATGATAAATTCCGACAAAACTTAGCAATTTTATAAAGTTTTCTTTACATTATGATTACAACGATAGACACTCTTCTTCTTATGATATATAACATTCATAGAGAAAGGAGTCAGACAACTATGAAAAAGAAATTTGCAGCGTTTAGTGTTTTAGCAGCAGGAACGATTTTTGCTTCCCCGTTACTTTCACCCGTATACGCTGAAACAAATCAAGATAAATTATCTAACATTCAATCTGAATTAGAAGGCAAACAAAGTGACTTACAAAATAAATCAGTCGAGAAAGAACAAATAGAAAAAGAAATTCAAGAATTACAGAAGAAAATTGATGAATTAACTACTTCTATTAATAAAAACGAAGCTGAATTAAACGATACAAAAAAAGAAATTAGCAAAACTCAACAAGTAATTGCTGACAAAAAGAAACATATAGAACAATTACAAACAAACATAGATACACGTCAGGAAGTTATTAAACAACGATTACAATCTATGCAAGAAAAACCTCGTACAAATATCATTACAGAGGTACTAACAAATTCTTCAAATATTGCCGATCTTGTTGATAATATGTACTCCGTAAGTTTAATATTAAACAACGATACAGATATTGTAAAAAAACAAACATCTGATCAAAATGCTGTAACTACAGAAAAAGAGGCTGTTGAGAAAAAAGAACAACAACTGAAAGAATCTGAGCAAAAACTAGAACAAAAACAGCAAGAATTACAAAATAACCAACAACAGCAACAAACTCTTATTAACGATCTACATACGAAAGTAGCAAAAGTAGATTCAGAGATTGAAGGATTAGAAGAATCCAAAGGCATTTTAGAAAATCAACGTCAAGCTGTGCAAAAAGCAATTGAAGAAGAAAAACGGGCCGAAGAAGCTCGTAAAGCGGAAGAAGCCCGCCAGGCAGAAGAGGCCCGCAAACAACAAGCTACTAAATCTGCTCAAGCAACTCAAGCAGCTCCAACACCACATGATACAAACATCGGTGGCTTTATCAAACCAGCAGCTGGATCAAAAACTTCCGGATTTGGTGTACGTTCTTTAGATAACCATAAAGGAATTGACATCGCTGCTTCGGGAACGGTTCCAATTATCGCCGCTGCAGATGGCGTTGTTATTCGTTCAGAATTATCATCTAGTTACGGAAACGTAGTGTATTTATCTCACCGTATAAACGGAAAAACATATACGACAGTATATGCTCATATGAATAGCCGTTCTGTATCGAATGGACAAACTGTAAAACAAGGCGATCAGCTTGGATTTATGGGGAACACGGGCCAATCATACGGACAACATTTACACTTCGAACTTCATCTTGGAGAATGGAATGTCGGCAAGACAAACGCAGTTGACCCATCTCCTTATATCGGATTATAAAAAACCTCGGTGCCTACCGAGGTTTTTTATTTACACTTCACACAATATAGGCATTCTACATAGACTATAACTAAATGCCTATAGTTTACGGGGTGATCAATATGAATACGCAATTACAACAAAAAATAGAAGAAGCTAGAGAGACGTATATTGGCCGGATATTTACATTTGGCGGCTCAGTGTTATTTTTAATCGGTTCATTCCTTGCAGTCACTACAGCCTATAAAGCATATAATCGTTTATTACACTCATCAACATCCACATAAAAAAAGACGGGAGATCCCCGCCTTTTTTTATGCAAACATTTTAAATACACCTATCGCATTTAAAAATACAATTATTACAGTTACCGGAATAACATAACGAAGTAAGAAGAACCAAATGTTAAATAACGTTTTCCCCTTCGTTTCCGTCACTTCTAATTCTTTCATCAATAACTCTTTACTCATTTTATTTGGTACAAATAATGAAATAGCTAGTACTCCTAACGGCAGCAATACGTTACTTACCGAAAAGTCAACTAAATCAAAGAATGTTTTCCCGAATATTTTCACGTCACTCATAATCCCAAATGATAAAGCTGATGGAATACCGACTGCAAAAATAAGAATACCGATTAATAATGATGCTGACGGACGCTTCTTCTCATTACCTTTCGCAACAGATGCTACTACAATTTCAAGCATTGAAATTGCTGATGTTAAAGTCGCAAAGAAGAATAAAATTAAAAACATAATAAAGAAAAATTGACCAAATGGTATTTTTGCAAATACTGCCGGAAGGACGATAAACAGTAATCCTGGTCCTTCAGTTGGTTTTACTCCTAATGCGAAAATCGCTGGGAAAATTGCTAATCCTGCAAGTACTGTAACAAAAACAGTTAAACTTACAATAGATGTTGCTGATTTCGCTAAATGTTCCTCTTTCTTTAAATACGAACTATACGTGACCATTACTGAGGCACCTACTGTTAGTGAGAAGAAAGATTGTCCCATCGCGTATAAAATCGTATCTGCTGTAAGCTTTGAAAAATCTGGCTTTAAGAAGAACTCTACTCCAGCAAAAGCACCATCGAGTGTTAACGCACGAACAATAATCGCAATAAATAAAATAAATAATAGCGGCATCATGTACTTACTTGCCTTTTCTATACCTTTCTCTACACCTTTACTTACGACAAAAATTGTACAAAGCATAAAGATAAATTGTGCTCCAATCGCACTTAACGGATTTGAAATCGTTTCACCGAACAATTGTCCATAATCAGCTGCTCTATTCCAGAAACTTCCTGTCACACTATAATATAAATAAAGTAAAATCCATCCACCTACAACACTATAAAAAGATAGTACACTAAAACAAGTAACAACTCCCATACGACCAATCCAAGGATATACTTTGCTATTTGGTACTAGTACTTTATAAGCTGTAACGGCCTCTTTTTGCGTGCTACGTCCAATAACAAACTCCGCTATTAAAAGAGGCATACCTATAAATAAAGTTAATAGTAAAAATACAAGGAAGAATGCGCCTCCCCCGCCATTACCTGCAACATATGGAAATTTCCATATCGCACCAAGACCTACTGCGGCTCCGGCTGCTGCGAGTACAAAGCCTATTTTCGACGTCCATTGCTGTGTTTCTTTCATCATAAATTCTCCTTTTCTGAATATTTAAACTTTTGTTAATTATACACTTTCATTTCATACTCGCACACCTCCTTTAGAAAATAAAAAAGTCCCCTACACGCAAATATGCATGTAGAGGACGATATATGTAATATAAATACCGTGGTACCACCTCAATTGGATTGATAAATCCCACTTGTTCAAGTACAGGAATAATTCCGATACTCTATCCTTTTAACGGCGGAACCCGGGTTGCCTACTACAATGTTCAACATACCTCTCGCAAGCCCATTCTGTATATTTTATCGTACCGGGCTCCCACCTAACCCCAGCTCTCTGAACGCATCAAATATACGTACTCTTCTTGCTCATCGATTTCATCTATTGAAGTTACTTGTGATTATAAATTATATTTTTATATTTGTAAAGCGCACTTTATCTTTTATTATTTTAAAATCTTTTCCTCTAATTCTCGTAAAAAACTTTCTCTTTTCCCCTCGTTTTGCACATATACTGATTTCAACACTTCTTGGAGCAATATATTTCGTTCCCTCTTTTCTAACTGTAAATCTTTTAACTTCAACCTTACTTCATATAAAAAATCTAAATACGATTCATATGTCTCATCATATTTATTTGCAATATCATCTCGAATTTTTTTTGCGAGCTTCGGGCTCGCTCCCCCAGTAGAAACTGCTATATTAAGTGAACCACGATGAATCGCTGCCGGAAAATGAACATTACCACTTTCCGGATTTGTAATAACATTTACTAATTGATTCTCAGCGGCATCTTCAGCAACTTGTTCATTTAATATTGAATCACTACTCGCTGCAACAACTAAAAAAGCACTTTTAATATCACTTTTTTCATATTCTCTTTGATACCAACGAATTTTCTTTTCTTCCACAAGTTTTACTAAATTCGCATCTAATTCTGGACTGATCACAACTATATCCGCACCCTGTTTGAGTAAAGGAATAATTTTAAATCCTGCAACTTTTCCCCCGCCAATAACAACAACGCGTTTCTCATTAACTCGCACTGTAAGTGGATACATACTGATCTCCTTTCAATAACTCCGTCGTTTTCTGAATTAACATATCTTGAAACGCTTCATTCTTCCCTAAATATGGACTGATTTTTATCTCTTCCAATTCATGTTGGCGCACTTCTTTCTCAATATGTTTCATAAGTAAACCTGTAAATAACAAGTAAGGCAGTACAACGATGTTCTTTTCTTTTCGTTCTACTACTTCCTTTAACTTCTTCTCAAATTTTGGCTCTGCAGCCGCTAAATAACAAACTTCTACTTTTTTAACCTTCTCTTTTGTTTGAAATAAAGAAGCAATCCAGTTTATATCTCTTAATACTTCAGGATCACTACTCCCTCTTGCAACGAGAAGTAACGTCACTTCATTTTTATCTTCCTGTTCGATGCCACTTCCGCTATACACCGATTTAACAAGTGTTTCTGATACACCAAACGGATTACCATAAGTCACTTTAACATTTGGATATTGATTCTTGAGCTTTACCAATTCAAACGGAATATCTTTCTTCACATGACCTGCCGCTAATAAAAAAACAGGGATAGCAATAATCTCTGTGGCCCCACGCTTCACACATGTACGAAAACCATCTTCAATAGAAGGATTCGCTAACTCTAAAAAACAAACTTCTTGAATAGTCGCTTCTATACGGCTCATACACGATGTAATAAATTGAATCGCCTCTTCTTTCGCTGTCTTCAAACGACTTCCATGACATATATATAAAACGGCTTTCATTTTACAACACTCCACTTACTTGATAAGCATTTTCTGTCTGCTTCTCAAACCAATGAATTTTTTCTCTAAAACGGACAACTTCTCCAATTACAATCATGCTCGGATTTTGAATTTGCTCTTTTTTCGCAACATCTACAATTGTCCCTAACGTTCCAACAACTGTGCGTTGCATAGACGTCGTCCCCTGCTCAATAATAGCAGCTGGCGTACTTTTATCTTTTCCATGCTTCATAAGTTGCTCACATATGTAGGGCAAATTACTAACCCCCATATATACCGCTAAAGTCTCTACACCTTTCGCTAAACTTTCCCATTTCACTTCTTCTTCAGCACCTTCTTTCCTATGCCCAGTCACAATAGCAAAACTTGCACTTGCATCACGGTGCGTCACTGGAATGCCCGCATAAGCAGGAGCAGCTATTCCAGCTGAAATACCAGGAATGATTTCAAATGGTACACCTTGCTTTGCTAATGCTTCAGCTTCTTCTCCCCCTCTACCAAACACAAATGGATCGCCGCCCTTAAGCCTCGTTACAACTTTTCCTTTTTTCGCATACTTAATAAGAAACGTGTTAATTGTCTCTTGCTTCATCGTGTGATAATTCGGGAGTTTTCCGCAATAAATTAAATCCGCGTCAGGCTTTGCGTGTGAAAGCAGCTCTTTATTCACAAGTCGGTCGTATAAAATAACATCTGCCTTCTCAATACATTTCAACCCTTTAACAGTAATTAAATCTGGATCGCCAGGACCCGCTCCAACAATATAAACCTTTCCCATCATCTCTCCTCATTTCTTCTATTAAAATGAAACTTCCATTCGTATATAAGAATGGAAGTTTTTATTTTTTCGTATTACTGATCTCTACTCATGGATAACAAATGCCGCACCTTTTCGAATCTTCTTTTTTTCAAACAAAGAAATCTCTTTTACCTCTGGCAACGGTAAAAAATGCTTTTCAAGCTCAATCTCCGCAAGCTTAAATGCCTGTTCTTCACTTTGAGCAACAACAACTATCGGAACAATATCACTCACTAATACAGCTTCAAATCGATATAAATCCATATCGTCCCTCCTAAGACGCTATTACTTCTTCTAGCACGTTATTTAACGCTATTTGTAATGTATCTACACCAACACGACCTACAAAATCATAAAATGTTTCGGCTGGTAATTTATTCTCTTTGAAATAACTTATAAATGATGCGAGTACATCAGGTAGATCCTCGCCATCTATTTTTCCTTTTAACTTTTGATTGTAGGCACCGCCATCTAATAATGTTCCACCTACGTATATTTCAAACGCTTCAACAATGCCTTTTTCCTTCGTTTTCATTTTCACACCTTGTAACCCAATGTCAGCAATTTGACGTTGACCACATGAATTCGGGCAGCCTACCATATGAATTCGAACTGGAACATCGAGTGCAATTTGTGTATCTAAGTATTCTGCAATTTTTCGTAATCTTTCTTTCGTTTCTACTAGTGCAAGATTACAATATTCAATACCGGTACATGAAACCGCATGACCAATAAATGATTTCGGGCTAGCAGATATCGCTTCAAACAGCGGTTCACTAAGTAATCCTTTTACATTTTCCGGAGGAACGTTCGGAATAATGAAGTTTTGCGAGTTACATGTACGAATTTGTCCATTTCCATATTGCTTTGCGATTCTTGCAATCTCAAACATTTCTTCTGCATGTAAACGACCTACCGGTACATTAAAACCTACATATTTTAATCCCTCTTGTTTTTGGTCTTGAACACCATAAAAATAGCCTGCATTCCATCCTTTGAGTGCACTTTCCCCTTTACTTTGTAAAGGCCCTGTATACTCTATTAGTTTCTCTTTAAATTTCTCTGCTCCCCAGTCCGCAACAAGAAATTTCAACCGAGCTAAATGACGTTTCTCACGATATCCAAAATCACGGAATATAGTAGCAATCGCAATCGCCACCGCCTTCACTTCTTCTGGTAAAACGAATACATCTAATTCCTCAGCTAAATACGGACGGGCTGATAATCCTCCACCTACTTTTATATGAAAACCAACTTTTTTCTCACCATCTATTTCTTTCGTAGCAGGTGTAAATGCAACACAGTTAATCTCTGCGTTTGCTGAGTTATAAATATTAGAGCTAATAGACATTTTAAATTTACGTGGTAAATTAGAAAACTCTTCATTATGCTGGAAGTAATCGTATACTTCTTTTACAATATGCGTTGTATCAAATAATTCATTTGCATCAATGCCAGCAAGCGGATTACCTGTAATATTACGCGTTATATCACCACACGCTCCAGCTGAAGACAATCCAACTCTCGCTAATCTATTAAAAATATCTGGAATTTGATGAATTTCTAACCAATGAAACTGAATCGCTTGTCTCGTCGTAATATCTATTACATCACGTCCATAATCTTCAGCGATAGAAGCAAGTACTTCTGCCTGTGCATTTGTAATAATCCCTGACGGAATATTTACCCGCATCATAAAATAACCAGCTTCTTTCGGTCTTTGTAAATACAAGCCTGCCCATTTAAAGGCATCCCACTCTTCTTTCGGAATAGATTCGAAACCATTTTCCGCATAGTAAGGAATATCATTAAAAATTTCTAAGCCATCTTTTTCTAATTTATTTTTCTCGGTCTGATTTAATTTTTCATTGTTAGCCCATACTTTTTCATAACTCATTGTTTATCCCCCTATATAAAACTACGCTCTTGTAAGTACTTCACGATTTGTTCTGCACATTCTTCAATAGAATATTTGTGCGTTTCTACAATTAATTCCGCTTGCTCTGGCTCTTCATAAGGCGAATCAATACCTGTGAAATCCTTAATGTCACCTTTTCTTGCCTTTTTATAAAGCCCTTTCGGATCACGTTTCTCACACTCTTCAATCGGACACTTCACAAAAATTTCAATAAATTCATCTGCCGCTAATAAATCTCTTACTTGTTTACGGTCTACTCGAAATGGTGAAATAAATGCTGTAAGGACAACTGTTCCTTGATCTACAAATAACTTTGCCACTTCGCCAATACGTCTTATATTTTCCATGCGATCACTTTCAGAAAATCCTAAGTCTTTATTTAAACCGTGACGAATGTTATCCCCATCCAGCACATAATTTCCAATATTCTTTTCAAACAGTTTACGAGCGACCGCATTCGCTACTGTAGATTTACCCGAAGCTGATAAACCAGTAAACCAAATTACAAAACTGTGATGTCCATTCTTCGCTCTTCTCTCATCTTTTGAAACCGACGCTGTATGCCAAGTAATATTCGTATCCATCTCGTTCTCTCCCTATTCTGTTACTACTGCTTTTTTCAATCCTTTAATTAGTACTTCCACTACTTCTTTACGACTAAATGTACTCGGCGGAATCTCACCGTTTCTTAATAATTCTCTTACTTTTGTACCCGATAAAATAACATGATCTTCTTTTCCGTGCGGACATGTTTTCGTTGAAGCCATCGCTTCACATTTCGTGCAGTAAAAACTATGTTCAAAGAATAGTGGTGTAATTCCTAACTCTTCTATCGTAAAATTCGTGAAAATTTCTTGCGCTTCATAAGTACCGTAATAATCTCCTACCCCTGCATGATCGCGCCCTACTATAAAGTGGGTACATCCAAAATTCTTTCTTACTAACGCATGAAATATCGCTTCCCTTGGTCCTGCGTAACGCATGGCAGCAGGAAATACACTTAAAAAGACACGCTTTTTCGGATAATAGTTTTGAAGGAGTACTTCATAGCTTTCCATTCTTACATCAGCAGGAATATCATCCGATTTCGTTTCTCCAACGAGCGGATTTAAAAAGAGACCATCTACAATTTCAAGAGCAGACTTTTGGATATACTCATGGGCACGATGTACCGGGTTTCTCGTTTGAAACCCGACCACTGTTTTCCACCCACGTTTTTTAAATTCTTCCCTCGTTTCAATTGGGTCTAAATGATAAGAAGGAAATTGATTATTTTCAAAGCGTTTTGTTAGAATAATAGTTCCTCCAACGTAAACGTTTGGTCGTTCATATAATTTTTCCACTCCTGGATGAGCCCCATCCGTTGTTTTATATACAAGTAACGCTTCTTTTTCTTTATCTGGTACAAAAATATCTTCTATTTGAATGACACCATATATATTTCCATTGTTGACAAGCTTTACTTCCTCTCCAACTTTCAGGCTTTCTGCGACTTTTTCTGTTACAGGTAATGTAATTGGTATACTCCACACACTACCATTTGCTAAACGAAGCGTTTCTACGACTGAATCATAATCTTCCTTCCCTAAAAAACCAGTAAGGGGGCTATATCCACCTGTCGCCAATAGTTCTAAATCACTTAACGCAATATTGTCTAACTTAATTTCTTTTTCAATTTGTGATACGTCATATGCCTCATCTATACGGTTTACTAATTCGTTTACTATGCTCATTTTTCTATATCCTCTCTTAGCTTTATTTCAAGATTCATCTTATTGATAATGAAGACCACATTCAGTTTTCACTTTTCCAGCCCATCTACCATCTCTTGAATCGCCACCATCCCCAACAGGTAACGTACATTTCTCACACCCAATACTTGGATAACCAATATCATGCAACGGGTTATACGGCAAGCTATGTTTGTATACATATCGCCAAACTTCTTTCCACGTCCAATGAATGAGTGGACAAACTTTAATAGATTGAAAACGATGATCTTGATTTATAAACTTTGTATGCTTACGTGTTTCTGATTGTTCCCTTCTTAAGCCTGATATCCATGCTTTTTCCACTACTAATGATTTTTCTAAAGGTAAAATTTTTCTAATCTTACAACAAAGATTCGGATTGCTCTCCCACAGTTTTTCACCATGCAACTTCGCCTGTTCATCAAGTGTAAGTTCTGGCTGTTTTTCTATAATATTCAATGAAGGAAATCTTTCCCGCACTTTCCGAATTAATTCATACGTTTCTTGAAAATGAACATTTGTATCCAAAAATACGACTTTAGCATATGGATTTACTTGGTTTATAAGGTGCAGCAATACCATACCTTCCACCCCAAAGCTACATGCGTAGACAATTTCATCTTTATACTCTCCATAAGCCCACTTTAATACTGATAGTGCGCCTTTTGTTTCGTCTTCTTCCGAAAATGAAACAACATTTTCTTCCCACGTTTCATACGTCAACATGTTTTTTCCCCCTGTAAAAGCAAAAAGACGGTTTTAACCTAATGAAAATAGGTTAAAACCGCCTCTAGTTTTTCTAGTCAGCGCTTTTCACTTTAAACGTACTTTTTCACTTTTCTCTAACTGAATTACTTTTCCATCTTGCACAACAATTGTAATTGAACCATATTTCATATCAGCAAGCATCGCTTCAATCTTCTCGGATACTTCATCAAAATGTTCCCGTACACTCACGCAAACAGCCCCCCTTTTTATTCATAAAAAAAATCTTTCCCATTTCGAAAAGACTGTTCGGTAATATATTTTACCTTATCTTTCAAAATGGATCCCATTTTGCTGGATTTAGCACCTTGCTTTCTATAAGCAGGTTGCCGAGCTTCTTCGGGCCAGTTCCCTCCGCTTCTCTTGATAAGCTTTGTATTTGTATTTTATCACAATTCTGATTTTTTTCAATCCTAGTTTTCCGATATATTTTAATTATTTTATTTTATAAAAAAGGAATTGCCCATACGAACAACTCCTTTTCCTATTTAGACAAGCTCTTTAATACGTATGCGATCGTTCCCAATAATATTTTCATATGTTTCACGTTCCACAACTACTTGCGATGTTCCGCCTTTTGCAAAGACAACGGCTGGTCTTCGAATCCGATTGTAATTATTCGCCATCGAGTACCCGTATGCTCCTGTACAGGAAACTGCTAGTAAATCAGAAGCAGCGACTTTCGGTAAATGAATATCCCAAATCAACATGTCTCCACTCTCACAGCATTTCCCGGCAATCGAAACGAGTTCCTCATTCTCATCATTCCCTCGATTCGCTAACATCGCTTCATAACGCGCGCTATATAAAGCTGGTCTTAAATTATCTGTCATTCCACCATCGACTGATACATATTTCCGAATACCAGGAATATCTTTCACAGATCCAACTGTATAAAGTGTTGTCCCAGCATCACCTACAATGCTACGGCCTGGTTCAACCCATATTTCTGGCAATGGATATTCACATACAGTAAATTGTTCTCTCACTGCACTTGTTACAGCTCGCACATATGTCTCAAGAGTTAATGGTGTATCTGACTCTGTGTAACGTATTCCAAATCCTCCGCCTACATTTAACACTTTTACTACATAGTTTGTTTGCTCTCTCACTTCTTCTAAAAATTGGCGAAGAACTTCAATCGCTCGAACAAAACCAGCTGTTTCAAATATTTGTGATCCAATATGTGAATGGATCCCTAGCACATTATAATTGGATTTTTGTACAGCAAATCTAATTGCCTGCATCGCTTGACCGTTTGAAACGCCAAATCCAAATTTCGAATCATCTTGACCTGTTGTAATATATTCATGTGTGTGCGCCTCTACTCCAGGCGTTACACGAATTAATATGTTCACAAATTTCCCATGTTGCATCGCTAAATCGTGTAAAACTTCTAATTCAAAGAAGTTATCTACGACAAAACAACCGATATTCGCCTGAAGAGCCATCACTATTTCTTCTTCTGTTTTATTATTTCCATGAAAATGAATACGTGATGCCGGAAATCCTGCTTGGAGCGCAGTATATAATTCTCCCCCAGAAACAACGTCTAATGACATACTCTCTTCACGAGCTACTCGGCACATCTCCATGCACAAGAACGCCTTGCTTGCATATGCTACTTGATAAGAGAAACCACTTTCTTTAAAAGCACGATGAAATGCTCGGCATTTTCCTCGGATAGACTCTTCATCGTATACATAAAGTGGTGTTCCGTATTGCTTTGCTAGCTGCGTCGTATCGCACCCTCCAATTTCTAAGTGTCCTTGCCCATTAATTCGGCTTGTGCCGTGTAAATACATTTAAATTCCTCCCTTATTTCCTCTAAAACTCATAACCCCAATCTTCTATTCATTGCAGCACGCTTTTAGATAGACAAAAAACGCGCGGAACAATGTTCACACGCGTTTCTTATTAGGAAAAATATATATTGAAAAAATAAACGAGTTGTTATCTCCTCAAAATAAGAAACCGCATCAACATCTCCAAATAGCTCTCCATAAAATAAATATTATGACAGTACTACATTTATTCAATGCAGTCCCAATATATGAATAAGATGGTTATTCTTATATTTCGGCAATAGTCCCTTTCAACCTATGATCACAGATTCCATTAAATCTCCCATAGCTTACTCTTTCCTATCGCGGCCTCTACCTTTGAGAGTAGATGAGGTAAGTCTATTTAATTTTCAAACATCTAATTGTTGCTATTAACAATACCAAAGGACCATTTTATTTGTCAAACAATTTTTTATATTGTTTTTTTGCAGTTTAATTTCGTATCGTCTGGTAAGCGCTTTACTAATACCTTTGTTACTTCCCATTCGCCTTCTTCGTTATTAAATGTAATCGTTACCTTCTCAAATGGTGGAGCAATTTTCCCAGCAACACGTTCATACTTTGTCACTTCAATACTTGCTTGAAATAAATATGTACCGCTATACACTTTTTTTAAACTAATAATTTTAGGACATTGATAAGGTTTCAAACTTCCATATTGTTTTTCAATTGCTTTATTTATTTTTGGAAATAAAACAGAATAAAGTGCATCTTCCATAAGAGGTGCATCATATTGGGCTACCGACACACTCGGTGAAGTAAAAAATATAACACTACTGCATGCTATAAAACATAATAATTTTCGCATTATAACCTCCGTATTATCACGCGATTCTTTCTGCGTACGATAATTATCATACATAGAAATTCTGTTTTATTGTCTCCCACCACTCTTTTTCTACTCGATTATTATAAAAAAGCCCACAACCTTCTTTTATTTTCGTATAATGATACTCATAGTATAATAATCATAATAACAAAGGACTGTTCGTATATATAAAATGAGTCGTTAAGCAAACTGACTCTCAAGAACTGTCATGCTTTTTAGGAGAGGAGTATATTATGCTACAACATCTGTTTCCAAAACTGCGATTTGCACTCGTTGCAGTCGTTTTACTATGGATTAAAACATATATTGTGTACAAGCTAGCATTTGATATTAAAATTGATAATTTCTTTGAAGAATTCATGCTTTTTATCAATCCACTAGCTGCGTTACTTTTATTTTTCGGCTTAGCTTTACTTGCATCTAAGCACCGAAACCGAATTATAATTGGAATCAGTTTTATACTGTCATTTATTTTATTTGGAAACGCAATGTTTTATGGGTTCTATAACGATTTCGTTACTTTCCCGGTTTTATTCCAAACAAACAATATGGCTGATTTAGGGACAAGTATAAAAGAACTCTTTACGTACAAAACATTACTTTTATTTGCAGATGCAATTATTTTAATGTTTATTTCGCGTAAATTCCCATCATTTGGGGACAAAACACCACTTTCCCGCTCAGAGAAGCGAACTTTCTTTAGCGGTGTAACAGCTTTATTAGCACTACAAATTGTTGTATCAGTTATTTATAAACCACAAATGTTCTCACGCTCATTTGACCGTCAAACTGTCGTGAAGAATTTAGGTTTATACACATATCATCTATTTGATATTACGCTTCAATCCAAGTCCTCAGCTGAGCGTGTATTTGCAAGTGGGGATGGGTTTTCTGAAATTAAAAACTATACAGACTCAAAAGACAAACAAGTTGATAAAAACTTATTTGGAGCTGCAAAAGGTAAAAATGTAATTTTAATTTCAATGGAATCTACACAAAGCTTTGTTATTAATAAAAAAATAAATGGAAAAGAAATTACACCATTTTTAAATGAATTTATTAAGGATAGTTTCTATTTCGATAACTTCTATCATCAAACTGGACAAGGTAAAACTTCTGATGCTGAATTTATCGTTGAAAACTCACTTTATCCGCTAGATCGTGGTTCTGTATTCTTTACTCATGCAACAAATGAATACACAGCGACACCAGAACAATTAAAGAAATACGGATATTCTTCTGCCGTCTTCCATTCAAATGATAAAACGTTTTGGAATCGGGATGTAATGTATCCTGCGCTTGGATATGATCGTTACTTTAATTTAAATGATTACGCAGGAACGGAGCAAATGTCTGTCGGTTGGGGATTAAAAGATAAAGAGTTCTTTGAACAATCTATTCCAAAGTTAAAATCTTTACCGCAACCGTTCTATACAAAATTTATTACATTAACAAATCATTTTCCATTTCTTCTAAATCCGGAAGATCAATATGTTGATGAATTCAACTCGGAAAGTGGTGTTGTAAACCGCTACTTCCCAACTGTTCGTTACACAGATGAAGCTCTTAAATTATTTATTAAACAATTAAAAGAAGAAGGATTGTATGATAATTCCGTTATTGTCATCTATGGTGATCATTACGGTATTTCCGAAAACCATAACGCAGCTATGGCACAGTTCCTAGGAAAAGATACTATTACACCATTCGATTCTATGCAATTACAACGAGTCCCTCTTATTATTCATGTGCCTGGCCAAGAAGGAAAAGTTGTTTCTAAAGTATCCGGTCAAATTGATATTAAGCCAACGCTCCTTCATTTACTTGGTATTAAAACAAATAAATCCGTTGAATTTGGAACTGACTTATTTATTAAAGAGAAAGACCCGCTTATGGTAATGCGTGATGGTAGCTTTGTTTCTGAAGAGTATGTTTATACAAAAAATATGTGCTACAAAAGAAGTACGGGTGAAGAAGCTGACATGACGCTATGTCAGCCGTATATTGAAAAAGCAAAAACAGAATTAAAACTCTCCGATAAATTAATTTATGGAGATTTATTACGCTTCGATCCTAATAATCGATATAAAACTGGAACGATGACAACGAAATTTGAATAGTAAAGGAAGCAACTTTATACAAGTTGCTTCCTCTTTTTATTTTCACTTAATTTTCAAACCATCCTTCTATGAAATCTTTCACAAATTGGTAATTTCTTTCGTATGAGGAATAAATTTATGGTATGATAAAATAAGTAAACTTTCATACACTAATTAAGAATTTATTACAGAAAGCAAGGGATCAGATTTTGTATAGAGCAGCTATTCCAAACTTATTTACGCTCGGAAATTTATATAGCGGATTTTTATCAATCGGCTATGCATCTTTAGGATATTATAAATCAGCTGCTATTTTAGTACTTATCGGGATGATGTTAGATAGTCTTGATGGTCGTGTTGCTCGTTTATTACGTGTTGATTCACAAATGGGAAAAGAGCTCGACTCGCTTGCAGATGTCGTAACATTTGGTGCAGCACCAGCTGTTTTAATGTATTACACATCTTTCTCAAACTACGGAATCATCGGATTATACATAGCGGGATTATTCCCTCTTTTCGGAGCATATCGTTTAGCACGATTTAATGTAACACCATCTTCTACTTCAATGAAATATTTCACTGGAGTACCGATTACAGCAGCGGGAGGGCTTGTTGCTTTCTTAACGTTATTTTCACATACCATTCCAAAAATCGTTCTTATTACCGTATTTGTAACGTTCGCATTTTTAATGGTGAGCCGCATTCGTATCCCAAGTTTAAAAGATGTACCAATTCCACGATATAGCATCATTATTACACTATTTTTAGTTGGAATCATTATTACAATGTATCAAACAGGATTTGGAAATTTTTCTGTTTTCTTATTCATTGCCATTCCACTATATATTTTGTACATGTTATCTCAATTCATTAGACAAAGACCGTCTAAAAAAACAAATAAAGAAAAATAAGAAAACCTTCCGAGTCCGGAAGGTTTCTTTTTATTTTGTGACTAATACCTTTTCATTTACAGGTGTTACTGGCTCTTCGCCGTTTAATACAGCTAAAATATTTCTAACAGCCATTTCAGCCATCGCATCACGAGTTTCAAATGTTGCATTCCCTACGTGTGGAGCAAGTACTACATTCTTTAATTCTTTTAACTCTTCTGTAATTTTCGGTTCAAATTCAAACACGTCAAGAGCTGCTCCTTCAATTTCATTCGTTTTTAATGCATGAGCAAGTGCTGCTTCATTCATAATTGGTCCACGTGAAGCATTTACAATATACGCTGTTTTCTTCATCATTTTAAACTGCTCTTCATCAATCATATGATGTAATTTTGGATTATAAGCACAGTTAATTGTAATAAAGTCTGCTGTTTGTAATAATTCTTCCAACGTCACATACGTTGCTCCCAGTTCACTTTCAGCTTCAAGCTTACGATTTGGCCCTGTATATAAAACATCCATTCCAAATGCTTTCGCACGTTTTGCAACAGCCTTCCCGATTTCTCCAAGACCTATAACTCCGATTGTCTTACCATGGACTTCTCGTCCCAAGAAAAATAACGGTGCCCATCCGTTAAATCCGGTCGTACGACATAACGTATCCCCTTCAGGAATTCTACGCGCCGCTGCTAAAAGAAGTGCAAATGTTAATTCTGCAGTCGCTTCCGTTGATACTTTCGGTGTATTCGTAACTGCAATTCCTTTTTCGCCCGCATACGTGTAATCAATATTGTCGTAACCAGCACCATAGTTTGCAACAATCTTTAAATGAGGCGCTGCATCAATAACTTCTTTTGGCACCTTTGTCGAAAGTAAACTTAACAATGCATCTTTATCTTTTACACGCTCTGTTAATTCATCTATAGAAATTAACTCCTCTTTATCGTACATTTCTACATCATGATCTTTTAATAGTTCTAATCCAATTTCCGGAATTTTTCCCGCTACTAATATTTTTGCCACTACTAACACCTCTTCTATAGAAAATAAGATATCTCTTATATTTCATTGTAAGAAATCCACATATAAAAACCAAGGAATTTGATTATAGTTTTAAAAATCGACACTTTTCCATGAAAAAAGAGGAGATGCAACTCTCCCCTTTTCTTACGCTTTTTCCTGCGATTCTTTTCCAAGCTTCACATCAATCGTTCCTTCTGCAACCGTATCGCTAATTTGCTCCTCAATAACCGATTGAGATACAGCATTCGTTTCAGAAGTATAAGCTTGTTGCTGTGCACCTTGTACATTTTGTTTATTTTGTTGTTTCGCCATTTCTTACCCTCCTTTTCATTCTTTCTTATTTTGAACAAAAAGGACGGTTTTCATCAAAAAATTGCGTTTCATTTTGAATTTGTTACTTCTTCTTCAAGCGACCTCATTACTCTTGCTCGCTTCGTAAATGTTGCAACCTGAGTAACACCGTGAGCTCGTAATGTTTGTACATTTTCTTGTACATAATTCCCTAAATCATTTGGATAATGGGCATCCGAAGAAATCGTAATTGGAACACCATACTTAGCTAATACTTGTAAATATAGTGGACTTGGGCACATTTCACGAACAGGATAACGATAGTATAATCCTGCATTTATTTCTGTTGCCGTATTCGTTTCTACTAACGCACAGGCAATTTCCTCATAATAAGAAAGCTGTTCATTCTCATCCAATCGATAATTAAATACCTTTATATTATCAAGATGAGCGATAATATCAAATAACTCGGTACGAATCGCACTCTCAACTGTTTTAAAAAACATATCATATAATGCGCGTAGGTCATGCTTCTCAAAATATTCTTTCGTATCTGGATTATCAAATCCCCAGCCATTTAGAAAATGAACAGAACCAATTATATAATCAAAGTCTCCTAGCGCTAATAATTCTTTTAACTCTCCTTCACAACCAATAAAATAATCCGCTTCAATTCCAAGTTTAAGCGTGACACCTCTTTTACTCCATCGTTCTTTCGCCTCTTCAATAACCTTTGTAAAATCATACAGTGAAACTACCCTTACTTGATCTAACCATTCCTTCTGTATACGACCGAGCTTAGAATCACTAATATCTACATATTTTTCATAATATCCTTTCGCTTCATGAAAACGATATAGATGATCAACAATTCCCACTTCTTTTATACCTTTTCGCACAGCTTCTTCTAAATAGAGGTCCATCCATTCTGTTGTAAATGGCCCTTCCTTCACACGCTTTTGCAAACGCTCTTGTGTTTTCATAAGCCAATCAATAGAATGCCTTTCTTGAAGCGGTTCATAACGTTCCAGCGCTTCATTTATTTTAGAAAGCCATCCTATTGAATACGGTCCTTCTTCTAAGTGAAGATGATAATCTACTTTCATATACATTCCCCCTTATAATGTATCTATTTCCCTTCTATCCCCAACTTTCGAAAGCTTTCCATTTCGTTCTTTCACCTCTCGCATGACATCTTCCAATGTAATATTTTTTTCAGCTAATAAAACGAAACAGTGATAAAATACATCAACCATTTCTTTCACTACTTCTTCTTTATCATTATTTTTACATGCGATAATTACTTCAGCACACTCTTCACCAATTTTCTTTAAAATTTTATCTTCTCCTTTTGAAAATAAATAATTTGTATACGATTCAGGAAGTGGGCTTTCCTTTCGTTCTTCAATTGTTTTATACAGCAACTTAAAGGCATTTTCCATATGTATCCCCCTATATAATTTGATAGTGAAAACATGTCTTCTCTCCCGTATGACAAGCAGGTCCTACTTGTTTCACATTCATAACAATTGAATCTTGATCACAATCTAAATATAAAGATTGCACATATTGAACATTCCCTGATGTTTCCCCCTTATTCCATAACGACTGCCTCGAACGAGAATAAAACCATGTTCTTTTCGTCTCTAACGTTTTTTCATATGCTTCTTCATTCATATAAGCTAGCATTAAAACTTCTTTCGTACCTTCTTCGATGACAATTGCTGGTATTAATCCTTTTGAAAAATTAGGTTTCATAACCGCACCTCAACATTTGCATCTCTTAATTTTCGCTTTACACTCTGCACTGTCGCCTCACCATAATGAAAGATGGATGCCGCTAACGCTGCATCAACTGTTGTCTTTTGAAAAACTTCTATAATATGATCCGTATGACCACAGCCCCCTGATGCGATGACTGGAATGGAAACACTTTTTGAAATTTCTTCTGTTAAACGAAGGTCATATCCGCTTTTCGTTCCGTCTGCATCCATACTCGTTAACAAAATTTCACCTGCCCCAAGTTTAACAACACGCTTCGCCCATTCTATAGCATCCATTCCTGTGTCAACTCTTCCGCCGTTGACATATACGTTCCATTTACCTTCTGCTACTTTTCTAGCATCAATTGCCACGACAATACATTGTGATCCAAAGTGTTCTGCCCCTTCTTCTATTAACTTCGGGTTTCGCACTGCCGCTGAGTTTATTGAAACTTTGTCTGCTCCAGCTCTTAGTAAATTGTACATATCTTTCACACTTGAAATCCCCCCGCCAACCGTAAGAGGAATAAATACTTTAGCTGCTGTTTTTTCTACAACATCTATAATCGTTTTTCTTCCTTCATGAGTCGCTGTAATATCTAAAAATACGATTTCATCTGCCCCTGCCTCGTTATATGCTTCAGCTATTTCAACCGGATGACCGACATCTTGTAATCCTATAAAATTTACACCCTTTACGACTCGCCCTTCTTTCACATCTAGACATGGAATGATTCGTTTCGCTAACATAACTTCGTTACCTGTAACACTTCTTCTAAATCAATCGTTTTCTCGTAAAGCGCCTTTCCAATTATGACACCATATATATTCATATCATTTAACTTTTTCACATCTTGAATAGATGCCACTCCTCCAGAGGCGATGAGACGAATGCCCACACTTTTTTGAAGTATCGCTAATTGTTCAAAATTTGGACCTGCAAGCGTCCCGTCTTTCGAAATGTCTGTAAACACAATCGTTTGAACACCTAAACTTTCCATTTGTTTCGCTAAACTAACGTAAGAAATTTCAGACAGATCAAGCCAACCTCTCGTTGCTACGAAACCATTTTTCGCATCAATTCCAACAATGATTTTCTCTTTATATAGACGAACTGCTTCCTCTAAAAATGACTTATCATAAAGAGCTGCTGTTCCTAAAATCACTTTTTCTACACCTGCTGACAATAACTTCTCCACCGTTACAAGTGAACGAATTCCTCCTCCCACTTGCACAGGAATACGTACCGCCTTGCAGATTTTTTCAATGACGGGCAAATTTAACGACTCGCCAGCAATTGCACCGTCTAAATCAACAATGTGTAGTATTTCCGCTCCAAGCTTTTCAAATATGATCGCCTGCGCTACCGGATCTTCATTCATCACCGTTTCTTTACTAAACTCTCCTTGATAAAGTCTAACGCATCGCCCTTCTTTTAAATCGATAGCTGGGAAGATTTCCATGCTTCTACCACTCCTTGAAAATTTTTTAATATTTGCATGCCTATTTCGCCACTTTTTTCTGGATGAAACTGTGCACCAAATACATTTCCTTTCGCGACAAACCCTGGTATTTGCATTCCATAATCACTTACTCCGCATACAATTTCATCTGGACAATCCGCGTAATATGAGTGAACATAATACACGAAAGAACCATCCACTAATCCATTCCAAAGCGGAAATTCTCTTTCCTTCCTTAATTCATTCCATCCCATATGAGGAATTTTATACGAAACTTTTAACTTACGAATTTCACCTGGTAGTAAACCTAATCCGCTACAATCTTTTAGTTCCTCACTTCGTTCAAATAAAAGTTGCATGCCCAAACATATACCGAGGAGTGGTTTTCCTATGTCACAAACTTCTTTTAGTACACACACTAAATCTCTTTCTTTTAATACTTCCATCGCTTTCGGAAATGCACCTACTCCCGGTAGAATCACGCCATCGCTTCTCAATATCTCTTCTTTATCACTCGTTACAATGTACTCTGCGCCAGTATATTTTAATGCTTGCTCTACACTGCGAATATTCCCCATTCCATAATCTATAATGGCAATCAATTACAACATCCCTTTCGTTGAATTTACACCAGTAATGTTGGCATTTTTTTCGACCGCTTCTCTAAGCGCTCTACCAAAAGCTTTAAATAATGCTTCAATTTTGTGATGTGTATTACTTCCGTATAGAACGCGCGCATGTAATGTAATATTGGCAGCATGTGCAACTGCTCTAAAAAATTCTTCCGTCAATTCTGTATCAAAATCCCCAAGCTTCGGATTTATTAATTCCCCTTGAAATACACAATATGAGCGTCCACTTATATCAATTGCAACAAATCCTAAAGATTCATCCATCGGTACATACGCGGAACCGTAACGATTAATTCCTTCTTTATTTTGCAATGCTTCTTTCAAGCAATTTCCGAGTACAATTCCAACATCTTCAACGGTGTGATGTGCATCGACAAATACATCACCTTCTGCCTCAACTTGCAATCCAAATCTTCCATGTCTAGCAAATAAAGTCAGCATATGATCGAAAAAACCAACCCCCGTTTGAATAGATACACTCGTACTTTCATCAAGCTGCAAACTTAATTTAATTTTTGTTTCTGTCGTCTCACGTGCTTGACTGGACTGACGCATTATTTTTCCTCCTCAAACCTTATTTGGATTGCTCTCGCATGTGCATGTAACCCTTCTTTATTTGCAAGCTCTACAATATGATGCTGTACATTTTTTAATGCTTCCTCTGTATAAGAAATAAAACTTGATTTTTTCACGAAATCATCGACTGATAACGGAGAAAAAAATCTTGCCGTTCCGCTCGTTGGTAATACATGATTCGGTCCCGCCAAATAATCCCCGAGCGCTTCAGGTGCATATGGCCCAAGGAAAATAGAGCCTGCATGTTTCACATAATCTAGAGCATTCATCGGTTCTTTTATATGTAACTCTAAATGTTCTGGAGCAATTTTATTTGATAACTTTAGTGCCTCCTCTAAAGAAGCAACGATAAAGATGGCTCCATTTCTATTTATTGATTCACGTGCAATTTCACTTCTTGGTAACGTTTCTAACTGTCTTTCTACCTCTTTTTCTACTTCTTTAGCTAGTTCCATATTCGTTGTAATACAAATCGCCGTTGCTCTCTCATCATGCTCTGCTTGCGATAATAAATCCGCTGCGATATATTTTGCATTACCTGTTTCATCCGCGACAACTACAATTTCTGATGGACCAGCAATCATATCGATATTTACTATTCCGTATACTTCTCGTTTCGCTAGAGCGACGTACAAATTTCCCGGTCCAACTATTTTATCCACTTTCGGAATCGATTCCGTCCCGTATGCTAACGCAGCAATTGCTTGTGCTCCACCTATCGTATAAATTTCATCTACTCCCGCAAGATCTGCAGCAGCTAATATATGCGGATCAATTCCTCCTTTCCTCGGCGGTGTTACCATTACAATCTTTTTCACACCTGCGAGTTTCGCCGGCAATACATTCATTAATACTGAAGAAGGATATGAGGCTGTCCCACCCGGTACATATACACCTACATTTTCTAACGACCGAATGAGTTGCCCTCTAATTATCCCTTTACTTTCACAATCGAATATTGAGTGCTTCTTTTGCTTTTCGTGATACGAAACAATGTTTTTCTTCGCCTCTTTTAAAGCTTCTAAAAATGAATTCTCTACAAACATACTCGCTTGCTGTATTTCTTCTTCACTTACACGAAAATCTTTCATCTCTACACCATCAAACTTTTTTGTATAGAAAGATAAAGCCTCATCTTTTCCTTCCCTTACATTTCTAATGATTTCTCTTACACTTCTTTGAACAGTTTCTTCTATTATATTAGCGTTTTCTCTTAGCACTTTTATTTTAGATAATGCCTCCTTAAAATCTTCATAAATGATTTCCACTTTAAATCCTCCTATTTCCCTGATAAGATTTCTTGCTCCATCATATTTACAATACTGAATATTTCGTCTTTTTTAGTTTTTAAAGCTGCCTTATTCACAATCATCCGAGCCGATATAGAGTGCATTTCCTCAAATACAATGAGTCCATTCTCTTGTAATGTTTTTCCTGTTTCAACAATATCTACAATTGCATCCGCCAATCCAAGAAGAGGAGCGATTTCTACAGAACCTTCTATTTTAATAATTTCTACATCCTCTCCCTTATCATGAAAATAAGTAGAAGTAATATGCGGGTATTTCGTAGCAATTCTTTTCTTCCGGTAACTCTTCGGATTATACGTAGGAATAGATGCCACACAAAACTTACAAATCCCCACTCCTAAATCCAGCATTTCATAAATATCTTTCTCGTTTTCCATTAAAATATCTTTTCCAACAATGCCAATATCAGCTACCCCATGTTCTACATAAGTAGCAACATCAACCGCTTTTACTAAAATAAATGAAATATTTGTATTTTTACTTTGAAATACAAGCTTCCGACCTTTATTTTTGAGCTCGGAACAATCAATTCCAATCTGCTCAAAAAGTGGAATGACATGTTTTTCTAATCTTCCTTTCGTTAACGCAATTTGAATGTTACGCATGAAGCCTCTCCTTCTTTCTGGACTACCCATTTCTCATTCCATACATATTCCACTAAGTATTCATTCTTTGCCTCAACGACCGTTCCTATTTTATTTTTTCTTGCGAATTGAAAGGTATCGCTTAAATTAGAGAATAGAGATAACCAAGCATTTTTTCCATCCTTTCGAAGTAAATTTCGTAGCCTTTCTGCTTCCGCTATTGTATTTAACTCATAATGAATCACAATATCAATTTGATTTCGTTCATATGGTTCTTGCTGCTCTTGCAGCGCCTTCACAATTTGATTTACTTGTACCGCGAGTCCAACAGCTGGCAGCATTTCTCCAAAATTGCCAATTAGCTCATCGTATCTTCCGCCACTAACGATTTCTTCTCCAATTTCATATATATATCCTTTGAAAATAACACCCGTATAGTAATCTAAGTGTTGAATCATGCCCAAATCAATTGATATGTAAGAACCATATCCTAACGTTTCAATTGTTTCATACATTTCTTTTATTCTTGCAATTGCCATTTTCATTTCATTACTTGAAGCAAGCTTTTCTGCCTCCTCAATAACTTCTAAATTTCCAAATAGCCTTGGCAATTTCTCAAGTAACCTTACTGTCTCATCGCATCGATCTAATTTCTTTTCTCCGATAAAATTTGAGAGGGCAGCATAATTTTTACTTTCTATATATGTTCTAAGTACCCTTTCTTCTTCATCATGGATGGAGAGTTTTTTTACAATACATTTATATAACTGTACTTGCCCAATCTCAATTGTAAAAGATTGCACCTTCAACTTTTGAAGTGCTTGAATGACACTTATTACACATTCAATTTCAGCTCTTACATTATCAATCCCGATAACTTCAATACCACTTTGTACGATTTCATTATATTTTCCAGAATGGGATTCATTCGCTCGAAATACATTCCCGCTATACGTCACTTTAAGTGGCGTATCCCGTCTCTGTGTTCCAATAACTCTCGCTAAAGGAATTGTCATATCTGGACGTAAAACGATAATCCTTCCCTTTTCATCAAAAAATTTATACATCTTCTCTTCATCTATCGGTCTATTTTGAAATGCAAAAACATCATAAAATTCAATTGTAGGTGTTCTTATTTCCTCATAACCTCTCTCTAAAAAAGTAAGTCTTAGTTTTTGTTCTACTTCTTCAATTAACGTACATTCTTCGAATAAATAATCTCTCGTTCCATTCGGGTTTGCTCGTTTCCATTTTGTCATCTAAATTTTCACACCTTTCCCCTTCTAATGTATGCCTATTTCATTCCCCTAAGCCGAAAATAAAAAGAGCCTTGTAGACAAAATACCTACAAGGCTCTTCAGTAGAGTGTAGGTACAACGGGAATAACCCTTGTACCTACACGTTTTCACGCTAGGTTCAAGGGTTTCATGTATGATGATGTAGTTGTGTAAGCATTGTAATAGATTGCACGATATTCATAATACTTACTCCCTTTCTCCTCTGATTTTCACATAGTATATAACAGTTAATTTTGAATGTAAATACATTTTTAATATTCCGTCATTTTTTTAATGTAAAGCCACTTTTCTTTCATACTCTTTTATTTCTTGTTCATATTGCATTGTAATACTAATTTCATCTAAACCATTTAATAACTTCTCTTTCCACATTTTCTCGATTGTAAAATGGAATCTATGCGTATTCGTTGTCATTATTTCATTTTCTAAATCAACTGTAATTTGTTCCCCCGCATCTGTTTTAGCAAGTTGTTCACGCATATCTTTATCCATTACAATCGGTAACATGCCATTTTTCATACAATTCATATAAAAGATATCGGCAAATCCTCCAGCGATAATAACGCGGAAACCATAATCAGCAAGTGCCCATGGAGCATGTTCTCTAGATGAGCCACATCCAAAATTATCACCTGTAATTAATATGCTGGCTCCTTTTCTTTCTTGTGCATTAAGCGGGAAATTAGGGTTTTCTTGGCGATTATTATCATATCGCCATTCATCAAATAAAAACTTCCCAAACCCAGTTCTTTCAATTCTCTTTAAATATTGCTTCGGAATAATTTGATCTGTATCAATGTTATCATTCATCAGTACTGCGGCCGTACCTTTATGAATACGAAATGGCTCCATCATAACTCTCCTTTCTAATATCAACAAAATGACCATATAACGCAGCCGCTGCCGCCATTGCCGGGCTAACTAAATGCGTTCGTGCTCCCTTTCCTTGTCTTCCTTCAAAATTGCGATTTGACGTAGAGGCACAATGTTCCCCTTCAGGCACTTGATCTGGATTCATACCTAGACACATTGAGCATCCGGGCTCTCTCCATTCAAATCCAGCTTCTTCAAATATGCGATGTAACCCTTTATGCATCGCTGCTTCTCTTACCCTTTGAGATCCAGGTACAACAAGTGCTCGCACACCTTCTTTTACTTTTTTACCTTTCACGACAGATGCAGCAATTTCTAAGTCAGAAAGCCTGGAATTTGTACAAGATCCAATGAAAACATGTTGAACTGGAATGTCATACGTACTTTGTCCGGGACTCAATCCCATATAAGAAAACGCTCTTTCGTCATTTGCATCATGCTTTTCTGGCAATTTCTCATCAATCCGAACGCCCATACTAGGATTTGTTCCCCACGTAACGTACGGCGCTAAATCCGTAACATCTACTAGAATATGTAAATCATAAACTGCATCTAAATCTGTATAAAGTTCTGACCATTTTTTCTTAATAGATTCATAGTCTTTCGGTGCATATTTACGCCCTTTTACGTAAGTAACCGTTTTTTCATCTGGTGCAATAATGCCAGCCTTTGCTCCCCCTTCAATTGCCATATTGCAAAGCGTCATCCTCTCTTCCATATCCATAGCATGAATGGCCTCTCCGTAAAATTCCATTACGTAACCTGTTCCAACTGCTACTCCGTACTTTGAAAGAAGGTGTAAAATAATATCTTTCGCATAAACACCTTGCGGTAACTTTCCTTTTAACTCAATGCCCATCGCTTTCGGCTTTCGTTGCCATAACGTTTGCGTTGCCAATACATGTTCCACTTCACTCGTACCAATACCAAACGCTAGTGCGCCAAAAGCACCGTGTGTTGCTGTATGACTATCACCACAAACAATCGTTTTTCCTGGCTGCGTAAGCCCAAGTTCTGGTCCTATTACATGAACGATCCCTTGCTCTTCATCTCCGATATCCGCTAATGGCACCTGAAATTGTTTACAGTTTTCCCGAAGTGTATCTAGTTGCTGCTTCGCAATGCGGTCGGTAATATTCCAAACATCTTTCGTTGGAATATTATGATCCATCGTTGCAAATGTTAAATCTGGTCTGCGGACTGTTCGATTTGTAAGCCGCAAGCCTTCAAAGGCTTGCGGTGACGTTACTTCATGAACAAGATGTAGATCGATATATAATAAATCCAATCCATTTTCATTAGTCGCAACTACATGTCTTTCCCAAAGCTTATCTAGTAACCTTTTCCCCATTATCTTCCTCTCCCTACTAACGCTTGCTCTTCCATTTCTTGAATAACTGCCTTTGTAAATGAAGTTGTCGTTTCAGTCCCCCCGATATCTGCTGTACATTTTCCTGATTTAAGGACTGCAGAAACTGCTTCTTCAATTGCATATCCTTCTCTCGTTAATCCGAACGATTGCCCAAGCATCATTGCAACAGAACGCATCATCGCAATTGGATTCGCCTTATTTTTCCCCGCAATATCCGGTGCTGATCCGTGAATAGGCTCGTATAATGAAGGTCCCTTTTCAGCGTGACTTGCTGATGGAAGCATTCCTAATGATCCAGCTAATACTGAAGCCTCATCACTTAAAATATCACCAAATAAATTTTCCGTTACAATAACGTCAAATCTTCCTGGATTCCGAATTAATTCCATAGCTGCTGCATCTACTAAAATGTGTTCTACTTCCACATTTGGGTAGCGAATTGCTACTTCTTCTGTCACAGTTCTCCATAATTTACTAGACTCTAAAACATTCGCTTTATCAATAGATGTTACTTTTTTCTTCCGCTTATTCGCTAATTGAAAAGCATACGAAACGATACGTTCAATTTCATGGCGATGATACGTAAGTGTATCTGTCGCCACTTCTTCCGTTCGCTCTTTCGGATAAGAAAAATAAATTCCGCCTGTTAATTCACGAACGACAACGAAATCAATTTCATCAGCGTTTTTTAATGGTGATAAATGTGCAGTTGCACTTTCTACCGTTACAGGGCGAACATTCGCAAATACACCGAGTCCTTTTCTTAATGCTAATAATCCTTTCTCAGGCCTTTCTTTCGCACTATCCCACCTTGGTCCACCTACTGCTCCAAGTAAAACCGCATCACTCGCTAAACAGGCGGCAAGTGTTCGCTGTGGTAATGGTTGCCCAGTTAAATCGATAGCAACACCACCAAAGTACTCATCTTGCAAATGAAAATGATGTCCATATAGCCTTTCTACCATATGCAATACTTCCTTCGCACTTTCCATTACTTCTGGACCAACACCATCACCAGCTAAACAAACGATACGTTTTTCCATTTTTAACACTCCTTTTAACCGAATTTTCAGAACTTTAATTTGATAGGTGAGGAAAGCTTCTCTCACCTATCAAATATTTATTTCACAAGCGCTATAAGAGATTTTAATTTCCCTGCTGCATGGACATATGCTCTTGCCGACGCTTCCAATACATCTTGCGCAACACCAAAACCTGATACTTGATGCGTTCCTTCTTTTAATTCAACATGAACATGAGCCAGTGCGTCTTGACCTTGTGTAATAGATTGTATGCGATAATCCACCAATTCACATTCTAATCCTAAAATTCTTTGGATTGCATTATAGATCGCCTCAATACTACCAGAACCAGTGGCTGCATCTTCGTATGCATTTCCTTCTTCGTCTTTTAGTACAACTGTCGCGCATTGTGTACTATTTGATACGAAATGAACTTGTAGTTGCGTAATGTTATATTGCTGAGCTGCAAATGCTGCTTCACCAAGCATAAGCGCACGTAAATCTTCCTCAGTAATTTCCTTCTTACGATCAGCTAATTTTTTGAACGCTTCAAACACCGCATCTCGTTCTTCCTTTGTAAATTCATAGCCAAGCTCTTTCATTTTTTCTGTAAACGCGTGACGTCCAGAATGTTTTCCAAGTACGAATAGATTTTGAGATTCGCCTATTAGCGCTGGTTCAATAATTTCATATGTTGTCACTTCTTTTAAAACACCATCTTGATGAATTCCGGATTCATGAGCAAAAGCATTCGCTCCAACGATCGCTTTATTTTTCGGTACAACCATACCTGTTAATCTGCTTACTAATGTACTCGTCGTTTTAATTTCTTTTAGCATCATAGAAGACTCCGCCTTATAGAAATCTTTTCTAATATGAAGAGCAACTGCGACCTCTTCTAGCGCCGCATTACCTGCTCTTTCTCCAATTCCATTAATTGTTCCTTCTACTTGCAACGCTCCGCCTTCAACCGCAGCTAATGAATTTGCTACTGCCATCCCAAGATCATCATGACAATGACAAGAGAAAATTGCTTTTTCATATGAAGGAACGGATTCTTGTAAGTATTTAAAAAGAGAATAATACTCTTCCGGATTCGTATATCCAACTGTATCCGGAATATTAATTACATTCGCTCCTGCTCGAATCGCAATTTCTACTGCTTCAGCTAAAAATGCTCTCGATGTTCTTGTCGCATCTTCTGCAGAAAATTGTACTGTCGGAAATAATGATTTTCCAAGCGTAACCGAGCGATGAATACTATTTAACACATCTTCTTTTGACATACAAAGTTTATATTTCATATGAATATCACTCGTAGCTAGAAATACGTGTAGACGAGGGGATACAGCACCTTTCACAGCTTCATATGCTCTTCGAATGTCACTTTCTTTCGCTCTAGCTAAACTCATAACCGTAGCATTTTGAATTGTATTCGCAATACGTTTTACCGATTGGAAGTCGCCTTCGGAAGCTGCCGCGAATCCAGCTTCCATTACATGAATACCAAGCCTCTCTAATTGCCTAGCAATTTGTAATTTCTCTTGTTCATTTAAATTTACTCCTGGTGATTGTTCGCCATCACGAAGCGTTGTATCCATGAACAAAACCTGCTTCATATTATTTAACCCCTACCTTTACTCGCGGCTGTACGAAAGGCATCATTTCACGTAATTTACGTCCAACTACTTCGATTTCATGTTTATTCTCTTTCTCATTTGTCGCATGGAAATTTGGTCTTCCTGCTTTATGTTCTGCAATCCATCCTCTTGCAAATGTACCATCTTGAATTTCTGCTAATACTGCCCCCATCGCTTTCTTCGTATCTTCAGTAACAACGCGTGGTCCTGATACGAAGTCTCCCCACTGCGCTGTATCAGAAACTGAATATCTCATATTTTCAAGTCCACCTTCGTACATAAGGTCAACGATTAGCTTCAGTTCATGTAAACATTCAAAATATGCAAGTTCAGGCTGATATCCCGCATCAACTAACGTTTCAAACCCAGCTTTTACTAGCGCAGTTACTCCGCCGCAAAGCACAGCTTGCTCTCCAAATAAATCTGTTTCTGTTTCTTCTTTAAATGTCGTTTCTAATACACCAGCTCTCGTCGCTCCAATCCCATCAGCATAAGAAAGTGCCTTTTCAGTCGCAACTCCTGCTGCATCTTGGTATACTGCAAATAATGCAGGAACAGCTCCGCCCTCGACGAACGTACGGCGTACGAGATGCCCCGGTCCTTTTGGGGCTACTAGAAATACATCTACATTAGCTGGTGGTTTTACTTGACCAAAGTGAACATTAAATCCATGTGCGAACACGAGAGAGTTTCCAGCCTGTAAATTTGGTGCAATTTCAGCTTCATATACTTCTGGTTGTAATTCATCAGGCAGTAGAATCATTACTACATCAGCTTTTTCCGCTGCTTCTGCTACTGTATATACAGAAAATCCATCTTCATTCGCTTTATCCCAAGACTTACCTTTTCTTAAACCTACTACTACATCAAATCCGTTATCACGTAAGTTTTGCGCATGCGCATGACCTTGCGAACCATATCCAATGATTGCTACTTTCTTTTCTTTTAATACATTTACCGTTACATCTTTCTCATAATAAACTTTTGTCATTTTCATTTCCCCCTATATTTAAATGATTATTGAATTAACATAACTTGCTTATCTTGTTTTTTCATACTACGCGTAAATGCTGTTACACCTGTTCTAGCAATTTCTTTCAGACCGTATGGACGAAGTAATTCGATTAACGCTTCTACTTTATCTTGCGTACCTGTTACTTGCACAACTATGGAATCCTTCCCAACATCTATTACAGCGGCTCGAAACGGTTCAATTAAACTATATAATTCTGCTCTTGCTACTGATGTTGCTACTTTAATAAGTGCAAGTTCTCTAGCAATCATCGCTTCTTCTGTAATATCTGATACTTTCAGAACATCAATTTGCTTATGAAGTTGTTTAATTAACTGCTCCACTTGCTGTTCATTTTCAACGTGTACAACAATCGTCATCCGCGATATGTCCGATGATTCCGTATGACCTACTGAAATACTTTCAATATTAAAATGTCTTCGTGTCATAACCCCTGTAATTCGGTTTAACACACCACTTTGATTTCGAACTGTCGCTGTAACAATTCTCTTCACCTTTTTTCCACTCCCTCCATTTGGTGAACACCTTTCCCTGGCGCAACCATCGGCATTACCTTTTCTGATTGAAGTACACGGCAATCAATTACGACTGGTCCTTGTAATTCAATCGCCTGCTGTATTTGCTTCTTTGCAAGAAGTGGATCCTCTATGCGAACTCCTTTTATGCCATACGCATTCGCAAGAGCGACGAAATCTGGTTGACACGACAATAAAGAGTGCGAGTATCTTTGATTATAAAATTCATCTTGCCATTGTCTTACCATTCCTAAAGCTTCATTATTTAAGATAAATACTTTAACAGGCAACGAGTGTTCTTTTAACACACTTAATTCTTGCAAGGTCATTTGAAATCCGGCGTCACCGACAATTGCAATAACTAGTTCCTCAGGCTTTGCAATTTGCGCACCGATTGCTGCTGGAAATCCGAACCCCATCGTTCCTAATCCACCAGAAGTTACCCATTTATCTGGATTTTTCAGCGGATAATATTGCGCTGCCCACATTTGATGTTGCCCAACGTCTGTTGTTACAATCGCTTCTCCCTTCGTAATTTCATATAACATATCAATTGCGTATTGAGGCTTAATACTTTCAGAGTTTCTTTTATAAGAGAATGGATATTGTTCTTTTCTCCCCTTTAATAAAGTGATCCATTCATGATGATTTTCTTTTCCCCCTTCTGGTTCAAGTAATACTTCCAATGCCCGCTTAGCACTTGCAACAATAGGAATTTCAGTCGGCACATTTTTCCCGATTTCTGCTGGATCGATATCGATATGTGCAACAGTAGCCCCTTTAGCAAAATAAGCTAAATTCCCTGTAAGCCGATCATCAAATCTCGCACCTACATTAATGAGTAAGTCACATTCATATAACGCCATATTGGCTGTATAAGAACCGTGCATTCCTCCCATTCCTAAAAATAGTTCATCATCTGGTGGAAAGCCACCGAGACCAAGTAATGTATGCACAACAGGAATTTCATATTTACGAGCAAAACTTGTCAATTCTTTCGAAGCTTTCGCATGCAATATACCCGCTCCAGCTAAAATTAACGGTTTTTTTGCGGTTTCAATTACTTTGAGTAATTTGTTTATTTGAAGTAGATTCGGTTCATAATTAGGGTTATATCCTGGTAAATCCATTTGTACATTGCTACATCGCTCACCTTTCTCGACTACCATATCTTTCGGAAGGTCAATAACGACTGGTCCTGGTCTTCCTGTTTTAGCAATATGAAATGCTTCTTTAATAATTCGAGGTAAATCTGAGGCCTTTCGCACTTGATAGTTATGTTTTGTCACTGGCATCGTAAGTCCCATAATATCTGCCTCTTGAAAAGCATCGCTCCCAATTAACGTTGTTGCTACTTGGCCTGTAAATACTACAAGTGGCAATGAATCAATCATTGCATCAGCTAGACCCGTAATTACATTTGTAGCACCTGGTCCACTCGTTGCAATTACAACCCCTGGATGCCCTGTAATTCTGGCATATCCTTCAGCAGCGTGAATTGCCCCTTGCTCATGCCTTGTTAAAATATGCGGAATTTCACAATCATACAATGCATCATAGAGAGGTAAAACGGCACCACCCGGATAACCGAAAATCACTTCTACCCCTTCCTTTTCTAGCGCTTCTAACAATAGCTGTGCACCAGTTGCCAGTTTCTCTTCCGTTTTTGAAGACATTGTTCTTATAAGCCCCCTTTTTCAAACTTTTATACAATAAAAAAATCCTACGTCCACACTCCAGCTATGTGCTGAAGGGACGAAAGATTTCGCGGTACCACCCTTCTTCGCAAGAATACTCTTGCCTCAGTGATCCATAAATGGATCTAGCTAATAACGGAGCTACCGTCTAAGCCTAGACAAATGCTTTAGCTTAGCACTCAAGGGCGATGTTCGTCGACGTGAACCATCGGTTTTCAGCAACCACCGACTCTCTGTGAGGCTTCACAATCAACTACTCCTCCCTATCAACGCTTTCTTATGTTAAAAAAGTTGTTATCCAACTTTATTTTCTTCGTAAATTTTCTCTCCATCTTCTACAACTAACTTACGAAACTCTTCTAATAAACGGTTCGTATGTGGACCTGTTTGCCCTAAGCCAATCGTTCTACCATCTACTGTCGTAACAGCAATCACTTCAGCAGCTGTTCCTGTTAAAAACACTTCATCAGCTACATATACATCATGTCTTGTAAATAACTCTTCTCTTACGTCATACCCAAGTTTTTCGCCGATTTCTAAAATAGCGTTTCGTGTAATACCTTCTAACGCTCCAGCAGAACTTGGTGGTGTAATTAATTTATTTCCTTTAACAATAAACACGTTATCTCCTGATCCTTCAGCTACATATCCTTGATCATTTAACATAAGTGCTTCTTGTACTCCAGCTAATTTCGCTTCAATACGAACTAAAATATTGTTTAAGTAATTTAAAGATTTTACTTGAGGGGATAAAACATCGGGACGATTTCGGCGCGTTGCAACTGTTACAACTGGAATCCCTTTCTCATAATATTCTTGCGGGAATAAAGATAATTGTTCTGCAATTACTACTACATTCGGCTTCTTACATGAATCGGGATCCAATCCAAGATTTCCTGCTCCTCTTGATACAACAAGGCGAATGTATCCATTAGATAATTTATTTTGTCGAATCGTCTCAACAACAATATTTGTTACTTCATCTAATGAATATGGAATTTCTAAAAGGATTGATTTTGCTGATTCATACAGCCGGACAAGATGCTCTCTCAAACGGAAAACATTACCGCTATAAACTCTAATTCCTTCAAACACTCCATCGCCATATAAATAGCCATGATCATATACTGAAACTTTTGCCTCATCTTTTGGAACAAATTCTCCATTTAAGAAAATCCATTGCTCATTCACTAGAAGCGCCTCCTATGTTCTATGAATTTTTTATTGTTTCCTAGTTTACTCTCCTTTCTAAATAAATCAAGTGAATTTTTAGAAAATTTATAATTTTTAATCGTACGTACTTCTTTGCTTATACTGATTTAACAACATTGT
This sequence comes from Bacillus sp. 2D03, assembly GCF_003946765.1. Lineage (NCBI taxonomy): Bacteria > Bacillati > Bacillota > Bacilli > Caryophanales > Bacillaceae > Bacillus > Bacillus sp. 2D03. The sequence continues at coordinate 20,323 of NZ_RPSJ01000006.1, read as the reverse complement.
TAACGTTTACAAAAAAACCAAAAATTTTTTTCGCTAATTTCCACTAAAAAAATATTTGTTTAAAAGAAGGATTTTCATCAATTGATACGAATCTATTGTATTCAATAAACGGACGTCCGATTTTATAAATCTGGGAATATATAACGACTTTTGCTGAAAAAGGGGGGAAATAACAAAAATAGCGCTGTCTAAAAATAACATTCATATTTTTCATTTCGTAATCATAATCCTATTTTTAAAAAACAATTTGTCAAAATAAAGGAGGAAATAAATATGGCGTGTGTACAAATTAAAGGAACGAGACAAGAGGTAGTAGAAATGCTGCAATTATTTGATCTAATGGATACGAAAGGTTTTTGTAAATTCGATAATTACGTAGAGGTAGAACCAAATACGAAAGAACATAATCATTTTATTGCTTCAATCGACATCCATTCAAATACTTCTTCAGCACAAGATACATTAAACGATCAATTCGTTAGTCAAATGCTTACTGGCGTATATAACGACTAAACAAAGATTTACTTCCTACCGTCTTTTCATAAATATATGCAGTGAACTTGAGCATACTAGCAATTAGATGGTAGGAGGTGAGAATTATGGCTAGAATTGGCGTTGAAAACTCATTAACAGACGTTCAACAAGCTCTTCAACAACAAGGTCATGAAGTTGTTACACTTAACTCAGAACAGGATGCACAAGGGTGTGATTGTTGCGTTGTAACTGGGCAAGATTCTAATGTGATGGGCATTGCAGATACATCAATTAAAGGATCAGTCATTACAGCTCACGGTTTAACAACGGATGAAATTTGTCAACAAGTTGAAAGTCGCACTTAAAAAATGAAAGAGGACTCCTTTTAAAAGGAGTCCTCTTTTTTATATTCACCTAACGGGAAAGTAACATATACTGGATGAAAGCCCTACCTCTCTCTCATCATTACGGTTCCACTGACCGCTCCTTGATTCACTAGTATACATATATAGCTTACAAATACAATTTATAGGGTTTGTTCACAAAAGTTGTTGATAAAATTACCCGATCTTTCGCAAACTTTTCGTATTGCATTCATAAGAGATATTTACTTTACACTAGCTGTAACCGAGACACGAATTAAAATTATAACACCAATACAATAACTTGTCAATTTTTTTCGGTAAATTAAAAACAGACATTAACGGTTTGTCTGTTTTAGAATGGAGCTTTTTCTTTTATTACATATACAACAAAGCCGCTTACTAACATAAATAAGCCAACTACTAAGTTTTTGATATTAATCATAAATTCCTCTCCCTTATTCCACACATCATATATATTTACATTTCAATTATTCCGATCATCCTAAAGCGCACTTTTTCTAATATATCATAATTCCTAAAAAATGCAAGTTCACTTTTGACGACCATTCACAAATTTATCTACAGTGCTTGGTACAGTATTTAAAGCCTTTTCAATTAAATGTGTACTGCTGTTGAGATGTAATACTTGCACCCCATTAGAACCAACTACTAAAAAAGCTACTGGACTAATGGAAACCCCAGCCCCGCTTCCTCCTCCAAATGGATGCCCTTGTTTGTTCTCTTTATGCTGATTTTGCCCACCGTTATGTTTTTCAGCAATGAAATCCCCTTTAAAATCACTTCCACCAGCTCCAAAACCAAAAGCCACTTGAGATACTGTTAATACTACATTTCCGTCAGCTGTTGAAACCGGGCTCCCAACAATTGTATTTACATCTACCATCTCTTTTAAATTTGTCATTGCCGTTTTCATTAAATTTTCAATTGGATGTTCCATTATGTATTGCACCCTTTCCTCATTATTCCTTTTTATATTTTCCAAAATAGAGGAAGTCATACTAACTTTTCCTATTTCAAAAAAACATTTTCCTTCTTTTAAAAGATACTACTCCCTGTACATGCTCCGGTATAGTGAAACTTTAATCAGTGGGATGTGTACGTAGCTCGACTCCCACAAATAGCGGGATAAAAAAGAAAAAGAGATACATACTACTATTGAACCTTGTTATGAAAGGAGTCATGACTTTGACTGAGAAATTTGATGATTATAAAAGAAGAGATAGAATAGATAGTGATTATAGTGACTATAAAGAAGAGTACGCCGCTGAGGTTGCACCACAACGCATTGATTATAATTACGATGATAAAGACGATAAAGATGTTGTAAAATCGTCCGCTGCTGGATCAACTGCTGGTTTTATCGCTCTTGCGCTATCTATCTTATCGCTATTTACATTTCCAACACTATTTGGTCTTGTTTCTGTTTTACTCGGTATTTACGCTTATAATCGCGGAGCTACTGTAACTGGCGGTATCGCTGCAGTTGTCGGTGGAATTGCTGCACTTATCGCAATTTTATTCCGAGTAGCACTTATTGGTCTATTGTTCTCCCTGTTCTAAAAAAGAAAAAGGTATCTCGCTTAACGCGGGATACCTTATCCTGTAAACACATCTTCCGATGGATATTTTATTTTTTGTTTTGCTGGTCGCGCTAAAGAGAACACAAGTGTTAATGGTCCAATTAATCCGCAGAACATAACAAACATAATAATACATTTTCCGAATGCCGATAGCTGTGCAGTAATTCCCATCGTTAATCCGACTGTGCCAAACGCTGATATTGTCTCAAATAATAATTGAATAAAGCTGAAGTTTTCTGTAAGCATTAATATGAATACCGCTGCTAAAATAAGTATTTGACTGGCAACAGCAATTGCTAATGCCCTCGTTACTGTCGACATTTTAATTGTACGCTGAAATAAAACAATTTCCTCCTTTTTTCTAAAGAAAGAAAGGACAGATGTAATTAAGATAACAAACGTCGTTAATTTAATTCCTCCACCTGTCGATACACTTCCTGCACCAATAAACATTAAAATCATCGTAAATAATATAGATGATTCTTCCATACCTCCATAGTCAACCGTATTAAATCCAGCTGTCCGCGGAGTAATACCTTGAAAGAAGGAAGCCCATAGTTTTTCATTTAAAGATAAATTCCCTAACGTCTTCACATTATTATATTCCAATACAAAAATTACAATCATTGCTATAACATTTAGCACTACTGTTCCAATAATCATTATTTTTGAGTGAAGTGATAATTTTCGAAAACTGCGACTATACCATATATCAATTAATACGGTAAAACCGAGTCCTCCGATTACAATTAAAGAGCAAATCCCAATATTAATAATGGGATCCCCTACATATCTTGTTAAATTATCTGGCCATAAAGCAAATCCTGCATTATTATAAGATGCAATTACATGAAAAATACTATAGTATAAACCTTTTCCAAAACCAAACTCTGGAATAAAGCGAAACGATAAAAAAATGACCCCAATAAGTTCAATACAAATCGAAAATATAAAGACACGCTTTACTAATTTTACAAGACCACCTATATTGGTTTGATTAAATGCTTCTCCAATTAATAAACGATGGCGTAATCCGATTTTTTTACCTAGTACCCAAACAATTAAAATGGCAATTGTCATAAGACCTAGACCACCTGTTTGAATTAAAAACATAATAACAATTTCGCCAAACATCGTAAATGTACTTGCTGTATCCACTACTCCCAAACCAGTTACGGTCGCTGCTGAAGTTGCTGTAAAGAAAGCATCTACCCAACTAATATGTGCTTTCGTTGCGAATGGTAATTTTAATAACAAACCGCCAACCACAATTAAGCAGAAAAAGCCTAATGCTAATATTTGTGGTGGGTTTAATCGTATAAGACGATTATACAGCCCTTGTTTTTTTGTTACGTTCATATCACTAACTCCCTTATTAAAGTGAAACTTTCCCCTCATAAATAAAAAGCTTTTTAAAAGCCCTTAAATAATTGGGACAAACCTTATATTCTCATAATATAGTTGAGCATAATCTTTTTTTTCATAGATTACAACTTTTATTTATATTCAGATTCCTTTTCGTTTTTATGCTGGAAAACTCTATATCCTAACTCAATATTGCTAGCAATAACAATTTCATATGTACTATTTTTCAAATCCCCATATCTTTCACTCTATGTTCACATAGAGGTCACATCCACCTTTTATAGTATATGTATCGAAGCTGTTCCTCCCTAATTTATAAGACATTCCCCAGTGTCTTTGAATAGCTTCCATCCCTAATTAAATTGACATAAATTGTCCCCTTCCCTTGACCATCTTATAAATGATGGTCTTATTTTTTGTTTGCTCTATCTTTTATTCCACTATTTGTGGGCAATAAACGCCCGATTGGTTAAAGCTAATAATCAACAGGGGATGAACAAAAAACACTCATTAAATTTTCATTTTATTTAAAACTCCCTCTCTCTTTCACTCTATGTTCACACAGAGGTCACATCTACCTTTTATAGTATATGTATCGAAGTTGTTCCTCCCTAATTTATAAGACATTCCCCAGTGTCTTTGAACAGCTTCCATCCCTAATTAAATTGACATAAATTGTCCCCTTCCTTGACCATCTTATAAATGATGGTCTTATTTTTTTGTCTTTCTACCTTTTATTTAAAACTCCCTCTCTCTTTCACCCTATGTTCACATGAGAGTCACACCTACCTTTTATAGTATATGTATCGAAGTTGTTCCTCCCTAATTTATAAGACATTCCCCAGTGTCTTAAAGCAACTTCCATCCCTAATTAAATTGACATAAATTGTCCCCTTCCCTAGACCATCCTATGTGATGGTCTATTTTATTTTCCAAACACAAAATCAGTCTATCTACACTTAAATTAAAACGAAAAATTCAGAAAATATTGTCAAATTAGGTATTTTTTCGGTATAATTACTTTAGAAAGAAATTTTGCAAAAACAAAAGGGGGGATTTTATTGAAACAAACAAAAGCAATCTTAATCGCATTATTCCTAGGTCTAGTTGTTGGACTCACTCTAAATTTAGCTGCTCCATCTATCTTTGAGCCACTAAATCAATATGTGTTCAACCCAATTGGTCAATTATTTATTCGACTTATTAAAATGCTAGTTGTTCCTGTTGTGTTCATTTCTATCGTACTTGGTGCTGCCGGTCTTGGAGATCCGAAACAACTTGGAAGAATCGGTTTAAAATCAATTTCATTCTTTCTCGTAACAACTGCGGTTGCCATCTCTATAGCGGTTACATTTGCACTTATTATAAAACCAGGAGCTGGCGGTAATTTTAAAACAGAAGGTCTTAAGTATGAAGGTGCAAAAACTGAAACATCTTTCGTCGACACATTGTTAAATATCGTACCAGATAACCCAGCAAAAGCCATGGCTGACGGAAACATGTTACAAATCATTGCCTTTGCCGTATTGATTGGACTCGGTATAGCTATTTTAGGAAAACGAGTTCAAGGTATCCATTCATTACTTGAACAGGGCAACGAATTAATGATGTATCTTGTTAATCTCGTTATGAAATTAGCCCCAATTGGAACATTCGGTTTGCTCGCTTCATCCGTTGGTAAAATGGGTCTTGCAGGCGTCGCTGCGATGTTCAAGTATATGATTGTCGTTATGTTAGTACTCATTATTCACGGGGTCTTTGTATATGGCGGCTTATTAAAGGTATTAGCAAAAGAAAGTATTGTTCGTTTCTTTAAACATTTCGGACCAGTAATGGCAATTGGATTTAGTACATCTAGCTCTAATGCATCGCTTCCATTTGCAATGAAAACAGCACAAGATAAGCTTGGCGTTCCAAAAGCGATAAGCTCATTTGTACAACCACTAGGGGCAACTATTAATATGGATGGTACTGCCATTATGCAAGGAGTAGCCACTGTATTTATCGCTCAAGTATACGGAGTTGAACTTACATTACCGCAATTAGCTATGGTCGTATTAACTGCTGTACTAGCTAGTATCGGTACTGCTGGTGTACCTGGTGTTGGACTTGTAATGCTTACAATGGTTTTAAATCAAGTAAATCTACCAGTAGAAGGTATCGCTTTAATTATCGGTATTGACCGTATTCTAGATATGTCTAGAACAGCTGTAAACATTTCTGGGGATGCAATTTGCGCAATGATTGTCGCAAAATCAGAAGAAAAATATAATACGGATCAATCGGCAGCATCGTAAATCAAAAAAGGAGTGAATTATTTCACTCCTTTTTTGATTTACTCCCTTTTTTAGAACGATATTCTTTTCCTTTATTATCATTACCAGTTTCAAATTCAGTGCTAAATTCCTGATTAAATTGGCCGGACTTTGGTGATCCTTGATTACCGCTCCCTTTACTACCGTTACGATTCGTCATATTTCTCCCTCCTTCCTTGTATTAGTAGTATGGCGCTCTATCTTTTTTCATACACATTTTATTTATTAACATCTATTACACACGAAAGAAGATCTCCCATCTATAAGGAAGACCTTCTATTTTATCACGTAAGCGTTTTCTTGTTTATAATCACTTAAATAAGTTTTTTGGAAATTGAAATCATTACATTCATTTCATCTTCTGAAAGTGCAGAGAATCTTTCTTGTAAATATTGTTTTTTCGCATCTTCCATTTTCGCAACTAAATCTTTCCCTTGTTCTGTAATCTCTAAATACACAACTCGGCGATCTGATGTAGAACGTGAACGAGTTACAAAACCTTTATTAATTAATTTTTCTGTAACAGCTGTAATATGACTATTCGACACATTTAATTCATTTGCTACACGCGATACCATTTCTTTATTCGTACGATTTAATATTCTTAGGACGATGAATTCATTCCACGGTATGTAACCACCGAATATTTTTCCGATATCATTACGCAACGTGCGAAACATAGCAAACACATTTGTCGATAGTTCTTCCATTAATTGCTCTCGATTTTGAGACAACATTGACAGCTCCTTTTATTTCATTTAGTTAAATAAAAACCTTATTAATAATTTTACATGAAATCTTACTTTTTGTCACCTTATTTTCCCATAATTCGTAGTTTTTTAATATGTATTTCATGATAAAATGAAGTCAACTTCCAGAAAAAGGGGTATTTTAATGCATGAGGAGGATAGGTTCTCAAATCTCAGCCTAAAAGATAAAACAATTATCATTAGTATTATTGCTCTTTTTCTCATTATAGTTTTTACATTTATATTTTTTGTATATGTAGGAATCTTTCAAATTACAGGTATAGCGTATAGTTCACGTACTGCTTTACTTCTCTTTTTTCTATTAATCACTTTCTTAGATGGTATTACATTATTTATTTTCAGTTTCTTCAAAGCGCTGCTATATCCATTAACTCAAAACATGCCAAATTGGATTTCTCTCACTCTTTTCTCATTCATTGAAATTACACTAGATTGGTTCGTCATTCATACTGCTGATGATTGGATAGAAAGCGTACAAATGTCCAACTTAACTGAATTATGTGTCGTACTATTCTTTTTTCTATTAAATAAATTATTAAGTGACAAGAAAGAGTAAGAATACAAGCTTTTCTATATAAAAGTTGGTACAATGAAAGCAAATCTTACTAAAGAGGTGTTAATTATGAACTTACAACAATGGGCTGATAAAGGTATGTCCTTTGATACATATGTGAATGAAATGCAAGTAAACCAATACGAGCTACTACACATTTACAATAATTTTTTAATTCCAAATGAATTACTTCCTGTATTAGAAGAACGTCAAAATGATGGCTGGCGTGTTATCGTATTAACTGCTGATTGGTGTGGCGATGCTCTTTTATGCGTACCTGTTATGAAACGAATTTCTGAAGTTGCAAATATTGATATGCGTTTATTAATTCGCGATGAAAACTTAGAATTAATGGATCAATATTTAACAAATGGAACAGCACGTGCGATTCCAATCTTTATTTTCATTGATAAAGATGGAAATGAACAAGCCGTCTTTGGACCACGCGCTCCAAAAGTACAAGAATTAGTAACTTCAATGCGCGCTACATTACCTGAAAAAGAAGATCCAACATTCGAAGAAAAACAAAAAGAAATGTATGCTAATTTCCGTGCTACATTAGCTGATGATACTTCTCTTTGGGAACATGTAATGGAAAACATGATAGAAAAATTAGTAAAATAAAAACCTGCCGAGCTCGGCAGGTTTTTATTTTACATAATGAAGAAATAGAATACCGCAGCTAAAATGAAACGATAATAAGCGAACGGTGTTAGTTTTACACGAGATAATAATTTCAAGAATGAAACAATTGCAAGCATCGCAACAACGAATGCAGTTACAAATCCTGTTACAAATAGCGTTATATCTGCTGAGCTTAATACATCCCAGCTTTTAATTAAATCTAAGCCACTTGCAGCTACCATCATCGGTACCGCTAAAATGAACGTATATTCAGCTGCCGCTGTATGCGACACGCGAGCTAATAAACCACCACTTATTGTAGAACCAGAACGAGAAAATCCTGGCCAAAGAGCTAAACATTGGAACATTCCAATTGTAAATGCCTGTTTATATGTGATTTCATCTAACGTTCTTGCTGTACTTGGTTTTGAAAACTTCTCAGCAACAATCATTAAAATACCACCGGCTACTAAGCTAATAACAACTGGTCCTGGACCAAATAAAACCTCTTTAATAGTGCTATGGAATAATACGCCAAGTACCCCGGCAGGAATCATCCCGATAATAATATGTAATAAATTTAACGATGGTCCGTCTGTTACTTTACCTATTCCAACTAACGACCATAGACGCTTCCAAAATATAACAACAACTGCTAAAATCGATCCCAATTGGATAACAACTTCAAAAACTTTCGCTCTCTCATCGTCAAATCCAATTAAATGTCCTGTTAAAATCATATGTCCTGTTGATGATACTGGTAGAAACTCTGTTAACCCTTCAACAGCACCCATGATTAAACCAATTAACCAATCAGCCACAAGTAGTGCCTCCTTAATAACAAATAATATGTAATTTTTTCACACCTTATCATAATACCTTATCCCTTTTCAAAGTGCATCCTTTTTTTTATTGGTTTCATATGTTGTAGGCGCGTATTTCTTTTCTAATCTTTGATTAAATTGTATGATAGTAAGAGTTTGTTTTTTTATACGGAAAGGGGATTTTATGAAAGAAACTACTTCATTCTCACAAAAGTTAAAGCAATTTGTATTACTATTTTTTCCGATTTTCGTAACGCAAATGTCATTATTTGCGATGAGCTTTTTCGATACAACAATGTCAGGACATGCAAGCCCAACTGATTTAGCAGGTGTCGCAATTGGAACAAGTATATGGATTCCAGTTAGTACTGGGTTAACAGGGATTTTAATGGCCACGACTCCCATTGTTGCCCAGCTCGTTGGGTCCAAGAAAAAAGAGGACGTTCCTCACGTTGTCATACAAGCAGTTTATTTAGCAATTTGTGCTAGCTTCGTTGTTATCCTCATCGGTTTCTTCGTCGTTTCACCTATTTTAAACGGCATGCGCTTAGAAGAACCTGTGGAACGTATTGCAGCTCAATTTTTAAGTATTATCGCAATAGGAATTATACCTTTATTCACTTACACGGTTTTACGTGGATTTATTGATGCATTAGGAAAAACTCGAACAACGATGATTATTACATTACTATCATTACCAATTAACGTAATATTAAATTACTTATTAATCTTTGGTAACTTCGGTTTCCCAAAGCTTGGTGGTGTCGGAGCGGCAATTGCTTCCACTGCAACATATTGGTGCATTTTAATTATTACAGTCATTATTATTCAGACGAAAGAGCCTTTTGCCTCTTTCAACATTTTCAAACAATTATACCGCCCTTCTCTTTCGAGTTGGACAGCATTCTTAAAGCTTGGCGTCCCTATCGGATTTGCTATCTTTTTTGAAACGAGTATTTTCGCTGCGGTAACGCTTATGATGAGTAATTTTAGTACGACAACTATTGCAGCTCACCAAGCAGCTATGAACTTTGCTTCCTTGTTATATATGACTCCGCTAAGTTTAGCAATGGCAATGACTATTGCGGTCGGATTCGAAGTTGGTGCAAAACGTTTCGATAATGCAAAACAATACGGACTGATTGGAATTGGATTAGCCCTTGCCTTTGCTTTATTATATTCGATTCTTCTCTACTTCTTTGATGATCAAATTGCTTCTATTTATACGACAGATGCAAAAGTTCATCATTTAGCAAAAGAATTTCTTATCTTTGCGATTTTATTTCAAATTTCAGATGCAATTGCAACTCCTGTACAAGGAGCTCTGCGTGGTTATAAAGATGTAAATGTCGCTCTAATTATGACTTTAATTGCTTATTGGATAATAGGTCTACCACTAGGTTATATATTAGCAACGTATACAGAATGGGCCGCAAAAGGCTATTGGATCGGTCTTATTATCGGTCTAGCATTTGGCGCTGCCTTCCTACTTATCCGTCTCTTTCAAGTACAACGAAAATATACAACACAAAACAGCCGCTAATAATAAAGCGGCTGTTTTCTTTATCATATTTTTTCTTGTAACGTATAATATAATGAAAAAGAAAGGTGGGTACATATGGACGACAAAGAAAAAAAGCAATCATTCGATGAAGAATTTGCCCCTGAAATTTCACCTGGATATCGGCAAGATGTACATAAGCCACCTAAATATAAAAACACTTCGTTTTTAATGGGCATTACCATTTTCGCTGCTGTATTACTCATACTTATCATTTTCGTTTATTTTTGATGAAAGGTGGCCTATTATATGAAGAAACAAGATTCCAATCGTTCAAAAAGAACTGTTAAAACACAAAAAGGATATGCAGGAGATTCTGTTCATACCCTTAAACAAGTCGAGCAAGGAAATTTATATATTGCTCAAAAAGAACTTGGTCAACAAAATGAAAATCTTTAAAGGCCCTTTATTCCTTGAGGGCCTTTTTATTCCGCATTAAGTAATACACCCCCCAAATGTTCTATTGAGCAATGAATTTCCTTTATTGTACGCTCTGCTTTTGTTCTAGCACCATAAATATATTATTAACCTTTACAATTTTCACTTCATAATTCAATTTCATTTCACTTCTCTTACCATTTTCAGTACCCGCAACGTACGCTACAGCTTGATAAAGAAAACTCTCATCGGTCTCTTCACGTACCTCCTCGTTTGTAAATTTATACTCTAAATCTCGAAAACGATTTGGATAATAATTTCCCATTAATTGTTCATACCCTCTATTTAAAAATAGTTCTTCACCTTTTCGTTTCACATCTTCTTTATTAGTAGACCCAAACACTGATAGTTGCTCGGTCACAAAATGCTCTCCTACCTTTCTCATTTCATTATGAGTTAAATTTTCTATACTTTTGTTCTTTAACTCCTTATTTAACTCGTACTGATCAATCGGTTTAAAGGTAGCAAAAACCTCCTCTTTATATGACCAAAACAATACAAAAGCGATACATAGAGAACTGATTAACAGTCTTTTTTTCGTAATACTCCCGTCCTTCTTCATAATGATAGCTATATTTTAACATATAGAAAGAAAATTCTGATATCATAAAGTGGAATAACTTAACTTAGAAACGAGGAACAATTATGGACTCTTACAAACATTATATAAAAGAAGCTTTGCCTAATCTTTCTATACATTCATATAAACAAAATGAAGAAGGATGGGATAATGTAGCAATTATAGTAAATGATGAGCTATTGTTTCGTTTCCCACGAAAACAGGAATATGCGATGCGAATTCCGTTAGAAAAAGAACTATGCGCAATTCTCACTCAATCACTACAAGAAATCGAAGTTCCACAATATCACCTAATTTATAAAAATGAATCTGATGAGGTTCCTCTTTGTAGTTACTATACTCTCATTCATGGTGAACCATTAAAAACAGACACAGTTGCCACGCTGGAGGATCCAGAGCTGAAAGCAATTATTACACAATTAGCTACTTTCCTTGCGGTACTACATAGCATTCCTTTACACCAAGTTACAACGCTATGTTTCCCTATTGAAAAAACATGTACCTACTGGAAAGAGCTACAAACAAAATTAAACCAATATCTCACTACTAGCCTTACTTCATTACAGAAACTAGCCTTAAATCGCTTATTTGAAAATTTCTTTGCATGTTTAGCTACATCCACTTTTCAAAATACAATCATTCACGCTGATTTTACTCATCATCACATTTTATTTAACAAGCATAACAAAAGCATTTCAGGTGTTATCGATTTTGGTGATGCGCAAATTGGCGATCCTGCTTTTGATTTTGCAGGACTATATTATGATTTCGGACATGAGTTTACTACATCTGTATATGAACAGTACAGTACACTTATTTCTCATCATGATCCATTACTCATTCATCGCATTACTATCTTTTATCAATACAGTCCTTTACTACATAATATTATTTATAACTTTGAGTCAGAGAATAAACTCGAATTCATTACAGGCACAGAACAGCTAAAAACGATATTACAGGGATGAGATTACAGGGATGAGATTACATTCTCTCCCTATATACTCTCTCCTCATACAACATTAACTTTTTATCCATTTCAACAATGACTTTATACAATTGAAATGCCTGTAAAATTTGCAGTTGAATTTCAAAAGGAGCATTCTGTTCTTTTAACCATTGAAATACTTTCGTTTCATCTTTCATTGATTATTCCTCCCTTTATTAAAATCTGCTACAAATATACGGTAAATGATGAAAAGCTTTTCATGTCAACAACAAAAAAGGATGCAAAGTTGCATCCTTTAATGTACGATATTTTTCTTCTGCTCCGCTTCTTTCTTTACTTCTTCCCCTTGGCATTCACTACGAAATGCACAACTTATACACTCAGAACGAAAATGACGCTCTGTATAATGCTCAGGTTGTTGCAACATTTCTTTCATTCTAGATAAATCAGCCATTCCAGTTATAATATCTTCCTGTTTCGGAATGTACTCATACTTAGTTCCTTCTATTAAATTAATAACTTCAATCTTTCCTGGAAGAACGCCGAAAGCTTTATAACCGAATACTGTCATTAGCTTCTGACAAAGAGCAAGCATTTCCTCATCTGCATCGACAACATACTTTTTAATTACAAACGACTCAGCACTCCACTCACCAACTTCAAATGTCAATGACATGTGGACACCTAACTCTTCCATATATGTTTGAAACTTCTCGTATAAAAACAATGGTGGTGTCTGACTATCATCCTTTTCAACAAACTGTAATAAGTGATCTGTTAGCTTCGCTAATACAATATAGTACTCCGTCTTCGAAGCAAACATATTAATCCTTACTTTTTTCCAATACTTTTCTATTAATATTAAAAGTACAATTTTCGTTTGTTGACCCGCAGGTAGCATGTAATACTCGTTAATAATTTGATTGACAATCATTTGTGCTATTTGTTGCCATTCAAATGAAGAAGGTTCTCTTCTTTTTATATGACGAAAATAAAATTTATGCGGACAACGCATAAAATCATACAAATGATAATCTGTCATCGTTTTGATTGAGATTTTCTCATGCACTTGCTCTTCATCTCCCTTCTGCCATTAAGAAAGGTATTTTACAAATTCAGCTCCAAACTGTATACATTTTTCTACATCTTCATCTTCTGGCGTTAATTCTACTTTTAGTCCTTCTAACACAATTGCTGCCCCGCGCTCTTGTAGCTTTTCTATTAAAATGTCAACTGCCACTCCGTATTTCGGATAAGCCGAATCACATGATCCGAATACTGCCGCTTTTTTCCCAGTTAAATCAATAGAATCCATTGCATCATAAAAATCTAAGAAATCATCAGGAAGATCACCATCTCCCCAAGTGTATGCACCTAAAATAATTCCATCATACTGTTCTAATATAGAAGCTTCTGGTGAATCCATAATATCAATAACTTCAATTTCATTTTCTGTTTCACGAATTACGCCGGCAATGTGGTCAGCCATTTCCTCGGTATTTCCACTCATACTTGCAAAAATCATTACTAACTTACTCAACTGAACCTCTCCCTTTACTTTGTATCTCTTTTTCTGTTTGAATGCTCTTCTTCTCATCTACATATTCAGACCGAATTACATTTCTTTGCCATTCCATATGCTGATCAACATCTTTATCTTTATTTTTATCTTTTAATCCCCTCCGCAGAAGGTGAAAATTTTTTCTCATTAATATGTCGCATCCATCCTATTGATAATAATTATCAATTTCAACTACATTTAGATTAATTGACATTGATTATCAATGTCAACAACTATTTTTTAAAAAATGATTAAAATGTACAAGCTTGTCCGTTAGCTATTCATATACTATGAATGAGCATAGTTCTTTCTCAGCCCTCTCTGACGGAAAGAAATAAAAGCAACTGCAATAGAGTGCAGTTGCCTTTTTTTGTTTTTCTATGATTTTAGTAATCTTATAGTCGTCTCTAAAAATAACTCCACTCCACAAATTAATGCTGATTCATCCACGTCAAATTTCGGATGATGATGTGGATAACAAGTATATATATTTTCATTACCTGTTCCTAATTTAATGAAACAACCGGGTGCTTTTCTTAAATATGCTGAAAAATCTTCCCCACCCATAGAAGGTTCAAGCTTCACAACACGCTCATTCCCAAACAAATGTAGTGCACTTTCTTCTACTATTTTCGTAATATATTCATCATTAATAACCGGATCATATCCATATCGATACGTATATGTATACGATCCTCCATGTGCTTCTGTAATTCCTTTCACAATTTTCTCGATTTTCCCTTCTGCTTCCACCCTCAATGCTTGATTAAATGAACGAACGGTTCCCATTAAAGTTGCTGTACTAGGAATAATATTGTCAGCCGTTCCCCCATGAAATTGTGTAACTGAAATAACCCTTTGCATAAAAGCACTCGTATTTCTTGATACGATATGTTGTAAATTTGTAATAATCTGTGCTCCGATAGCAATAGGGTCTATCGTTTCTTCTGGCCGCGCCGCATGTCCTCCTTTGCCTTGAATTTCAACTGTAAATACGTCTGGTGCCGCCATCATCGGCCCATACACAATTCCTATCTTTCCGCTTTCTAATCCAGACATAACATGTAAACCTATTACATAATCAACACCGTCCATTACACCTGCCTCAACCATTTCTTGTCCCCCGCCAGGATACACCTCTTCTGCGTGCTGAAAGAATAGACGAATCTCACCTGCAAAATCTTCCTTTATATTTGATAGCACCTCTGCTGTGCTTAATAAAATAGCTGTGTGAGCATCGTGCCCACATGCATGCATCATTCCTTTATTCACAGATGTATAAGATTTACTTGTCTCCTCTTGAATTGGCAAAGCATCTATATCAGCTCGAATCGCAATTACTTTCCCTTGCTTCACACCTCTTTTAATTGCTAGTACACTATACTTCGTCGGTCTCGTTACTTCAAAAGAAGAAAATGAGCATAATGTATCATATATAAATTGCGAAGTTTCTTTTTCATGAAATGATAATTCCGGATACTTATGGAAGTGCCTTCTCCATTTCACGATATTTTCTTCCGAAATTAGATTCTTCCACACTCTATTCATGATAATTTCCTCCTTTTCAAAAGAACTAGAAATTTAAAAGTTTACTCCGTCTTGAATGATTAATAAAAACAAATACTGTATTTTTACGTATTCTTATAGTCCACTTTTATGTATTCACACAATCCACTTTCTATTTACATGTCAAACCCATTACAAATTCATGCTGAATGTAATATAATTGCTAAGTTAGGGATTTTCTTTTTTAGTATTTAGTGCTAATATCAAAAAAGAGCCTTTTGACTTATTTTTACCTAAAATGTGGGATTTTGTTTTTTTCACAATAATGTAGGACATGATACCTACAAAGAGCTATTATTTCATTAAGAGAGGGAAAGACATGGAAAGATTAAAAGAGATATGGTCTCGACCACTCACACAATGGGTTGCAAAGACGGTTTATTATCTTGCAATTTTATTTGCATTACTTTGGTTGTATGGATTCCATGATACAAACACAAGTACATTTATTTACAATGAATTCTAGGGTGGGAACGTTATGAAGTTATTAGAACAAATTGAAAAGTGGGCTGCAGAAACGCCTGATCAAACCGCTTTTGTTTGGCGAGATGCGAAAATTACGTACAAACAATTAAAGGAAGATTCTGATGCGTTAGCACATTGGATTTCTTCTGAGTATCCAGACGATCGTTCACCAATTATGGTGTATGGCCATATGCAACCTGAAATGATTATTAACTTTTTAGGATGTGTAAAAGCTGGACATGCTTACATTCCTGTAGATTTATCTATCCCAGCTGATCGTGTACAACGTATTGCTGAAAATTCTGGTGCGAAATTACTTTTATCGGCAACAGCAGTAACTGTAACTGATTTACCAGTTCGCATCGTAAGTGAAGACAACTTAAAAGATATTTTCTTTACTCATAAAGGGAACACTCCAAATCCTGAACATGCGGTAAAAGGTGATGAGAACTTCTACATTATTTACACATCAGGAAGCACAGGTAATCCGAAAGGGGTTCAGATTACTTATAACTGCCTTGTTAGCTTTACAAAATGGGCTGTAGAAGATTTCAACTTACAAACAGGGCAAGTATTCTTAAATCAAGCACCTTTCTCATTCGATTTATCTGTAATGGATATTTACCCATCATTAGTAACAGGTGGTACACTTTGGGCAATCGATAAAGATATGATTGCGCGTCCAAAAGACTTGTTTGCTTCTTTAAAGCAATCGGATATTCAAGTATGGACTTCCACACCTTCTTTCGCTGAAATGTGTTTAATGGAAGCATCTTTCTCTGAGAGTATGCTACCGAACATGAAAACATTCTTATTCTGCGGTGAAGTGTTACCAAATGAAGTGGCTAGAAAATTAATTGAGCGTTTCCCGAAAGCAACAATTATGAATACTTACGGTCCAACAGAAGCTACTGTCGCTGTAACAGGTATTCACGTTACAGAAGAAGTGCTTGATCAATACAAATCACTTCCAGTTGGCTATTGTAAATCAGACTGTCGCCTTCTTATTATGAAAGAAGATGGTACGATTGCACCTGATGGTGAAAAAGGCGAAATCGTAATTGTCGGTCCAAGCGTAAGCGTTGGATATTTAGGAAGCCCTGAATTAACAGAAAAAGCATTTACTATGATTGACGGTGAGCGCGCCTATAAAACAGGCGATGCTGGCTATGTTGAAAATGGTCTTCTATTCTATAATGGTCGTCTTGATTTCCAAATTAAGCTGCATGGTTATCGAATGGAATTAGAAGAAATTGAGCATCACCTTCGTGCGTGTTCTTACGTAGAAGGTGCAGTTATCGTTCCAATTAAAAAAGGTGAAAAATACGATTATTTATTAGCGGTTGTTGTTCCTGGAGAACATTCATTTGAAAAAGAATTCAAATTAACATCTGCAATCAAAAAAGAACTCAATGAGCGATTACCAAACTACATGATTCCACGTAAATTCATGTATCAATCTTCTATTCCAATGACACCAAATGGAAAGGTAGATCGCAAAAAATTATTGAGTGAGGTTACAGCATGACCGCATATGGATCATTTTATTTTTTCGCTATAGTGGGCATTTTATTAATACCTACTATCATAGCTGGATTAAAAGGTAAAATGTTGCGTAAATATAATGCAGTATTAACATTAGTCATGATTGCTATTATCTTCTCAGATAAACCGAAGCAAGCGATTATGTTAGCCGCATTTATTATTTGGCAATATGCCCTTATTAAAGGCTATTTAATTTTAAGAAAACAAAATAATAGTACATTCATGTTTTGCATAGCTGTTATTTTATCGATTTTGCCTCTTATTTTGGCAAAAATTGCACCGTTTGTACCTGAATTACATTTTATTGTTTTCGCAGGTATGTCTTACGTAACATTTAGAGCTGTACAAATGGTCTTTGAAGTTCGTGATAATTTAATTAAAGAACTTTCCTTCTTTAATTTCTGGGAGTTTGTTTTATTCTTCCCTGCGATTTCAAGTGGACCTATTGATCGTTACCGTAGATTCCAAAAAGATATTCAAAAGCCACCTAGCGGTGAAGAATATCAAAAGTTACTATATACAGGACTTAACCGTATTTTCCAAGGTTTTCTGTACAAATTTATAATTGCACACTTGATAACAACATATCTTGTAAAGGCCGTATTCGCCAATCAAGATACACTTTTATCTAATGTGATTTTTATGTACGCTACTAGCATGCAATTATTCTTTGACTTTGCAGGTTATAGTGCGTTCGTAATTGGTATCAGTTACATGATGGGAATTAAAACGCCAGAAAACTTTAATAAGCCATTCCTTAGTCGTAATATTAAAGACTTCTGGAACCGCTGGCACATGAGTTTATCATTCTGGTTCCGTGATTTTATTTACATGCGTTTCGTCTTTTTTGCAACGAAGAAAAAGTTAATTAAGAACCGTTACACAATTTCGTATATCGGTGCATTTTTAAACTTCTTCATTATGGGAATTTGGCACATCCAAGGAAGCGCTGTTGCACAATATGTTATTTATGGTCTCTATCATGCCGCACTGTTCATTTTATTCGATATTTTCGAACGAAAAAACAAAAAGCATAAGTTTTGGCCAAACAATAAATTTACACACGTCCTTGCGATTGTAATTACGTTCCACGTTGTATGTTTCGGTTTCCTAATCTTCTCTGGACACCTTAACAGATACTTTTAATGCACCCTTCTTATTCCATTAAGAAGTTGCACATATAATAATTTCGGATATAAAGGAGATTTTAAAAATGGCAGAATTCAAAGAGCAAGTATTAGATATTTTAGAAGAAGTATGTGAAAACGATATTGTGAAAGAAAACTTAGATGTTCAATTATTTGAGGAAGGTATCCTTGATTCTTTCGCTGTAGTATCTTTATTAGTTGAATTCCAAGAGCGTTTAGATATTGAAGTTTCTATTTCTGATTTTGACCGTGACGAGTGGGCTACACCAAACATGGTTATTAAAAAGTTGGAAGAAATCCGATGAACAAAGCAAAATTTGGTCCGATGCTTTTAGCATTGGCCCTTTTTGCTGTATTCTTACTTATTCCAACGCGCTTCCTACTTCCACTTTTAAGTGATGAAAAAGTAGAACAAGCTGCTACTTCTTTAAAAGAAGAAAAAATTCAAAGTATGATTTTACAGCAAAAGATGTTAGCAGATCCAAAATATCTTCCGATGTACGGTTCATCGGAATTCGCACGTATGGATGCTTTCCATCCATCTAATTATTTTAAAGTAAAGCCTGAAGGATTTACGCCATTCCTTCTTGGACGCGGCGGAACACAAGACCTTGTACATGTGTTAAACTTCGCATCTACAATGGATCAATTGAAAGATAAGAAAATGGTATTCGTTCTTTCTCCGCAATGGTTTGTACCACAAGGTATTGACGAGACGCACTTTGCACCTAACTTTTCAAAACAACAAGGTTACCACTTCATTTTCAACAATGATTTAAAACCTGAAATGAAAAAACAAATTGCAAAGCGTTTATTAAACTTTGAGATTGTAAAAAAAGAAACTTTATTAAAAATCTCGCTTGAAGGTATCGCTTATGATGATACGAAGTATAAAGTAAAAGCACTTGCTGCTAAACCTTTCGCTTATATTTACCGTAACATTTTAGATCGTAAAGATTTATTTACAGCTATGTTTAATATTAAACCGCACAAAGAGAAGCTTGACCCTTCATTAAAACAAATGAACTGGGAAGAGGCTCGTAAACATGCGGATCAAACAGGTGCAGCAGAATCTGGATCTAATGAATATGGTATCGAAGATGGTTACTTCAATAGCAAAATTAAGAAAAAATTAAAGCAACGTGAAGGTTACTTAAAAAATGATGCTTATGACCAATCGCCAGAATATGAAGATTTACAAATTGTACTTGATTTATTAAAACAATCTGGTGCAAAACCACTCTTCATTTCTGTTCCTGTCAAAGGTCCTTGGTACGACTACGCTGGCTTCCCAAAAGAACGCCGCGAAGCATACTATAAGAAAGTTCATGAGCAAATTGAAAAAGCTGGTTATCCAATTGCCGACTTCTCAAATCATGAATACGATAAATACTTCTTAAAAGATCATATGCACTTAGGTTGGAAAGGCTGGGTTTACATCGACGAAGCCATCCAACAATTTTATAAAGCAAACTAATGAAAAGACCGCTTGAATTTGAACTGAACCCAAAAAATTAGACAAATATATTAAGCAGCTACTAAGGATTGAACTCTGTATTGCACAGGGGACAATCCTTTTAGTTTTGTTTTAATTCTTTTGTGATTGTAGTAATGAATAT